>CAYWIF010000020.1:0-59898 GCA_964458265.1 uncultured Hyphomicrobium sp. | reverse complement strand
GTGCAGCGAGCCCGTTTACCACGGATACAAAGACACGCTCGGCCCCTCCGCCCGGCACAACGAGACCCTTGATAATGAAGAGCAGGCGCATCGGTATGGGCTTGAGCGGCTTCAGCACGGCTTAAGGTTCGTTTGAGCGGTCACCTGATTATTTCTACTTGGCTGCGCTCATAGCGGCCGCGCCGGAATGGTCCGCGACCTTGTCGCTCCTTCCGACGAGTTGGTTATTCAGAACGAGATAGTCCACTTCGCAGCGCTTGAAGGTCTTCACGGCGTCCATTGGACTGCAGACGATGGGCTCTTGAATATTGAACGAGGTGTTCAACAGCACCGGCACGCCGGTTATTTCGCCAAAATCGTTCAATAGCTGCCAGTACAGTGGGTTGACATGGCGTTCCACTGTTTGAGGGCGAGCCGTTCCATCGACGTGAACGACACCGGGAATTTTCGATCTATTTCCCTCCGGGACAGGATGCACCGTCACCATAAATGGATCGAAGTAATCGTGACCAAAGACCTCGGCGGCATACTCTCGCGGCATTGACGGAGCGAGCGGGCGGAACCACTCCCGCAGCTTTACTTTGTGATTTAGTACGTCGCGAACGTTAGGCATGCTTGGATCGGCAAGGAAGCTGCGATGGCCTAGGGCGCGGGGACCCCATTCCATGCGCCCTTGGAACCATGCAATCAAGTTTCCGTCGGCGAGCAACCGCGCGACCTTCTTTGTCAATTCGGCGTCAGGCAGCGTCTCGAAAGGCAGGTTTTGCTCTGCCAGCGCTTTACGACACTCCTCATTGGTGAAACCCGGACCGAAGTAGGCGTTATCGAGCGCCTTTCGCCGCGGAATTTGCAGTATGGCATGCGTGATCCATAGGGCCGCGCCCATGGCACAACCGGAGTCACCGGCAGCCGGTTGAACAAAAACGTTCTTGAAACCGGCGTCGCGCACAATGCGGCCGTTCATGACGGAATTGTATGCCACGCCGCCGGCAAGGCAGAGGTTTTCTTCTCCAGTTTCCTTCTGAAGTGTTTTAGCGAAGGTTAGAGCTGTTTCCTCGAGAACCTTCTGCGCGCTAGCCGCAAGATCCATGTGCCGCTGCTCGAACTCCTCGCCCGGCTTACGCGGCGGACCGCAGGCCTCGATGAACTTGGCTGAAAAGGAGTGGCTTTTGGCTAAGTGATGATCCAAGACTTCGACGTTGAATACGAAGTTTCTGTCCCCCTGCATCACTAGGACATTGTTTCTGAGATAATCGTAGTACTTTGGCTCGCCATACGCTGCCAGACCCATAACCTTCCATTCTTCGCCCTCGAACATATCGAAGCCAAGATAGTTTGTAACAGCCGAATAAAACTGTCCCATCGAGTGAGGAAGCTTCACATCTGCAATCTTGCGTATTTTTTGCGTGCCCTTGCCATACGCCAAGACGGTTGACGACTCCTCACCCGCCCCATCGAGTGTAAATATCGCCGCCGTTTCGAATGGCGAGCAATAGAAGCAGCTTGCGGCGTGGCAATCGTGGTGTGCAATGAAGTGGAACTTGAAATCGCCCCCGCCGAAGCGCTTGCGGATGTAGGAGGGGAGCGTGAACATCGATGCGTAACTGCTGACGCGCGGGATGCCACTATTCACTCTCGCAGCAAACAGGCTCTTGTTCTTGCTCATGAGACTTGAAAGCGCCATGCGCGCCCGTGTGCGGATCAACCAAGGCTTCCAATAGAGGCCAATGTGCGCAACGTCCTTGATGGTAATTCCGGCCTCATCCAAGCAGTACTGCATAGCGAGATTGGGGAAGCCAATGTGATGCTTCTTTCTTGAGAACCGTTCTTCTTCCGCTGCCGCAATCACCGCCCCATTCTTCATAAGGACTGCTGCGGCGTCCCCCATGGTCGTCAAGCCAAGGACATACATTTCACTAACTTTCTTAGTTTTTGCTCTAGATTTTCTCGATAGGTCGCCGGCTTTGGACGGCGCGATCCATGACGCTTCGAGAAGACGGCATCCGCGCAAAATTGCCTTCGCGCCGCCCTCGATCCATCAACTGCAAACCAGAGTACGATCAAATTCAGATGACGCACTTCGTTCGAATTTGGCATATACGAGACGCCGCGCGAACGCGGCGACGGTTCAACTGAAGCTCAAAGAAGGAGTAGTACATCCGTGTGGCCCTTCGTTGCGATGGCTTCATTGGTCGCGGTGGCGGCAACCACGGGAGGCGCACGACGCCCTCAACGCGTGATCTGGTTCGCGTCGCTCGTTTTGTTCACGATCTTTGTCGGCCTTCGGCACAAGGTCGGCATGGATTGGAACAATTACCTGCGGATGATCGATAAGGCCAGCCGCATCGATTCATTTGATCGCGTCTTGACCGTAAGTGAGCCGCTTTACGCCTTGCTGCTTGTATGGGGCGATTGGACGGGATTTGGCATATACGCCGTAAATTTGGTCGCGACGTTGATCTTCTTCATGGGCTTGTACCGTTTCGCCCGACTGACGCCCGAACCGTGGCTCGCTATCATGGCTGCTTTCCCGTTCTTCGTCACAGTGGTTGCCATGAGCGCAAATCGCCAGGCGCTGGCAGCCGGAATTCTGATCTGGCTGATTGCCGATTGGTACAAACTCAGTGTCGCGAAACGCGTGATTTGGATTTTTGTTGCCGCCGGATTTCACTTCAGCGCGCTCCTGTACCTTGCTTTCGTCGGGTGGGAGATGCGAATCCGGCTTTGGATAAAAATCATCGCGCTCTCTGTCTTCGCGGCACTGGCCGTCTATGTTCTGCAATCAACCGGGCAGGCCGACTACTACGACAGTTCCTATGGCAGCGGACAGACGGAAGACACGCAGTCCAGCGGGGCATGGATCCACGTTTCAATCAATGCTTTGCCGGCCTTGTTCTACTTTCTGTTGCCAAAGTACAGGAGTGTCCTCTTCCCCAATTCTCTGCTGCGGCTGATGGCCTTTGCGGCCATTGCAACTCTGCCACTCGTTGCCATCGCCTCAACGGCGGCCGGGCGTATTTCTCTGTACTGGTACCCGGTGTCAATCTGGGTATGGTCGGCGTTTCCGCAGATTTTTTCGCCGCGATCCCGCCCCCTCGTAAGGGCGATGATTTCGCTTGCCATGTGCGCGATGATGGTGAACTGGCTACTTTTCGCAAACTCGTCGCATGCGCATCTTCCCTACCAGAACGCTCTGTTTCTCGAGGCGTGGCAGTTGCACATCGGCTTCGTCCCCTAATGGCGGTGAATGGCTTCAAGCAGGTCGCGGGCGCCGGCCGGAAACTGACCGGGGGCGAGTTGCTGATATTGCTCTCGTGATGGGTGCTTCGCTGCAATCGGAGGCAAGTGTCCCACACATTCAGCTGTGCTGCCGGCTCGTGCCGGATAGGAGCTGTAGATGACATCTCTCTGCATGGGCGCGGTGGCGATGAGGATCGGGCGTTTGCCGAGCTTGAGGGCGTCGAGCAGCACGGTCGACGGCGTGGTCATGATGACGGCGAACGAGACCATTTCTTCGAGAGGGCGGCCGGCCGGCCAGCGCGTGAAGCCGTGGCCTGCGGCGCACGCCTCGACGGCTTGGCGATCTTCGGCGGAAACCCTTTCTATGGCCGGGTGCGGCCGCCAGACGACGCTCGCTGCAGAAATCCCCACTTGGCGTGCAGCCCCGGCGACGATGTTGAGGGCTTCGACATCGGGTTTGACGCCATGGAGTGCATATGGCCTGCCCATTGGGTGGGTGTAGGACGTCAAGATCAGCCAGCCTTGGCCTTCGGCGATCAATTCCGGGAGTGCCGAGGGCAGATGGCAAGTTCGCTCGTAGTCGCCGATACGACGCGCCAAGCCGGCGTCATGTTCGGATTGAAAGATGCCCACGTCGGATAGGCCCGCGAATGGCCAGCCGTGGTTCACGCCGTGCACGACATGAACAGTCCGCGCACCTCCGCTTTGCATTGCAAGCTCAAGCTGACTGGTGTCGGCTGTCCCCGTGTGTCCGAACAGAACCGTGTGAGGTGAACCGTTGCAGCGCCTCCACCAAATGCGGTGCGCGGATCCCTGCATCATTCGATAAGCCAACGCGAGCTTCTCTGCCATTGTCAGCCGAACCGCGCCAGCGGCTGCGTCCCCCACGCCTGCGGCCAGTCTGGATGCTCCGTGCGGCAAGGCGCGGACGGCGGCGACGAAATCCAGAGGCCGGACGAGCTTGGCATGGTTTAAGCGGCGCTCAGGGTCGATTGTCGCCCTGGCGTTCCTGAGAGTCGTCCTGGGCCGCCCGATGATGAGATAAATCGCATCCGCGCCCGGATCGTAGTTCGGTGGCAAGAGGTGCCGCGTCCGTGTCTCCCATTCGCCATGCACCGCGTGAATGGTGCCGTTCGATGACAACGCCGCAGGTGACGATCCTCCATAGCGAACAACCGATGCAACAAGTCCGATCCATGCCGGGATAGCGACGGCGAACCACTCCGAACGCGCGCGCCATTTTTGGATCTGCAGGCCACGGACGCGGCCAAAGCGTCCCAGCATTGCTCGCAGCGCGTAAGCGACGTCGCGGGTCTCTTGTAATGATCCGATGCGGCCTGCCATGCCACCGTCTGCCGTGCCGGCCACAGCCGCAATCTGCCCCGCTAGACCGATCGGACGGCTCTGCTTCTGAAAGGCGAAGGCCGCCAATTCGTGCCGCCAAACTGGATCTTTGATGCTGGTCACGGCGTCGGAGACGTTGTGTGTCACGTCGGCTTCGGTTGCATCCGTGTTGAGTTCGACAACCCGCAGTCCAGGCGGGCACACTTGCGAGACGGCGACCGTCCAGCCGCCCGATTGGTCCTTTGTCGCAAGCACCCACCACGGCTCATGCGGTTTGGCTGGTTGCATTCCGCAGCTTAAATTCCGGCGACATGTGTAAACATCGCCTCGATTTCCTTGCGACCTCTTCGCACGAAGTCGTCGAGAGCCTGGAGTTCGCCAGGCTGCCAGTGTGACGCGCGTTCGATCAATGCGCTGTCGATTTTTTCCGGCGTGGTCACCCTGAACGACTGCAACCCGGCATCGCGCAGCGTTGATTCGATTTTATGCGTGTTCGACGCGACGGCCAGAACGGGCGTGCGGGTCGCAAGGGCGACGATTACAGCGTGGAAGCGGCCGGTGATCAGGAGGCGGCTTCGGGAAATGTCGCTCACGAAATGATCGGCGCTCGCGTTCTGGTGAAAGTGCTCGCGCACGCCGGCGCCAATAGCGTGCACGATCTGGCGAGGCGATGCACCGGCGACGGCACCGAATTTGCGGCATGACCGGACCCATTCGCGGGGGCCAGACTTGCCACAGAGGATATTGACGTAACGACCCGAGTTCCGGCGGCGCACCTGTTCGAGGGCAGCCGCGACGTGCGGCACGACACTGTCGGTGACGGCTACTTCGAGCCGAGGGCCCGGCACCGGATCAGCCGAATAGAGAGCCAGATCTGGGGCCTCGTACGACGCGACACCGAGGTCCGCGAGTAGGGCTTTGCTGGCCGATTCCCGAACCGCGACGAACGAAAACTGCTTCAGGTGTTGCGCGGCAGCGCGCGAGTTCGCCGCCCAAGTCATATTGATCAGCGCGGTTGGGATGCCGCGCTTTTTTCCCCAGGCACCGGCCTCCAGTAGCGCAAGACCGGCTGGGCGGTCGTGGTGGATCGTGCCCTCGCCATTGACGACGATGAGCTCCGCGGATTGCATTTCGCTCAGCAGCTTGTGGTCCAAGCGCCAGTCGTGATGCACAGGCGAGCGGGCGATCAATTCGATCCCATTGGCGGTTGCCAGGTTATCGATGGTACGGCCCACGAGTGTGCAGCCGTGGTGACGATCGTGCATGGTGTCATTGAGCAGCACCGCACGGCGCGGCGCCGACTTTGCGGGAACTGTGCTGGAGACGCCTGCGGCCGTACCGTGCTCACACGCCATAGTAGCCCCGATACCATTCGACAAACTTGCGCACGCCTTCGCGAACCGGGGTCGCCGGCTTATAGCCGACCGCGGCAACGAGATCGGAGACGTCGGCGTAGGTGTCGGGTACGTCGCCGGGCTGAAGTGGCAGCAGCTCCTTGATCGCCGTCTTGCCCAGCGCGTCCTCGATAGCTTCGATGTATTGCGTCAAATTCACGGGTGCGTTGTTGCCGATGTTGAAGATGCGGAACGGCGCGTTGGATGACGCCGGATCGGGCGCATCGCTGGACCAATTCGGATCGGGTTCGGCGATCCGATCGGACGACCGGATGACGCCCTCGGCGATGTCTTCGACATATGTGAAGTCGCGGGTATGGTTGCCGTGGTTGAAGACCTTGATCGGCTCGCCTGCGAGGATGTTCCTGGTGAACAAAAACAGCGCCATGTCCGGGCGTCCCCAGGGGCCGTAAACGGTGAAGAAGCGCAGGCCGGTCGTCGGAAGCCGGAAGAGATGGCTGTAGGCGTGTGCCATCAATTCATTGGCGCGTTTGGTGGCGGCATAGAACTGTAGAGGGTGGTCGACACCCGCGTGCTCCGAGAAAGGCATTCTGGTGTTGGCGCCGTAGACGCTGGATGTTGACGCATAGGTCAGGTGCGGTGTCTGGGCGTGGCGGCAGGCCTCAATAACATTCAGGAAGCCCGTGATGTTTGACTCCACATAATCGTGGGGATGTTCGAGGCTATGCCGGACGCCAGCCTGGGCGGCCAGATGAATGACGCGATCGAAACGGTGTTCGGAGAAGGCGCGGTCGACGGCCGCCTTGTCGGCAAGGTTGGCGCGAACCAGTGCAAAGTCGCCTTTGGCATTCGAGCCGCGCGCGGCCTCTTGGAGCAGCGAGATGCGCCGCTCCTTCAGTTGTGGATCATAGTAGGCGTTGACAGCGTCGAACCCGACGACCTCATCGCCACGCGCAATGAGCCGCTTGGCAACATGATAGCCGATGAAACCGGCGGCACCTGTGACGAGAATTTTCATGTCTAGAGGCGCCCGTCGCTTTCGGACTTCGCAAGGATGCCTTTGACGTCGAAGAGTACGGCGCCAGGTCTGCCGAAAGCGCGAATTCGCCCCGCTCCCATTTCTGCAAATTCGCGATGCCCGACGGCAAGAACAACTGCATCGTAACGGCCCTGCGGCGGCTCGTTCTTCTCCGGCACAAGACCGAATTCGTGGCGAGCTTCGTCAATGTCGATCCAGGGATCGTACACTTCGACGGTCGCATTGTACTCGTGCAACGTCTCGATAATGTCGATCACCTTGGAATTTCTCAAGTCAGGGCAATTCTCCTTGAAGGTCAGGCCCAGGATCAATATCCGGCTGCCGACAACGGGGAACCCCCGGCGCATCATAAGCCGCACGACGCGCTCACCGACATGCGCGCCCATACCGTCGTTGATGCGGCGGCCAGCGAGGATGACTTCGGGGTGATAGCCGATCTCCTGCGATCGGTGCGTCAGGTAGTATGGATCAACACCAATACAATGGCCGCCGACGAGGCCGGGAGTAAAAGGCAGAAAGTTCCACTTGGTGCCGGCCGCGGCGAGCACCTCCTTGGTGTCGAGACCGAGCCTGTGAAAGATGATCGCAAGTTCATTCATCAGCGCGATGTTGAGATCGCGCTGCGTGTTCTCGATTACTTTGGCTGCTTCGGCGACCTCGATCGAGGCCGCCTTGTGCGTACCGGCCGTGATGATCTGCGCGTAAAGCTGGTCAATCGCCTCGGCGGCCTCGGGCGTCGAACCGCTCGTTACTTTCTTGATCGACGGCAGGCGGTGTTCCTTGTCGCCGGGATTGATCCGCTCCGGACTATAGCCCGCGAAGAAGTCTTGATCGAGTTTCAGGCCGGACAAGCCTTCGATGATCGGAATGCAGACCTCGCGGGTGCAGCCAGGGTAGACGGTCGATTCAAAAATGACGACGCCGCCTTTGCGAATGACCTGTCCGACGGTGGCGGAGGCCTTTTGAAGCAGTCCAAGATCCGGCCGGTTGGCGTTGTCAATTGGCGTGGGCACCGCGACGATGAAAACACCGCAGGACCGCAAATCATCGACGCTGCTTGTGCACGTGAGGTGCTGTGCGGCGTCAAGCTCCTGAGGTTCGACCTCGCGCGTGATATCGATGCGAGAGCGCAACGCGGCGACGCGCTCCTTGCTGATATCGAAGCCGATAACCGGACGGACTTTGCCGAATTCCACCGCAAGCGGCAGGCCGACGTAACCCAATCCGATGACAGCAATTTTTTCCTTACTGAGATTCATGCGCGCGATACCGGGCGAGCGTGCTGCGCCCGGAGTGGTTCCAAAAGCTCCAAATACCGTTCGATGACGAAGCCCTCGTCAAAGTCGCGCTCGACTTTTGCCCGGCTGCGCCGGCCCATTGCGGCAACCTCCGGGGAGGCGAGTGCCGCCATCGTTTCGATCTGCAGCGCGAGATCGCCGGCATTGCGGACTTCGGCGAGGTAGCCGTTGACGCCGTGGGCGACGACATTGTTGCAGCCCGGCACGTCCGTTGCGATCAGCGGCTTGCCCATTGCCGCGGCTTCCAGGAGCGTTCGGGCGGTGCCTTCGCGGTAGGATGGCAGCACGATGCAATCTGCCGCGTTGATGTAGGGACGGACATCGTCCGTGGCGCCCAAGTATTCGATTGTGCCGTCACGCACCCAACCTTCGACGTCGGCGCGGCCGACTGCCGTGCGATTTTCGACATCGAGAAAGCCCAGAAGCTGGAACCGGCAATCGGGATAAATTGCGCGGACCCGGCGCGCGGCCGCGACGTACTCGGCGATGCCCTTGTCCCAGAGCAGCCGGGCAATGAGAAGAAAATGGCGCGATCCGGGTGGTCTTGGCGCGATTGCCATGGGCTTGAACTGCGTCAGGTCGATGCCCGAGCCCGGCAAAACACCCGTACGGGATGGTGCAGCCAGCCCGAGGCTGAGAAAGAGGCGGCGGTCGTCTTCGTTCTGGAAGAACACCCTTTCGGAGCGGCGGAAAGCGGTCCGGTAGAGCTGCTTGACAATGGGCGTGAGCCAGGAGTTGCGAATGAAAGCGGTTCCCAGACCGGACACATTGTTGATCGTCGGAATGCCGAGCCGTTGTGCTGCCAGCGAGCCGTACACGTTCGGCTTGATCGTATAGCCGAGGTACGCGACGGGACGGAGCTGGCGCAATGCGGTGAGATAGCGGCGCAGCAATGCCAAATCACGAAGCGGGTTTGCCCCCTTGTTGTCCATCATTAGCGGCACGAAGCGGCAGCCCATTTCGACCAGGACTTCGGAGTGTTCGTCGGGGGGCGCCAAGGCGGCCACCTCATAGCCTTCGGCCTGCAGGCGACGGATCAGTCCCGACCGAAAATTGACGATGTTCCACGACGTGTTGATCGAAATAGCAACGCAGGGACGACCCTTGCGAATAACGGGGGTTGGCGATGACCTATCCTCTGGATCACGCGCGGATGCGGGCATGTTGGGCGCGTTCATGTCAATTTTGGCAAGCTACCGCACTTCGGGTGACTCGCGTCCCCGCGCGTTGAGTTTCTGGATGCGCGGCTAAGGACTGCGCCGGCGCTGTTCAAGAAAACGTCGAAATGGTCAAGATGCCAATGATGTCCGGCACGAGTCGTTTGCAACCATCGTTTGCTCGACGGCAACCGGCCTTGCGGAGCTGGAAACGCGGAACGCGGCGTTGTGCTTTTCGATGTCCGCCCAGGCCTGCTGCACCGCTTTGCGGTCTTCCCGCTCGCCCCGCACCACGAGCAGCACCGTCTGCCAAATGATTTCGGCATCGACCAGCAGGCTTGCGTTGCGCACATACCAGATGTCGAGAGCCACCTTATCGGCCGGCGTCAGGTGGCGTCCTCCCTTGACCTGCGCCCAGCCAGTCAAACCCGGCCGCACCAGCAACCGAGCCGAGATACCCATGGGCTGATCGACGGGCAGCAATGGCCGAGGGCCGATGAAGGACATCTCGCCGACCAGAATGTTGGCAAGCTGCGGCAGTTCGTCGAAACGGCAACGGCGCAGAAAGGTGCCGAGCGCGGATACGCGTTCACTGTCGGGCAGCGGCTCGCCGTTGCCGTCAAAGGCCGGACGCATGGTGCGAAACTTGAATACGCGGAATGCTCTTCCGCCGAGACCAGGCCGCTGTTGCCAGAATAGCACCGGGCGCCCAATGTCGATCCGGACCAGGAGCGCGGCGACCGCAATGACCGGCGCCAGAATGGTGAGGAAAAGTAACGCCCCGGAGAGATCGACAATGCGCTTCACAGGCCAATACGGCCTTGCGGACAGAAGGGTACGTTCAGCAGCAGAAACCTGCAATTGCTGGACAGCCTCTTCGCCTTCCAGAGTTCCTCGTGAATTTTCAGACTCTATCGGCAGATCACTCTGCAACCCGAGGGATAGGGCAATATAGTTGACCTCGACCCCTAGAGTCACTTCCAGCTCCCTCAGCAATGCTCGGGCATCTGAACTCAAAGCGCTCGGCGCAACTGACACAACGATGCGATCGATGACCACACCATGAACTCTGAGTTGCCTGATGATCTCGGGTAGTTGTTCGGGTTCGCCCAAGACGGGAAACCGGTGCATTAAGCGGCCCGTGTGACCGGTGTTGCGCCCAATCAGTCCGGCAATGCGGGGTTTTCCGTGGCCCATCTCATGGGCGGCCTGCAGATAAAGCTCCGTCAAGCGATTGAGGCCGATGATGATCGTTGAATTCTTGGTAAGCAGATCGCCGTCGGCCGCTTCCGTTGCGAACTGCTTGGCCCCACCGCGACGAGTGGAATAATGGATTCGCGCGTAAACGCGCGCACCCACCAGCAGCACGAGGATCGTCAAGAAACTGAGGAACGGTATCGACCGTGCTGTTCCTTCCAATCGGTTGAAGCTGAAGGTCAGGAGCAGACTTGAAACAACGATGACGGCGGCAGCGGCGGCGAGAATGAGGTAGTCGCGCATCGAGCTGAAGCGCCAGACCGAACGGTTGAGACCCAGCCCCGTGACCACCACGATTGAACTGATAATCGACGCGATGACGTAGGGAATGAGACCCGAGACGTTGGTGGCAACGAACTCGAAATTGTCGCGAAGGGCCTGGGCAAGAAAGATCCCGATGACGACGAGCAAGACGTCAACAATCAAGAGCTTGAGACTTCGCATCAAAACACCTTCAAGCAAAACCGCGCCGTAAGGCCGAAAAGCCGGCACTCGAACTAAAGCTTCTGGCCGTGTTCGCGGGCTGCCACTCGTCTCACTCACCCGTATTTTTGCGCGACGGCCGACGCCACTGTTCTGGCCAAGCGTCATCTTGGCCAAGTTCCGGCAATCCGCGCTGCGGTGCTTGGGGATTACGTGATAAGGGTGACTCCGTACTCGGCAATAAAATTCGATCAATATCCACTAGAGTATTCGGTTCCGGCTCCGGTGTCGATAGTGTTCCACTCCACGCCGCCGGCACCACTGCCGCCGAAATTTCATATTGGCGGAAGGCAGGTCCACTTGACGTCTTTACGTCGGGCAGTTCGGGCACCCACTCGCCCGACTTATCACCCGTAGTTTCGCTGGCCCGTTTTCCCAGCGGGATGCCATATCCGATTGGGCGAGCCAGAACGCCGCAGCAAAGCGCGAAGATGGCGGCCATTGCGCCGGTGCGGAGCGGATAGTCGACCAATGAATGCGCGAGAAGTAAAATAACCACGACCCCGGCGGCACTGGTGAGCAGGCGGCCCTGAGAATCCCAAGTTGCCGCGTCGCTTGTGAAAATCACCAACAAACGTCGCGTCAGCCAGATCAGGGCGAAGATCAGGAGAAGGAGCCCGCCAAGTCCCGTCTCCATCCAAATTTCAATGAAATCGTTATGCGCATGATTGACGTACACGCCCATCAGCGCCGCACTCGGCTGCTCGACTGCCTTATAGACAGGCACGAAAGTCCCCAAGCCCGTACCAAATGGCATCAACGACCAGCCCGTTGCCCACGCCGTATCGGCAATCGACGTCCGCCCATCCTGGAGCGGATCCTCAGCAAATCGATAGAGGATGCGGGAGAAAGCATACTGGGAGACGATGATAAAAGCCGCCGCGCCGCCCGCGATGATCCAACGCAGCGCGCCGCGCTTCAACCTGCGCGGATCAGGCAGCCGTCCGATCAGTGCCGCGCCGACAAGCGCGGCGATCGCGAAAATCATTCCTGCCCGAGAGCGGGCCAGCACGATCAGCCCCAGGGCCATCACGATCAAGAGCAACGACAACGCCGGAGCGGCGAAAGCAGAAATGCTTCCCAGAAGCTTCGGATCGGCCATCGCATGGCGCCAGCCATCGATCATGAAAGCCGCGGCGATCAACAACCCTACGTAGAGCAAAGCCGCAAAATGGTTGCGATTCAAAAACAGACCCGTCGGATCAGCCGACTGAGGCCGCTCGCCTGTACTTGCGTATCCGGAAATCGCAGCGACCTGCCAGAGTCCGACCGCACACGAAACAAGAACCGCAACAAGAGCGATTTGGAACAGCCGCGTCTTCTCCCGGTCGTCGAGATGCAGAACCGAGAAAAAAACTGCGGCGGGCGGCAAGAACGATAAGAGCGACAGCCAGGTATCGTGCGGCGACACACTTATCGGCCGCCATTCGTTTGGCAAGCCGGCCATAGCGTTTACGTCTTGCACCACCGGGCCGAATGGAAGCTCCGCCCAAACTGCCGGCGGCAAGGGGACCAGTTGGAGAAGGATGACGAGCAGCACGGCCGTTGACCAGCCCAGTAGCCAAGCGTGCGCATCGCGCTCCCGCCAAGTCAGTATCAGTCCGGCAAGAAGCGCAGGAACCGATGCCACTTGGGCGACGACATCGCCGGCAAAGCCTGGCCTAGTGGCTCCGGCAAATGCGACGGACGCCACGAGCGCGAAAGCGGATAACCAGAACAGCGAACCGCTTTGATGGGCTGAGCGAATCAATGAGGCATGCTCCCACAGGCCTCACGCGTCACGTGTTCGACGGCCTTTATGGACTTGCGGGCTTGTCGTCGCCGCCGCTCAGCGCAATCGCGGCTGCGACGCCTCCGGCGACCGCGACACCGCCAATCACTAAGGTGTAGTCCACCCCTGGAGAGACGTCAGCCACGCAGGGCGCTACCTCGGACACGACCACAACCGCACCGACGTCGACCGCCTGCTGACATCCAGTGTCGTAGGTAATGGTCGCGTTGCCGCCCGCCATCGCCATCACGACGTCCCCAGGCTTCGCTTCGACAGGACCAGCAATGGCCTGGTATCCGGCGCCACGATCAATATACACGTTGCCGCTCGGCGTAACGGTAGCGGCAGCGGCGCTGAGAGTCCCGGCCACGATGAATGCCGGAATCGAAAAAGACTGAAACTTCAATGACATCAAACCATCCCTCCAGCCAATAATTGGCCTCTCGCTCGCTAACACCGCGCTGCAAGATATCGCAACCTAACCGCGGATCGTGTCGAGCAAAAGTCTCCCCGCGGATAACGCGCGCAATCTTGCTAGCTACTGTGGCGCTTTAACAACGTTGCATTCCAATATCTAAGACATCGTCAATGGAGCTACCATAGTCCAATTCCCTCGACAAAAGGCTCATACTGACTGTTTGTCCACAGCTCTGCCATTGTCGTCATGTTAGGTGGCTTAGCGTCGTGGCCGGGGCGAGTTCGCGACTGCGTTGGGTTCAATTTTAAGTTGTATGATTTGAGTTTTTTGGCCGGCGATCCAGCCGGCGGCGATAAGTACGCAAGACGTCCGTAGGTCTTCAGGGAGGCCGAGCGCCAATTTTCATGATCGATCTGCATTGCCACCTGTTGCCGGGTATTGATGATGGTCCGCAAAATCTCGACGTGTCGCTGGCGATGGCCCAAGAATTCGCGCGCGACGGCGTGACTATTGTCGCATGCACGCCTCATATTTTGCCCGGTTTGTATCAGAATTCTGGGCCGCAAATCCGCCAGGCAACCGAGGCCCTTCAGTCTGCAATTTTTGACCAGGGAATTGACCTGCGATTGGTGGCCGGAGCGGACAACCACGTTGTTCCGGATTTCGTGACGGGCCTTCGCTCGGGCCACCTCCTTACCCTGGGAGACACGCGGTATGTTCTGGTTGAGCCGCCTCACCATGTGCTGCCGGCGCGGCTTGAAGAACTTTTTTTCTCGATTTTGACTTCCGGTTTTGTGCCAATTCTGACACACCCAGAGCGCTTGTCTTGGATCCGTGACAACTATGCACTCATTCTTCGTCTCGTCGATCGTGGTGTCTGGATGCAGGTGACGGCGGGTTCACTTGCCGGTAGATTCGGAAAGGATGCTAAGTATTGGGCAGAACGGATGTTGGGCGACGGGGCGGTGCATATTCTGGCAACCGATGCTCACGACCTTCATAAGCGTCCGCCCGAACTTGCCAAAGGGCGCATCTTAGCGGCGCGGCTCGTTGGAGAGGTAGAAGCGGCGCGGCTCGTTTGCGAACGGCCGGAAGCAGCACTGAGTAATTGCGTACCAAGTGAGATTGCACCTCCGTTGCGGGGAAGAAATACAAATGCTTATGACGAGGTGGGGACTTTGGGCGTGGATTCCGCGCGCCTGCGCCGTTCTGGCGGTGGCATCGTTGGCCGGTTGCGGCGCCTCTTTAACTGACGGCAATACGGCAATCGGTTCGGCAAATCTCGGCGAGCCGGCTCCTGCCGCCGCTTTGGGCGGCCAACCCGGGCCGTCAAGCAAACCAGTGACCGCAACCACCGGCAGTCCGCCGATGTCCGCGGACGGCACGCCGGCGTCCGTAGCCACGCCAGCAGCGAAACCGGGCGGATACAAAATTGGACCTTACGATGTGTTGGAAGTTTCCGTTTTCAAGGTTCCCGAATTGACGAAGAGTGTGCAGGTCGCCGACAGCGGGTCCATCAATCTGCCGCTTGTCGGAGAAATTCCGGCAGCCGGAAGGACGGCGCAGGATGTGGAGCGCGAACTCACGCACAAGCTTGGCGCCAAATATTTGCAGTCGCCGCAAGTCACGGTCTTCGTGAAGGAGTTCAACAGTCAGCGCATAACGATCGACGGTTCCGTCAAGAAGCCCGGCGTCTTCCCATACCGAAATTCAGTTTCACTTCTGCAAGCGATTGCCATGGCCGATGGCCTCGACAAAGATTCCGATTCCTCTGTGGTGATTTTCCGGACGGCGGACGGCAAGAAGTCGGCGGCGCGGTTCGACGTTGCAGAAATTCGTGAAGGCAAGTCGCAAGACCCGGAATTGCAGCCCGGAGATACCGTGATCGCGGGGCAGTCCATGATCAAAACAACCTTCAACAATGTTCTGCGTGTCCTGCCGTCGGCGGGTCTTTTCATGGGGCTTTAGGAACGCCGCCCTGTCCGAAGAACGCATCCAAGTGGGACCAAAAAATTGGCAGCGGGCGATTTGTCAGTCACTCCCGGCACGCAAGTGTCGACCCGTAATCCTCAGCCGCTCGGCCGGGCAGGTCACGGGCAACCTGTTGCGTTTCAGCAGGCTCCAAGGCCGGAGGAGGATTCTAATTTTGCAATCGACCTCATCGAATACTGGCGGATATTCAACAAGCGGCGCGGCCTGATCGCGGCGGTCGTTGGCGCCTCGCTTGTGTTGGGCGTGCTCTATACTTTTCTGCAACAGCCCATTTACACGGCCAGCGCCAGAATCCAGATCGACCGCGATTCCCCGCAAATTCTCGACAAGGGAGATGTGCTGGAGGGAAATTCGGAAGGCGCCGACTTCAACATGACCCAGGTCATGCTGTTGAAGAGCCGCAGCGTCGCAGAACGCACGCTTGCGACGCTCAACATCGATACAGGCCCAAGCGGCAACTCCTCGACAGCGCCAGCCACTCCGGATTCCGGCATCATCGGAACGGCAAAAGCTTTCATTTTTTCGATGCTCGACCGGTCGGACGCGCGGCCACAGTCCGCTTTGAACACGCGGTCGAGCGTCGCGGAGCTTCAAAACAATCTCGTCGTGGCGCCTGTTCGGGGATCGCGTCTGGTCGATGTGCACTACAGCGACCCAAATCCTGACCGGTCGCACAAGATCGTCAACGCTCTGGTCGAGGCTTTTATCTCATCGACCATCGACCGCCGCTTCGAGGCCAATGCCTACGCGAAGACGTTCTTGGACGAGCAGATCTCGCAACTGAAGCAGAAGTTGCAATCGAGCGAACAGGCACTGCTGGATTTTGCCCAGAAGGAACAGATCGTCGCGGCAGCCGATAAAACTTCAATTGCGGAGAGCAATCTGGCTGCGGCGAACGCCACCTTAAGTACTCTCGTGACGGATCGGATCAAGAATGAGAACCTCTGGCGGCAGGTCGAGGCCGTCGACGGCATTTCGCTGCCGCAAATCCTCAGCAATGGCGTGATTGACGATTTGCGGGCCAAACGCAACGCTCTGGAAACAGACTACAAAGAAAAGCTCCAGACCTTCAAGCCAGACTATCCCGACATGGTTCAGATAGCGAACCGCATCAATGAAATCGGCCGTCAACTCAAGAATGAGATTGAGGTCATCAAGCAGTCGCTCAAGGGCGCATATGAGTCCGCGCTTGCTCAAGAGAATGAAATGAAGGCGCGGGTTGTCACGCTCAAAACGGACGTGATCGATCTACAAAAGCGCTCGGTTCAGTACAACATCCTGAAGCGCGAAGTGGACACAAACCGGGATCTCTACAATGGTCTCCTGCAACGCTACAAGGAAGTCGACGTTGCCGGCGGGGTGCGAGCCAACAATATTTTTGTTATCGAGCGAGCCGAGAAGCCTCTCAGTCCCTCATCGCCAAAGCTTTCTCGAGCGCTCCTTGTGGCCTTGTCTGGTGGGCTGATTGCGGGATTGATCGCGGCTTACATCGTAGAGCTGGTCGATGACACCATTAGAGCCCCGTCAGATCTTGAGCAAATCAGCGGACTGCCCACACTCGGCGTGATTCCGATGATCGAAGCGCCCGCGCGGCCCGAGGAGGAACTGAGCGATCCGCGATCCGGACTATGCGAGGCGTACCGCACGCTTTGCACGTCGCTGCAGTTTGCGACGGAACACGGCCTACCGAAAACGCTGCTGATATCGAGTTCAGGACCCGGCGAGGGTAAGTCGCTCACGTCACTGGCAATCGCCCGCCATTTCTCAACAATGGGTCTCAGAGTTCTGCTGATCGATGCCGATCTGCGTAAGGCATCGCTGCATACCAAGCTTCGGCTGCCAAACACAGTTGGATTGAGCAACTATCTGACAGGCGCATGCACGCCGCCGGAAGCCTTCCAGCAAACCGATATTGCCAACCTCGCCTTCATGTCCTCGGGGCCATTGCCGCCCAATGCTGCCGACCTGCTCGCGTCGCCACGGATGATTTCACTGCTGACGATTGGCTTGGACGTGTTCGACCTGATCGTTCTGGATGGACCGCCCGTGATGGGACTCGCGGACGCCGCTATCCTGTCGAATTCCGTTGCGGGGACCGTCTTCGTCGCCGCGGCAGGGCACGCGCGTTCGTCGGCTATTCGAGATTCGTTGCGCCGGCTGCAATTGGCGCGCAGCCCATTGATCGGAACCGTGCTCGCAAAGTTCAGCTTGAAGGCGGCTGGCTATGGATATGGATATGGGTACGGCTATGGATACGGCTACGGTTATGGCCACGATCCACTTCGTTACGGGGCGGTAGAGAACGACGACCGGCCGCAAATCGAAACCAAGAAATCAGCGTAACACATGGCAACGGAAATCGCTGTCAAGGCTGCTCTCGATCTGCTGCTGCTACCGACGCGTGTGAAAGCCGCGCGTTTCGAACCGTTACCTTGCGGTATCGAAGGGCTGCTTCGGATTGTTTCAGGAGATCGCGAATTCATCGACGGCATCGCTGATGCGACGGGGCGGGCGCCGGAGGTGCTCCACGAAGCCGCCGCGTTTTTTATCGAGCAAGTCATGCTCAATCCCGAATCGGACCTTTACCGCAATCTGGGCTCGTCGCCGGATGCCAGCGGGCACGAACTGCGCAATCGAATGGCGCTTCTCATGCAATGGCTGCATCCTGACAAGGGGGCAAGTAGCGCCCGGAACGCCCTGGCGGGGCGTGTCATGGAAGCATGGCATACGCTGTCCAATGCCGAGCGCCGGGCCGCCTATGATGCCCGGTTGGAGGCTGCGCGATTAACAATTGCGCCTGTCCATTCAACCGGCAACAGGGAGCGGGCTCTGGAGCGGCCTTTTGCTATTCCTAACCCGTCGAAGCGACGGCGGCTGCTCTCGTTGTTCAGAGCGTTCATGCTTGGAGACCGGTGTTCCTCGCCATAAGGGTGCCGCATGGACCGTCCGACGACTCACCCGGTACGCAATCGAGCACTGTCGCGGGCGGAACTCGCCACCATGGCGTTTGCCGCTTTGTTGCTTCTTTGGCTGATCGTCACGCGGACTTTGGCAGCCCATCTGGCGATCGTAAGGCCGGAAGCGGCCCTGTTTGTTCAACCCAATGAACCGCGCGCATTATTGCTACGAGCGGAAACCGCACTGAATACGCTGCTCGCGACGGCGGAGCCGTCGGCTGCCAGCGATGCTGAGCCTTTGGCCGCCATAGATGGCGAGGGAGTGGTCCAAGATCGTCTGACGGATATTGCGCGGCTAGCCAAACAGGCTTTGACGCAGACTTTCGAAAGCAACGAGACATCGGCACCGGCTGCGGCGGTGCAAAAGAAGTTAGCGCAATCCGACCTCGACCATGTCCGCGACCTGGCGATCCGCGTCCTAAAAATTCGGCCAGTTGATGCTGACGCGATGAGTCTGCTGGCCAGAATCGCCGATGTTGACGGGCAACGCGATGCAACCGCCAAACTCATGGAAGCCACGCTGCGAATGTCGGTGCGGGAGAGTTACGCGGCGTACTGGTTGCTGCAAGATGAAATTGAGCGCGGTGATGCGGCGGATGCACTAAAGTACGCCGATATTCTCCTGCGGACGCGATCCACGTCGATGCCATACGTGGCGCCAAAACTCGCCATCATGGCGCAATCCAATGATCATCGCCCATTGCTTGTCGAACTACTCGCCAAGAATCCTCCGTGGCGAAACACATTCTTCGCGCGGTTCATGAATCTCATTACCGATGCACGAACACCACTGTTGCTTTATCTGGATTTAAAGGACACGGCGGCGGCGCCGACACAGGCTGAATTGGCGCTCTATCTCAATTTCCTGGCCAACAATAAATTTCATGAGCTGTCATATTACACGTGGCTTCAATTCAAGTCGCCCGACGAACTTGCGCGCGTGACCCCGCTTTACAATGGCGGTTTCGAATCTTCACCGGAAGGCGGCCCGTTCGATTGGAAGATCGCGGTTCGGTCAGGTGTGCGATCTGCCATCTCGGCACATCCGGCTAAGGACGGTCAACAGGCACTCACCATAGATTTTCGCGCGAACCGTGCGTCCGATCCTGCTGTTCGGCAGACGCTCTTGCTGCCTTCTGGATCGCATGAACTGACCGGGCAGTTTGCCAGTTCTCTACTCGGTCCGCGGGGCCTCGTATGGCGTGTTCAGTGTTTGAATGGCAAGGTTCTGGCGAATAGCGAGATTCTTCGAGGGTCGGCACAAGGATGGAAGTCGTTCAGCGCCCGATTTGATATCCCATCTCAGGGCTGCCGCGTGCAGGAACTAAAGCTCGCCATGGATGACCAGCAAGGTTCAGATCGCTTTGTGTCAGGAACGATCTGGTTCGACGATATGGCGATCGTCCGCCGCAATGCCGCTCAGCCGCAGCAGCCTTAGGCGAATTCGCTTACTGTTGAGCGCCACCGACTGCAATCATGCATTCGGCGCCGATAGCGAAAGCTAAAAGTTTGGCAGGTCCGCCTTCCGTCACAGTGCGTTGCGAAACGCTTTCGGGGACAGCACCGTCAAAGCGATTATGTAGGCATCAAACAGGATCGACCAGTTGTCGATATAGTAGAGGTCGTGTTCGACGCGGGCACGCATGGCCTCGTCGGTTTCGGTTCGGCCGCGATAACCGTTTACCTGAGCCCATCCGGTGATACCGGGCTTCACGTTAAGTCGCCTGGGATAGGATAGAATGCGCGTCTCATAGATCTGGTCATGGGCAACCGCGTGCGGTCGTGGCCCCACCAGGGACATCTCGCCACTCAGGACATTGATCAACTGCGGCAACTCGTCGAGATTGAATCTGCGCAGATAGCGCCCGATCGCCGTAACGCGGCTGTCGTTGACCCGTGCCTGTTCGATGTGGGATCCGTCGTCGAGGACGTTCATGGTGCGAAATTTCCATATGCGGAATTCGCGATTGTTGTAGCCGCGGCGACGCTGGCGAAAGAACACCGGTCCGGGAGACGTGGCCTTGATGGCAATGGCAGTCGCCGCCAGGAGAGGTGCCAATAGTACTAGGGCGACCGATGCAATTGCAAAGTCGAACGACCGTTTTGCTGCCACCTGCACTGGGCCGAGCGGCGGTGCTGTCAGGGAAAGTGCGGTTAGGGCGTCGAGACGTGACACCCGCGCGCCGGAGAAGCGGCCGATCAGGTTCGAAGCACCAAGATGGATTGCTACGGGCATGAGGGAAAAAGCCGAAATTATCTGCTTGATCAGTTCCGTTCGCGACCATTCAACGAGAAGTACGACATCATCGACGCCGATGAATCGCGCTTTTTCAACTGCAGTTTTAAGCACTCGGTCGAGACTGTCGTCAGAGCCCATTAGCTCCGCGCCGGCGGGCGGCGGCAAGGTCTGCGTTGCGACAATGCGTATGGCTGTGGGACGCGCGCTGAATTCCGCCTGTACGCGCCTGATTTCGTCTTCGGGTCCCACCAGCATGATGCGACGGTACGCGATACGATTGGATGCAATCAGCGACACAAGGGCAGAGCGCGTCAAGTGGGCGGTCGCGGTGAGGGCCGCGAGCCCGCCAGCGTAAAAAAGTATCAACATGCCGCGCGACGCCAGATCTGTCGATTTGGTTAGGAAGCCGACGGCCGCAAGAGCAAGGAACGCCATGTTCCAGACAACGAACGTCCGGTCGAAGTCGCGGTGGCCTTCGAGGTAGGCTTGCACGGCGTATTCTTCGCGGAAGACAAACGGTGAAGTATACGCGAGCGCCGCCAGTCCACCTACTGCGAGATATGAGTGATACTGGCCGGCGTTACCGTAGGCCGTCAGATGGTAAGCGGCACCTACGAGCGTTGCGACAGCCAGAATTACCGCAACCTCGACGGCGTGAGCCGCGATAGCAAAGCCGCTTCGACCAAGCTTGGCGCGCCGTGAATGGGCGTCATCCGAAACCCCGAAATTGTCGAAACGAACGTTCACGCGTCACTTCCTCGTTTGACGTCCGGGTGGTCACTCACTTGATCTACCTTTTGCGTTTTCGCTCCTTACGCAAGCACCACGCCACGTTTTGGTTACGCCGACGCGCTGGCTCACCGGCGCGCGAATTGGACGCCTCATACCGTCGGACTAACAAACCCGGCCGTGACACTCGGACAGAAAGTCGAGGCATGGGGATTGCAGGGTGGGGAGGAGCATTTCGGAGGTGGCGTCGTCGGCGGCGGCGTTTGTTCCGAGGGCGGACAAATAGGTTCCAATGCGGGACCGGTGGCCGTTAATGAAACAGTTGAGCCTAAGCCTGCGCGCCGGTTCGTGGAACTCCCTATAACTTTATGATTCAGCACGAAAAAAAGATGGTTGAGAGATCCACGCGCAGCATCGATGTCAGGGGGTTTCTCGGCATTCTGCGGCGTTACCGCTGGTGGCTGGCGCTTGGTCCGCTGCTCGGCATCGCCGCCGCGTTTCTCGTGCTGGCCCATACGCCGCCGACCTACACGGCGACGGGCGCACTCTTCGTCGATCCACGGTCCCGCCGCGTGGTTACCGAGGAGGTTAGTCCCGCCGGATACGGCAGCGACGCTTCGCTGGTCGAGAGCCAGGTCTCCATCCTGGTGTCGGACGGCGTGCTGCGGCGCGTCGTGGATCGCGACAGGCTGACGGACGACCCCGACTTCATCCGCGACCCCGCAAACGGCCCGTTAACCGAACTCAAGGCGCTCGTCCGCGGGCCACGCCCGGCCGTGGACGCCGAAACGCAGGCGATCGAAACACTCGCCCGGCATGTGCGCGTCAAGCGCGCGGCGAAGTCGTTCGTTCTCGACGTCGAGGTTTCCAGCACGTCGCCGGCGAAGGCCGCGCGCATCGCCAACAGCGTTATGCAAGCCTACCTCGACGACCAGACGGCCGCCAAAGCAGCCGAGGCGCGGCGCGCGAGCGGTCTTATCGATGCGCGGATCGGAGAACTGAGAGAGAAGGTGCGTCTCGGCGAAGCGCGGCTCGACGAATTCCGCAGGGCGAACCAGATCGTCATGTCGGAGGGCGGCATTGTCTCCGAACAGCAGCTCGGCAAGCTTAACATCGAACTGGCCACCGCGCGTTCGGTGGCGGCGGAAGCCTCGGCGCGGTTGGAACAGGCGCGCGCGGCCGCGCGCTCCGGGACCCCGGAGCTGCTGCCGGAAGCGGTCAAGTCCGGCCTCGTCCAGAAACTGCGGGAACAGTATTCGCAAGTTGCCCGCCGTGAGGCGGCCCTGTCGCGGCAATTGAAGGGCCGGCATCCCGTTCTCATCGATGTGCGATCGCAACTCAATGAACTGCAAGGCCAGATCGACGACGAATTGAAGCGCATCGCGGCAAGCGCCCAGTCCGAAGCCGCAATCGCCCAATCGCGCGAACGCGAGATACTGGCGGCGACGGAGCGGGCCAAGGGCGAGGTCTCACGGTCCAACACCGCACAGATCGAAATGCGCGAGCTGGAACAGGATCTCGCGACCTCGCGCGATCTACTCGGCGGCTTCATCGCCCGAGCAAAGGAAACGCTGGAGCAGGCCAGTCTGACAACGCCCGAGGCCCGGATCATAACCCCGGCGTCCGTGCCGACGCGGCAGAGCTTTCCCTCCCCGTTCCTGTTCCTGGCCCTGGGCGCGCTCGGGGGTTTGGGCGCCGGTATCGCGCGCGCGCTTGTTGGCGATGCCAGCGCCAAAAGCGTGCAAGCCGTTGAAGGGCCGCGCCTGCCGCTCCCGTCCTTGCCGATCCGCGCAACGCTCCCGCTTCTCAGCGAACGGCCATCCATCATGGACCGAACGCAATCCTGGTTTGCAGGCATCGGCAAAGGGCAAGCCCACTTTGCGACCGTATTGCGTGCCGTGCGCGAGCCGCAGACCCCCGCCGCGCACCGCTACCAGCAGGCAATCCTGCGCCTGACAAACGCGCTTAGTGCAAAATCGAGCGACGACAACCCCGCCATTACCGCCGTGCTGTCTCCACATTCGGGAACAGGCGCCACTTCGACCGCGCTCGCCATTGCTTACGCCTCCGCTCGAACCGGCGCGCGGACGCTGCTGGTGGACGGGGCGTCCAGGAACGCCGAACTTTCCGAACTGTTCGCGCCACGCTTGGACGCCGGGACGGTGGTTGTTCTCGACAGCAAGGACGATCTGGCGAGCATCACGCAACACGACGACCGCACCGGACTCTCGGTGCTCCCCATCGCGCTGGCGGACTTGAGCCGGCTCAAGCCGGCGCAACGGCGGCGCCTTGCCGATGGTCTGGCGGCATTGGCGCGCTCCTACGACTTCGTTGTGATCGACGCTGGTCCCGTGCTCGACGAACACGCGGCGCTGACCCTGCTGCCGCTGGCCAGCGACGTGCTGATCGTCGTGCGTCACGGAGACCGGCCGGCGTCCGACCTGGAGGAGGCGACGGATGCCATCGCGTCCACCGGAATCGGGGCGCGCAAAGGTCTCGTGCTCAATCAACAGACTTAAGGACAGCAATGCAAACGGATCGACGAACGACGGCTGGCCGATCAAGGGCTGCGGCGAGCAACGGCCGCCATTGGTCGACACCTTCGCGACGGTCGCGCCGGACAGCAGGTGAAGAACTGCCATGATGCAAGACAATACACAGCGCACGCCCCTCGACGAAGCTTCGGCGGATGATCGCGGAATCCACACCGCACCGCTGCCGGCGCTGGCAGCCGTGGACGGCTGGCCGATCAACATCGCCAATCAGGCGGAGGCTCTCGAGGCCATCATCGATGCCGCTCACGGCGGCGCGGGCTTTGCCCTCTTCACGCTCAATGTCGATCATCTCGTCAAGCTGCGCAACGATGCTGCCTTTCGGCGTGCGTATCGCGAAGCGACGTTCGTGACCGCCGACGGCGAGCCGGTGGCCCGGCTGGCGCGGCGAACCGAGCCGAGCATCGAGCGCACAACGGGTGCCGATCTTGTCCTACCGCTTGCCGAGGCCTGCGCGGATGCGGGTCTACCCGTCTATCTATTCGGGACCACGCCGGACGTACTCGCAAGGGCAAGTGCGCGCCTCATACTGAACACCGGCGGCCGGCTCGAGATCGCCGGGACGCTGTCGCCTGCGTATGGCTTCGATCCCGAAAGCGCAGAGGCGGATCGCGCCATCGACCGGATCGCCGCATCGGGTGCGAAGGTCTGTTTCGTGGCGCTTGGCGCTCCCAAGCAGGAGCTGTTGGCGGCGCGGGCCAAGGCGCGCGGCATCAACGCCGGCTTCATCTGCATCGGCGCAGGTCTTGATTTTCTGGCCGGTGATCAAGTTCGCGCACCGCTGGCGCTTCAGCGCGCGGGGTTCGAATGGCTCTGGCGGCTTGGCTCCAATCCCCGGCGGCTTGCCCTTCGCTATGCGCAATGCGGCAGGCTGCTGGCAGAACTGACGTTCGCCGCAGCATTCGGCGGTGCGTCAGCAAAGCAGCGAGCACCGTAGCCCCTAGCCAACAGCCGAACGGCAGCCGGCAAAAGTTCAACCGCAGCCGGAAATAACCGGGACTGAACAACAGATGAAGCCGCCTCGCATACTTTTCTACACGCACGGCCTCGTCGACGGCGGCGGCGAACGGCTGTGGGCCGGGCTTGCGACCGCACTCAAGGAACGCGGATACGATGTCATCTTCGCGCAGGATTTCGATGCGGACGAGAACCGGCACAATCTCGATCCTTCGATCCGGGTGCATACGCTCGGCCGCCCTCATCTGGCAGCAACGCGCAACCTTGCCCGGCTGTTGCGGACAGAAAAGCCCGATGTCGCCTTGTCGGCCATCGGCGGATCGAACCTGAAATTGCTGCTGGCGTCGCTCATCTCGCGGGCACCGACACTGCCGGTCATCACCTACCACGGCGAGATGGAATGGAAGTCCGGCTGGCTCAGCTATTTCAGCTATGCCGGCCTGCCGCTGCTCAGCCGCTGGGCGGCGCGAACGGTAACGGTATCGGACGGGCTTTTTCATCTCCTCATCACGAAATGGAAAGCGCACCCGGCGCGGATGGTGACCATTCTCAATCCCGTCTTCTACCCCGATCAGATCGACGTTCCGACCGCTTCCGACCTTGGCAAGCGCGAGAACGTCGTGCTGTCGGTGGGGCGGATGGTGCCGGAGAAGGACTTCGTAACGCTGGTGCGCGCCTTCGCACGGCTGAAACATCGGGATGCGCGGCTCGTCATTCTCGGCAAAGGGCCGGAACAGGCGCGCATCGAAAATGAGATCCGCAAACTGGGGCTTGAGGACCGGGTGCATCTGCCGGGCTACCTGAAGGAACCCTGGACCATCTACGGCGCGGCAAAGTGCTTCGTCTCCTCCTCGTGTTCGGAACCGTTCGGCAACGTCGTCGTGGAGGCCATGGCGTATGGACTGCCGGTCGTGGCGACCGCGTGCTCGGGACCGCATCAGATTCTCGATCATGGGACATTTGGGCGGATCGTTGGCATCGGCAATGACCTGCAATTGGCGCGGGCCATCGACGCGACGCTCGATCAACCGGGTGACCCGGCCATGCGCCAGCGGCGGGCAGAGGAGTTTTCCTTCAAGGCGCGCGTTCCCGCCTATGAAGCGATGATCCGCGAAATTCTGAACGAAGCGCACGTCGCGCGAACCGGTCCGGTCCCGGCGCCGACACATCCGGAGCGGCTGCCATGAGCAACGACCGTGGGCGCGATTTTCAGCGACCAGTGGTGTACATCGACTTCTCGCACCTGGGCCGGCATGTCACCGGCATCGAGCGGGTGACGATTGAGTTGTTCGAACGGGTTGCATTTCCGGGCGCCGATATCCGGCCGGTACGGGCCAACGGCACACTCGGAATGGTGCTGGCGCAGCAGGTGATCCTGCCGTGGAAAGCCCTTCGGCATCCGCAGGCTCGCTTTGTTTTCCCAGGTTTTCCGCCCTCGCCGCTGTTCGTCTTCGCCCGCGACCGCGCCGTCCACTATGTCCATGACGCGTTTCTGATCACGCGGCCTCAGGACCTCAGCGCGAAGGCGCGCATCTATATGGCGTGGCCGTTCCGGCGCGCGGTGTCGAAGCTGCGGTATTTCCTGGCGAACTCGGAAAAAACGCGCGCCGAACTCCAACCGTTTGTCGCGCCGGACGCCGCCGTGGCTCTCTATCGGCCCAGCGTCAGCAATATCTTTGCGCTTGATGCCAGTGCGCGCTCCCGTCCGCGGCAAGCCGGCCGGCCGTTGCGGATCATTTCCATGGGCACGGTGGAGCCGCGCAAAAATTATGCGGCGGCTGTCAACATTCTGAAGGCGTTGCGCGCAACGAGCGCGCCGGAAGCGGAACTGCACATCATCGGGCGCACGGGATGGGGCGAGGTGGCGGAGGAGATCAGAGCCGCGCCGGGGGTGACGCTGCACGGCTATCTCGATGCGCCGCAAGCCAAGGCGCTGATCGAAAGCGCGGACCTTTATCTGTGCACCTCACATGATGAAGGGCTGGGGCTTCCGCTGCTCGAAGTGCAATACGGCGGCTTGCCAGTGGTGGCGCCGGACGGGCCGGTGTTTCGCGAAGCGCTCGGCAATTCGGGTGTGTTTATCGAACCGGCGCAACCGGAGGCGGCGGCACGGCAGATCCTGGCAATGCTGTCCAGTGACGGTGCGCGCGCCCGAGCCGCCCATGCGGCTGGCGAAAATCTCGCGCGGTGGAACCGGGCTGCGGAAGATGATCTGGCGCGCGTGCGGATGCTGTTTGCCTCGACGGCGCCCGATCACGGGATTTGGGGCGCGGGCGAGACCGCGTAAATCGCGCAAGTGTACTTTTTACAGCGCTTGGGAGGCCGTGCCGGCGATCAGCGCTTCTGAGCCAAACCGGCGGCGCTGGATCTGACGGTGATTTTCGTAGCACTTGGCGAGCTGGCGTTCGGGCGTGAAGTCGCGGATGGACGTGGCGACACCGTCCGGGGTCAACCGGCCGGTGCGAATGGCTTCACGCAGGTCGACGAAGGCATCCGACAGGCGATCGGCCATGCCGTCTTCGCTGTCCGATCGCAAAACGAGCTTGCCGCTCAATCCCTCGATGACGACGCTTTCGAGCTGCGGCAAGTGGATGGCACCGATCGGGCGGCCGCACCCCAGTGCTTCGAGGACAGCAAAGGGCATGCCTTCGAATTCGGAGGTCAGGATAGCCGCGTGCGCGTTGCCGAGGACTTCGGACACGCCGGCGGCGCTCTTGAAGCCGTGCAGCGTCGTGATGGCCTCGATCGATTTGAACTCGGCAAAGCGGTGTGGATCGCTCGTGCCCATGTAGTGAAACTCGACTCCCTCCCCGAGCTTTTCCCGCAGGCGCGCCATCGTCTTGAACATCAGCGGCGGCGACTTGAAGAGGTCGAGACGGCCGGCATAGGCGACGCGGAAAGTTGTATCGCCGGGAAACGGACGGGGAAAAAACGTCTTGGTGTCGACCCAGGTCGACAGCGTATCGATCTTGTGGGCCTGGCGCGGATAGGTTCGGCGAATGCGTTCGGTGATGATCGGGTTGACGCACAGGAACTTGTCGGCGGCCATGACCGCGAGGCGTTCGTTGACGTTGTGCACGAAGCGATAGTTCTTGAGCAGGCTGTCCATTTTGAGGGGTGGCGCACCCTCGCCATGCAGCATCTGCACGAAGGGTACGCCCAGCGCCTTGACCAGGGGGGCGAACTCGACGCGCTGGAGGTCGACGCTTGTCGGTTTTTCCTTCAGCTTGCGGCGCACCGCCGGCAGGTGGGTCAACAGACCTTGCATGAACTGGAAGGTCAGGGATTGGCGAATGCTGGTCGCGGCTTCGCGCGCGTGGGCGTCGAGGTAACTCAGGACCGGCAGGAATTCGAAGCGGCGGCCGCGAAATTCGATGGTCGTGACCTTGCCGATTTCCAGATCGCCCAGCGCGTCGACGCCGATCATCAGAAACGAGAAGTCATCGGGAAGAAACGCGATCATGTCGCGGATGAAGGTTTCCAGTCCGCCGACCTTCGCGCCGCGCGGATCGAAGGAATGGATGACGCTCAAACGGTGGTGCATGGGTTTGTTCGATCGGTTGTGTTCATTTGCTGCTGTTCGTACCCAAGGACCATGCCAGGGCCGGGATTAGGCGCCCGGTCATGCCGTGGCGCCAGCGCCGGCGGACCGGACGAGATTTATGATTTTGCGCGCCAATTCAGGGTAAACGGCCGCCAGGGCGAGTGCGTAGGCCACCGCGCCGGCAGAGACGGCGAGCGCAAGCGAGAGCGGGGTTGGCGCAATGGGTATGAGTGCGACGGTGGCGGCCATGACCAGGGTTGCGAAGGCAATGCGCCAGACGGCGTCGATGGGCAGCGCAAAGCGGAACATGGTCCAGCCCAACGCCAGCGTGACGGCAAGGGTGACGGCGGCGCCGGCGGCCGCTCCGGCAACGGCGCCGGCCAGGCCGCCGAGCATCAGTCCGGCGACCACACCGGCGAGCGAGACGACGGCGTCGAGGGCGTCGTTCCACAATGACACACGTGTGCGCTCGTGGAGCAGGAACGCCTGCTCGCCGAAGTGCATGCGGAAATTGCGGAGCGCGCCGGCCAGGATCGCCCACGGCAAGACGGCGATCGTCGTGGCGCGGAATTCCTCCGCCACCACGAGCGAGATGAAGGGCGTGCCGACGGCGGCGAGGCCCGCACATGCGGGTGCGAGAACGGCCAGCAGCAGGATGCCGTTGCGTTCAAGCTGCGCCTGGCCCGCTGCCATGCCCACATCGCGAGCGCGCTGCATGGCGACGGGAAAAGCGGCGGCGGTCACCAGCATCGCCGCGAAGGCCGCGACGCGCAGACCCAGGCCCCAGCCGACGGTGACCAGTCCAACCGCGGCGGCCGTTTCGCGCCATTCGATGACGAAGCGGAGGCCGTTGTTGGCGAGCCAGATGCAGATGCTGCCCAACAGCAGAGGGAGGCCGTAGGCCATGCCCTTGGACAGTGCATCGGGAGCGAAGTTCAACGGGTTTCGGCCGAACTCCAGGCGGGCGAACGCGATGGCCAGGGCGGCGGCCTGCGCGAGCGTATAGCCCCACAGCACATGGACGGTATCGGGCCGACCCCAGACGACGAGAAGAATGCCGAGGGCGAGCCCCAGAACGGGCCAGGAAATCTGCACAATGGAGTAGGTGGTGGTGTCGTGTTCGGTGCGGGCGCGGTCGGAGAGATGGGAGAGGAGGCCGCGCGTAATCGCATAGCCGGCGGCGGCCAACGCAAGTTCGGGCGTCCAAGGCAGGCTGGTCACCAGCGGCAGCGACAGCATCATGGCGATGGTTGCCGCCGAGGCCGTGATGAGGACCGTCAGCTCCGTGTCGAGGAAGGACGTCTTTTGCTCCGCACCCGCCTGCGGGTCGTGGTAGCGCATGGTGTAGAGCGTGAACCAGAACGTGGTCGTGACGTAGGCCAGTTCCTGAGCGGCGACGATGAGCGCGAACACCCCCATCTCGACGGGCGCAAGAAAGTGCGTCCACGCCACGACCGAGATGAACTGGAACAGCGGACCCAAGACCTGGGCCGGCAGATAGAGCAAGGTCTGGCGAACGAGCATGGGACCACGACGGTAACTAACCGGCCGCGGCGGAACCGCGGTTAACGGCACTTTCTCGCATGCATCTACGCCAGAACCGTGCCGGTTGCGCTGCGCCGTTGGCGGGATGATTGACGGTGAGTCCAGCGACATGCCGCCGGGGCATGAAATTTGAATACTTAAGGGCATTGCCACCCGGGACCGTGTGACCCCTCGCATGCGACTTAACCTTCTTATCGACGCGGAGCAGCCACGGCGCTGGCATGGCCGATTGGCAGACGCTCTCGCCGCGGCCGGACATGACATTGCCCTCGTGCCGGTGCGCTCCGATCGTGCGCCGCCGCTTCCGCGCGAACTCGACTGGCTGCTGCTCATCGACCGGACGCTGCACGGCGCGGGCGAGCACGCGCTAGACCGCGCTCCGTCACACCATCAGACACCGGCCCCGTGGGACGCCGATCTCACGATCGATCTCAGCGGCACGAACGCCGCCGCCGGGTCCGGCCGCCGCCTTGTCGCCCTGTTCGATGGCTTGCCCGGAGAGCGTGCGCTGTGGGCCGCGCTCCTCGATCAGCGCGCGCCCCGGCTCGATCTCCTCGATCCCAATTCGGGCACGCACATTGCGATCGGACAGACCGCGACGGATGCTCCACACCAATTGATGACATCCGCGGATCAAGTCATCGCGCGGCTGATCTCCGGGATCGTGCGCGCTGTCCGGTTCGACGTCACCGGCACACGTGGCAGCGGGCAAGTCCCTTGCGCAATGCCGGCGGCGCTCCGCTCCTGCACGTCAGCGCTGGCTCGAATCCTCGCGGTGAAAGCGAAGCGCGCGCTCATGCAGCGGCTCAAAAAAGCACCGCAGTGGCACGTCGCCTGGCGTCTCAGCGATGCGGCAGCGCCCCTTGCGCACGGCGCTCTCAACCTTGATGAGTGGACGCTGCTGCCGGATGACGGCAAGCGGTTCTACGCCGATCCGTTCGCCGCAGCGCACGAGGGCCGGCGCTACGTGTTCGTCGAGGAATTTCCCTATGCGACCGCACGCGGGCTGATCTCCGTCGCCGAGGTCGCCCGGGACGGCCGCTTGCTTTGCCCGCCGCGCCCGGTTCTGGAGACGCCGTTTCATCTTTCGTATCCGCAGATTTTTGCCGACGGTGCTGACATCTACATGCTGCCGGAAGCGGCGGCGAGCGGACGGCTGACGCTTTACCGCGCGGAAGCCTTTCCCGAACGGTGGGTTCCTGTGGCCGACCTGCTGGCCGAACCCGTCCACGACGCCACACTCCTCAAGACGGCGGACGGGTATTGGATCTTTGCGACGGCGGACAGCGACGGTGGCACGTCGTGGGACGCCCTCAATCTCTATCGCGCCCCCTCGCTCCTGGGGCCGTGGGCGCCGCATCCGAAGAATCCCGTCCTCGTCGATGCGGGCGGGGCGCGGCCGGCGGGCGCGATGTTTCGGCATGCGGGCGCACTGTGGCGTCCGGTGCAGGATTGCCGGACGGGCTACGGCACCGGACTCGGATTTGCGCGCGTCGGGCGGCTCGACGGCGGCGGCTTCACGCAAAGCCTCGTCCACAGTGTGACGGCGCCCGTTCGCCGGGGCTGCAGCGGTGTGCATACCTGGAACCGGGCCGCCGGTTTGGAAGTTGTCGATGTCTTCGGACCGCCGGGACTGGGCGAACCCACCCGATCGGCGGGACGGGTCGCCGCGGCCACGGCCGGCTTCCGGCGCTTGGCCAGACCGGTGCAATCAGCTAGAAGCTGAGCAGCTGGACGGCCGGTAAGCGCGACCGTCCTTTCGATCTCCGCCGGCTTAGCACAGTGGTAGTGCACCTGATTTGTAATCAGGGGGTCGCAGGTTCAAATCCTGCAGCCGGCACCAACGATTTCAGCGACTGACCTGAGACCCTTCTCTCATCCAGTCAGAGGGTGAGTCCTGGGCTCAATTGAACCGCCCCCCGATGTGACCTCAGCCAGAACTAGATTTTCCGACCGTTTTGAGTCAGCGCGTCCGCCGCTCGCCACTGACTTGAGTGTGCGGAAGGCCCGACGAGAGGAGTTTCGCGACCTTGGCTAAATTTGAACTTGGTGGAACGGCGTGGGCATGACGACGGTAATTGTCGCTTGCGGCCAACGACGAGGGGGCGCCAATGTCGGACGTCGCGTCTGCTCCGCACAGATCATCAATCCTTCATGAATTGCTGTGCGGCGGGCACTTGCGATCGGCAGTCGTTGGTCAAGGTCGCTTTGTTTTGAATGAGACAATCGTAAATCCGCCCGCCGCCAGCCGGGACTTTTGAGCAGTATTGTAAGATGTCGCTGGAGCAGGTCTTCGCCATCGCCTTGAGCGCCTTCATTCGGACGCCGAGCTCGTCCGAGCCCAAGTAGGCGGTCAATCGGCATCGCGCGGGGATTTTATCTTCGTGAGCGACGAGACAAGCCACGATTCGATCGGACCCAGGGGTGACGTTCGCGCAGTATGTCCTTATTTCAGTGGCGCAATCGACCGCAAGATTTGGCTGCTGCGCGAAGGCACTGGACCAAGTGATCGAGACTGCCAGTATGGCGATCGCAAAAGAAACTCTTCTCATCGTTCATCCTCCCCGGATGTTTCGTGGCTTGATCGCCGTTAGTCGCCGCCTGAGAGAACGGCCGCCGGATCTGCTGTCACGGGTGGGACGTAGAAGGTCAACTTGACGGCCTCCATGATCAGCAACGGAGGTGCCATTTGCGTAGCAAATTCCGCAAGCCGGGTCTGGAATGCCGAGACGACATCTGGCTGTTCGCTTGCGACGTTCGTGGATTCGGCCGGGTCTCGCTTTAAGTCGAAAACCTCGACCTTCTGCGGTAGCGACGCCTTCCATACAAGCTTCCAGTTCCCGACGCTGAGAGCACCCCCCAACGGATCGACATTGTAAAGCACTTCCTTGCGCGGCGAGGGCGCGCCAGTGCTGACGGTTGTCCACACGTTCATGCCATCCAGCGGCTTGCACTTTTCCGTAGATGCTCCGGCTAGCGATGCGAACGTCGGGAACCAGTCGGTGACGTGAATAGGCTCGTCGACGACGCCGGCGTTGATACGGCCCGGCCAATTGGCGAGCGTGACGACGCGCGTTCCACCTTCATAGAGCGTTCCCTTGCCGTCGCGATACGGACCATTGCTCGCCGGCAGATCGCCCGTGACCTTCGTGTCGCCTGAGAAGAGGCTCGACCTCACTCCGCCATTGTCGCTGGAGAAGACGATCAGCGTGTTGTCGCGGATGCCTTTTTTCTCCAGGGCAGCGACGAGTTTGCCAACCTCGTCGTCAATGACGGACACCATCGCTGCGTAAGCCCTACGATTTGGATCTGCAATCGACGCGTAGCGATCCAGATATTCCTTGGGCGCCTGAAAGGGTGTGTGCGGCGCCGTGAATGCAAGATAGAGAAAGAAGGGATCCTTGCTGTCGTGAGTGTTCACGACCCTCACGGCTTCCGCACCGAAGAGGCTGTTGTCGAACCCATCCTCCTTGATGGCGTTATCATCGCGATACCAGTCCGCGACCCCATGCGCGGAGTGCAGGAAGTGGTCGATTTCTCCGACGGTCGCTCCGTAGAAAGAGTCGAAACCTCTGTGGTTCGGCCAGAACTCCTTTTTTGCATGTCCCAAATGCCACTTGCCGCTCATGTAGGTCTTATAGCCGGCATCCTTCAGCATCTGCGGCAGGAGGAACTCGTCCATTGCGAGCGAGTATGTTCCCGCCCCGGGGATGACGCCCACCTGAAGCCCGTAACGCATCGGATAGCGACCAGTCATCAGGGCCGCTCGTGTCGGCGTGCACATCGGCGCCGTATAGTGCCGTTCCAGGCGAACGCCTTCGGCCGCAAGCTTGTCGAGGTTGGGTGTCAGGATATCGGAGCCGTGAAAGCCAACGTCCTTCCAACCCAGATCATCCGCCAAAACGTAGATGATATTCGGTCTCTGCGAACCGGCTGCATGGGCGGCATCGCTGATCAACGCGACGAACAGGCCGCCGAGTACTGCTAATAGAACTTGCTGCAGCTTGAGTGTCGCCGACGATTCGAAAATACCGAAACTGGAACGAGCAGTCCCCATTGCTTTCCCTCTCTTGCGCTGCGCCTCGACACGCCGTGGCACAATATTCACGCAGCGTAGCAGGCATGCGGACCGAGCGACTAGGTCATTTTCATTCACGCGTCTGCCACCGCACTGCGAAAAATGCGCAATCGGATCAAGCACGGCCGCGACGGCCTTCGCGACGCCTCAGCGTTCTCGACGGCATTTCTCCGAACATGGCCCGATAGGCACTACCGAAGCGACCGAGATGCCAGAACCCGAGATCGTAGGCCACGGCGTGAACGCTCACTGCAGGATCGGGATCGTGCAACAGTCTCTGCCGCGACAAGTGCAGGCGTCTAATCTGAAGATACTCCTTGGGGCCGATGCCCAGTGTTTGCCGGAAAGCCCTGAACAGCGTGGGTTGGCTGATGCCCATCGCCCGGCACACATCCAGTACAAACACGGGCTCACCAGGAAGCTGGAGTAGATAGTCATGGACCTTCTTGACAATCTGGGCGTGAGCGCGTTGCGCCCGGCCGAAAGGTGCAAGTGACTGGACCTGTTTGCCGGCGACTGCGAACACCTGTCCCAGCACGGACTGCTGAAGATTTCTGGCCATCGCGGGATTGCTGAATGCCGCCGGAGACATCTCGACGACCCGGGCAATTTCATTGAGAAGCGTCTTGAGCTTGTTGAGTTCGCCGGCCTCCACCGAAACGCGATGCGTCTTACGGGCGTGCTTGGGATCATCGTCTTCAAACAAAATCCGGTAAAGGTCCGGCAAGGAGCGTGAGTTCGGGACGATGTAGGCGAGGCGCGCACCACCTCTGGCCTGAACCGCCAGCTCCCCGCCCATTGCATAAGCTGCAAGGCCACTGGCATCCGCTGACATCCCGAGGAGACTGAGCGAACCCTCCTCGCTGAGCGGCACATGAAAACTCACACTATCCCGAGCGGCGTCGCCCAAGGCGATACAGCCGCCGACCGGCATTGTGGTGAGGTGCAGCTCGAGTTCGGGAAATGTTAAAATATCTAATTTGAACTGCACGGCCCCAGGCAATGTCTGCATGCAAACGACGTTTGATTGCGACAGGGCCTTGGAGAAGGCTCCGGCATCGTCGAACGTCAACGCTGTAATCATCGTCACGCTCTCTGCCTGTCACATGATCAGAACCAATATTTCCCACGCCGAACTACCTTCAAGCAAGGGATCGCCTTCGAATAAGCAACCGGGTCTAAAGCATTTGTGTCCGACGGGTTTATGCCTCCAATTGCCGTGCTAGCATTGTCGGCGTTGAAATTGCTTGCTTTTATTGCCTTTACCCATTTCGCCATTCGTTAGCAGGAGCACGAGATGAACGATCGCGGACGCATCAGGATTTCACCGGAATGGATACGAGGCACGTAATTCTGCACTGATGGCGGTCGAAGCCTCTTACGAGAGTGATCAGATCGGTTGCGGTGGCGTTCAGCTCTCGATGTTTGAGAAGGTGCTACCATGACTGTGTATTTGTGACGATGGCCTCGCCTTCAGCCACTTCATTGTTGGCTTGCTATGACCCTCGACCCCTTGACGTTGATGTCCGGCGGCGGCGCCTATTCAGACTCGATACTTCAAATGGCTTGCGCAACCGTTGGGGCTTCGCGCCGGGGTATGACCGGACGTTCTTGGCGTGGCTCGAATTGTTCGCCTCGGATCCCTTGCGTCAAGAGCCGGTCCGTCAGCCAATGATTCTGTGGGAAGCGGCGAAATGAACGGCGGGCAACGTTTGGCTTCCAACGTCGCCCGCCAAAGTTCTTTCTAAATCGACATTGACGCCAATCACGTCCGTGCAAATGCGAGCAGGTCCGGATTGATCACATCGGGATGAGTTGCGAACAATCCGTGCGACAAGGCCGGATAGGTTTTCAGCGTTCCATGACGGAGCAGTTTGATCGCCTTATGCGCCGAATTTGCAATCGGTACGAGTTGGTCATCCTCACCGTGGAGCACCAGAACGGGAACGGTGATCGCCTTCAAGTCCTCGGTGAAGTCGGTTTCCGAGAAGGCCTTGATGCAATCGTAGTGGGCCTTGGCGCCGCCAGCCATACCCTGACGCCACCAGTTGTTGACGAGGCCCTGGCTGATCGTGGCACCTTCGCGGTTGAAGCCGTAGAACGGCCCAGCCGCAATATCGAGGAAGAACTGTGCCCGGTTGTTGATGAGGGACTGGCGGAAGCCATCGAATACCTCCAGAGGGATGCCATCGGGATTGGCGTCTGACCCAACCATGACGGGCGGTACGGCGCCGATCAGGATGACCTTGGCGACGCGGCCGGCCTCGGCTCGGGCTGCGTAGCGCGCTGCTTCACCGCCGCCGGTGGAATGGCCGATATGGATGGCATTGCGCAGATCCAGCGCGCGGGCCAATTCGGCGACATCGGCGGTATAGGTATCCATGTCATTGCCAGTGTCGGTCTGATCCGAACGCCCATGACCGCGGCGATCATGCGCGATCACCCGGTAGCCTTGCGCCAGGAAGAACAGCATCTGATTGTCCCAGTCGTCGCCAGACAGCGGCCAGCCGTGATGAAACACGATGGGTTGTGCGTTCCGGGGCCCCCAGTCCTTGTAGAAGATGGTAGTGCCGTCTTGGGTCTTAATCGTAGCCATGGTGCGGTCTCCATTTTTTTGAGCGAGAAGTTTTTTGGGAAGCAGTGTCAGGGCAGCGGCTGCGGCCCCAGTCGACATCAGTGTTCGGCGGGTGAGTTCGAAGGTCATTGCGTGTCCAATCCGTTTTGGTTTGGACAAATTACTCAACCGGGTGCAAGGATGGACGTGGCGGAATAGACAATGACCAAGGCAAAAACGACAATTACTCGTAAACGCGGTCCGGTGGCCGAAATCGGTCTGTTGATCTACCCGGATTGCCAGTTGGCCGCGATCTATGGTCTGACGGATTTGTTTCGAATCGCCAATGAATGGACCGGCGATCCGTCGCGCTACATCCGCGTCTCGCATTGGCAGGTAAAGGCTGACGGCGTCACCTGCAGTTGGGACAGCCATCCCGGGACGGCACACCGGCTGAGCCATGTGATCACGCCACCGAGCATCGTCATGCCCGAACGCATGGCACCAGCACCTGCGGCGGCGCGATGGCTGCGCAAACAGCATTCCGGCGGCGCAACGTTGTGTTCCGTTTGCGCGGGTGCATTCATACTTGCGGAGACCGGTTTGATCGACAATCGCCGCGCCACAACGCACTGGGCCTTTGCTCAACAGTTGGCGCAGCGCTTTCCGAAGGTGCGATTGGCGGACGAGCACTTGGTGCTGGACGAGGGCGACATCATCACGGCCGGTGGAATTCTGGCCTGGGCGGACCTTGGTCTGACATTGGTCGGCCGCCTTCTCGGCCCATCGGCGATGCTTGCCACAGCTCGGTTTCTGCTGATCGATCCACCACGACAGAGCCAGCGCCCTTTCGCACAGTTCGTTCCCCGCTTTGATCACCGCGATGACGCCATCAGGCAGATCCAGCATTTTATACATGCCAACGCTGCCTCCGCGCTTGCAGTGACCGAGCTTCAGTCAGCCGCTGGAATGACCGGCCGCACCTTTCTTCGCCGGTTCACAGCAGCAACCACTTTCAAGCCCATCGCGTACATCCAGCAGGTTCGGATCGCCAAGGCACGTGAAGCCCTGGAAAGAACGCTGACGCCCGTCGACCGCATCGCATGGGATGTCGGCTACTCCGATCCCGCAGCGTTTCGAAAGCTCTTCCAAAAGCTCACCGGACTGCCCCCTGCCGCTTATCGCCAGCGGTTTGGGGTCGCGCTGGACGGTCCCTAACCTCGATTGCGGTTCGTTCGATGGGCTAAGTGTCCAGTGGCAGAGCTTCGTGCCCGCTGCAGGGTCCAACGCCGAGAAGTCTCCACCAACTTCTCCTGTTATGACGAGTCCGGGTCATGCCGAGCACTCCGCCGACAAGCGGCTGTTCGGTCTACGCCTGCCAAGCAATTCGTCCTACGACGTGGCCGAACCTCTACAAATGTTGTCCATCAATAGAGGAACATCTCCCGCGAAGTATCCTGGCGCATTCGTGAATGCTGCGGCTGAAGCCCCTAAGAATGCGAGAATTGCGACCAATAGAGCTTCTTTCCAAAAGAACGGAAGCCGACGGAGGTGGCGGAACCTCCAGTTCGTGAAGACAGCATTTCCAATCGGTGCTTGCATGTTGGCGTCCTCCCCACTGCCTGTAAAAAACGCGTGTGGCGGACGTCGTACGATGACGCTCGCACGCAACAGTCGAATGCCGGTCATGCACTGATTTCCAGTGCCGCAATCAGGCCATCGTCGAGTTGGAAGCTAAAGGTCAAAATGGCCGGACTGCCTGGAAATTGTCCGGTCACGGTGGCGCGAACGATAGTGTTGCGCTTCTTCTCGCGGATCTCGCTAGGAACCGCTGTGTGGTGGTACTTCGCCTTGGCCGCGTTCCACCAATCCGAAATCGCTTCGCGGCCAGTGTGTGTCTTGCCTTCATCTCTGACGACAGCATTGTGCGTAAACATCCCAACCGGGGCTGCTCCGCCGGGAGCTTGGTCGGCATCGAAATAGGCGCGGATAGGGGCTGGAAGTTGCATTCTTTGTTCCTTGCTCAAGTCAGGCTAGATTGCTGAGTGGCTCGCTGGAAGTGGGGATCGCCCGAGAAGCCTTATGAAGATTTCCCGAGACCGGGCTGCACGCCTTCACAGACCGGATGGACCCCACTAGTGTCAGTCAAAATAATCCGTGTCAGGTGTTGCTATGGATCTAAAATGGCTTCTGGTGCGCCGGATAACACTCGTCGCGCTTGCGTGTTTTGTCGCTGGATCCGGCCTTGCTCTGTACATATCGGCGCGCGAGGCCCAGCGGCAGAATGAGGCTGTCGCCGAACTTGCTAGCCGTCAACTGGACCTGCAGCTTTCCCGGATAGAGCGGGCAACCGACATTCCGAAGCGCTTTCCAGACTGGGATCTGGTGTCCAACTATGCATTAGAGCCCGGGCAATGCGTCGATTTCCAAGGCGTCCACCCGGCCAGGAATCGGTCGAGCTGTGTCGGATTGGGGACCAATTCCGCTACGGCTCCAACTTGGTTTGCCGAAGCGCATCGCCGCCTAGTCAATTCACATCTATCGGTATCCCGGCCACTGAAATACCGCGGTGTTGAGCAGGGTGTTATTTCGGTTTCGTTCGATCCAGCCGCAACTTCGGGTCACGTCTGGGTGACCATTGCGCCACTTCTGGGACTTTCTGCCCTTCTCGTTGGAGCGCTTTGCCTTGTCACGTATCTTGTCGTCGAGCGTAGCTTGCGTCCCGCCGGCGACATCCTGAACGGGCTCAACAAAATAGCGGAAGGTGATCTGAAAGCGCGGTTGCCGCCTTTCGAGCTGGCCGAGCTCAATCGCATTAGCCAAGTGTTCAACGCCGTCACGGAGGATCTTCAGAAAGTCACTGCGGAGCGCGCCGAATTCGCCCACCGCCTTGTCGACATGCAGGAGCAGGAGCGGCGGCATCTGGCGCGCGAACTCCATGACGATATTGCGCAACGGCTGGCCGCCATCAGCGCGTTGTCGGCCTGCGTTCGGAGCAGTGCCCAATCGGAGGCTCCCCAGCTTGTCGGCGAGGCCCGAGAACTTGAGACATTGGCGTCAGATCTTATGATCGCGCTGCGGCGGACGCTTAGCTATCTCCGTCCTCAGGAGATTGACGATTTGGGGCTCGTGCCAAGCCTCAAGGCGCTCGTGGAGCAGCACAACGAAACTGCTCGTGGCCGCACTGTGTTTTCGATTGATGCGGCGGACGAATTGAAGGCGTTGCAATCTGAAACAAGTGCACATGTCTACCGAATTGTGCAGGAGGCGCTGACGAACGCATCGAAACATGCCAGCGCGAAGACTGTCGTTGTGCAGCTGACTGAGCACGTCGAAAGCGTTCGCCGGCACATCCGGCTTTCCGTCACCGATGACGGCGTTGGGAAGCAACATGACGCGCGGTCTGGGCCATCAGCAGGATCTGGCTTGATCGGGATGAAAGAGCGCGTCAGGGCGCTGAGCGGAACCATCACCGCGGGGCCGCTGCCAACGGGCGGTTTCGGCCTCCATGTCGAGTTTCCATCCTCACCGCAGGGAGCGTGATGTATGACTATTCGCGTCCTCCTGGTCGACGATCACGCCGTTGTTCGCGAAGGCTATCGCAGGCTGATTGAAAAACATATTGGCATCGACGTAGTGGGCGAGGCGGATACGGCCGCTTCTGGCTATCAGGCCTTCAAGACACTTCAACCGGATATCGTTGTCATCGATATCTCGATGCCAGGGCGCGGCGGCATCGACTTGGTGCGCCAGATCCATCAGCTCGATTCCTCGGCGCGCGTCCTGATCTTTTCCATGCATGCGAGCGCAACCTATGCGCAGCAGGCGTTCCGGGCAGGCGCGCGCGGTTACGTCACGAAAAGCAGTCCGCCGGAAATCCTCATCACCGCCATTCGAGATGTCTATATCGGCCGACCAGCCCTGTGCGCGGAGATCAGTCAAGCCATTGCAACTAGCAGCCTGTTCGATCAACACACTGCCGTGGAGCAGCTCTCGCCCCGGGAGTTCGAAATCTTGAGCATGATCCTCGATGCGAAATCGACTGATCAGATCGCGACAGCCTTCAATCTTAGCCCGAAAACAGTTGCCAACTATCATAGCGAGATTAAATCCAAGCTCGGCGTGAAGTCGGATATTGAACTCGTATACTTGTGTATGCGCCAAGGGCTGGTCGCGGCGCTATCTTAGTCACCCTTCAACCCTCGAAGTGAGATTTTCCCAAGCCCCGGCGGGCCAATCGCCGTGGCCGCGTTGGTGCGTCTGTTGTTGTCTGGGCAGGCAACGATTGAAGCGTCATCGTCCGTTCATGCCGTGCGGAACGGTCGACCGATAGCCAGGGAGAAGGGCATGCGTTTGGTATTTGCATTGCTGGCCGGGGTCATTCTCGCCGCGGCGTCATTCCATGCTGTGGCCCAGCAAGATCAAATCGAGCGGATGACGACGAACAAGATGGAAAACTTCGAGTTGGACAAAATAGAATGGAAGGACGAGCCCGTTCTCCCCGGCGATGCCCAGAGTGCGCTTGTCATCGGCGATCCCACGAAGCCCGGTGTCTTTATGGCGTATCTGAAATTCCCGGCCAACTACGAGATCCCGGCCCATACGCACCCCTTTGCCGAGGTTGTGACCGTGCTCAAAGGCGCAGCATGGAATGGCATGGGCGAGAAATTGGATCGCACCAAAGGCGACAAACTCGGAGCCGGGTCGAGCTTCACTTTGCCTGCCGGCCACGCCCACTATCTTTGGAATGAAGAAGAAACAATCGTCCTTCTGACAGCAACGGGTCCGTGGAACATCACCTATATCAATCCCGAAGACGATCCGCGGAACTAGACGTCAACGGGGCCGCCTAGATGGTCGTCACCAATATAGAGGACGCACACGTTCGCTGCGGAGGGCGCTGCGCTATGGGCGATCCATGGCGCATATGGGGAGAAACCCGGCGGTTGCTCACCAGGTTTCTCCTCGCGTGAGTAGTCGGCGATCAGCTCAAGTTGGCCGGTAGGTCCTGACGGCGAACATTATCTTTCTGACCGACCGCAATTAAATTGCCTGCGAAACATCCGTCGACGAATAAAAAGGATTGGCTTGTCGCCTCATCAGGGTTGCGGGCGTCGTTCTAAGGACTGGCATAGCATTGGCAAGTGTCAATCTGTCTTATGAAAAATGCGATTTCGGCCCATGTCGAAGCGCACGTTTTTGCTCGTCAATCCAGAAAAAACGACCATCGCCTAGAAGATCGCCGGTCGATGTCATTCATACGCTCATTTGAATTTACCGGCTATCGAAACACCGGCGGCCAAAATTACGATTGCCCACTGACCAACGTAACCTTTAAGAGGTTTCGGGGATGACAGTCATGAATTGCGTTTACTCGAATAACCTCGTCACTTCGGCGCTAGCTAGCTTCTTGGCCATCACGTGCGCCAATGCGCAGGTGCCCCAGCCGGGCGACGACGCGACACCAGCCTTCAACAACCAAATCTAAGACGCGATCCTGACGCTCGACACCGTCGCGACAGACTCATCACAAGCGCCGACGGTCTGCTTAACATGTATTTCGGCGCAGCGGCTTAGCGCACATCAGCAAAAGTGAGTGGGAGTTCAGCCATGAACACGAGACTTCGGATTAAGGCTATTGGATCGCTCATGCTGATGCTCCTGGTCCTTTTGCCCCGCGCGTCTTTTGCGCAGGAGGTGCCCCAGACGGTGGTCTTCAAGAAGGAGGAACTCCAGCAGCTTCTGGCTCCCATCGCCCTCTATCCAGACCAGCTTCTGGCCCAGGTACTGATGGCGTCGACCTATCCCCTGCAGGTCGTACAGGCCGCGCGCTGGCAAAAGGACAACGCCAAGCTGTCGGGCGAGGCGCTCAACAAGGCTCTCGACGGCAAGGAATGGGATGCGAGCGTGAAATCGATCGTGCCGTTTCCGCAAGTCCTAAAGATGATGAGCGACGAACTGGAGTGGACGCAGAAGCTCGGCGACGCATTCCTGGCGCAACAGGCCGACGTGATGAAAGAAGTGCAGTATCTGCGCGCACAGGCACAGAAAGCCGGCACACTTAAAACGAACGAACAGCAGAAGGTGACGACGGAGCAGAATATCGTCGTCATCCAGCCGGCGAGCCCGCAAACAATCTATGTGCCGGTCTATGATCCAGCCGTCATTTATGGCGCGTGGTGGTATCCGAGCTATCCTCCATATTACTATCCGCCTCCTCCGGGATCGGCATTCGTAGCCGGAGTGTTCTGGGGTGCGGCAATCGCAGGCGCCGGCCACTATTGGGGCTGGGGCGATTGCAATTGGCACGGCGGCGACATCAACATCGATATCGATCGCTACAACAACATCAGCAAAAACAAGATCAGCTCTAAGGAATGGCGGCATAATCCCGAGCACCGCGGTCAAGTGCCCTATCGGGACGCCAAGTCGCGCGAGCAGTTCGGCGCGAAAGCAAGTCCGGTCCGCGCGAGCCGCGATGCAAGAGGCTTTGAGCAGGGCGCGGCGAAGCCAGATCGCGCCACTTCAGGGACGAGCGATCGCGCCAGGGCCGAGAAGCGGGACGACACCAGGGGCGCATCGCGCGATGCGCCGAAGGTCGAGAACCGCGACGCACGTAAAGGCGCGGCCGAGCGTCCGGCATCCAAGGACAAGGTGGCTCGGACTGAGCCCGCGAGAAAGCCGAAAAATGTTGAGCACAGGTCCAATAGTCCGAGCAGAAGTCCGTCACGTTCTGCATTCGATGTACAGCGCGGCTCCGATGTGCGCGCCCACGCGAGCCGCGGACATGCCAGCCGTCAGCGTTCGGGGGGCGGCCGACGCCGATGAGCCCGACGTTGTGCCAGGGAGAGCTAGCAATCACGAGGACAAACATGAAAAGTCACCGTCCGCAGAAAATTGCAATTTTTGCTGAGGCGCTTGCCTTGGTTGCCGCCGCCTTTCTCTTTTTGCCGGCCATGTCGCTGGTCAGCGCCGCGCAAGAGACAAGCACAACTTCGGTTCAGCAGTCATTTGCGACGCCGGAACTTGCCGTCGAGGCGCTCGCGTCGAGCGCGCGCTCCGGTGAGGACAGTGTGCTCGCAGTACTTGGGCCAGACGCGCGCCGGATTGCCCACTCGGGCGATCCGGTCGCCGATCAAGCGGCGCGCGATCGCTTTTCCAGTGCCTTTGCAGAAGGTCACAGGGTCGAACAGGACGCGGAGGGCCGGACGATCCTCATCATCGGCAAAGATGAGTATCCTTTCCCCATTCCGATTGTGAAGGACGGTTCGTCTTGGCGTTTCGACACCCAAGCGGGCGAAGAGGAAATACTCAATCGCCGCATCGGCGAGAATGAACTGCGCGTGATTGAGACCATGAACGCCTATGTCGAAGCTCAGCGGGATTACGCCTTAGAGGACCGCGATGGCCGCGGGCCTCAATATGCGCGCCGACTCTTGAGCCAAGAAGGACAGAAGGACGGGCTCTACTGGCCGTCTTCGGATGACGAGAACGAGAGCCCGCTCGGGCCTCTTTTCGCCAGCGCGCAAAGCGCGGGATATGTCGGGTCGAGTAGCCCCGACAGTAATCCCAGACCCTATTATGGCTATCTCTACCGCATCCTAACCTCGCAAGGCGATGCAGCGCGGGGCGGCGCACGAGATTATGTCGTCAACGATCGGATGATCGGCGGCTTCGGATTGATTGCTATACCTGCGGAATACGGAAATTCCGGCGTAATGACGTTCGTCATAAACAACGACGGTTTGGTGTTCGAAAAGGATCTCGGGCCTGACACCGCAAAGCTGGCCGACGAAATCACCTCATTCAATCCCGATAGCTCGTGGACCAAGGCTGAACAGCCGAAGGAATAGTAGATGTCGAGACTAAATCGCCGCCTCGCCACTTGTGCCTTTTCTGCTTCGATAGCATTCGTGTGCTCCCACTCGGCAGCACTGGCCATGGAGCCCCCGCCAAGTTTCGATGCCGCAACCGTCTTAGGAAATCAGGTGCGCGGATCGAATTACGAAGTTCTGAACCCAGTCGTCAGCGACGGGCTCGTACAGATTTTTACGGTCAAAACGGAGTACGGGCGCATTACAGTGGCCGGCCGGGAGTTACTCCAGCGCCGCCTGGGTGAACTGGCCGCATTAGCGGCGTTAGAGCAAATGAGTCAATCTGAGCTCTTCAAAAACGCACTGGCAAAATCAGCTACCAGTCCGCTCCGAATTGGTCGCGATCTCTTAAGAGACCCTTTCGCGACGGTCGAGCAGTCAGTCTCGGGCGTGGCCCAGGCCTTCAGCCGGGTAAGGGCCGGACTTTCCAATCCCGGAAGCGATCCCGATGGCGTTACAGCAAGTGCTCTCGGCGTCAGTAGCGCCAAGCGTCAGCTTGCGGTGGAACTCGGCGTCGATCCTTATACCGATTTCCTGCAACTCTCCAGGAAGCTGGACGAAGTGGCAGCCACAGTTGCGTTCGGGGGCCTGGCGCCAAAGGCGGCCTTTAGTGTGATCGGCGGCGCGGCCGGCACCGCGCTCTCCTATTCCAGCACTGCCGAAGGCGTCAGGGGTCTGGTGCGGGATAGGACCCCGGCGCAACTCGTTGAGCTCAATCGTGAACGTCTACGCGCCATGGGCGTCAGCGATCGCACAATGCAAAATTTTCTCGAAAGCGATTTTTATACGCCGGCAGATCAGATTCGCTTGGTAGAAGCGCTGAATAGTCTCGGACGAGTAAAAAATAGAGCAGTATATGTTGATCGCGCTGCGACCGTGCACTCTCGCGATCTTGCCTACTTTCTAGTGCGGCGCGCCGAGATGATCGCCAGTTACCAACGGAGCAGCGGAGGCATGATCACCCAGTTTGTTTCAGCCAACGGTTTTCCGGTCAATATCCTGGCGGATGGCCGGGCGTTGATCGTTGCTCCAATCGACGAACTTTCATGGTCCGAGACGCCCCTCCAGGCGATGGCAGCTATATCAAGCGGACTGAATTCAGAAGCAAAGCCTCGCCCCGTTGAACTTCGCATAACCGGCAATGCAACGGCCGCTGCAAAAAGCGGATTGCAGGGTATGGGCTGGACCATTTTGGAGGGGTATAGGCCGTGACTCAAACTCAATTCGGCAATCGAAGCATGGTCTTACAATTTACTCTCACGTTGCACTGAACTAAATGGTTACGGTGGGGAATGGCGTCAAAGTCGCTTACGATCCGGTTTCTTGCGAACTGCTCGACGCGTGTGTACACCGTTGTGGCTGACCACCCCGTACGTTTGACAGTCGCCGGTTTGCTTCTTGCGGTTGCGGCTGCGGGTTGCGGCAGCACTGAGCGGCTGCCGGCGGTTCCTCTGGCGTTGGCCGGCAAGAGTAATCCAATCGACGTGCCCGATCTCCGCTTTTACCCGGATGCGGATCATGAACGACTCGTAGCCCTCGCACGGAAATCGTTTCAACTGTCGAAATCCTCAGGCAACAATTCGGGGCCAGCATATTTTCTCGCAATATCGGGCGGCGGCGATGACGGCGCGTTTGGCGCAGGACTTCTGACGGGTTGGAGCGAGCGCGGCGATCGCCCCACGTTCAAAATCGTGACGGGGATCAGCACCGGTGCGCTTTCGGCACCGTTTGCCTTCTTAGGGTCCGAGTATGACGACAGGTTGAAGCGTGTTTACACCGACACAAGCGCCGCTGACGTCTTCGAGAAACGTGGGCTGCTAGCCGCCGTCTCTGACGACGCCATGACGAATACGACACCGCTTCGCAACATGATCGCGGGCTACGTCGACGCAAAATTGGTGCAAAGGATTGCCGAGGAGTATGGCAAAGGGCGTCTTCTCCTGATCATGACAACCAATCTCGATCAGGGCCGCGCCGTTATTTGGAACATTGGGGCCATCGCCGCCAGCGGAAGTCCGAACGCCCGCGACCTCATCATTGACATCCTGCGCGCTTCGGCGGCGATCCCCGGCGCGTTTCAACCCGTCATGCTGGATGTCACGATCGAGGGCAAGCGCTACCAGGAGATGCATGTCGATGGCGGCGCCATTGCTCAGGCGTTCCTTTATCCGCCGGGCTTCAACCTCAGGGCCGAGGCCGCAAAGCTCGGCATCAAGAGAAAGCGCGTCGCTTACATTATTCGCAATGGGCGGCTCTACAAACCGGAAGAAAATGTAAAGCGCCAAACCCTCGCCATTGCCACACAGGCAATCGCTACCATGACCGCGTCAAGCGGCGTCAACGACACTTACCGCATGTTTCTCACGTCCAAGCGCGACGGCGTGGACTATAATCTCGCCTACATCGGCGACGAGTTCGAGCAGCCCTATGTGGGGCCGTTCGACAAGGGGTACATGCGAATGCTTTTCGATTTCGGCTACCAGAAGGGCAAGGAGGGGTACTCTTGGAGCAAGACACCACCTGGGTATTCCGAGTAACGGATCGGCAGTTCGCACATGAATGACAGGTTGAAATTCTTTGTGCTCGGCGCGCTCGCAGCGTCCGTTTTCTGGTGGCTGATGTTTACCGCTTTGAACCATCAGCTGCTTGATACTTTCCTTGGCTTTACGGGGCGTTCGTGACCGCAAATAGAGCCTGCCACCCAGGCACCGCCACTGTTTGTTTCCTCGTACTCATGCAGTTTCAGTTGTGCCTACCGGCTTGCGCACAACCGCCGAGCCCCGAGGCTGCAGCCAACGGCATGGCTGATCTCAAGGCGTTGAACGCCGAGTTCCGACCTTCCGTTAGCTAGCGACGACCGGCGCCACCGGGGCGAAGATCTCCACATGCAGGACATCCGTTCCGGTAGATGCACGGGGCACCACGGTTTGCGCCAAGTTCGCAGATTTTACTCCGCTATAATTTGTCCGGGCTCGGCTTGATAATCTTTTGCCCTGGCCATCTTTGCATCCCTGGCTTTTGTCCCCGGCATGATCTCAAAACGCGGATCGAAATCGACGAAAGCCGACGCCAGCTGCTTTAGAATGGAAACATCGCCCACGACTTTTGCGGTTCCGTCGGCAATCTGCGCATCCAATGTCTTTGCGCCCATCATGGTGAGTTCAAGATCCGCCCGGTCGATGGTCAATGTCAGGTCGGCATTTTCAGCTTGATAGCCTTGAATGTTGGTCAAGGTTGCGTTTTCCAGTTCGACGATAAATTTTTCGCCGTTGTCCGGAGTGATCAGGTTCATCGTAAACGTAAGGTCTTCAACTTTTCTACTGTCCATGCGGATGCCGAGGAAGTTCAGAAACAATTCGGTCGACATGGCCCGGATCACGTCGGGCGAGCTCGAATTGCCCATTTCACCTTGAGGGATTCCCGTACGCAACTCGTATGACGCAGCCAGGAAGCTGTTTCGAAGCCCCGGGTTCTCCTGCTGATACCCGAGTTGCTCGAACACATCCGCTAGCAGGTCCTTGGCCTCCGCGTTGTCCGGCTCCGCTTGAATCAGCTTGTTGAGGATCTCCGTTGCGAGAAGATATTCCCCCGCATCGTGCAACGCTCGGCCACGGGCGATGATCTTCGCCGACCCACCCATCATCTCGACATAGAGTGGCGCCGACTCGTTCGGCGACAACGGAATGAGGGTCGCTGGATTGCAATCCCAGTATCCAAGAAAGCGCTGAATCACGCCGCGCGCGTTATTTTCGGCAGAGCCGTGATATCCCCGGCAATGCCATTGCTGCAGAATGCTGTTCGGCAGTTTGTAGACGTTGTGGATCTGGTTGATCGTGACGCCCTGGTTGGCAAAGTGCAGCACTTGATTGTTCATATGGGCATAGAGGTCGCGCTGAGCACGCAGCACCTCCTGGATTCGCGCATTGCCCCATCGTGGCCAATGGTGAGATGCGAACATGACGTCCGCCTCGAAGCCGAAGCGATAGAGGGCTTCGGCAATGTATTTCGACCAGTTGAGGGGGTCTCGCACCGGCGCGCCGCGCAGCGTGTAGATGTTGTGCAGCGATGAGACGACGTTCTCAGCCATCCATAGCGCCTTCATCTCGGGGATGTAGGTGTTCATTTCGCGAGGCGCTTCCGTGTTGGGCGTATTCTGGAAGATCATTCGAAGTCCATCGACCTCAAACTCCTCAATTGAGTCCGACACGAAGCGGTTGGGCGCGATCAACCCAACTGCGCCCGCTGAAATGGCCTGACCAAGCCCTTGGCCGACATACCCATGCGGGCTGGCGGGCAGCAGCAGGCCGTATTGATAAAATAGCCGCCGGTTCATCGCGTTGCCCGCGTAGACATTCTCGGAAATCGTGAACGACATAAAATCGATGGGCGCGATGACCGGAATCTTGCCCGAGCGCACATCGGCTTCGTCGATGAGCCCGCGTACGCCACCCCAATGATCGCCGTGGGTGTGCGAATAGATTACGGCCGAGACAGGCAGTCCTTCACCTTTATGCTCCTGGAAGAGCTCCCAGGCCGCGCGAACCGGTTCTGCTGAGACCAGCGGATCGAAGACGATCCATCCCGTTTTGCCACGCACAAAGGTGATGTCGGAGAGGTCGAAGCCGCGGACTTGATAGATGCCCGGCATGACTTCGTAGAGGCCATAGTTGTTGTTCAGTTTGGATTGACGGAGCAACGAGGGATGGATGCTGGCGAAGTCATCCTGCTCGTCCAGAAATTGGAACCGTTTCATGTCCCACGCCACATGCCCCGCATCTGCCTTGATCTGCAGATCCTTCATCTCAACGATGAGCCCCTTCTTCTGCTCGTCGAGGTCACGCGTGTCGTGAAATGGAAGTGCAGCCTTTGACTTCTTCAATATCTCCAATGTGAACTTCGACGGCGCCTTGCCTTTCGGGTGAAAGTGCCCCTTGAGCGGGGCGGAGGGCGCCTCAGCCTGTGCTGGGCGCTCATCCAGTAAAACCTGGCTGGAAACAGCAAACGCTGTTCCAATTGCGGGAAGGGATTGGATGAACTCACGCCGTGTCGACATTGTGCGGTTCCTTCTGAAATGAGATAAGGACGCTGTTGTGGACCGGCGCATAGTAGTTGGAAATGAATTCAAGAAGCGCACCTTAAGTGCGGCTCCCTAAACTTTAATTTTCCGTCATTGATTTGCGGATTTGTCGACCCTTTTGGCTTAAAAATAAGCGCCGAGCCATTTCGGCTATTATTTGAACATGCGCGCTATAAGTATCGAATTCAGTTCGTAAGTTTGGTTTCGCGACTGAGACGCGCGGACTTTGTCGCTGGTGGCAACGCAACGGACGCTGCGGCGCACAGTCGATGGAAGGGTGGCCTCGAATTGACGGAATTCGGCTCAGTCAGGGGGACAAATCACCGAGAGAGATCGGCTGAACCTACGAATGACTTTTTGGTTCCGCCGGGCCAGAACCGAAAGCATGAAGTCTCGCGACATTCAGAGGACAATTTGGCCTTGAGGCGGTTGGCGGAATGACCGATCCGACAGAACCTAGAAGCGGACGGTCAACCCCATTACGGGGCCGTGCTGGATGGTATCCATTTCATACCGCCGCACGCCTGATCCTTGGCGGTAGTCAACTGCCAAGGCTCGATAACCAACAAATCCATCGAGCGTGTAGCCATTCCCGTCGCAGATTTTTGAATTGTAGGTTGCGAGAGCCTGCCAACTAAACTCGCTGCCCGCGCCAAAGCCGCCGATATCACCGCGCAACAGGACCGATTGCCCCGGCGCCACTCCATATCCGAGCCGCGCGCCAACAATCGGATCGACCCAGTCCACTTGTCCCGACCTTGCAGCAGTTAGTCCACCTATGCTTGCGGCGATGTCGACATCCTGTCGCCAATAACGGGCGCCGGCCAGAAGGTCGAAATTCATCACTCCGGGTGCGCCGGTCTCCCCATCCGACCAAACGGTATAGGCTGCCCCGAACTCCATCGTTAGCTGCGTATAGTCGACATCGGCCGAGGCTCCGAGCCCGAGCGGCCCGCTAGATTCAAAGCCAGCACTTCCCTCCAGTGCGGTCCAGATCGTGTCGTTGAAAAGCGTCAGTCGTCCATTCTTCAGTTCCGCATAACTCATCCACACGGGAATCGTCGACCAGTCGAGAGCATTCAAAACGTCTCCAGGATTTACGTCGACGTCCAGGTCACGGCTGGCGACTCCTAAATCTCCAGTGATCCATGGCAGCCAACTGTACGTCGTCATGGAAAAGCGCCAGCCCTGCTCGCCGGCATGGGCCGGGACCGTTACGCAAATGCCGCCTGCCAGGAACGCGGCGGCCGCAAGACGTCGGTGAAAAGAAGCTGTCATCGAGACGTATCCAGATCAATTGTTCAAAAGACAATTTCGCTGGAAAAAAATAGCACCAACCCGGAGAGTGAATTGACTCGTTCTTGACGAATTCGCGGGTTTACTGGGGATATGTGTCTGCACGGCTACATGGTTCGCATCCCACTTCGGGGACGCGGATCTTCGCGCGCCCAAAGACTATCGGCTCTTGAAATCTCGCTTTTGACGGCAACCGCCTCGGCAGTGCGCGAACGCCGCGTTTCACTTCCAATCAGTCGGAATGCCAGCGGTCCCAGCGCCAGGGGCCGCTGGGCGCTACTGCTCGTTCGTGAAAGCTTCCAGGGCCGACCGATCCACTATTCTCAATTTCCTGTAATTGGTTTCGATCGCACCGATATCTTCGAGGTCTTGAAGGCAACGCCTGACGGTCGGGCGCGTCACCCCAAGAAGCTTGGCAAGCTCATCCTGTGTAATGGCAGCATCACCTTTTGAGTCTGCGATGCCAAGCAGACGCCGGCAGGTGCGGGCCCGCACGGTGAGCGCCAGCGCCTCGGCAAGTTGAGTGACAGCCAAACGCAAATTGCTCATGCTCAGCTGATAAAAACAGCGCCAATGGTCTGGTCTGTCGGAAAGAAGAATCTTGATGGCGGAACTTGGCAGATGCAGCAATCGGGTTTCAACCGCAGCCATGACGGTCACCAGTCTAGGCTCTGATGACAGCTCCGCAGCATCGCCGATCCAGAAACCGATTTCTGCCCGGTGCACAACAACTGGCTCATCCGCGACCAGGGGAAACGTAATTTGCAGCCCGCCTACCGCCAAGCCGTAAGCACCGTCAGACTTGTCACCGGCGCTATAGACGATTTGCCCGGGCCGATAGCGCTTCCACCTTCCCACGCTGTTCGCCCAGTGCCGGAAATCGGCGGGCTGGGCGGAGAGCCAGCCGTACGTGTCGAGTGGGTTCAATTCGATTCTAGACATCTAGTATTTCGTCATTTTTGACTTCGTCCACCGCTCTCACTACCCTACTTATGGATGGCACAATAAAAAGTCGCTTTTGCGCGGCGGCGTCAGCTGCTTGAAACCGCTTGAGCACTACTCAATTGTCCCAAAATGCGTGTAAGAATTGGACTTCGGTTTTTCCCTTTCTACCATTTACTTCAAGCTAATGCAAAACCCGTCTCTTGTTCGCCTGCCAATTATTACTTTGTGTTCAATTCAATTGCTAGCAATTCAGCGCCACGCCGACTTTGCGTGAGAGGCTACTTCACTGGCGCGGATCGAAACTGATTGCGTATCCAGGCGATTTTTCTCTGCCAACGGCAGCCTCATCCTTGGGCCTTCCTCACGCACTAACGCTTTTCGCCGAGAATGCATCATTCTTGCCATTCAGTTTCAGGGGGCCGGTCTATGCTTTTTTGTTGGCAAAATGGGCCTGCAATTTTCGGGGCGGTGCTCGTATGGCCGTCCGGTATAGTCAAGGGCGGAGGCTTCTGTGAAAGCATATTCACGTTGGTGCAGGACGGCAGGCCGTATTGCGGCAGCTGCGGTTCTCGTCGCGGCGGGGGCAGCCTCCGCTTCGGCACAAGCCAGCAAACCCAACATCTTGGTGATCTGGGGCGACGACATCGGGCAATTCAACATCAACGCCTACAACCGGGGCATGATGGGGTACAAGACCCCCAACATCGACAGTATCGCCAGTGAAGGTGCGCTGTTCACCGATTGGTATGGTCAGCAAAGCTGCACGGCGGGGCGAGCGGCCTTTGTTACAGGCCAGTCCCCGATCCGGACGGGCCTGACCAAAGTCGGTCTTCCGGGTGCGCCGGAGGGCATGAAGAAGGAGGATCCCACGATCGCGACGCTGTTGAAGGCGCAGGGTTATGTCACCGGCCAATTCGGCAAGAACCACCTGGGCGATCGCGACGAGATGCTGCCGACAAATCATGGCTTCGACGAGTTTTTCGGCAACCTGTATCATCTCAACGCCGAGGAAGAGCCGGAAAACCCGGACTATCCGAAGGACCCCGAATTCAGGAAGCGGTTTGGTCCGCGCGGCGTCATCCATAGTTTTGTCGACGGCCGCATCACTGATACGGGTCCGCTCACGCGCAAGCGCATGGAGACGATCGACGAGGAAGTTACCGTCAAAGCATTGGACTTCATGGATCGCGCCGCGAAGGACAAAAAGCCCTTCTTCCTGTGGTGGAACTCCACCCGCATGCACGTCTTCACACACTTAAGGAAGGAGTCGGACGGCAAGACAGGACTCGGGATTTATGCCGACGGCATGTCGGAACATGACGGTCATGTCGGTCAAGTTCTCGCCAAGCTCAAGAGTCTCGGTCTCGACGAGAATACGATCGTCATGTACTCGACCGACAACGGAGCCGAGACCTTTACTTGGCCCGATGGTGGTACCACCATGTTCCGCGGTGAGAAGAACACGAACTGGGAAGGCGGATATCGCGTCCCTACCGTGATTAAATGGCCGGGCGTAATCAAGCCGGGGACGGTCGTCAACGACATTGGTGCGCACGAAGACATGCTGACGACGTTTGTTGCAGCCGCGGGTGACAAGACTGCGAAAGAGGATCTGCTTAAGGGTCGCAAGATTGGAGACGTCACCTACAAGGTCCATCTTGATGGATACGACCTCGGACCGGCTCTGAAGGGCGAGGCGGAGTGGCCACGCAAGGAGTTTATCTACTGGACCGATGATGGCAGCGTGGCAGCTTTGCGCTACGGCAACTACAAAGTTACGTTCCTAGAGCAAGAGGCCGAGGGCCTGCGGGTCTGGCAGGATCCCTTCAAACCGCTCCGCGCACCTTTGTTGACCAACCTGCGCATGGATCCATTCGAGCGTGCGGAGCACGAGAATGCCATGGGGTTCCAGCGCTGGTACATGGATCGAATGTTCCTGATCGCACCGGCTGGGGCGTACGTCGGCAAATGGCTACAGAGCTTCAAGGAGTTTCCGCCTCGCCAGAAGCCGGGTAGCTTCAATCTTGACCGCGTGATGGAAGCGGTGATGAGCAAGCCGGGCAACAACTGAACAGGCAATCAAATAAGGTCGCAGCAAGCTACCGCTGCGGCCGTTTTTGCGCCTTTGTAAGGCCGCCGGCGCAAGTCGGCATTGGACGCGCACATGTTTCGATACACCGCTCTCCTCGCAATCACCCTCCTCTCCAGTCTAGCGCCTTCGGCCGCGGCCGATGAAATGCCGTCATGGCATGAAGGCGCCTCGAAGATTGCAATCCGCTCCTTCGTCGAGCGCGTGAGCTCAAAAGGCTCAGCCGATTTTGTGCCGGCAGCGGAACGCATCGCTGTCTTCGACAATGACGGGACGCTTTGGGCCGAGCAGCCTGCATACTTCCAGCTTTTGTTCGCAATTGATCGCGTAAAGGCCCTGAGCAACAGCCGCCCCGAGTGGAAGGAGACGGAGCCATTTGCGTCGCTTCTGAAAGGCGACCTTAAAGGCGCCCTTGCCGGCGGCGAACACGCTGTCGCCGAGATCGTTATGGCAACGCACGCTGGCATGACGACCGAGGAATTCAGTCAGATCGTGACGGACTGGATCGCGACAGCAAAGCACCCCGTATCAGGACGGCTCTTTACGCAGATGGTCTACCAGCCGATGCTGGAGCTTTTGGCCTATTTGCGCGCAAATGAGTTCAAGACCTTCATCGTCTCTGGCGGAGGCATTGAGTTTATGAGGCCGTGGGCTGAAAAGGCTTATGGCGTGCCGCCCGAGCAGGTCGTAGGTTCAAGCATCGTCACATCGTTCGAAATGCGCGACGGTACGCCCGTGCTTGTGCGCCAACCGAAGATCAATTTTATCGACGACAAGGAAGGCAAGCCTGTCGGTATCAATCAGCACATCGGCCGCAGACCCCTTGCGGCCTTCGGCAACTCCGACGGTGATCTGGCCATGCTGCAATGGACTTGCAGCGGATCAGGGGCGCGGTTCTGCCTTTATGTGCATCACACGGACGCCGAGCGAGAGTGGGCGTATGATCGCAATTCTCACATTGGGAAGCTCGACAAGGGGCTCTCTGAGGCAAAGGCGCGAGACTGGACCGTCGTTAACATGCAAACGGATTGGAAGGACGTCTTTCCAAAGTAGCCGTCGCTAGGTCAAAGATCCGAATATCTGCCGATCACGGGGCACGCGGCGGAGCGACCTCGACCTTGACACTGGAGATCCGGCCGCTGAAACGCGACTTCGCCTCCGCGCCGATAGCTTCGACGACAGGCGTGCCGAGGTCGATGCCGATGTCTGCCGTTTCATCGGCCGAGAAAATGCCGGCCTGTGTTCGATCGATCCGTCCTTCGGCGACCTTCTCGCCGTTTACGAACAGCGTTCCCATGCCTCCCTTGCCGACACCGCCGCCGTCGTAGAGGAATTCAAATCTGATATTGTGCTTGCTGCCTGCGGGCAACGGCTTGTCAGCGGCAACCGACGAACGGCTGAGCCCCAAGTAGTTGTAGTCATATGCCGGGATTCCGTCTTTGACGTAGAGAGACCAACCACCAAAGCGTCCACCCTGGGCGATCACCGTCCCGTTTGCCCCGCCTTGCGGAACTTCGATATCAGCGGTGATAACCAAGGAGTTGTTTTTCACGTTGATGAAGACGCTCTCCATCATCCCGGTCATGCCCTGCGAAAGCGTGAGGCTGGTCCGTCCTGACATAAGGTCTGGGCGTCCGACCAGCTTTCCGATCGTTCTTTCCAAAAATCGGTCATCGAGCGGCAGGACGTGATTTGCCTCGGCTTCCTTCATAAAAAGTTGCTGCAGTTCGGTCAGCCTGTCCGTGTTTTCGGCTGCTATGTCGTCAGACAGGCTGAAATCCGCTTTCACATTGAACAGCTCCCACTTATCCGATTGCAGCGGATTGCGGGGCTTCTGTTCCCATGGCGCTTTGTGAATCGTTCGGGCAAACCAGCCGTCGTGGTAGATGGCCCGGTTCCCAGCAATCTCAAAGTACTGGGTGGTGTGGCGCTCGGGCGCTGCCGCATCGGCAAATGTATAGGCGAGGCTCGTACCCTGTATTGGGATCTGCTTCGTACCGTTCACCACGGTCGGCTCTGGCAATTGTGCCGCCTCAAGTATGGTCGGAGCGATGTCAATGACATGCCCGAACTGGGTCCTGATTTCACCCGCCGACTTTATGCCCTTGGGCCACGAGATGACCATCCCGTTGCGTGTCCCGCCGAAATCAGAGGCGACCTGCTTCATCCAGCCAAATGGAGCATTGAGCGCGACCGCCCACCCTGCCGCCATGTGCGGGTAGGTCTCCGGAGACCCCCAGCTATCGTAGTGTTTCAGCATCTCGCTGACGCTCTCGGGAACACCATTGAAATAGGTGTACTCATTGAACATGCCGTTGGCGCCGCCCTCGCCGCTCGTGCCGTTGTCGCCAGCGATGTAGAAGACAAGGGTATTGCCACTCTCACCTGTGGCGTCCACTGCCTGCAAAAGCCGGCCGATTTCATGATCGGTGTAGTCCAGGAAGGCGGCAAATACTTCAGCTTGCCGGGTGAACAGACGGCGCTCGTCGTCTGATAGCTTTTCCCAGTCTTTTATGGCGTCTGGCTTCTTTGCAAGCACGGTTCCGGAGGGCACGATTCCCGACGCAATTTGCCGGGCTAGGGTCTCCTGGCGGAGCTTGTCCCAGCCCATGTCGAACTTGCCTTTCCATTTCCCGATCCAGCTCTGGGGCACATGGTGCGGCGCATGAGTCGCGCCGGGAGCGAAATAGACGAAGAAGGGTTTGTCGGGTGTCAGAGCCTTTTGATACTGCACCCAGGCGACGGCCTTGTCCGTCATATCCGTCATGAAATGGTAATTGGGATCGTTTGGCAGTTCGACCTGCGCATCGCCGTCATAGAGGTATGGCGCCCACTGGTTTGTCTCCCCGCCAATGAAGCCGTAGAATTTATCGAACCCCTGACGCGTCGGCCAACGGTCGAAAGGCCCCGATACACTGGCCTCCCAGGCCGCTGTTTCGTGCCATTTTCCGAAGGCAGCCGTACTGTAGCCGTTGTGACGGAGCATCTCGGCGACGGGTGCAGTTGAATTTGGGATCGACCCCGTTGCGCCTGGAAATCCGGTCGCCAATTCAGTGATGAAGCCCATGTTCACCATATGGTGGTTGCGCCCGGATTTGAGGGCCGCACGAGTTGGCGAGCAAAGAGCCGTTGTGTGAAAATTGGTGTAGCGCAACCCTTCTCGGGCCAGCTTTTCCATGGTTGGCGTCGCGATCGGACCACCAAACGGAGAGGTGGCACCAAAGCCTAGATCATCAATTAGAATGATGACGACGTTGGGTGCGCCTGCCGGCGCCTTCACTTCAAACCGGGGCGGCGGCTTTGCATCGCGCGCGTCCAGTTCCGTATAGACGGGGCGCGCTGGCTGCGCGACTGGCAGCGCCGTGCGGTCGATTTGATAGGGTTCTTGTTGAGCAATAGCGCAGGTCGCCGATAGGATCACCAGGATGATGCTTGCGCCGAGGCGCCCTTGAATCGCCATGCCTCACCTATCTTGACCGGTGCCAATCGATTTCCGAATCCACTTTCTGCAAGACAAATCGATTGCCCGCCCGACTGAGAGCAGGGCTGATCGGCTATGTATTCATTATCATAGTCCTGCTAAAATCAATGTCGATGAGGAAATCGTCTGGTTTTGTGACGTGCAACAGGGACGTCGAATGCAAAACTTGGAGCTTTTCTTATTCAGCCGTTGAGGGAAGACTGCGCCTCAGATCATGTCAACAAGGCATTCACGTTTTGACCCAATCCGCGCGCTGACATTGATTGGTGTCTGCATGTTCGCGCTTGTTGACTCAACTTCGGCAGAACAGCAGGCGACTTTTTCTGGATCCTCTGCTTGCAAAGCGTGCCACGCGAAAGAGCATGCGGATTGGGAGAGCTCCCATCACCATGCGGCGATGCAAGAGGCGACACCCGCAACAGTGCTTGGCAACTTCGAGAACGCCAAATTCACAAAGGACGGCATCGAAACCACCTTCTTCCGGAAAGCTGAGACATTCTGGGTCCGCACGGATGGTCCCGACGGTAAACTTGCCGATTTCGAGATTCGATACACCTTCGGTGTTTATCCTCTGCAGCAATATCTGATTGCCCTGTCCGCAGGACGCTATCAGGCACTCGGAATTGCCTGGGATACTCGATCGAAAGAGGATGGCGGCCAGCGCTGGTACCACCTCTATCCTGATCAAAAGTTGATGGCGGGCGATCCTTTGCATTGGACCGGGATCGACCAAAACTGGAATTACCAGTGCGCCTGGTGCCACTCCACCAATCTACAGAAGGGCTATGATGCTCAGCGCCAGACCTTTCAGACCACATGGTCGGAGATCAATGTCGGATGTGAAGCCTGTCATGGGCCGGCATCAGGGCATTTGGCATGGACCGCGAGCAACGACGCCGAGCGCGCCAAGGCGCAAGGGAAGGGCTTCGCGCTGAGCCTTGATGAGCGACGGAACATAGCCTGGCAAATGGGTCCTCAAGGTCAGGCCAGTCGCTCGTCTCCGCGCACATCAACCAAGGAAATCGAAGTCTGCGCTACCTGTCATTCCCGGCGGCAGCAATTCTCGTCTGATCCGTTGTCGCTCGGTAAACTCTTTGATGCTTTCCGCCCAGCGACACTTGATCAGGGCCTCTATCATGCCGACGGTCAGCAGCGCGACGAGGTCTTCAACCACGGGTCATTTGTGCAAAGCAAGATGCACGCTGCAGGCGTCACTTGCTCCGACTGTCACAATCCGCATTCGGGAAAGCTCAGCAAGTCCGGCAACGCAGTCTGCGCGCAGTGTCACGCACAAGACAAGTTCGACACCGCTGCCCATCACCATCACGCATCGGGTAGTGCCGGCGCCCAGTGCGCTTCCTGCCATATGCCGACGACGACCTACATGGGCGTCGACGCGCGGCACGATCATTCCATGCGCATCCCCCGGCCCGACCGCTCTGTCATCATCGGCACGCCAAACGCCTGCAATAAATGTCACACGGATAAGCCCGCCGCATGGGCGCGGGACGCCATCAAGGTTTGGTTTCCAACACCCAAGCTCGGATTCCAGGATTTCGCCGAGACGTTCGACATTGCAGACAGGCAAGCGCCAGGTGCGCAAGTTGCTTTGGCCAAAGTGGCCAACGATCTCAACACGTCCCACATCGCCCGGGCCAGTACGCTGGCACGCCTGGTCAACTTTCCGTCTGCTGACGCGTTGGAGATCGCCATCAGGAGCTTAGCTATTGAGGATGCCTCAGTTCGCGTTGCTGCAATCGCCATCATAGCTGGATCGGACGCCGGAAGCCGCAGGTCGCTCCTCACGCCCCTTCTACGGGACAGCTCCCGTCTTGTTCGCATGGATGCAGCGCGCGCACTCGCCGGCGAACCGGAAGCTGGCCTGAGTGAAGCCGATCGCGACGCCTTCGCGAATTCGCTGGCGGAATACATAGATGGACAGCTCTTCAATGCCGAGCGTCCCGAGTCGCATGCAAACCTTGGCAACCTTTACAATGATCAGGGAAAGGTGGACGAGGCGCGGGCCGCATTTCGCACTGCGCTAGATCTTGACGGTAGGTTTGTCGGCGCCAGCATCGGTTGGGCTGATCTCGAACGTACCGCAGGAAATGAGACTGCAGCCGAAGATATCCTGCGCAAGAGCTTTGCAGAGAACCCGGCTTCCGGGCCGCTCGCCCATGCGCTGGCTCTTTCGCTGATCCGCCAGAAACGAATTTCGGAGGCGATGAGCTACTTGAAGCAGGCCGCCACCATGGCGCCGGAACAGCCGCGTTTCAGCTATGTCCTCGGCGTGGCCCAGCACGATATAGGACAAACGACAGACGCCATGGCCACCTTGAGAGAAGCGCTCGCCCGCCACCCCTATGATCGCGACTTGTTGATGGCAATGATCACCTATGACGTTGAGATGGGCGAAATCGGCCCCGCTCTGGAAAGGGCCGAGCTGCTTGCCGCACTCGAACCAACGAGCCCGCAGGTTGCGCAGCTTTTGGCATCGCTGAAAGCGCGGGCTCGACAGTAATCCCTCACGACGCCAAGGCTGTCGAAAAACGCGATCCGAGTCGCTCGCGCGCAATCTACCGTCAGATCGTGAGCGTTCCGGATTTGGCGGCGGCGTAGCGGTTGGC
>CAYWIF010000019.1:19053-62770 GCA_964458265.1 uncultured Hyphomicrobium sp. | reverse complement strand
CTTCGCGCCGCGTCTGTCGTTCTTCTGGGCGATCGGCATGAACTTCTTCATGGAGATCGCCAAGATGCGCGCCGCGCGTCTCCTCTGGGCGAAGCTCATCAAGGAAGAGTTCAATCCCAAGGACGCCCGCTCGCTCTCGCTGCGCACCCACTCGCAGACGTCCGGCTGGTCGCTCACCGCACAGGACGTATTCAACAACGTCACGCGCACCTGCCTGGAAGCCATGGCCGCAACCCAGGGCCACACGCAGTCGCTGCACACCAACGGGCTCGATGAAGCGATTGCTCTGCCGACCGACTTTTCCGCCCGCATCGCCCGCAACACGCAATTATTGCTGCAACAGGAAAGCGGCACCACCCGCGTCATCGACCCGTGGGGCGGCAGCCACTACGTGGAACGCCTCACCTACGAACTCGCGCTGAAGGCGCTTGAGCACATCAAGGAAGTCGAAGAACTCGGCGGCATGGCGAAGGCCATCGACGCGGGCATCCCCAAGATGCGCATCGAGGAAGCCGCCGCCCGCACGCAGGCCCGGATCGATGCCGGCAAGCAGACGATCACCGGCGTCAACAAATTCAAGATCGACGGCGACGCGAAGATCAATCTCCTCAAAGTCGACAACAACGCCGTCCGCGAAGCCCAGATCGCCAAACTGAAACGCCTGCGCGCCGAGCGCAACGAAGCCGAAACCCAGGCAGCGCTCGCCGCATTGACCGAAGGCGCGAAAGGCAGCGCCAACCTTTTGGACCTGTGCGTGAAAGCCGCCCGCGCCAAGGCGACCGTGGGTGAAATGTCGGATGCGATGGAGAAGGTCTTCACGCGCCACCGCGCCGAGATCCGTGCGATCTCCGGTGTCTATCGTTCGGAGGCTTCCATGAGCAGCGACGTGCTGAAGGCGCAGAAACTCGTCGAGGAGTTCGAAACGCACGACGGCCGCCGCCCGCGCATTCTCATCGCCAAGCTCGGCCAGGACGGGCACGACCGTGGTCAAAAGGTGATCGCAACGGCCTTCGCGGATCTGGGCTTCGATGTCGACATCGGGCCGCTGTTTGCAACCGCCGGTGAAGCCGCCCGCCAGGCCGTCGAAAACGACGTGCATGTCGTCGGCGTTTCGTCGCTCGCCGCAGGCCACCTGACGCTCGTGCCGGAATTGCGCGAGGCGCTCGCCAAGGAAGGCCGCGAGGACATCATGATCGTTGTCGGCGGCGTCATTCCGCCGGGCGACTACGAGGAACTTTTCAAGTCGGGCGCCAAAGCCGTCTTCGGTCCCGGGACAAACATTCCCATCGCCGCCGCCGACCTCATCGTCAAACTCAACGACCAGCTCGGCTATTCGAAGCTCGCTGCGGAATAAGGTGCAATAGTCAGCGGCCCTCCACAGGCAAACACAAAAAAACCGGCAGCGTCGGGAGGGTACGACGGCTGCCGGTTGCAGGGCCTGGCGGACGAGGGGGAGGGACGCCGTCCGCCAGACGAATGCTATTGGTCATGCTTTCAGATCAGCGGCCGACGGCGGGATGATCCTGCATGGCTTTCTCGGCAAGGCCGCGCGCGGCAGGCTTGGCCGTCGGATCGGCGGTCGTGCCGGCACCGTTGACACCTGGCGAAATGCGCATGGCCTGCTCGGCGAGACCACCGGTTTCGGGCTTGGCCGTCGGGTTGGTGGTCTGGCCGCTGCCGGTCACGCCGGGATTGTCCTGCATAACCTTGGTGGAGAGATCGCGCGCCGAAGCAAACGAGTGCGAAGCGGCGAGAATGAGCGTTGCGATGACGATGCGGTTCATGGCGTGTCTCCTAGACTTGAGTTGGTTGGGTCAGTTCCTGGTTCCGGGGCGGCTGGCTATCCAGTTCGCCGCCCGTGATTTGAATACTAGACGGATCGTTTCGATTTAGCAATAGAAAAACGAGACGATCCGTATTCACAAAATCGTGATCTGATGCGAGTTCTCAGGGATCATCACATAAATGATTGTTTTTATTGATATAAAAATCAAAGCTATCGGCATGGGCTCTGCTCGGCTGCATCCGTATCAACACGTAAATTGAAGTACGGTACGTTTCGTTTTATAATTAGCAAAACAGAATGAGTCGGATGGAACCGCTTATGACCACGACAGACAATCCCACATCGTCCCTGAAGCGCGCGCCGGGCCGGCCTCGTAGCGAGGAAACCCGGCAGGCGATCCTCGACGCCGCAATCATGCTGGTGGGGGAACGCGACTATCGCGACGTTTCGATCGACGCCATTGCCGCCGCCGCGAAGGTCGGCAAGCAATCGATTTATCGCTGGTGGGGATCGAAGGCGGACCTCGTGCTCGATGCCTTCACCGAGCACTCCCTGCGCCGTATGCCGCCGCTCGTGCCTTCTGCGGACGCCTTCGCCGACTTGGAAGCCGACCTGCAGCGCTTCTTCGCCTTCATGCGTAACGAGCTCGTGGCTAAGGGCGTGCGCAGTTTGATCGCCGAGGCGCAACTCGACCCTGCCTTTCGCCAGAACCTCTATGAACGCGTGCACCGGGTTCGCTGCGAAGCGTTGCGCCGTGTGCTGCGTCACGGCTACGCGCTCGGCCAGTTCCGCACCGGCCTCGACGAAGACGCCCTCGCACACGTCATCCACGGCGCGTTCTGGTATCGCTTTCTGTCCGGCACGAAATACAGTTGCGACGACAGCTACGCCGGCGAAATCGTCAAACTCCTCCGCCCTGCGCTCAGCACGCATCCAACCTGAAATTGGACGAGGCGCACGGGACGGCGGATAAGATCGCAGCGTCCTACTTCACCACCTCTACCGGCCCATGATCGTCGCAATGGTCGCTGTGCGGATGATGCAGATGCCCGTCGACCAGATAGTCGACGTGGTCCCCGTGCGGCACCGCCTCGTGCCCGCACCCCGGACCATGAACGTGCCCCGCCTCGTGTCCGCCGCACTGATGTTCCGGCGTACACGCGTCCGGATTCTTCGCCGAAACCTCGATCGCGTGCTCATCGACATGCCCGTCATGCATGTGATGCAGATGACCGTCGTGAAGATAGTCGACATGATCGCCATGCTTGAGCGCCGTGTGCCCGAATCCGGGACCGTGTTGATGGGCGTGATCGGTGTGATGCGTTAGTTTGCAGTCGGACATCGGCGCCTCCGGATTGCGTCACGCGAGACTAACCTGTAACGCCGGCAGGCCAAGGGGCGTTCATTGCATAAGCCGGCTTCCCCTGCGATTTTGCACATCGGAAAATCACGTAGGAAATCATTCATGGACTGGATCGCGATCTTCCAAGACCCGCAGCGGGCGGGCCTGCTCGTCTTGATCGTGGTCGGCGCGATGATCGCCGGCCGCGTCGTCTATAATCTTTGGCCGAAAAATCAGAGCCCGGCGTTCTGGGGTTCGGCGGTCGCGTTTCTCGTCGTCGGCCTGCTCGCCTATCTGGGAATACCGGAAGCCGGCATCGTCGTTTGGATCTTTGTCGCAATTGCCATCGTGCTCGGTGCAGCGGCACTGGTCCTCTGAGACAGCGCCATCGCGGCGTCTCGCCTTTCATCGCCACGCAGCTCGTGCCAATCTCTTCGCTCAGTAACGGCGAGGACGACTATGAGCTGGCTACCCGACGCGGATCCGAAACCCGGCGACACGAAAGCCTGTGATCTGATTGAACAGGTGATCGTCCCCCGCGCCCGCGACCTCGGCGGCTTCGAAGTGCGCCGCGCCTTGCCCGCCGCCGGCAAGCAGATGATTGGCCCATTCATATTCTTCGACCAGATGGGCCCCGCCGAATTCCTTATCGGTCAGGGCATCGACGTCCGCCCACATCCCCACATCGGCCTCTCGACCGTCACCTATCTGTTTGATGGCGAGATCATGCATCGCGACAGCCTCGGCACCGAACTGTCGATACGCCCCGGCGCGCTGAACCTGATGACCGCAGGCCGCGGCATTGTTCATTCCGAACGAACCGCCCCCGAAATCAAAGCCACCGGCCCGCGCCTTTTCGGCATCCAGGCCTGGGCAGCACTTCCCAAATCGCACGAGGAAGTTGCACCCGCGTTTGTTCATCACGCCGAAGCCGAACTGCCCCGCATCATGGGCGAAGGCAAGCGCATCCGTCTCATCATGGGGTCGATGTTCGGTGAAACGTCGCCCGCCGCATTTCCACAACCGTGCGTCTATGCCGAAGCCATTCTCGCGCCCGGCGCCGTCCTCCCGCTCGACCCGGACTTCGACGAACGCGGCGTCTTCATCGTCTCCGGCGAAATCGACATCGCGGGCGAAACGTTCGGCCCCGGACGCCTCCTCGTCTTCCGACCCGGCGACCGCATCTCCATCCTGGCCGTCTCCCAGTCCCGCCTCATGATCGTCGGCGGCGAACCGATGGACGGACCGCGTCACATTTGGTGGAACTTCGTGTCATCCTCCAAGGAGCGCATCGACCAGGCGAAGGAAGAATGGCGAAAAGGCCGCTTCGACATCGTCCCCGGCGATCCCACCGAGTTCATCCCGCTTCCAGACTGACCAGAAGAAACCGTCCGATGATCTACCAGGGAAGCTGCCACTGCCGCGCGGTCACGTTCGAGGTCGACGCACCTGAGACGATTGTCGCCCAGGATTGCAACTGCTCGATCTGCACCAAAGTGGGCTTCCTGCACTTGATCGTGCCGCAGGCGAAATTCCGCCTCCTCACCGGCAAAGAAAACCTCACGCGCTACACGTTCAACACCGGCGTCGCGCAGCACACCTTTTGCAAAACCTGCGGCATCAAACCGTTCTACGTCCCCCGCTCCAATCCCGACGGCATCGACGTCAACGTGCGCTGCCTCGATACCCCCATTCCCTCGCTCGTCATCGAACCCTTTGACGGACAGAACTGGGAACAGAACGCCGGCACACTCAAGCACCTGAGTAATGGCTAGGCCACCCTCAAGGCAAATGCCGCAGCCGGCTGCCCCAAACGGATTGGCTTTCGTTGATCATGTCGTAGTACCGCTGGGTAAGGCGCATCACCATCTGTCCGCCGCCATCGAACTCCCGCCCCCCGCTTTTCGCGAGCGGCTTTTGAAATTCCTGCAATACAATTTTCATCTCACCCGGCATGGGCTTGAACTTGGCGAAATCCTTCGGCTTTTCGCCCGTAAATCCCTCAAACCCCTCCACCGCCTTCGCATAAGCCTCAAGCGCCGCGCCAAAGCGCGCCACATCGATAGTCGCATTCGACGGCTTCACGCCGCTCATCAACTGATCGAATTTCTCACTGAAATTCTCAGGCCCAATCTCCGACATCACCTGATCGAGTTCTTCGGCATTCATCTGCTCGGGTTTCTCGCGCGGAAAAGTATCCATCACACGATGCAAGGCCGTCATCACGTTGGCGGTATGAAACGCCGCTGTCGGCCCGTCCGCCGCTTCGAGCGCCCGCACTTCCAAAGCTTCCACCTCCCGCAGATGCGCACGCAGCAGCGGCATCATCACCTTGCGCTCCGCCATGAACGCAGTTGCGAGCGGCACCATCTTGGGATGCAGCGCCTTACCCAGCGCCATCTTGTCCGCCTCGTACCCCTGCCGCTCATAGTAGGCCGCGGCTTCCTGCATCACAGGTGCCAGGGCCTCATACGCCGAGATATACCTGACCATCGCGGCATCGACAGCCTCGGCACGCGGCTCAAGTACGGCCGCATCGCGCGCTTCCTTGAGCAGCGGCTCCACATCGTAAAGCTCGTACATCCCATACGTCAGATAGCGCTCCTTGCCTGTCGGCCCGGTCTTCATATTGACCCAACTCGCATACCGCTCCCAGGAGTCGACCGCCCGCTCCGTATTTTTTGCCGTCTCAACGTAGAGATTGGCTTTGTCGATCGCCGCCTGCACGTCGGCCTCTGATGCGCGCACGCTTGAAGGGCCACAAGCCAGAACGATCGCGCCTCCGACAGCGATCCAGCGCAAACCATCGCCAAGGCAAAGTGCAAAGGAGAGGAAATGCATGTCCGGCACCTCATGGGCTATCGCGACTGACCGTTGACCGCCACAACGCTATGCCGAAACGCCCTTTCTCGCCAAGCGGCCCGCCCGCCTCCCTACGCTCTGGTAGCCATCTTCCGGCGATATAAGATTTATCGCCAAACATGCTGCCAATCAGGCCGACATCCCGCCTTTCGCAATGCACCAAAGCCTGCAATAAACCAACGCGATGACGACAATCGACCTTTCCGGCCGCACGCCCACGGTTCAACGTGTGCCGGCGTTCACTTGGCCGCGATGGCGCATGACGCCGCGCGCAAAATCGCGTGTCGTCACGCAGGCCCCTTCGGCAAAGGTCGGCGACTTCGGCACGACGCGGGCCCCACCAAAAACGGCCGGCCCGAAACGTCCGGCATCAGGACCCCGATCCACGCCCGCTTCGGCACCCAGGGAGGCGATCCGTCCTTCAGCCACGCTCGGCGGCTGGCTGGCGCGCGAAGCCGTCGCCCTCATCGGCATGACCGGCGCCGCCCTGACCGTCCTCGCCCAACTCGCCTGGGCCGTCCCACTTTCGCGGCCGTTCATGGCGATCCTCGGTTGGTGGATGACCGTGTCATCCGATTTCTGGCTTGGACACTACGATACGTTCGGCTTCTATCCTCACGCGCATCTGCAGGCGGCCATCGCGCTGGCCTTCTTCCTGGCTATCATCGGCCTCGGCGCGCGCATTTCCGCAATTTTATACGGCACACCATTGCAGCGCGGCTGGGGCTTTCTCGACGGCATGACCTGGCCGAGCCTGGCCATCATGGGCGCGCTCGGCATCATCTTCCTGCTTGGCTACGATCCCGACCCCGCGTCAGCCACGTACGAGAACGCGGGCGGCAAAGAAACGGTCAAATATCTCTTCGCGATCACCCTCACGATCGGCTACGCGCTCGGCGACTTTCTCGGACAGCGCGGCTTCCATGTCCGTCTTTACAGGCTCGCGGCTCTGTTGATTCTGCTGCTGGCGCTCAATCACTGGCTCCTTTCATCCCCTTGATATCCTTGTGCCAGACACGGCCACACCCACCCGGTGTGTCGCCGGCGCCGCTTGATCGGCAACCCCATCCGTGCGACCTCAGCCTGAACGTCACCACCAGATTCGGGCTCGCGCGCCCTTCGTACCGCTTGCCAACGCCGGGCCGGACCTCGACTCGAGGAAAAACGCGCATGGCCCAATCGCAACGCGACCTGTTCGCCGCATTGGAAACCGCAATGAACGACAAAGCCGCCCGCCGCAAATCGGGGGACGCTTCCGACAACTACACGGCTGCCGACATCGAGGTCCTCGAAGGCCTCGAACCCGTCCGCCGCCGACCGGGCATGTACATCGGCGGCACCGATGAGAAGGCTTTGCATCATCTGTTCGCCGAAGTCATCGACAACGCCATGGACGAAGCCGTCGCCGGCTACGCGACCTTCATCGACGTGCGCCTCGATGCCGAAGGTTTTCTCAGCGTGACGGACAATGGCCGCGGCATTCCCGTGGACCCGCATCCGAAGTATCCCAAGAAAAGCGCCCTCGAAGTCATCATGTGCACGCTTCACGCAGGCGGCAAGTTCGACGGCAAAGCCTACGCGACTTCGGGCGGCTTGCACGGTGTCGGCGTCTCGGTCGTCAATGCGCTGTCGGAAACATGCGAAGTTGAAGTCGCGCGCGGCCAGCAGCTCTATCGTATGGTGTTCTCGCGCGGCCAACCGGTCACGAAGCTTGAGAAGCTTGGCGCGATCCACAACCGCCGTGGCACCAAAGTCCGTTTCCGTCCCGATGACGCGATTTTCGGCAAGGGCGCCCAGTTCAAACCCGCGCGCCTTCTCAAAATGGCCCGGTCGAAGGCCTACCTCTTCGGCGGCGTCGAGATCCGCTGGAGCTGCGATCCCTCCCTCATCAAGGACGACACGCCCACTGAAGCCGTCTTCCACTTCCCCGGCGGACTGAAGGATTATCTCGCCTCCGAAATCACCGGCCAGACGCTCGTCACCAAGGAAATCTTCTCCGGCAATGTCGAAAAGGACGGCAAGCACGGTTCCGTCGAATGGGCCGTCGCCTGGGTATCGGACGAGGACGGCTTCTGCCGGTCCTATTGCAACACGATCCCCACCGGCGAAGGCGGCACGCACGAAAACGGCTTCCGCTCGGCGCTCTCCAAATCGCTGCGCGAATTCGGCGAGCGCATCGGTAGCAAGAAAGCCCAACAGATCACCGCCGACGACGTGATGGGCACGGCGGCCGCCATGCTCTCCATCTTCATCCGCGAACCCGAATTTCAGGGCCAGACCAAAGACAAGCTCGCCACCGTCGAAGCTGGCCGCATCGTCGAAAACGCCGTCAAGGATGCCTTCGACCACTGGCTGACCGACAGCCCGCAGCAGGCAACGAAACTGCTCGAATGGGCCGTCGAGCAGGCCGACGAACGCCTCAAGAGAAAGCGCGAAAAGGAAGTCTCGCGCCAATCCGCCACGCGCAAGCTTCGCCTTCCCGGCAAACTTGCCGATTGCTCCATCCAGCAGGCGGCCGGCACGGAAATCTTCATCGTCGAAGGCGACAGTGCCGGCGGTTCGGCAAAAAGCGCACGCGATCGCGAAACCCAGGCGATCCTTCCGCTGCGCGGCAAGATCCTCAACGTCGCCAATGCCTCGTCCGCCAAGATGTCGGCGAACCAGCTCCTGTCCGACTTGATCCAGGCGCTCGGCGTGGGCACGGGCTCGAAATATCGCGACGAAGACCTGCGCTACGAGCGCGTCATCATCATGACCGACGCCGACGTGGACGGCGCCCACATCGCCTCGCTGCTCATCACGTTCTTCTACCAGGAGATGCCCGAGCTGATCGAGAACGGCCACCTCTTCCTCGCCGTGCCGCCGCTCTACAAGATCGCCCACAAGGCCGATGTCGCCTACGCCCGCACCGAGCAAGAGCGCGACACCATCATCGCCACCCAGTTCAAAGGCCGGAAGCCGGAAGTGACCCGCTTCAAAGGCCTCGGCGAAATGGATTTCAAGGATCTGAAATCGACGACCATGGACCCCCGCCGGCGCCTCATGCTGAAGGTCGAAGTCACCGAAGCGGACAAGGCGACCCTTGGCGACACGGTCAACGCTCTCATGGGCTCCAAACCCGAAGCCCGCTTCCGTTTCATCCAGGACCGCGCCGCCTTCGCCAAGGATTTGGATATTTGACCGTCTTAACCCTCCCCCGCGTCCTTCCGGCCACGCAAGGGCCATGAGCGACGATCCACCACCCGCCCGTCGGCCCCTGCCCCTTGCTTTCCCCCCGGCCTTGTGTCAGCAAGCATCACGCTCGAGCGCAGGGGATCGATTCATTGATCCATTTCGAGCATTTTCGTTGCCCGGCTTTTAGCCTCTTTACTGGCACCAACTCCCCCTGCGCCTCGTTCGACCGCGAGCACTCGTTCCACCTGATGTGGCGCGAGGTAACGCACGCGTGGATCAATGACGCATCCGGAGTGAGACTTTTTTGGAAACGTTACCCTTCGCTGAGCTCGGGCTCAGCCCCAAGGTTCTGGCCGCCGTCGAGGCTGCCGGCTACACGACCGCCACGCCCATCCAATCGCAGGCCATCCCCGTCGCCTTGACCGGCAAGGACGTCCTCGGCATCGCCCAGACGGGCACCGGCAAGACCGCCGCTTTCACCCTGCCGATGATCACCCGGCTCGAAACCGGCCGCGCGCGCGCCCGCATGCCGCGCTCGCTGATCCTGGCGCCGACCCGCGAACTCGCCGCCCAGGTGGCGCAGGCCTTCGAGAAATACGGCGTCAATCACAAGCTCGATGTCGCCCTCCTCATCGGCGGCGTCTCGATGGACGATCAGGTCAAAAAGCTCGACCGCGGCGTCGATGTTCTCATCGCCACCCCCGGCCGCCTGCTCGACCATTTCGGGCGGGGACGCATCATGCTCATGGGTGTGGAAATCCTCGTCATCGACGAAGCCGACCGCATGCTCGACATGGGCTTCATCCCCGACATCGAGAAGATCTGCAAATTGCTGCCGCCGCGCCGCCAGACGCTGTTCTTCTCCGCCACCATGCCGCCCGAGATCACCCGCCTCGTGCAGCAGTTCCTGAAGGACCCAGTCCGCATCGAAGTCGCCAAGCCCGCGACGACGGCAAAGACGATCACCCAGCGCTATTGCTTCTGTCCCGCGAGCGAGGATTGGGCCAAACGCGATCTTCTCCGCAACCTCATCCGCGGCCAGACGATCCAGAACGGCATCATCTTCTGCAACCGCAAGCGGGATGTGGCCGTGCTGCACAAGTCGCTCGTCAAGCACGGCTTCAATGCCGGCGCACTGCACGGCGACATGGATCAGCGCAGCCGCATGGAGACGCTCGATAAGTTCCGCAACGGCGAGATCACGCTGCTGGCGGCGAGCGACGTTGCCGCCCGCGGCCTGGATATTCCGGAGGTCAGCCACGTCTTCAACTTCGATCTCCCGTGGCATTCGGAAGATTACGTCCACCGCATCGGCCGCACGGGCCGTGCCGGCCGCGAAGGGGCCGCCTTCTCCATCGTCACGCATGAAGATTTGAAGCTTCTGAAGGACATCGAGAAAATCACCGGTGACACCCCGGTCTGGGTCGGCGATGAACCAACCGCCGAAGATTACGAAGACGCTGGCAAGCGCCGCCGTGGACGTGGCGGAGCCGGGCGCAGCGATGGACGCGGTGGCAGACCGGCTGCACGCGGTGGCGAACGCCGGAGCGAAGGTCGCAGCGGTGAACCGCGTCGCGAAGGGCGAAATCAGGATCGCCGTGGCGGTCGCGATCGCGGTCAGCGGCCAACCGATGCCCCTCACGCCGAGCGGCCCGAGCGTCAAGAACGGCCTGAGCGGGTTGCCCGCGAAGCAACGGAGCAGCCACGCATCGATGCGGCGCCGTCGTCCCGCCGCGATGACCGGGCCCATCCCGCGCCGTCGCGGCCTGAACGCCAACGTCCAGAGCGCCGCGATGAGCGTCGCGAACAGCCCCGTCAGGAAACCCGGGCGCCGGCCGCAGAACGCAACGCACCAGATCCCCGCCCAGCGCCTTCACCGCGCCCTGCCTCCCGGCCGCCCGCTGCGGCCCCTGCCGGCGGCTTTGCGGAGAACATTCCAGCGTTTCTGAGAAAGCCAGCCCGGCCGGTCAAAGTCTCCAGCGAGTAACGGCGGCACCGTCTCATTGAAGCCGCGCGGCAGGTCAGCCCTTGCCGCGCGGCTTTTTTGTTCGCGCGCTTGCTGCCGCCTGCGCTGCGCTCAGCGCTTCGCGACCCCACGCGAGGGCCTCGTCGGGCTCGTCCAGAAGCCGTTCGGGCATACGCCGGTACGACATCGCCACGGGCTTGCGTTTGCCTTGATAGACGAAGGCCTCCAGCCCCTCGGCGTCGAAGCGCTTGGCGGATCGCGCATCGGCCTTCAGATAGATCGTGTCGCCGGCAATCAACGCGAACATCACGCCATCGCAATAGACCCCCGCACCGCCAAACATCCCGCGCACGGCAACGGCCCCGAGCGGGCCGAACAGCTCTTCAATCAACGCGGCCAGCGCTGCATCATGCGGCATGGGCAAGCTCTCCGGGGCGTAACGGATGTGGCTATGGAATCGCGTTCAAAAAGACAAAAAGTGATTTTCATTTCTACCTGTGACAACCCTGTGGAGAAGTCCCCCGCGCCACAGCCGTTGTCCTCAACTTTCGCTAATGTCCACCTGAGCAGACGATCTTCGGTGTAGAGGGCCCCTCGCCCCCGTCCGATTGCGACCGGTGTACGATCATGTTGGCAAAATATCCGCTGTCCAGTGCCGCGCCTGTCACGACGCCAATCCCAGCAAAGGCCCCGCCCGTGGCCTTGCCCGGATCGGAGGCCGCCGAATTGGCCCACCTTGCGCGCATCGTACTCTCCAAATCGCCCGCGGATCTTGCCGCGATCGCCGACGGCGTGCCGTCACTGCAAGCAAATTGGATTGAAGCCTTCACAGCCGAACGCGCGCGCGCTCAGGCCGAAGCCGAATTCTGGACCGCTGCGATCGCATATCTGATGGCCACCGCGCGCGAAACCGCCGCCAACGACGGCTGATCACCCTCGCGCGGCATCGGCGCCCGTCGCCGGCTCCAGTTGCACGCTTTCACCGCAGCCGCACGCGCTCTTCTGGTTCGGGTTGTTGAACACGAACTGGCTCGCAAGCTTGTCGGCCTTGAAGTCCATCTCCGTCCCGATGAGATAAAGGATCGCCGCCGGATCGACGATCACCCGCGCCCCGTCGACCTCGATCACCTCGTCCAGGCGGCCAACCTCCTGCGCCCAGGTCATCGTGTATTCCATGCCCGCGCAGCCACCCTTCTTTACACCGATCTTCAACCCCGCAACGCCGGCGCCCTTGCTGGCCATGAGCGCGCGGATGCGGTCGGCCGCCGCCGTCGTCAGAGTCATAACCTGCGGACGCGCACGGCGCGCGGGAGGTGGGGCGAGTTCGGTCATCGGTTACCGGTCCAGGTTCAAGGCCTTGAGCGTTCATCCATCAATATAGCAACGTTCGCTGCAATTGCGAGGACATGAAAACTCAAAATAAGTGAAAGGGTTGTGCCAAACGATCGCCGCCGCGGCCGGCGTGTTCCAGCCGGAACAGCGGTTGCGCCCCGCGCGGCGCATTCTGTCCCCAGAACAGACATCCCGCTCGACAGGAGCCCGCCATGATCCGCCGCACAAAGCCCCTCGCCGCCCTCGTCCTGGCAGCAACGGCCTTCACCATCGCTTCCCCGGCACACGCTGGCGGCGGCGTACGCATGAATTTCGGCGGCCCCCTTGGAACCTTCGTCGCCACGCCGACCCCCGGCTATGGCGGAGGCGGCGGCTATTCGGCGCCGCGCAAGGCTGCTCCCAAGACACACACGGCCAATCGCTCGTCCCCGGCCCACGTTGCCGCCGCCGAGCGCCGCAAGCCGAAGACCGCACGCCATGTCGTACCCGTTCGCCATACTGTAACGGAAGAAAAGCCCAAGACGGCGCCCGTCACGGCGAACGCATCGGAAGACCGCGGCTTCCTCAGCCGCACGCTCGTCAATGACAGCCTGCCCCGCGCCGAAACGGTTCGGGCGGTTCTGCCGACGGACACCATCGTCGCCACGGAGGTTGTGGAAACCGAAACGGCTTCAATCGCGCCTGCGAAGGAAGTCAAGACGGCGCCCAAGACCACGGCAAAAGCCGGACCGGCGACCTGCCGCAAGTTCATTCCCGCGGTTGGCGTGACGGTCACGGTCGCCTGCGACTGAAGTTCAGGTTAAGTTGCTCAGAGTCGGTTTCACCGTAGAAGAACGGACGAGAACATCATGGCTGGCGCAGGCACCACCTCCAATCCCACCCTCTCCGGCCCCGCCGTCGGTGAACTCTCGCCCAAGACGATCAAGATGGCGCCGAAGCTCGCCTACCGGAATTTGTTCCACGACCGGTTGAGCCTCGTCGTCACCCTTGTCGGCATCGTGTTCTCGCTGATCCTCGTCGCCGTGCAGTGCGGTCTCTACATCGGCTCGGAACAGAAAATCGCCACCGTCATCGACAAGACCCCGGCCGATCTCTGGGTCGTCCCCTTCGGCACGAAGTCCTTCGACGACCCCTCGCTCCTCACCGGCCGCGAGAAATACAACATCCTGTCGACGCCCGGCGTCGAGAATGTCCAGGAAATGATCGTCAACTTCGCCAGTTGGCGCAAACCCGGCGGCGGCAAGAAGGCATTCATTCTGGTTGGTCTCGACACGTTGCGCGGCGGCGTCGAACCGTGGAACATCATCGAGGGCAGCGCTGCCGAATTAAAGACCCCCAACTCGCTCGCCGTCGACAAGTCGTACTTGAAGGATCTGGGCATCGACGGCATCGGCGCCTTCGCCGAGGTAAACCTCCAGCGCGTCCAGGTGACGGCGCTGACGGGCGCCATCCGCTCGTTCACGACGCTGCCCTACGGTTTTACCAGCCTCGAAACCGCCCGCAAACTCGTCAACGCTGCTCCCGAGCAAGCGACCTACCAACTCGTCAAAATTTCCCCCGATGCCGACGTCGAAGAGGTCCGCCAGGCGCTCATCGAGCGGATGCCCGACAATGAAGTCCTGACCCACACCGAATTCCGCGATCGCTCGCTCAACTACTGGATGTTCAACACCGCCGCCGGTGCCGCCCTCATTGCCGGCGCTGCTCTCGGCGTCATCGTCGGCGTCGTGATCGTGGCGCAGACGCTCTACTCGTCCACCAAGGATCACTTGAACGAATTCGCCACCCTGCGCGCGCTAGGCGCCTCGGCAAGCTACATCCACGCCGTCATTCTCATCCAGGCCGTGCTCTCGGCGATCATCGGCTACATTGTCGGCTTCACGCTGACGATGTTGCTCATCAACGCCACCAAGAATTCCACGCTCAACATCGTCATGACGCCGCGATTGGCCATCGGCCTCTTTCTACTGACGCTCGGCATGTGCGTTTTCGCGGCAATATCTGCGATCTTTAAGGTCACACGCATCGACCCGGCCGGTGTGTTCAGCCGGTAGCCGCCGAACGGCGCTGCCGCCACCTTTGAATGCGGCACGCCGTCCGCGAAAGTGCGGGCCGGATCGGCAAGAACCCGCGATACAGGAGGTCGAGAAATGCAATCCCGCCCGGCACGCGCGCAACCTGCGCCGCCCATCGCCACGCCGGCAAACGGGTCCAAATACGCGTGAAGGCCTGCGCGCCCGAGTAGAGCCGCCCGTCGGACTCACGCACATGAAACCGCTTCATCGCGGTTGCGCGGTCGAGATCAGGCCCCAACTGCGCGGTCGCATCGGCAATGTCGAGAAAATCCATCGCTTCCGAGCCGCTTTGGCGTCGATAATGACCAATCTCCGCCCGGCAAAGTGGGCAAGAACCATCGTAATAGACGGTCAATTTCCTGGTGTCGTCGGCCAAGGCGAACCTCCTGCGCACATGACCGTTCCTACGCAACCGGAAGCCCATCCGATCCATGAGGCGCGCGATGCGTCAGGAACCCGGCAGCCTTATTCGGCATATTCGGCTGGTTCCCTTACAGCGAGTGACGCCGGCAAGGGAGTGTGAAATTCGAGTCCCTGACGCCCATTCAATGTAGGACAGCCCGCGCGCCCGAAAAAGCCGGGGCTCAGAACATATTGAGCGCCAACCGCGCCTCGTCCGACATGCGGCTCTGGTCCCACGGCGGATCGAACGTAATCGTCGCTTTGCAGCCGCTGACACCCGGCACCGCAGATACGGCGTTCTCCACCCAGATCGGCATTTCCCCCGCCACCGGACATCCCGGCGCCGTCAGAGTCATGAGGATGGAAACTTCGCGGCTGTCGGCAATATCAATATTGTAGATCAACCCGAGTTCGAAAATATCTGCGGGAATTTCTGGATCATAGACCGACTTCAGCGCCTTCACGATCTCGGGCGTCAATTCGTCGAGCTCTTCCTGCGAGAGCGCGGAGCCCTCGACCGCTGTTCCGCCTTCAGCGACACCCGGCGCGCGCGATGGCGCAACCGCGTCGGCGACGCCTTCGCCGGCCGCTGCCTCGGGAGTTTCGCTCTTGATATCTTCGTCCATCATCATCCACGGCTTCACGCAAACAATTCGCGCGCCTTCTGCAAAGCTGCGATCAACTGATCGACCTCCGCCTTTGTATTGTACATGGCAAACGACGCACGGCACGTCGCGGGCACACCGAGCCTCGCCATCAGCGGCTGGGCGCAATGATGGCCTGCCCGGATTGCCACACCCGACCGGTCGACGATTGTCGAAACGTCATGCGGATGCAGGCCCTCCACGTTGAATGAGAGGATCGCACCCTTGCCCGGCGCTGTGCCATACACTTTCAGCCACGGAAATTCCGCGAACCGCCCATGCGCGTAGGCGGAAATTTCTGCTTCATGCGCCGCAATCGCCTCGCGACCGGTCTGCATCATGTAGTTGAGCGCCGCGCCAAGGCCCACCGTCTCGACAATCGCGGGAGTGCCGGCCTCGAACTTGTGTGGCGGCGGCGCGTAAGTGATCTCATCGACGGCCACCTTCTCGATCATTTCCCCGCCGCCCTGGTAGGGCGGCATCGCATCGAGGTGCCGGCGCTTGGCATAAAGCACGCCGATCCCCGACGGCCCGTAGAGCTTGTGCCCGGTCGCGACGTAGAAATCGACACCCAGGTCCTGCACGTCGACCGGGAGATGCACCGCCGCCTGGCTGCCGTCCACCAACACCGGAATATTGCGCTGATGCGCGATCCGCACGATGTCCTTGATCGGCGTCACGGTGCCGAGCACGTTCGACATGTGCGTGATGGCAACCATCTTCGTCTTCGGACCCAGCATCCGCTGGAACTCGTCGAGCAGAAATTCGCCACTGTCCGACACGGGCGCCCACTTGAGCACCGCCCCGCGCCGTTCACGATGGAAATGCCATGGCACGATGTTGGAGTGGTGCTCCATGATCGACAGCACGATCTCATCGCCCTCGCCGATCATCATCCCGCCGAACGACGAAGCTACCAGATTGATCGCATCCGTGGCATTCCTCGTGAACACGATCTCTTCCACCGTCGGCGCGTTGAAGAACCGCCGGACCATCTCGCGGGCGTCCTCCATCCGCGCAGTCGCCGTGTTGGAAAGATAGTGCAGTCCACGATGCACGTTGGCGTATTCGAAGCGATACGCATGGTCCATCGCATCGATGACGGCATTCGGCTTCTGCGCGCTGGCGCCATTGTCGAGATAGACGAGCGGCTTGCCGTGCACTTCGCGGAAAAGGATCGGAAAATCCGCCCTCAGCCGCGCCACGTCGAACGTGCCGCCGGCCCGTCCGGTCGTCTCACCCTGCAATTGCCGCGCCGCGTTTGGCATGCGTTTCTCCACCGCGCCCCGATTCATGAGCGCCAATCTATCATGCCGCGAGGCTGTCGCGCGCGATTCCGCCGAGAGCCGCGCGCAAGCCTTCATGCTCGATCTTTTCGATCGCCTCGGCAACGAAGCTTTCGATCAGCAGCACCCTCGCAACTGCGGCGGGAATGCCCCGCGACATGCAATAGAAGATCATATCCGGATCGATCTCCGCCGCCGTCGAACCGTGCCCGCAAACGACATCGTCGGCATAGATTTCCAATTCCGGCTTGGAATCGAACTCCGCGTCCGGCGACAGCATGAGCGCCTGCGCCATTTGCTTCCCGTCGGTCTTCTGCGCATCTGGCCGCACGATGACGCGGCCCTGGAACACGGCTCGGGCCTGCCCGTCGAGCACGGTCTTGAAAAGTTCGCGGCTCGTGCAGTGCGGCACCTTGTGATCGATCACCAGCGTGCTGTCGGCATGTCCGGTTCCGTGCATGATCGATGCAGCACCATGGTCGAGCGTCGAATGTTGTCCGTTGAACAGCACATTAAGACCATTGCGAACGAGCCCCTCGCCAATCGTCAGCTGGAACGGCTTGTAGGTCACGTTCGCGCCGAGGTTTGCCTGCCAATGGCTGAGGTGCAGCGATCCCTTTCGCGCCTCCACGACCTTGATGTGCTCGACCACGGCATCGTCGTCGATCGTGATCTGCGTTAGCCCGCTCGACTGCCGCGCCCCGGCCCCGTCCTCCGCGCGCTCGATCTCCACGATCGTCGCCTTCGCGCCCTTGCCGATGCGAATGACGTGCCGCAACGCCGTCATCCGGCCCTCTGCGGGCAACGACACGATGACGATAGGTGCATCGTCCGCCGCACCGGCCGGCACATCGATCACCGCGCCGTCCGTGAAGAGCGCCGTGTTCAGCAGGAGATCGGCCGACACCTTGAGGTCCACATCCTCCAGCGCCGCTGCCGCCCACGCGGGCAAATTTGCATCCGCCAGGAAGTGCCGCTGGCCGCTCTTTGCCGGCACACCGCGCCCGCCGGCGAACACCACGGCATCCGCCGTGAATTCCGTCCCGAAATGCGCGCCGGCTGGGTTGGCCGCGTCACCCGCAACCGCCCCGCCCGTCGCCAGCGGCAGGGCTTCTTTCACATTGGCCTTCAGATCCGTGTACTTGAATTCCTCCACCCGCCGGCTCGGCAGACCCTTCGACGCAAACGCGCCGATCGCCGCCCGCCGCAACGCGGCCACCGGCTTTCCGCCCGGCAATTTCGCGGCGTTGTCCTCGAACGATCGGAGGATCGCCTGCTCGGCCTTGGTGTTGAGCGTCTGAACGGTCATCTGACGACCTTCCTTTGCTGCAACCGTTTCTGTCCCATCCATGCTCACGCCGCCTTGCCTGTGAAGCCCGCATAACCGGACTTTTCCAGTTCCAGCGCCAATTCCTTGCCGCCCGATTTCTGGATGCGCCCGTCGGCCAGCACATGCACCTTGTCGGGCACGATATGATTGAGCAGCCGCTGATAGTGCGTGATGACGACCATGGCCCGCTCGGGACCGCGCAGCGCATTCACGCCGTCCGCCACCACCTTCAGCGCGTCGATATCGAGACCCGAATCCGTCTCGTCGAGCACGCACAGCGACGGCTCAAGCATGGCCATCTGTAGGATTTCCGAGCGCTTCTTCTCGCCGCCTGAAAATCCAACGTTGACCGGCCGCTTCAGCATCTCGTAGTCGATCTTGAGCTTGGCCGCCTTGTCCTTCACGAGTTTCATGAAGTCGGGCGTCGAGAGTTCCGCCTGATCGCGCTTCTTGCGCACCGCGTTCGTCGCCGTGCGCAGGAAAGTCAGCCCCGCCACGCCGGGTATTTCCATCGGATACTGAAACGCCAGGAACACGCCTTTGGCGGCGCGCTCGTCCGGCTCCATCTCGACGATGCTCTCGCCGTTCCAGAGGATATCGCCATCCGTGATCTCGTAGCCGTCGCGGCCGGCGAGCACGTAAGCGAGCGTCGATTTGCCCGAACCGTTCGGGCCCATGATCGCATGCACCTCGCCCTTGGGCACCGTCAGCGACAGTCCCTTGAGGATCACCTTGTCCTCGTCCTCGAGCTTCACATGCAGGTTCTTGATCTCAAGCATTCTCGCACTCTCCAAAGTCCGTTGTCTCTTCCCACTCTCCGTCGTTTACGGAGAGTGGGTCTGGGTGAGGGGCAGCCGCTCGTAACGGCGCCATCCCCACCCGTTGATTGTCACCCCACGCTACCTTCCAGCGAGATCCCGATCAGCTTCTGCGTCTCGGCCAGAAACTCCATCGGCAATTGTTGCAGAACGTCGCGCACGAAGCCGTTGACGACGAGCGCCACCGCTTCCTCTTCCGACAAGCCCCGCTGCTTGCAGTAAAACAGCATGTCGTCGGAAATCTTCGAGGTCGTCGCCTCGTGCTCGAAGTGGGCCGACGACGTCTTCGCCTCGATGTACGGAACCGTGTGCGCGCCGCACTTGTCCCCGATCAGGAGCGAGTCACACGCCGTGAAGTTGCGTGCGCCCGTGGCCTTGCGATGCGCCGATACCAGACCGCGATAGGTGTTCTGCGAATACCCCGCCGCGATGCCTTTCGAGATGATACGGCTCGACGTGTTCTTGCCGAGGTGGATCATCTTCGTGCCGCTGTCCACCTGCTGATAGCCGTTCGACACCGCGATCGAATAGAACTCGCCCCGTGAATTGTCGCCGCGCAGGATGCAGCTCGGATACTTCCAGGTGATCGCCGAGCCCGTCTCTACCTGCGTCCAGGAAATCTTCGAGTTCCGGCCCCGGCAGTCGCCCCGCTTCGTCACGAAGTTATAGACGCCGCCCTTGCCCTGCGCGTCGCCCGGATACCAGTTCTGGACCGTCGAATACTTGATCTCCGCGTCGTCATGCGCGATCAGCTCCACCACCGCCGCGTGCAACTGGTTTTCGTCGCGCATCGGCGCGGTGCAGCCTTCCAGATACGAAACGTAAGCGCCGCGATCCGCGATGATGAGCGTGCGCTCGAATTGCCCCGTCTGCCGCTCATTGATGCGGAAATACGTGGACAGTTCCATCGGGCAGCGCACGCCATCCGGCACATAGACGAACGATCCGTCGGAAAAAACCGCCGAATTGAGCGCCGCATAGTAATTGTCCGACTGCGGCACCACCGAGCCGAGATACTTCTTCACCAGCTCAGGGTGCTCGCGCAGCGCCTCGGAAATCGAGCAGAAAATCACCCCGGCCTTGGCGAGTTCGTCCTTGAACGTCGTCACCACCGAAACGGAATCGATCACGGCATCGACAGCCACCCTCGGCCTGTCGCTCTTCACGCCGGCGAGAATTTCGCGCTCACGCAGCGGCACGCCGAGGCGGTCGTACATCTTGAGCAGCTCCGGATCGACTTCGTCGAGCGACTTTGGCCCTTCCGAAGACTTAGGCGCCGCATAATAGTAGAGATCCTCAAAATCGATCTTCGGATAACTGACCTTCGCCCACGTCGGCTCGCTCATCGCGCGCCAGCGGCGGTAGGCTTCCAGGCGCCACTCCAGCATCCATGCCGGTTCGCCCTTCTTCTCCGAGATGAAGCGAACGATATCTTCGTTAAGCCCCTTCGGAGCCTTCACGGACTCGATGGCTGTCTCGAAGCCGTACTTGTACTGGTCGACGTCGATCTTGCGGACCTGTTCGACCGTCTCTTTGACTGCTGGCATTTCGTCCTCTTCTCCCGGACGCCCTCAAGTGGTGCGCCGTAAGCATCAAGTGAATTCCTATCAGGCGGCCAGTGCCGCCTGTCGCGTCGCAGCCGTCCAGGCCGCAACAAATGTCTCTACGTCCTCCGCCGTCGTCCCGTATCCCAAGCTGATCCGAACCGCTCCGCGCACAACCTCCGGCGGAACGCCCATGGCTTCCAGAACATGGCTCGCGCCGACCTTGCCGGACGCGCAGGCCGCGCCCGCACTGACGGCGAAGCCCATCAGGTCGAGCTTGATCACGAGCGTCTCGGCGAGCTTGCCCGGCATCGCCACCAGCGTCGTGTTGGGCAGCCGCTCCGCCGCCTCACCGATGACGACGGCCTCCGGCGTCCTCTGCCGAAGCGCCGCTTCGAGACTGTCGCGAAGCACACGAATCTCACCGGCTCTCTCAACATCGCGCCGCGCCGCCGCAGCAGCCGCTCCGAAGCCTGCGATGCCGGAAACGTTCTCCGTTCCCGCGCGGCGCCGGCGTTCCTGGCCGCCTCCCGCGAAGATTGCCTCAAGCACGGTTCCGTCCCGGACAACCAGAGCACCGGCACCCTTCGGCCCACCCATCTTGTGCGCCGAAAGCGACATCAAAGACAGCCCCAGCGCCGCAAAGTCGATCGGCACGCGCCCGGCCGCCTGAGCCGCATCGCAATGCGTGACGACATTGAACGGCGACAGAAGCGCCGAAAGTTCCGCGACCGGTTGCAGCACGCCGGTTTCGCCGTTCGCCAGCGCGAGGCTCGCGAAGGCTGGCGCGTCTGATTGAGGAAGGCCCAGAGCCCAGGCTTCTACACCCGCAATATCGTGCACACCGTTAGCACCGCACGGCAGTTCGGTCTGCGCCCCCGTCGTGCGCCGCGCGGGCGCCAGGACTGCGACGTGTTCCGCGGTCCCGAACAGCAGCGAATGCCACGCCCGCCCGCCGATCGCCATGGCGTTCGCTTCCGTCGCGCCACTCGTAAACACGATCTCGCCAGGCTTCGCGTTGACGAGCGCGGCAACCTGTTCTCGTGCTTCTTCGACGACAGCGCGCGCAGCCCGGCCTTCCGCATGCACGGACGACGGGTTGCCGAAACGATCCATCGCCGCAAGCATCGCCGCACGCGCCTCCACGCGCAGCGGTTCCGTCGCGTTGTGATCGAGATATGTGCGCGTCGCCGTCATTCCGCGGCCAACCTTTCGCTATCGGCCGGGACCGGCACGCCCGCTATGCGCGGCCCGCCGTCAATCACGTCCTGCAGCGACACAGATTCGAAAAACTGCGCGATGTGCAAACCCAGCGCCTGCCAGAGCCCGTGGGTCATACAGCGCTTTTCGCCAAGGCATCCGGTCGCGCCATCGCCGGCGCAGCGCGTCATGCGCGTCTCTTCCTCGACTGCGGTCAGAATGTCCGCGATGGAAATATCCGACGCTTTGCGGCCGAGGCGATAGCCGCCGCTGCGGCCGCGCGCGCTCACCACGATTTCGGCCCGCCGCAAGCGCGCGAACAACTGTTCAAGATACGCGAGCGACAATTTCTGCCGCTCTGCAATTGCCGCAAGCGCCAGCGGTTCGCCCGCCTCGTGACGCGCCAAGTCGGCCATCGCCATCACGGCATAGCGTCCTCGCGTCGTCAGTTCCATGTCGCGTCCTCCGTACACGGTGGCCAGCCAGCACCGGTACGACGCCCAAGGGTCAGGCGTCACGGCACTTGCAATCGGGCACCTCACTCGTGTTATGAGGACCGCCCGTCCGGCAGCCGTACTGCGGCGAGCCCGGACCACTCTTTCGAAGAGTTCTAAATCTTAACCTGTTTATGGAAATTCCGAGCCCCCACGTCAAGTATTGTCCGGCACACGCGACAACACGGCTCTGTGAGGCAATCCGTCAGCGCCCGGAAGACCATCGCCTCTCTTGACGAGGCAGCAGCCAAGCCCGGCCGAACGGCCGTCCGAAACGAAAAAACGAGGCCCTGAAGACTGATGCCCGAATTGATCATGAATGGGCCGGCCGGCCGCATCGAGGCCCGCTATCACCACGACCCGAAGCCCGACAGCCCCATTGCCCTGATCCTTCATCCTCATCCGCAGTTCGGCGGCACGATGAACAATCAGGTCGTCTATTCGCTCTACTACACGTTTGCGGAGCGCGGCTTCTCGGTGCTGCGCTTTAATTTTCGGGGCGTCGGCCGCAGCCAGGGCTTCTGGGACGGCGGTCCAGGCGAGTTGGCGGATGCCGCCAGCGCGCTGGATTGGCTCCAGATCGTCAAGCCTGATGCCAAATATTGTTGGATCGCCGGCGTGTCGTTCGGCACCTGGATCGCCATGCAGCTCCTGATGCGCCGCCCTGAGATCGACGGCTTCATCTGCGTGGCGCCGCCGTCGAACCTCTACGACTTCTCCTTCCTCGCGCCCTGCCCCTCGTCCGGCCTGATGATCAACGGCGACAAAGACCGTGTCGTCCCGACGGCATCGGTCGCCGAACTCTCCACCAAGCTCAAGACCCAGCGCGGCATCAAGATCGACCACGAGGTCGTCCCCGGCGCGAACCACTTCTTCGAAAACAAGACCGACGACCTCCAGGCCGTCGTCGGCGGCTATCTCGATCGCCGCTTGAAGCTGGCGGAAGAGGAATACGAGACCAAGAAGGCCCGCGAACGCGAGCGTGAAGCGGAGCGCCAGAAGGAACGCGAGCGCGAACGCAACGAACCGGCGCCCGCCGCCGGCGGCGGCAGCGACGACAGCGACGAATGATCGTCCGCGAAAGGCCCCACCCACTGGGGCCTTTTTGCTATCCGCGCAGCATTCTCCTGCCGGCCACCACCGCGCCCAGCCCGAGCATCAGCGGCAGCGCCCCGCCAAACGCCATCACGCGCCAGAACCCGTCCGGGTCGTCAGCCCGCCGGACGCGCGTCTCTTGCGCCGTGTCAGCCGGACCCGATGTCCAGCCGATTTCTCCCGCTTTCAGTCCACCGATCAGGACCACAGCGCCCATGAAAACGGCGACGGCGCCGAAAACGATGAAACCCAGCGGAACGACGAAGCGAAAGAGCGCCATGCGTGCCTACCCCTAATCCAAGGTTCGCGGCGGCTTCGAAATGATGCCGCCGGTCATCGGTTCTGCGACGCCTGTCGTTCCTGGAAACGTAATGGGCAATCCTTTGAGCGACCGTACGGCCAGATAGCCCCACGCCTCTGCTTCGACGGCATCGCCATCGAGCCCGATCGCTTCGGCCGGCACCACGGCATTCTGCACGATCCCGGCCAGCCCGCTCATGATCGTGCGGTTCTTGCGTCCGCCGCCCGCCACGATCCACAGTTCCGGCTCCTCGGGAAAATGTTCGCGCGCTCTCGCAATCCCCGCCACCGTAAAGGCAGCCAGCGTCGCCGCACCATCCTCGACCGGCAGCCACTCGACCACGTCCCAGATAAACGCATTGCGGTCGAGCGACTTCGGCGGCGGCAGCGAAAAAAAAGAATGCGACAGGCAAAATCGCAAGACCGCCTCATCCACCTTACCCTTTGCGGCCGTCGCGCCATCCCGGTCGTACGCCACGCCCAACCGCTTCATCATCCAGTCGTCGATCAGCGCGTTGCCGGGTCCGGTGTCGAACGCAATCAGGGATCCGTCGCGACCGATGTACGAGACATTGGCCACCCCGCCGATGTTGACGATCGCAACAGGCCGTTGTGCGAGACCCGCCACCAGCGCCCGGTGATAGGCCGGCACAAGCGGCGCCCCCTGCCCGCCCGCTTCGACATCGCGCCCGCGCAGGTCGTGTACCACGGTCAAACCCGACAACTCCGCCAGCTTTCGCCCGTCGCCGAGCTGAACCGTCAAACCCTGGTCCGGTCTGTGCAGCACGGTCTGGCCGTGAAAGCCGACGACATCGATGTGCGACCGCGCCACGCCGTGCTGTTTCAGGAATCCGTCTATGGCCGCCGCGTGCAGCCCCGTCAGCATCTCCTCGGTCGCCGCCATCGATCCGGGACGATCGGTCCTGACGGTCAACTCCCTCGCCTCGCCGGCCGCCCGGATGATCGCCGCACGCTGGCCGGAGTTGTAGGGAAACGTCATCGCCGGGCCACGTTCGGCCACGCTTTCGCCGTCCGTTTCGAGAAGCGCCAGCGAAATCCCGTCCATCGAGGTTCCGCTCATCAGGCCCAGCGCGCGCATCGGCTTGCTCCCAACCCCGCCGTCATGCAATTTGCCGGGCGATTTGCGGCAATCCTACCGCACCGCTGGCGCCAGCCCAACAGGGTGCCGAACCTGCCGGACAGACTTGGCCGAAAGAAGATGACCGACAAAGCAAAAAGCCAGTTCCTGGCCACACTCACCGAGCGCGGCTTTATCCATCAAACGTCCGATTTCGAAGGCCTCGACAAACTGGCCGCCGAAGGCAAGGTCGTTGCCTATGTCGGCTACGATTGCACGGCCCCGTCGCTCCACATCGGCCATCTCCTGTCGATCATGATGCTGCATTGGTTGCAGCACACCGGCGCTGGCAAGCCCCTCACCCTGATGGGCGGCGGCACGACGCGCATCGGCGATCCATCCGGCCGCGACGAGACCCGCCAGCTTCGCTCCATCGAGGAGATCGACGCCAATAAGGACAGCATCAAGCAGGTCTTCGCCAAATTCCTGAAATTTGGCGACAGCGGCCTCGATGCCGTGATGCTCGACAACGCCGAATGGTTGGCACCCCTCAATTACATCGCGTTTCTGCGTGATGTCGGCCGCCACTTCTCCGTCAACCGGATGTTGACGATGGATTCGGCCAAGCTCCGCCTCGACCGCGAGCAGGAACTGTCGTTCATCGAATTCAATTACATGCTGCTGCAGGCCTACGATTTCGTCGAACTGGCGCGCCGCTACGGCTGCAACACCCAAATGGGCGGCTCCGACCAGTGGGGCAATATCGTCACCGGCATCGACCTCGGCCGCCGAATGGGACTGAAGCATCAGCTCTATGCACTGACTTGCCCGCTCCTGACCACGGCTTCCGGCGCCAAGATGGGCAAGACCGCCAGCGGTGCCGTCTGGCTGAACGAAGCCCAACTGCCCGCCTACGACTACTGGCAGTTCTGGCGCAACACAGAGGACGCCGACGTCGCCCGCTTCCTGAAGCTCTTCACGCTGCTGCCGATGGACGAGGTCGCGCGCCTTGCGGCATTGGGCGGCGCCGAAATCAACGAAGCCAAGAAGGTGCTGGCCACCGAGGCGACATCCCTCGTCCACGGCCGGCCGGCCGCCGAAGCCGCCGCCGAAACCGCCCGCAAAACATTCGAAGAGGGCGCGCTAGCCACCGACCTGCCGACGGTCGCGATTCCGCAATCCGAACTCGCTTCCGGCCTCGGCGTGCTGGCCGCGTTCGTGGCGGCCGGCCTTGTGAAATCCAACGGCGAAGCCCGCCGCCAAATTCAAGGCGGCGGCCTGAGGATCAACGACGCGACCGTCACGGACGAGAAGGCCACGCTCTCCGCGCGAGACCTGACCGGCGACGGGGTCATCAAGCTCTCGCTCGGCAAGAAGAAGCACGTCCTCTTGAAGCCGGTTTGAGGCGATCAGTTCTTCTTCGACGGTACGACCGTATCCGACGACCAACCATCGACGGTCTCGGGTGCCTGATACGGTCCACCCGAACTCGACGCCCTGACGCGCTTGTCGACCGGCACGTTCCCCGGCGATGGCGCGCGCGGCTGCACGCTTGTGTTCGGGTTGGTCATCTGGAACATCTCGCGGAAAATACCGGGTGCCACCAGCGACAAGGGATTGACGACCACTTGCGGATTGGCCATCGCGCCCTGCACCGCGAACGTGATGCCGAAGATGCCTTCGCCTCTGGGCCCGCTCAATATCTGACCGAGCACCGGAATGCCGCCAAGCGCATTGTTAAGGCCTTGCAGCGGAATGTAAGTGCCGCCCAGATTCACTTTTTGCGACGCGTAATCGACTTTGCCTCTCAGCGTCGCGCCGAGCAGCGGCCCGCGCAGATAGCTGTCCTCGATTCCGAATTGTCCGTAGCCCACATTGAACGGCAGTCGCATCCGGTCGAACTCAAAGACTTCGCGCACCACCTTGCGCTGCCCGTAACTCGCCGATCCGATCGCCGGCCCGTCGCCGCCCGACGCGCTCGACACGACTTCGGCGACAACGGCGTCTCCAAGGACCTTGAAATCCTCGATAATGAGAACCCCCGACCTCTGCTCGGCGTCCTTCCCGTCGAGCAAGATATCGATGCGGCCGCGGCCGCCCTGCATGTTCGGATAAAACCCCACGAGCCGCAGCGATTGTCCCGCGTCCGTCGTGTCGGCGATGATTTTGCGCGTGCCATTCGTGTCGGCCTGAAGAATCGCGATCAGGGCCTTGCCGCCGTCCAGCTTGCCGCGCGCATCGAGCGCGGTCAGTTCGTCACCGCGCTTGGATAGCTTGACCGAGAAATCGCGCAAGCTGGCGTCGGAGTAACCCAGCACATTGTCGATCGATGCCGTCAGGTCGATGCCGCCCTTCGCGTTCGCGATCTTGCGTTGCCCGCCCGAACCCGACGTGAACAACGAGCGGAAGAATTCGCGACCGTCAAACGTCGATCCCCGGGCGCGCACATCGATGATGTCTCTCGCGCCCCGCTTGCCGCTGATCTGTAGGCGCGAGACCGTGTTGAGCGAGACCGCCGGGAATTCGAACTCCTGAACCTTCTGATCCGCCGATAACCCGATCCAGCCCTCCGCCGCGATCGCGTCACCGCTGATCTTGAAGTTGCGCAGTTCCGTTTTGTGCGTCGTTCCGGGAACGACGTCGAATGAAAGCCGGCCAGCCTGGCCGCGGGGCTTTTTCCAGGCGAGTGGCGCGATTGAGAAGTCCGCCGGCCCGAGATCGGCGGCAACGCTCACGGTCGACACACCCCCGCTCGAGGCCTCACCAAACGCAATGGTGGCGGGAACGTCACCGTCCAGAAACTCGGCGACGTCGAGACCCAGTTGCCGCCGGTCGGCGTTGTCGAGTGTTGCCGTCAAAGTCAAAGGCGACGTGATCGGATCGGCACCCAGTGGGGTCTGGCGCCGCCAGTCGAGCTTCGCCAACACGCCATTGAGTATGAGTTCGCCCTTGGCTGACGATTCATTCGGCGCGAACTGCAAATCGACCGAGCCGCTCTGAACGGAAATGATGCCGATCTTTTCTTTGGTCTTGACCTCGGCAATCTTCGCCTTGCCCATGATCTCGACGGTATCGGCCTCGATCTCGGGCAGCATGGGAAAGCGGATCGCAAAATCGCCGTCCAGCCGGCCTTGAATCTTGTCGGGAGGCACCACGAGCCCGTCGGGGTTCATGAGCTTGAATTGACGCACGGCGTCGATGGCCGGCCCCAATTGCGACTGTGTCTTGAACGCAAGTTCGGCCTGCGCGACGGGCGCATCGACATCGGCAACCTTGAGGCGCATTTGCTTCAAGGCAACGCTCCCGGCCGCGCCCGTCGTCAGAATGGAATCGGCGGCCGAGATTTCCAGCGCCTGATTGCGCAGCGTCACGTCCATGGCCGGAGATGAAAGCGGCGGCCCTCCCTTCAGCGGCAATAGCGTCACCGCCTCGGCTTTGATGTCCCAGACCGTGCTCTCCCGCACGCCCGGCCGGACCTCGACGGCATCGGGTTTTGCATAGACCCCGCTCGCGAAGCTGAGCTTACCCTCGCGCAGGATCCCCGAAGACATGTGCTCGCCGACCCATTGCCGGGCACGCGGCGCCATCATGCGCGGCCACATCGCCTTGATGACATCGGCGCTGGCGGAACCGAATTGCCCGTCCATGCGAGATCCCGCTGATTGAGGATCACCTGCGATCAAATCGCCGGCAAAGACCGCCTTCGCGCCGCCCGCCTCCGCCGAAAGATTCGAAAACTCGATCCGGTTTGCTGCGGGCGATATGCGGCCTGCAATGGCGAGCGCATCGAGCGGCAACGGCGCGACGCGGAACTCTTCGGCTCCCAGCGAGCCCGACACACTTCGAACTGCGAACGCCCAACTCGATCCAGTGTCCACCGCGGTCTCATGCGTGGCCTCCCCCGTCACGGTCACGGAACTGTCCCCCCATCGCATTGTCGATGGCGTCATGGTCAGGCGTTCGCTTGCCGCGTCGTAATTGAAATTAAAAAGCCCCGCGTCGACGAGCATGGGAGCCGACATGGCCGCACCGAAATCGATGAGCCCGCGTCCAACCTCGATCGCGAAATCGGCGCCGTTCAGTTCGCCGGACGTCTTGAAACGGATGGCGGCATTGGCAGCGGTCGGCAAATCGAGCGAACTCAGCAGCGCCAACTGCGGAATTGCACGCCCGAGCGTACTCGGCACGAGTTCGCGCACCGAGGCCTTGAGCGTCAACGTGCCGGATCTTTCCGAATCCTCCGTCAACACCGACAGTGACCAAGGCCCCCGATCGGATTCGATCCGCGCCACGCCGGAAATGACGCTGCGCCGCGATCTGTGATCGAGATCGATCGCGAGTTCCTGAACGCGCCAATTGCTGCGCCGTCCCTCGAAGTCGATATCCACAATCGCATTTCGCAGACCGATTTGTGTCAGGCTCGATGTTGCATCCTGCTGGTTGCGCGCGCGCGCAGAATACTCCGACACCACGCGCGCAAGATCGAGCTGGCGCAGCACGCTCGGCGCAGGGCTAGGCGTCGCGGCGGGAGGAACGGCAGCGACTGACGGGCTCTCTGCGGCCGGCGCCGCCGCTTCAGATGCCGCTGTCTGTTCGGTGAAGCTCAGCGCCAGCCCGTCACGCTCCGAATAAGAAACCGAGACGCGAGGCTCGATCAGGTCGACGCGCTGAGGCAGGACTTCCAGCGTCAACAATCTGGAAAGATCAAGTTCGACCGCCGCCACCGGAGCCGACGCGACCATGCTGCCGTCCGCTTCGTACAGCCTCAGATTGATCAGTCTGAACTCGTAATCGCCCGCGCCGGTCAATTCGAGCAGCGCATCGTCGACATTGGCGCGCAGCCCGCTCAACTCCTTGCTGATCCCGCGCTCGATTGGTCCCGCCAAAACCTTCAGCGAGATCGGACCATTCAGCAGGCGGACATAAACGACGATCGCGGCAAGCAAGGAGAGGATGGCCACGGGAGCGGCCCACAACAGGACGCGCCCGGCAAACCGGGCTGCGACCGGCCACCGGTCGCGTTCCATCCAGCGTTCGCGGATCGACCCTTCGCGTGCCTGAAGATTTGTCACATGCTGTGGCGGGCCCGTTCGCGGGCGGCCGGTGCGCGGCGATCCGGTGCGCAGCTGAGCCTCCGTCCGTGTCGGTCTTTCCACCCTTCACGATCCCCTATCGTGCTGCAAAGACGAGAACCTGAGCGGCCGGTCTCTGACCCGGCCTTGGCCGACCGCCGGACCCTCCCGTCACGACCCCAACACCTGCTCAAACTGTCGGAAAAAACCGCGCGGAATCAAAAGCCTCGTGAACCGCAACCGGCTAGCATCCGTTCCATCGCAAGTGCAGGTGCAAAAGCGACAAAAGAAAGGCACGTTCATCCATGCTCGAAGTCGGTGACAAAGCCCCCGAATTTCAACTTCCCGCCGACGATGGATCGTTGGTCAAACTCGCAAAATTGAAGGGACGGACCGTCGTTCTTTATTTCTATCCTAAGGACGACACGTCGGGCTGTACCCGCGAGGCTAAGGACTTCACCGATCTGGCTCCCGCGTTCGCCAAAGCCGGGGCCGAAGTCTATGGCATCTCGCCCGACAGCGTAAAAAGCCACGACAAATTCCGCTGCAAGCACGGCCTTGCGGTCCGGCTGTTGTCGGATGAGGAAAAGACCGCGGCAACGGCCTACGGCGTGTGGGTTGAAAAATCGATGTATGGGAAAAAATACATGGGCGTCGAACGCTCGACCTTCCTCGTCGATGGCAAGGGCAAGCTCGCCCGCATTTGGCGAAAAGTCAGTGTCCCGGATCATGCCGAGGAAGTCCTGCAGGCCGTCAAAGCCCTGAAAGCATGAGGCGATCGCCTCAGGTTTCGGCATCCCACGCCCACTGCGCAGGCAGCCTGCCCTAAGGGATTGCACCGCCGAGCATATCGCAAGCGACCACAGTGACCAGCGTTCGGAAACGTGGTAGTGGCTCGAAAATGCGTGTGTCGGGTGACGCTTTCGCTTGTCGCAGCGATGTCATATTGATGCACGCATCGCGCCGTAAGGCGCCGGTATCGGGGTGATGTGGTGTTGAGGGAGGTGTACGATGCTGCCCAATTTCAGAAAGCCGGACGGTGACCAAAGATCAGGGTTTGTCACCGCATCGCAGCCGCCCTCTCTTCCTCAGTCCAGCCCATCTCCCACACGCCCGATCGGTGCCACACTTCGCACGGCCGAACGCGGCATTCCGTCCGTCATCGGCCCGGAACTGCAGATCACTGGCAACCTCGTCTCGCGCGGCGAAGTGCAGATCGAGGGCGAAATCAACGGCGACATCCACGGCTCGCACGTCCTCGTCGGCGAGCGTGCCACGGTCACCGGCGGCATCGTGTCCGATGAGGTCGTGGTGCGCGGTCATGTGATGGGATCGGTTCGCGGCAAGCGCGTTCTTCTGCAGTCCACGAGCCGCGTCGAAGGCGACATTTATCATTTGACCCTTGCCATCGAACAGGGCGCGTACTTCGAAGGCAAATCCCGCCGCACCGAGGACCCCACGGCCGGCTTTGGCCTCCAGGAGCGCGTTCCTCCGCGTGCCGAACAAGCACCGCCCGCAGTAGAACTGCCGCCTCCTGACGAACCGGTCTCCGACCCGGCTTGATCATCCGCACGCGACGATGGCCGGTGCCGGCGTCTTGGGCTGCCGATGCGAGCCGCCTCATGCTCAGACGTCCGATTCGCGCTTTGTTCCAAGCTTTATGTTCTGCTTCTGATCGGCTGTGGATAACTTGCGGAACATTCCGCTTTTATCGTGCAACATCAGTGCGCGACGCGGGACCGAAGGGATGTTGATTGTCCGTGGACTTCCAAACCATCGTCATCGGCGGCGGGATCGTTGGACTGGCCACCGCTGATGCCTGTGCCCGGTTGGGCGATGTTTTGCTTGTCGAACGTCATGCCCGGCTCGGCCAGGAGACAACCGCCCGCAGCAGTGAGGTCGTCCACGCCGGACTCTACTATCCCGACGGCTCACTGAAGGCTCGCCTCTGCGTCGAAGGCCGCCAACGTCTCCGACACTTCTGCGCCGAAGCCGGTGTCGCCTACCTTCAACTGGGAAAGCTGGTGGTTGCTTGTGAACCCGATGAGGTGCCGGCGCTCCAAGCTCTCGCGGCCACGGCACGCGCCAATGGCGTCGGGGATGTCAAACTGCTGACCGCCGGTGAAGCCTGCGCGATGGAACCGGCACTTCGATGCACCGCCGCTCTCCTCTCGCCGTCGACGGCTGTCGTCGACAGCGCAGCCCTCATGCTCGCCCTTGAAGCGCGTTTGCAAGCCAACGGCGGCACGATTGCAACCGGCACCACCGCCGTCGCCATTGAACGGACGGGCGCGCGGTATCGTGTCGGCACAATCAGTGCCGGCTGCGAATCCGCAGTGACGTGCCGCGCTATCGTGTTGGCTGGCGGCCTCGCCGCCACCGAACTTACAAATCGCATCACGCCGCCGCTGCCGCACCCACCCCCCAAAACCCTCTTTGCCAAGGGGCATTACTACGCTCTCTCTGGCGCACCGCCCTTCTCCCGGCTCGTCTATCCGCTGCCTTCCAGCGCCGGCCTCGGCATCCACTTCACGCTCTCGACGGGCCGCGAAGCAAAGTTCGGTCCCGACGTTGAGTGGTGCGACGAACCCACGACGGTCTTCGATGAAAAGCAGGGTACCCGCCGCCGCGCCTTCGCTGGCGCAATCCGGCGGTACTGGCCAGCCGTCGATGAGGCGCGATTAAGTCCCGCGTATGCCGGCGTCCGGCCGAAACTTGCACGTGAGGGATTGGCGCACGACTTCGCAATCGAAGGGCCGGAGACACACGGCTGCGATGGCCTCTATGCGCTCTATGGAATCGAAAGCCCTGGGCTGACCGCAAGCCTCGCCATCGGCCGTCTGATCGCCGGGAACATCGCCCAGGTCACGGATTGAACATCCCGAGCGCGAGTGCGCGATCAACCCTTGGCGCGTCGGGATGCAGAGCCATAACCAGGATCGTCGCAGCAGCGACAACGGCAAAGCCCTTCGACAGCTCTAAAAGAAAGGTCGTCATGTCGAAACCCTCATAACGGCGGCTTCAAACCGGTTACCGCGTCTCTATTGCGGTTCTTTGACAAGACGGCTGCAAAACACTGTTAGTCACAAGCTGCGAGGCGGCGGCCCAACATGACGATTTCGCGGCCGTTCCACTGCGCCGCACCGATTTCCACAAAATCGGCCGCCTCATAGAACCGCACGTTGCGCATGCCGCGCCCGGTAAACACATGCACGCCCGGCACGCCGGCAGCCGCCGCATGCATGCAAAATGCATCGACCAGCGCCCGGCCCAGGCCGCGCCCCCGCCACGCAGGCGCAAGATTGACATGCAGTTGTGCCGGAAAGAGCGCGGTCAGCGCGGACAATTGCTGGAAGTAGCCAAGATCGTCGAACCGTTCGGCACGCGCCGGGTCATCGAGCGAACCGGCGAGATACCCCGCAAGCTCCTCCGCGTCCGTTCCCGCATTCGCGATCGCCAGGAATGCGTGCCCGGCATCGTGCACGAGGTAGCGGCCGAGCCAGCGTTCGCGAAACGCGGCACGCGCGACGTCCGACGCAAACACGGTCGTTCCGCTCGCCTCGAAAAAGATCCGGTCGAGATTGGCCAGCATCACCGCGCCGCGTGCCCGCGCGAGAAACGGCTCGATCGTGGCCGACGGCAAGGCTTTCCGTCCTGGTGCTTGAGGCCCCGTCAAACGCGCGCTCCGGATATCCAACACCCCGAAGCTATCGCCTCACCGCCCACACTTCCAGCGTTGGGTGTCCGGACAGCGTGTCCACGCCGGGGCGAGCCACGCACGCCGCTCGCGGCGCATCTGCACTTGCGGCACGACTCCGGCTTCCTCCGGCGACTGCGGCCGCGGCAAGCCGTCATCCTCTGCCGGTAGCGGCACTCCGCCGGCCGCCGGCGTCGTCACGGCTGTCCAATTTCCATCAGGCGCATCGCCGCGCGCCGCCGGCCGGTCAGAAACTCCGGCGGCACTGCGGCCATAGTTCGGGCTCCACGGCGCACGGGGATCATCTGGCAAATGGCGGATACCGGCCGATGGCGCCGCCTGCGCGGGTAGACCGTCGTCCTCAATCTCAACGCCGGAGCGCTCGATCGGCTGCGGGTGCGGTTGCGACGGCTTTGGCGCAAGCCAGGCGAAAACCTGCGGACCGGCGGGCTGTTTGGCACTGGAGCACGCGGCAAGCAGTGCCGCGAGCGAGATGGCGAGCACGGGCTTCAAACCAGTGCGGGCCGCGCGCAGTCGCGCGCGCTGGAACGCAAACATCGGACGCATACCTCAGGCAAAACGCAAACGATGCCAGAGGATGGCAGCCGGCGGTTAAGGCACTCCTAACGCCTGTATCAGGCCAACACCGCCTTCAGCGGGATGCCGCCAATAGCCCGCTGCCCGCGAGCCCATTAAACGCCGCCTGCACCGCGATGGCCGCCAGCAGAATGCCAAAGACGCGCATCAGCACCCGCTGCGCCGTGACCCCGATCGCCCGCGACAGCTCGTTCGACGCCACCAGCAGCACGAGCGTGAGCAGCATCGTGGCGGCGAGTGCCGCGACCACACCCGCGTAGGCAAGTGGATCGGCTGATGCGCCCGCCGCCATCAGGATCACGGCACTCATGGCGCCCGGCCCCGCAAGAAGCGGCGTCGCGATGGGAAAGATCGCGATGTCTTCCTTGCTGTGCGCCTCTTCATCCTCGATGGGCGTCAGCTTGAACGCGCTCGTCGGCCGCGCAAAAATCATGTCGAGGGCAATAACGAGCAGAATGATCCCGCCCGCTGTCTGCAACGCGGGAATACCGACGCCGAGCTGTTTGAGCAGCGGCCCGCCGGCAAACAACGATCCGAACAGAATGACCGAAGCGATCAGCACGGCGCGGACCGCGATGCGTGTCCGTTCCGCGCGGTCTATCTCGGGCGTCAGGGCAGCGAAGATAACCGCCGCCTCGATCGGACCGATGGTGGCAAAAAACGTCGTGAAGCTTGTGAGGAATGACGGCAGCATGCCGCCAGCATAGAAGCAGCCGAGCGCTTCAGATAGCCCGTACCGGCGAATTGAGCGGCCACCCGGCGCGCATGTATTTCACGAACCAGGCCGTGAACAATTCCGGCGTTTCATCAAGCGCGCGCATCAGCGCCGCCGGCGTCATCCAACGGATCTCGGACACTTCCTCCGGATTGAGCGCCATTTCGCCGTCGTAGCTGCCCCGGAAGACGTGCACGAATTCATGCTCGACGAGCCCCCGGTCGAGTTCGGCCCGGTAAGTGATAGTGCCGAACTCCTCCAGCGGACAATCAAAACCCATTTCTTCGCCAAGCCGCCGCACCGCGGCCCGCTCGACCGCCTCGCCCGGCCGGGGATGTCCACAGCAGGCATTCGTCCACAGCCCGCCCGAGTGATATTTGCCCGTGGCCCGCCGCTGGAGCAGCACCTCGCCTTTCGAATTCCAGATGATCACGGAAAACGCCCGGTGCAGCGCACCATCGCGATGAGCGGCCATTTTGCCCGCCGTTCCGGTCTGCCGGTTCTCGGCATCGACCAGCACGACCTCTTCCGTATCCGGCGTCTCATCGAGTTGCATAGGGGCGCGCCCGGCGTGTCAACTTCAGCTGACATCAACTGTGAACCGGCGGCCTGCCGACTTCAAGACGAGAAAGGATATTGCGAAGTCTTCCGCCATCGGCTGTCGAGAGCCGGAGAAAAAAGCTATAGCTCAAACGGCCCCCGCTAGAGGCCACCTTCCCGCCCATGATCGACAAGCTTGAACTGCTTCTGGCCCTATCCCGCGAGCGCCACTTCGGCCGCGCTGCGGAGTCATGCGGCATCAGCCAGCCGACGCTGTCATCGGCGGTGAAAAGCCTCGAGGATCAACTGGGCGTGCTGATCGTCGAGCGTGGGTCGCGCTTCCGTGGCTTCACGCCGGAGGGCGAGCGCGTCCTGGATTGGGCGCGCCGCATCGTCTCCGACGCGCGCACGATGCGCCAGGAAATCGATGGACTGAAGCGCGGGCTCACCGGCACCTTGACGCTCGGCGTCATTCCGACCGCGCTGCCCTTCGTTCCCGACATGACGCTGTCCTTCATGGCCAAGCATACCGGGCTGCACCTCTCCATCATCAGCATGTCGACCGGCATCATTCTCTCCAGCCTCGACAACCTCGAAATCGACATCGGCATCACCTACATCGGCACCGACCTCGTCCAACGCTTTCAGGCCGTGCCGCTCTACGCCGAGCACTACGCGCTGCTGGTAGCACCCGGTCATCCCATGGCTGCCCGCAAGGACATATCCTGGGCCGAAGCGGGCCGGCTTCCGCTATGCCTGTTGACGGGCGACATGCAAAACCGCCGCATCATCGATCGTCACCTTGCGGATGCCGGCGTTGCAGTTCCGCCCATGCTGGAATCGAACTCGATGACCATGCTGCACGTCCACGTGCGCTCCGGCTTGGTCGCCACCATCGCCGCGCTTGGTCAGGGCAACCGTTTCGAACCGCCCATGGAACTCGTGGCCATCCCCATCGTCGACCCAGCCGTCACGCACGAGATCGGACTTGTCCTGAAATCGCGCGAACCGCATCCGCCGCATGTGTCCGCGTTCCTCGCCATGGCCCGGAAATTGAAGCCGCCCGCCCCGTGACGGACCCCGCGATCATCCCCGCCCCGATGCCCGATTGGACGCCGGACGAACGGCGCCGGATTGAAACCATCGCTGCGAGCTACGCAGCCCTCACCCGCCGATCCCTCACAGCGAGCGCGCCCGATACCGCCACCGCGCTCTGGTTTGCCCCGGAGGTGATCGTGGCTCACGGAACGCAGCCCGACCCGATATTCTTTTTCGGCAACAGAGCCGCCCTCGAACTCTTTGAAATGTCATTCGAGCAATTCACCCGCCTGCCGTCGCGCTTGTCGGCCGAGCCGTTGGCACAGGCAGAGCGCGCGCGGCTTCTAGAGCGTGTTGCGCGGTTCGGAATTATCCACGACTACGCCGGCGTGCGGATCTCCGCCACGGGCCGCCGGTTCCGCATCGACGGCGCTTCGGTCTGGAATCTAACCGGCGCGGACGGCAATCCCGCCGGCCAGGCAGCCAGCTTTTCCGGTTGGCAGATTTTGGACTGACCTCTCGTCCCTCTCAGCAGCGGTCATCGAAGCGGCTGCACGCCCAGTATTCGCCGTGGCGGCAGCGATAAGCCAGATTGCTGCAGCTATAGTTATACGCGAGGCCCACGCCGGCGGCCGTTCCAACCCCGATCGCCACGCCGCGCCGGATGCGCCGGTTGCGCCATCTGTTTTTGTAGCCGTAATTCTTGGAAAACGACTTCTTGTAGGATCGAGCTTCGGCATCGCCGGCAAAGTGCACCTGCGATCCAGCCGTAGCAAAAAGGGCGATCGCTACGATGGCCAGCGTTGTCATCACCTTCATGACTGCCTCCCGTGTTCTCACGCAGGGCTAGGTGGAGCGTCAAGCCAGCCACCCCACGGCACACGAAACGCGCGCGGGCCTGTTCGGGCTATGGACATCTGCGCTTGCCCATAGCTCAGCATGCAGCATTGCGCGCTGTGTGGCTATGTCTGAGATCCGTGTCGAGCGCCAGCGCCGGTCGCGGCGGGCCACAATCAGCGATCGAGGTAAATGAAATTCTTCCGCTGATTGGCATGAAGGCGGGGTTTGGTCGGAGCGAGAGGATTTGAACCTCCGACCCCCAGTCCCCCAGACTGGTGCGCTAACCAGGCTGCGCTACGCTCCGATGCGGCACCTTGTGCCCCGCCCCGGGGGCGAGGTCAACGCCGGAATTGGCGCTTTCCGCCGCAATGGAAAAGAGCGACGCGAGCGCAGCCGGGTCCGCGGGCACGTCGCGAACCGGCGGGGACGCGACGCCAAGGGGCAACGCAACGGCCGCATTCAGGCCCGCCCCCGCCGCCAAATCGTAAACGGTCCGCGAGTCGAGACCTGCTTGCACCGCTCCGGATACAACGGGCGTACGATCGGACCCTCCCCAAACCCCGAAGTGCGAAAGTGTGCGGCCGATGCCAAGGCCATCCGCCTTCCCCCACGCTTCCAGTCGGACCCAAGCCTGAAGGATGCGCCCGTCCTCGTCGCCGGGCAACGCCGCGCCGCCACCCACACGCAGCGCCGCGTCGATGATGAGCGCGCGCCGCCGGGCATCGAGCCGCACGATGCGCGGCAACTCCAGATCGACGCCAAGCAGCGTCACGCTGCCAACACCGATCAAGGCAAAGGTCCCCTCCGCGCCGGAGGTATGCGCGAGATTGAAATCCCCATTCAATCCCGGGATCGCTGGCTTGCCATTGGACCGCGTCTCGAACGGCTGTCGCGCCACCGGGCGTCCAAAGTGGCGCGCCAGTATGCGCCTCAGCAGCAACCGCGCAGTGCGCCGCGCGCCATCGAGCCCGTCAAGGTCACCGGAGGCACAGACCGGATCATGGCGTTCGAGATCCGCGAGTGGGTCGGCAAGAGCGTCGAGCCGGGCCAGCCAAAGTTCCACCTGCACGCCACTCACGGCCCCGCTACTCATCGCAGGGTCCTGGCGCAATCGCGTGCGATCCGTCAACCCCGCCCCACACGGACGGCCTTCGCCGGGACCGCGACAGCTTCGGCCTCGCCCAGCAGCAACCGCCGGCATGCATCCAGCTCGACAATGGTGCTGCGCACCAGTGCATCGAGACTGACCGGCGCGATCACGCCGCGCGACGCCCTGCCGTCTGCGCCCTTGGCCTGCGGCGCTGCGACCGCGAGTTTTGCTTCCGCCGCCGCAACAGCTCCATCGGCTTTGCTCTTAGCGCGCCCCTTTGTCTTCTCCGACGCGGCCAGGTGCGCGAACGCTTTCACTTGATCGACACCCTGCTCGCGCAGAATCTTCTGGACGCCCTTGATCGTATAACCCTCGGCATGCAGCAGCCGCCGGATGCCCTTCAAAAGCTCCATGTCTTCGGGGCGATAGTACCGCCGGCCCCCGCCGCGTTTCATGGGCCGGATTTGCGGGAACTTGGCTTCCCAAAAGCGCAGCACGTGTTTGGGCACGTCGAGATCTGAAGCCACTTCGCTGATCGTGCGGAATGCTTCGGCTGCCTTCGCCATATCGACGTCCCTCGCCTGAATTTTGCGGATGCGCATCACGCCCACCGCTAAGATGGGAAACGCCCATCATACTGCAGCATGCCGGGCTTCGTCCCGTCTGATCGATATGAAGTGTGGCGACGATGTGGACAGCGCCGGTGCGCGCAACGAATGTAAAACCCGCATGCTTATGAGCCACATTCGACCCGCGCGGCCCGCAGGAAAAAATTGATGCATGAAAAATAACGAAGTGTTGAACGGAGCCGGTTGGCTATTCGGCAGCTTTGCGGCGCATGCGCCCGGCGTTGATCCGGTCCTTCATGATGTTGCTCGGCCGGAACACCAATACGCGGCGTGGCGTGATCGGCACTTCCTTGCCTGTCTTCGGATTGCGGCCAACACGCTGTCCCTTTTGACGAATGCCGAACGATCCGAACGATGACAGCTTCACGCTGTCACCTCGCGCCAGGCTACCCGAAATTTCGCCAAGTACGAGTTCGACGAGATCCTGCGACTCGTTGCGCGGCAGCCCAACCTTCTTGACCACTGCCTCCGCGAGATCTGCTCGCGTCAAAGTTTTCCCAGCCATCGAAATCGCGCCTCCCCGCATATCGTCGGCACCCTTCTTTTTGTGGTGCACGACAATGCTAGCGGGAGCAATGTCTGCGGTCAACGAGGAGGAAAGCGCAACATGCTGAAATCAAACGCTTATCCGAAACGTGCTTACCGCAGTGCAGCAAAAAACGGCTGGCGGCAGCCCAAATTTACCAACGTGCCAGCACCGCACCCCATGTAAATCCGCCTCCCATGGCCTCCATGAGTACGAGTTGCCCCTCCTTGACCCGGTGCTCGTCCACGGCCGCCGCCAGCGCCAGCGGGATCGAGGCGGCGGACGTATTTCCGTGCCGCGACAGCGTCATCATGATCTTGCCCGGGTCGACACCGAGTTTCTTGGCGATCCCATCCAAGATGCGCGCGTTGGCCTGATGCGGCACGAAGAGATCGATCTCGTCGGCCGCATACCCGGTGGCAACGAGCGTCTCTTCGATCACGCCGGAAATTTTCTGTACGGCGTTCCGGAATACCTCGCGGCCATTCATCCTGAGATGCCCGACCGTCTTTGTCGAACCCGGACCACCGTCCACGTACAAAAGGTCCTCATACCGCCCATCTGACCGGATGATCGTCGAGAGAATGCCGCGGTCGTCCCGGCCGCCGTGCTGCGGTTGCGCCTCCAGAACCACCGCACCCGCACCGTCGCCGAACAAGACGCACGTCGAACGGTCGCTCCAGTCGAGAATGCGCGAGAACGTTTCCGCGCCGATCACGAGCGCACGATTGAATTGCCCGGTCTTCAGAAAGTTGTCCGCCACCGTCATGGCGAAGACGAAGCCCGAGCAGACTGCCTGCACGTCGAACGCGGCCCCCTTCGTGATACCGAGTCCGTGCTGGATGCGCACCGCGGTTGCGGGAAACGTCCTGTCCGGTGTCGCCGTCGCGCAGATCACGAGATCGATGTCGACCGGATCGATGCCGGCCCGCACCAGCGCCTGCCGCGCCGCCGCGATGCCGAGGTCGGATGTGAGTTCGTCGTCGCCCGCGATATGCCGCGACCGGATTCCCGACCGCTCGACGATCCACGCGTCGGACGTGTCCACGATTTTGGCGAGGTCGTCGTTGGAGACGGCGCGCTTAGGCAAATGCGCGCCCACCCCGCGAATGACCGATCGGATGACTGCCACGCCCGTGCCTCTTCTTTTGTTCTGCCCTTCCATGCCGAGCGGCTAGGAAGGGTTCGGTCGTACAGCCGTCGGCACTCAGTTGCTCGACGCTGCCTTATCCAGAGTATGGTGAAAACCGTCGAGATCGCTCCCGAGGCGCTCCAGGAGCCCGCTCTGGGCCATCTCGTAGCCGAGATCGACCGCGCTCGCAAAGCCCAGGGCGTCGATGCCGCCGTGGCTCTTCACCGCGATGCCGTTGAGACCGAGGAACGTGCCGCCGTTGACGCGGCGCGGGTCCATCTTGTGTTTCAACACCTTGAAGCCGCCCCGGGCCATCGCCGCGCCCAGCTTGGCTGCCCACGTCCGCGTCATGGCGTCCTTGAGATACTGGCCGATCTGCCGCGCCGTTCCTTCCGCGGTCTTGAGCGCAATGTTCCCGGCAAAGCCTTCCACGACCACCACATCGACCTTGCCCTGGCCGATCTCGTCGCCTTCGATGTAGCCGCGATAATCGAGCGGCAGGCTGGTCTCTTTCAGGATCGCGTGCGCGTCCTTGACCTCTTCGCCGCCCTTGATTTCTTCCACGCCGACATTGAGCAACCCGACCGTCGGCCGCTCGACGTGAAACAAGGCCCGCGCCATGGCGGCACCCATCAGCGCGAACTCGGCGAGCTGCTGCCCCGTCGCGCCGATGTTGGCGCCGACGTCGAGCACGATGCATTCCGACTTGACGGTCGGCCACAACGCCGCGATCGCCGGCCGCTCGATGCCCGCCATCGGCCGCAGCACGAGGCGCGCCATGGCCATCAGTGCGCCTGTGTTCCCCGCCGACACCGCAGCATGCGCCTCGCCGGTCTTGACCGCCTCCAGCGCCATCCACATGCTTGACCCCTTGCCCCGGCGCAGCGCCTGGCTCGGCTTGTCGTTCATGCTGACGGTCAGGGCGGTATGCACGATGCGCGACTTTGCCTTCAGGCCGGCATGCTGATCGAGTGCCGGGGCGATGCGCGCCTCGTCGCCGTAGAACACGAACGACAGCTGCGGATGCCGGACGAGCGAGATCGCCGCGCCTGGAACGACGACCTCCGGCCCATGGTCGCCGCCCATGGCGTCGAGCGCGAGCGTCCGTGGTTCAACCATGGCTTGAAAATCGCTTTTCTGCTTGTCGGGGCCGGTCATTCCACCGAAGCCCGCGCGGCCCCATCATCCCTCGCGACGGCGGACTGTCGGCGGGAAAATAGCCGTCGCGGGTGCGCTGACAATCGCTAATTCGGTCGCGGATGCGCTGATCCCCCGAAATACACCCCGCCCGGCCCTAATCTTTCAGTTTCTTGAGCACTGCAAACGGATTGGCTTTGCCCTCGGCCTGCTTTGCGTCGCTCCATTCGAATTCCGCACCCTCCTTGCGCGGATAGGGATCGAGGCCCGCCGACAGCGCCTCATAGACGATCCGGCCGACATCGATCCAGTCGTCGATGAGCGGCTCGAGGTCCGCGGACGACAATATATCGATATCGCCGGCCGGCGCCTCGCTTTCGGCGTCGCGGCGGAATTCGACGCCGAAGCTTTCCGCGACCCGGCCCGCGACCGGCTCCAGCGTGATGATGCACGCCTGCGTCACGGCCGCGTCGATCCCGCCTTCCAGGCGATACCCGCCACCCGCAGCCGGACTGATCTGGTAGCTCGCCTCCAGCGCATCGCACGCAACGAGATCGAGCGCTTTTGCAAGCGCCGCCCGCTCCTCTTCCGTCGCCGTGCGCGTACCTTTCAGGCCCCGCTCGGGAACCGCTGTGGTCTCGATTCTCCAATCGAGCGGCAATCGAACCGTGGTGTCGGTCATGTTGAAACCCTTGCACGCATTGACTTCGACACGTCTTTCAACTGGCGACGCCGCGCCCGCAATCAAGATGCCAGATTACCGGATATGAGCCCGCCAAGCGGGATCGCGGCCAGCCGCGCTGCCTGCTCTCGCACATCCGCCGCGAACGCTCCTGCGTCGAACGCGCGATCGTCCGCCGCAGGAACGAGACGCACAAGCGCACCGGCCAGTTCCTCGCTGCCCTCCGCCGCCAATGCCGAACGGTAAACGTCCGCCCGGTCGTAGAAGGCAGCGGCCGCCTTCTTGACCTTCTTGGGCACACTGAGATCTCCAACCCCCATCTCGCGCATGTTGTCGTCCATGTCCGTCACAAACGCCTCGATAAGCGCCTGCGCGTGCTTTGATCCCTGCTCGCCCTCGGCCATCAACCGCTCAGCGGCCAGAAACAGATGCAGAACGAGCGCCTCATACCGGCCTTCTGGCGTGTCGGCTACTCCGAACACCTCATAAAGCTTCGGGCGCCGCGCCAAGGCCACGACCGCGCCATAAAGCTCGGCTGCTTTAGGCTCAGTGGGGGATCGATTGAAAAACCAAGTCAGCATGGGGGCTTGTCGGGTTCCCGTTCGCGTCTGCGCGTATCTCGCGGGCCACCGCCCGCGAGAGCACTCCTACCTGCTTGCCGCAGCCACCGCAAATAGCCGTGTAATCCACAGGCCGGTCGCGTTGCCAGATGCGGCGTCACCGGATAAGCGCAACGGTAAAGCACCGCCCCTCATGATTCTGAAGATCGCACCCAGGACCGCCGTGACCCGCACACCCCTCAGTTCGCGATCCCACCGGCTCGTCCATGTGCTGTCGCGCATGTGTCTAGCTGCGGGCCTGGTGTTCGCAGCCGGCTGCACCGAAACGGTGACGAAACACGGCCAGCTCTTTCGCGACAGCGATCTCCAGCAGATCCAGCCCGGCATGATGCAGGAACAGGTCAAGCTCTCGCTCGGCACGCCGACGACCACCACCACCACGGGCTCCGGCCAAGTCTACTATTACATCTCCAGCACCATGTCGCAGAAGGCCTTCTTCACGCCCGAGGAGAAGGATCGCAAGGTCGTCGCCGTCTACTTCAACCAGACCGGCATGGTTGAGCGCGTGGCCAACTACGGCCTGAAAGACGGCAAGGTCTTCGACTTCGTCTCGCGCACCACGCCCGCACCCGGCGGCAACGAAGACGGCATCCTGAAGCAGCTCTTCCGCAACCTCGGCCAGCGCCAGATCTTCGGCGAATAGCCAACAAAATCATTCCGCACACGGCAACGAC
>CAYWIF010000019.1:12116-18953 GCA_964458265.1 uncultured Hyphomicrobium sp. | reverse complement strand
ATCCCGGCTCGAAATTTGCACCCTCAGCGCGCAACGGCGTATGCTCGTTGCTGCCACATCGTCCGACAACACCGCTGACAAGCCAACCCACGCAGGCCCACCCCCGCGATGCCGCACGATACGCCGTTGATTGCCACCATTGTCGTCGGCCTGTCGCTGGCCTTCGCATTGGGCACCCTTGCACAACGGCTGCGCATCTCGCCCATCGTCGGCTATCTCCTCGCCGGCGTGGCCGTCGGCCCCTTTACCCCCGGCTTCGTCGCCGATCAGAGCCTTGCAACCGAACTGGCCGAAATCGGCATCATTCTCCTGATGTTCGGCGTCGGCCTGCATTTCTCGCTGTCCGATCTACTCTCGGTCAAGGCGATCGCCGTGCCGGGCGCGATCGTCCAGATCGCCTGTGCGACCGCCCTCGGCGTCCTGCTCGGCCACGTTTTCGGCTGGTCCCTCGGTGCCGGTCTGGTGTTCGGCCTCGCGCTGTCGGTCGCCAGCACAGTGGTTCTGTTACGCGCCCTGCAGGAACGCCACCTCGTCACCACCGAGCAGGGCCGCATCGCCGTCGGCTGGCTCATCGTCGAGGACCTCGTCATGGTCCTGACGCTCGTCGCGCTGCCGGCGCTCGCCCCGCTGCTGGTAACGGACGCGGACAGCGCCCCTTTGACCGGCGGCAGCATCGCCGCGACACTCGGCATCACGCTGCTGAAGGTGATCGCGTTCTTCGCCGTGATGATGATCGTTGGCCGCCGCGTCATCCCCTGGATCTTGCACTACATCGCCCACACCGGGTCGCGCGAGCTCTTCCGCCTGGGCGTTTTGACCATCGCGCTCGGCGTCGCCTTCGGAGCCGCCAAGCTGTTCGGCGTATCGTTCGCCCTCGGCGCCTTTTTTGCCGGCATGATCTTGAGCGAAAGTCAGCTCAGCCAGCAGGCCGCCAACGAAAGCCTGCCGCTGCGCGATGCCTTCGCCGTGCTGTTCTTCGTCTCGGTCGGCATGTTGTTCGACCCCATGTCCCTCGTCGAGAGTTCCGGGGCCATCGTCGCCACGGTCGCCATCATTGTCTTGGGAAAATCGCTGGCGGCCCTCGCGATCGTTCTGGCCTTCCGCTATCCGCTGCGCACCGGTCTTTTGATCGCTGCGAGCCTCGCCCAGATCGGCGAATTCTCGTTCATTCTCGCCAGCCTCGGCGTGACCCTGAACATTCTCCCCGAAGACGGCCGTGAATTGATCCTCGCCGGCGCCATCGTCTCGATCATGCTGAACCCTCTGCTCTTCTACCTGCTCGACCGCTATGGCCCGCCATTACAGAAGGATCCCGCTGAAGCGCTGGCCAACAAATCCGCGACCGCGAAGAATTTCGTCACCACGCAAACCGGCCATACCGTGCTCGTCGGCTTCGGCCGCGTCGGCAAGGAAGTGGGCGAAGCGCTGATTGCGCAGAACACGCCCCTGTTCGTCATCGACGAGCGCGACGAAACCGTCGCAAAATTGCGCGAGCGCGGCATCGAGGCGCTGGCCACCAACGCCGTGACCAACCTTGCCGCCGCCAACCTGAAGGATGCCAAGACGCTCATCGTCGCCATTCCCGATTGCTTCGAGGCAGGCCAGATTGTCGAACAGGCGCGCAAGGCCAACGTGGCACTCACCATCATTGCCCGCGCCCATTCCGACGCCGAGGAAGCCTACCTGAAGACCTACGGCTCCACCGAGGTAATCCAGGGCTCGCGCGAAACCGCCGACGCCATCCTCGCCGCCCTCTCTCCCGCCCGCCCCGGCGCGTAATAAAACCGCCGTCTCCCGCCTCAACTCAGTTCATGGCGCGGCGTCACTCAAATCCATACGCCACTCCACCTTCATCCGAGAGCCCACGTCCCCCTCTCCCCTCGGGGGAGAGGGTCAGGGTGAGGGGGCTTTGAACACAGAATGAGGGTGAGGGGGCTTCGCCATGAACACACGAGCCCGTAGGGCGCAATAGCGAAGCGTATTGCGCCGATCCGCCCAACACAGCCGCCCGACCCGGTATTTGATCCACCCCGTCATCCTCAAACGCCACCCTTCCTCCCTCTCCCCATTGCTCTTGCAATGGGGAGAGGGTCGGGGTGAGGGGCAGCCACTTGTGAAAGCGCAGCCACACCTAACGACCGCCACAAAATGAGGGGTGCGAACATCGTGCGGATGCTGCCCCTCACCCTCTCCCCGTAAGAACGGAGAGAGGGCACCAGCGCCGATCCGCCCAACCTATCCCGCACGAAAAAACCCCGGGATCGCTCCCGGGGTTCGTTCTTCTCGCATCGCGTCTTCCGGCCGGCTCCCCGCAGGGGAGCAGGACAGGCGCAAACATAACTTACCCGTGCGCCAGCACCGCCAGCATCAACAGGGCCACGATGTTGGTGATTTTGATCGCCGGGTTGACGGCCGGACCGGCGGTGTCCTTGTAGGGATCGCCGACCGTATCGCCCGTTACCGATGCCTTGTGTGCTTCCGAGCCCTTGACGTGCTTGACGCCGTCCTTGTCGACAAACCCGTCTTCGAAGCTCTTCTTGGCGTTGTCCCATGCGCCGCCGCCGGACGTCATCGAAATGGCGACAAACAAGCCCGTCACGATCACGCCGAGCAGCATCGCGCCGACCGCCGAGAACGCCGCACCCTTGCCCGCAATCGCGTTGATCACGATGAACAGCACGATCGGCGACAGCACCGGCAGCAGCGACGGCACGATCATTTCCTTGATCGCCGCCTTGGTCAGAATATCGACCGCCGTTGCATAGTCCGGCTTCTCGGTACCCTTCATGATGCCGGGCTTGGCCTTGAACTGACGCCGCACTTCTTCAACGATCGATCCCGCCGCGCGGCCAACGGCCGTCATGGCGATGCCGCCGAAGAGATACGGGATCAAACCGCCGAGCAACAGGCCGACCACGACGTAAGGATTGTCGAGACCGAAGTTGATCTCCACACCCTTGAAGAACTGGTACGCCGTCGAGCCGTCCTTGTTCGCCTCAGCAATGAAGTATTGCAGGTCGTAGTTGTAGGCAGCAAACAGCACCAGCGCGCCGAGACCCGCCGAACCGATCGCGTAGCCTTTCGTCACGGCCTTGGTCGTGTTGCCGACCGCGTCGAGTGCGTCCGTCGAACGGCGGACTTCCTTGGGCAGACCCGCCATTTCGGCGATGCCGCCCGCGTTGTCCGTCACCGGGCCGAACGCATCGAGCGCCACCACCACGCCGGCGAGACCGAGCATGGTCGTCGTGGCGATCGCCGTGCCGAAGAGACCGGCAAGGTTATAGGTGGAGAGAATGCCCGCCACGATGACGAGCGTCGGCAGGGCGCAGGCTTCCAGCGAGATCGCTAGACCCTGGATCACGTTCGTGCCGTGACCCGTGACGGATGCCTGGCTGATCGACCGGACGGGACGATAGCCGATGCCGGTGTAATACTCGGTGATCCAGATGATGAGACCCGTCACGCCGAGGCCGACGAGGCCGCACAGCATCAGGTTCATGCCCGTGATGTCGACGCCCTTGGCATTGCCGACGAGTTCGTATCCACCGAGCACGTACTGTGTCGCCACCCAAAGACCGCCGACCGAAAGCACGGCCGAGGCGATGAAGCCCTTGTAGAGCGCGCCCATGATCGAGCCGTTCTGCCCGAGCTTCACGAAGTATGTGCCGATGATCGACGTCACGATGCACGCTGCGCAGATCGCCAGCGGATAGACCATGAGGGCGAGCAGGTTCGGCTGTCCTGCAAACAGGATCGCGGCGAGAACCATGGTCGCGACGACCGTCACGGCGTACGTTTCGAACAGGTCGGCCGCCATGCCCGCGCAGTCGCCGACGTTGTCGCCCACGTTGTCCGCGATCGTCGCCGGGTTGCGCGGATCGTCTTCCGGAATGCCGGCCTCCACCTTGCCGACGAGGTCGCCGCCGACGTCCGCACCCTTGGTGAAGATGCCGCCGCCCAGACGCGCAAAGATCGAGATCAGCGATGCGCCGAAGCCCAGCGCGACAAGCGCATCGATGACGTTGCGGCTGGCGGGTTCGTAACCCAGAGTGTTGGTGAGAATGTAGAAGTACACCGCCACGCCGAGGAGCGCCAAACCGGCAACCAGCATGCCCGTCACCGCACCGGCCTTAAACGCAATGTCGAGTCCCGCGGCGAGAGACTGCGTGGCAGCCTGCGCCGTGCGCACGTTGGCGCGCACCGACACGTTCATGCCGATATAGCCGGCAAGTCCTGAAAGAACGGCACCGATCAGAAAGCCGACCGCCACCGTCGCGCCCAGGAGAGCCCAGGCCAGCGCAAAGATCACCACGCCGACGATGCCGATGGTTTTGTATTGGCGGTCGAGATAGGCCTGCGCGCCCTCGCGGACGGCATTGGCGATCTCTTGCATCCGGGCGTTGCCCGCGTCGGCGGCCATCACGGTGCGGATCGTCACGGCGGCGTAGACGCACGCCAGAAGTCCGCAGGCGATGATCGCCCAAAGAATTTCCGTCATTAGTGTTTCCTCCCCTACGGCACGGTGCCGAGTGATCCCGAATGAAGTATCGGACGCGGCTGGCGCCGGGCGCGCCGCCGGTCTTGTTGAACCTGAAGAAGCCTGGGAGCCCTCCCGAGTCGCGGCCGGACCATGCCAAAAGTGACGCGGCGGTGCAACTGAGGCACAGGTGTCAAACAGCCGACTTAAGTCGTAAATCCCGCTCGTTTTTTGAGGATTTCGAAAGTGCCGCAGATGGCAGGGCGTGCGCGGTTGCTGTAGGACAACATTTCGGCCCATGCCCGCGAACCCGGCGGCAGGGTCCCGCGCCATCGAGGAGAACACGGTGAACATCCTGGAAATACTGACGGCAGGTCAGGGCGGACGGGTCGTCGGCAATCTGTCCCAGAGCTTCGGGCTCGACCGCAAGCAGACGGCGGACGTGCTGGCCGCGGTCGTCCCCGAACTGTCCTATAACATGGAGCGCCAATCCTTTAATCGCGGCGGCATCGCGGATCTGGTCGCGGCCCTTGGCCGGGCCGACTACGAAAAGACGTTGGCCCCCGATGCGCCCCTCACCTCGCCTGCGGTCGAGAAAGCCGGCATCGAGGCGCTGGATACGGTCCTATGGTCGAAGGACCGCAGCCGCACCGTCGCCCATCGCGCCGCCCGCGAAACCGGTGTCGACGAAAACCTCATCAAGCAGATGCTGCCCGCCATCGCCGCACTTGTCTTTGGCGGCATCGACTCCAAGACAGGCGGCACCCTTCAGGCCATCGCCGGTGAAGTCGGCGCGGCACCCACACCGCGCGCGCGTGAAATCGACGTCGGCGACCAGCGACCCTTGCCCGTCCCCGGTGATCGGCCGGGCCCGGCGCGCAAGACCAACCCCTACGGCGACCTCTCCGACATCATCCGGCGCGGCGGCACACGCATCCCCGGCGGCGGATCAACCCCTGCGCCGCGCGCGCCCTCCGGTGGCAACGGCGGCAAAATCCAACTGCCGCAAGGCGGCGGCAGCCTCGACAAGATCATCCGTGACCTGCTCGGCGGCGCCGCGGGATTCCAAAGCAAAGGCATCCTGGGCTGGATCATCCGCTACTTCCTCGTCCGCTGGGGCTGGAACTTCATCCAGTCGATCCTGCGCCGCCTGCTTGGTGGTCGCTGAGCATCGTTCCACCCGTCGCCGCCGGCACGCCGCAGGCGTGTCACCACGCGCATAAGATACCCCACCAGTCCCGCGCGTGGCGGCCGGCGCGCCGCAGGCGTGTCGCCTCGCGCAACATAAAAAGAGAGCCGGAGCGTGGGCAGCGCTCCGGCTCTCTACATGTGTGTCAGCCTTCAGGCTGTCTGTTTGTGTGCGTGTTCGTGGACGTGAAGTCGAAAGAGAGAGATTTTTTATGCGCAGGCGAGTGAAAGAGAGAGTGAGAAGTAGGTAGGCAACGAAAGACGACGTGCAGGCTCTAACGGCAGGGCCGTGCGTCGATGGAGCAGCTCACGCCGCCGCCACCGCTATTCGCGCAAGACACGGTCCGGCTGCTGGCCTTCTGAAAGCGGGCCCAATCCGTTCCGTACTCCAACGCCGTGAAACTTTGCCATGACCCGACAGCGTCAGCCATGGCCGCTTTTTTTGTTGCACCCACACCGCTGCCATAATGCCAATGATCGACGATGCAGAGCTTGCGGCCCTCGCGCCGGACATCGTGCAGCGACTGCGCCATGCCCGTGTCGTCAGCCGAAACAGGCATCACCGACACAACGGCGAACCCGCAAAACCCGGCCAGAAAGGATAGACATTTCAACATGAAGCCGTCGCCCCTTCGAAAGCCGTGGAAAACTGCAAGTTTGATTTCGAACGTGACAGATTCATCCTTCGCATTCGAGACCCGGACGTCAGACTTTTCAAAAATCCCCTCTCCGCGGCAAACCTGCAACACGAGTTGCATAAACTCCCACCGCTCGTAACTTCCGGCCACGGAACAATTATTTGACGGCGATCACGCCGATCTCGACGAGCATCCGCGGATCGACGAGCTTGGCTTCGACCGTCGCCCGCGCCGGCGCGTCCTTGCCGCCCATCCACGCCGACCACGCCTCGTTCACCGCCTCGCGATGCCGGACATCGGCAAGCCACAGGTTGGCGAACACGACCTTGCTTTTCGACGTGCCGGCCAGCGCCAGCAGACGGTCGATCTCGGCCAGCACTTCCGCCGCCTGCCCCTTGGCATCGGCGTCAAGTTTGGCGGGCACAATGCCGGCGGTAAAAACGAAGCCGTTGGCCTCCACGGCCTTGGCATAGACGGCGTTGGCTTCGTGACGAATGATCTGCATGGACGTGACGCTCCTGGCAATTCGAAAGG
>CAYWIF010000019.1:0-12016 GCA_964458265.1 uncultured Hyphomicrobium sp. | reverse complement strand
CCCTATAGCAGCGGCTCTTGCGCAATCCACTTGCCGTCCGCTTCCAGTCCCTTGAGCGCGGCCTTGCCGTCGCTGCCGACCGCGAGCACGGCGACGATGCGCTTGTCGCGCACCTGCTGCTCGATCGCGACACCCTCGCCCTGCGGCACGTAGAACCGCTCGATCCCGAAGCGAAGCCGCCCCACCGTCGATGGACCGGAGGCATGACCGCGGCGCACGCTGTCCACGATGCCTTTCAGCACGACATTGCCCTCGGCCAGTTTCGCCGGCACCTCATCCGTCACGCCCGACAGAGACCATTCCGACGCCCCCTGGCTCGCCAGCACCGCATAAACCGTATCGCCCTGCCGCGCGCCGTCCGGCAGTGCGATATCCGCACCCGTCGTGAAGCCGTAACCGAGCGTCACGTAGTCACCGCGGAAAATATCGCGCGGATCGACCGGCACCACCGCCGCGCGGATTTCGCGACCCGTCGACAGCAGCGACACGCGATCCCAAACCATCCACCCGATGACGAGGCTCTGCACCAGCCCGACCACGGCGATCGCCGTCAGCAACGACGACTTTGCAAGCGCGCTCATGACAAGGCCTCCTGAATGTCACGCCGTTGATGCAGGCGATAGGCGAAATAGGCGAGCCCCGCGACGACGAAGCCGGCCGTGAGAAAGAATACGGATGAGCCGAGCAGCGTGCCCACGGTCTTGCCGTAGATCCAAAGGATCTGCAGCGAGAAGCCGAAGTAGCCGAGCCAGAGCGCGCGGCGGTCGTCCGCCGTTAGACCCCACCACACCGCGCCGAGAGTCAGGGCCAGCGCGAGGACGGACAGAACGAGGAATTCGCCAAGTTCCGGCGATTTCATGAACTGCAAGGCGAACAGGCCCGCGAACGCGATGAACAGCGCGTAAAGGATGCCGCCTCGCCACACCGGGGTGAGCCGGGGAGACGTCACCAAACCCAGCGCCGATAGCGCACCGATGAGCGCGCCGATCAGCACGACGGTTTCGTAGCCGCCGCTGCTGTGATGGATGGCGCCGTAGGTCAGGATGAAGCCGGTCAGTGCCAGACCTGAGAGATGCACGCCCGGCTCCCAGCGCTGCCAGTAGAACGCGGCCGACACGAGCGCCCACGGTACGAGATACGGCCAATGCACCGCTTCGCGCTGTCCGGTTTCCCACATCCCCCAGACCGAAAAGAGAATGAGCGCGAAGGCCAGCGCTGGATTGGACCGCAGGAGCACGCCGGCCAGCAGCGTCCCTGCGCCCCACACGAGCACCACGTCCGGCGCGTTGCCGTCCATGTGATACATCTGCGAAACGAGCATGATGTTGGCGCCGAAGATCGCGCACCCGGCCAGAACCGCCGCATGACCAAAGGTATCGAGCCCGCGCCGAAACAGTTGGGCTGCAAGGCCATAGGCTCCCCAAAGCAGCCCCGTCAGCAAGCCGAGCCGCAGGACGCGCGGCATATCCTGCCAGTTCGCGCCGACGAAACTCATAACGGCAAAGCCGATCAGCACCGCCGCCAGAATCGCCAGTGCGGCCGGCAGGCCGACCCCGCGCCGGCGCGACGCCACGTCGGCCTGGATCGCCCGGGCACCCGCGTCATCGATCCACCCGGCCGCCCGCCACCGCTCCAGATCCGTCTTCAGCTTCTGCTGATAACCCCACATCGACCGCTCCCAAGATGAGGCCGCCACCGAAACTCCAAGTCCGCGAACCGTTGCACTCAGAGCTGGCATCGGCCGCGCGGGACAAGCAGGGACCGGCAAAAACCGGCCTTCAGCTATCCATATCACAGCCTTGAACTATGTTCAAGGCAGAACCCGAACAGCAACCAATCTGGCCAGCGATCACAAAAAAGAGCGCGAGGCCGAAGCCCCACGCTCTCCACTTTCTTAAATTCTACCAACCGCTTACGGCGTCGGAGCCGGGGCAGGTGCCGGATCGGCCGGAGCCGGCTCAGCCGGTGCGGGAGCGGGCTCGGCAGCCGGTGCCGGCTCAGCGGCAGGCGCCGGAGCAGGTTCGGGAGCAGCCGCCGGAGCGGGCGTATCCGCCGTCGGCACGGGCGCCGGCGGCAGAACCAGCACGTACGCTAGGATTGCGGCCGCAGCCGCGAGCAGAATGAGTGTGAGGCCTCGGCCCATCGTCGTCTCCAGTGATGGTTACTGTGTTTGCGAAAACTGTCACGATGCAGTCATAGGTGATCTGACGGAAGTTGACCAGACCTTCGAGGTCACCTTGGCCCGGCGGCCCGGCGTTGCCGTTTGTCTCGCATTTTCTACAAGCCTGGCTTCTCGACGCGGACCGCCGAACTGGCTCATAGTCGAAGCTCATAGACCGCGACGGAGCCGGAAGCGCCATGGATCTCGACGCCGTACTGTTGGCCCGCATCCAATTTGCGTTCACAGTCTCGTTCCACATCATCTTTCCCAGCTTCACGATCGGCCTCGCGGCCTTCATCGCCACGCTCCTGGTCCGCTGGCGCCTGACCGGCGAAGACCGGTTCTACCGGCTGGCAAAATTCTGGACGAAGATCTTCGCGGTCAGCTTCGCGATGGGCGTCGTGTCCGGCATCGTGCTCTCTTACCAGTTCGGTACCAACTGGGCCGGCTTCTCCAAGGTCACCGGCAACGTCCTTGGGCCGCTCATCGGCTACGAAGTCTTGACGGCATTTTTTCTCGAAGCATCCTTCCTCGGCATCATGCTGTTCGGCTGGAACCGCGTCTCCCCGAACTTGCATGTCCTCTCCGCCGTACTCGTGGCCGTCGGCACGTCGCTGTCCGCTTTTTGGATTCTCGCCGCCAATAGCTGGATGCACACACCTGCGGGTCACGAGATCCGCGACGGCATTGCCTATCCGGTCGACTGGCTTGCCATTATCTTCAACCCGAGCTTCCCTTACCGCTTCTCCCATATGTTCACCGCCGCCTACCTGACGACATCCATCGTCGTGCTGGCGGTCGGCGCGCGCTATCTCGTCCAGAAGCGTTTCGAGGAAGAAGCCCGCACCATGATCCGCATGGGCCTCGGCATGGTCGCGATCCTGGCCCCGCTCCAACTCGTCATCGGCGATCTGCACGGTCTCAACACGAAGGAGTATCAGCCCGCGAAACTCGCCGCCATGGAAGGCCATTGGAATTCGAACGAACCGGCCGACTTCATTATCTTCGCGCTGCCTAACAAAGAGCAGAACGGCAACGACTATGAAGTGAAAATCCCCATCCCCGGCCTCGCGAGCTTCGTGATCACCCACGATTTCGAGGGCACCTTCCAGGGCCTCAACGACTTCAAACCCGAAGACCGGCCGCCCGTGGCGCCGGTGTTCTTCGCCTTCCGCGTCATGGTCGGCCTGGGACTACTGATGATCCTGCTGGGTTTCGCCGGTGCGTGGCTATGGTTCCGCGGCACCCTCTTCCAATCGATGGGCTACCTCAAGATCGTCCAGCACACCTGGCCGATGGGCTTCGTCGCCATCCTCGCCGGCTGGTGGGTCACCGAGACCGGACGCCAGCCCTGGCTCGCGACCGGCATCCTCAAAACCTACGACGCCGTTTCACCCGCGATCACCTTCAATGCCGTCCTCACGACGCTGATCCTTTTCGTCATCGTTTATTCGGCCGTCTTCTCCATGGGCGTCTATTATATCAACCGCCTCATCGACAAAGGTCCGGCCGGCGCCGCCAAGGACCCGCCGCACGGCCAACCGACCCGTCCCCTGTCAGCCGCCGAGGATGCAGCGCGCGAAGCGATGGGAGCCCACTGAGATGGTCGAGTTGGCAAGCGGCGAAGCGATGGCCTACTGGCTGCCCGTCATTTGGATCGGCCTGCTCGGCGCGGCGGTCGCGCTCTATGTCGTTCTCGACGGTTTCGATCTGGGCATCGGCATCCTGTTTCCGTTCTCGCCCCAGGAAGAGGACCGCGACGTGATGATGAACTCCGTCGCGCCGTTCTGGGACGGCAACGAAACCTGGCTCATCCTTGGCGGCGGCGGCCTGTTCGTCGCCTTCCCGCTCGCCTACGGCATCATCATGTCTGGCTTCTATTTGCCGGTCATCATCATGCTTCTCGCCCTCGTCTTCCGCGGCGTCGCGTTCGAATACCGCTGGGTCGCCAAACCCAACCACGCCTTTTGGGACATCGCGTTTGCTGGCGGCTCAATTACGGCGGCGCTTATGCAGGGCATCATCCTCGGCGGTCTCCTCCACGGACTGCCCGTCGAGAACGGCCACTTCGCCGGCGGCATGCTCGACTGGCTGCAACCCTTCCCGCTCTTCGTCGGCCTCGCCACCGTCGCGGGATACGCGCTGCTCGGCACCACCTGGCTCGTCATGCGCACCGAAGGCGAGGTCGCGGCCGAGGCGCGTCAACAGGCGCGCAGCCTTCTCCTTGTTGTCCTCGCCGCAATGGCGGTCGTCAGCCTGTGGACACCGCTCAGCGAAGCCCGCATCTGGGATCGCTGGTTCACGCTGCCGAACTTCTTCTACCTCGCGCCAATCCCGCTGTTGACAGGGCTTGCCGCGTTCACCGTCTGGCGCGGCCTGGAAAATGGTCACGACCGCTCGCCATTTTTCGGCACCGTCGCGCTCTTCCTATTGGGTTTCGCGGGGCTTGCCATTTCCACGCTGCCGTATCTCGTACCGCCCACCATCACCATCTGGGATTCAGCGGCGCATCCCTCATCGCAACTGTTCATGCTGATCGGCACGGCGGCACTTCTGCCGATGATCCTCGGCTACACGGCGTTCGTGTACTGGACCTTCCGCGGCAAAGTAAAACCCGGCGAGGGATATCACTGACCTCGCCGGGCGAACGCGGCACGCGATTGGAATATCGAATCTAGGCTGAGTACATATGCGGCACGGGCCAAGGTGGCGGCGCATCGCTCCCGAGTTTATCGTCTGAACCATCCCGCACGGCCACCTGAGCGTCGGCCTCATCGGCCGTCACGCGGAAGATTTTCTTGTCCTCCGGAATGACACAAGCAGGCCCGGGGGCAACACGTTTGGGCGACACCGTGTCCATCATGCTGAGCGCTCCCAAGTGAAGTTATTCGCATGTGACTTAGACTGTCCCTCGCGACCTAGAACGGGCACTGCATTACTTTCTTCCCTGAACGCCGCTTTTCCTCGTCGATTGACCCTTGCCGCCGCGCATGGGATAGGCTCGCCACCATGACAACCCTCACCCCAATTCACGTCATCGGCGGCGGCTTGGCCGGCTCGGAAGCGGCTTTCCAGATCGCGTCCGCCGGCGTTCCCGTCATCCTGCACGAGATGCGCCCCGTGCGCATGACCGACGCCCACAAAACCGAAGGCCTCGCCGAACTCGTCTGTTCCAATTCCTTCCGCTCCGACGAATGGGAAACCAACGCCGTCGGCCTACTCCACGAAGAGATGCGCCGCGCCAACTCTCTCATCATGGCCGCCGGCGACAAAACCAAACTTCCGGCCGGCGGCGCGCTGGCGGTTGATCGCGACGCATTTTCCGCCGAGGTCACCGCGCGCCTCAACGCCCATCCGCTCGTCACCATATCGCGCGGCGAGATTGCCGGTCTCCCGCCGCCGGATTGGGACAGCGTCGTCGTCGCCACCGGCCCGCTCACGTCCCCCGCCCTCAGCGCCGCCGTCGCTTCCCTCACCGGCGAAACCGAACTCGCCTTCTTCGACGCCATCGCCCCCGTCATTCACGTCGATACGATCGATACGACCATCGCCTGGCGCGCCTCGCGCTACGGCAAACTCGGCCCCGCCGGCACCGGCGCCGATTATCTGAACTGCCCGATGACGAAGCCCGAATACGAAGCCTTCATCGACGCGCTGCTTGCTGCCGAAAAAACCGTCTTCAAGGAATGGGAAGCGAATACGCCCTATTTCGACGGCTGCCTTCCCGTCGAAGTCATGGCCGAGCGCGGCCGCGAAACGCTGCGCTACGGCCCCATGAAACCCGTCGGCCTCGACGATCCGCGCACCGGCCGCTGGCCCCACGCCGTCGTCCAACTCCGCCAGGACAACGCCCTCGGCACGCTCTGGAACATGGTCGGCTTTCAGACCAAGATGAAACACGCCGAGCAGGTCCGCGTCTTCCGCATGATCCCGGGCCTCGCCAACGCCGAGTTCGCGCGCCTCGGCGGCCTCCATCGCAACACTTATCTGAATTCGCCGCGCGTCCTCGACCGCGCCTTGCGGCTGAACGCCATGCCGCGCCTGCGCTTCGCCGGCCAGATCACCGGCGTCGAGGGCTACGTCGAAAGCGCCGCCATCGGTCTCCTCGCCGGCCGCTTCGCCGCAGCCGAACGCCGCGGCGTCGCCGCCATCCCGCCGCCCCCCACCACCGCGCTTGGCGCGCTTCTCGATCACATCACCGGCGGCCATCTTGTCTCCGACGAGACGACACCCGCCTCCCCGCGCTCGTTCCAGCCCATGAACATCAACTACGGCCTCTTGCCCCCCCTCGACGACGCCCCGCTCACCACCCCCGAGGGCCGCCGCCTCAAAGGCCCCGAACGCGGTCTGGCCAAAAAGAAACTCCAGTCGCGCCGCGCGCTCGCCGACCTCGCCCAATGGCTCGCACCCCCATCCGCCGAAGCCGCCGCCGAATAACCTCCGCCGTCACACAACTGACACCACCCGGTCCGTTGTGCGCCGCAACACACAACATCGTGCGACCGCTCGACCAAAGGACAACTGGCAGCCCCATTCCTGAGCCGATATAGGAATGCCAGCACTACCGAAAGGCCGGCCCAATTCAGCGGAGCGGGCACGGCCAGTTGCAATCAAGCCGCCGAGGAGGAACCCCCATGCTTCAGCAAGCGCTGAATGAACTCGCCCAGCAAATTCGCATCCGGGCCAAGTACGACAACTTCATCGGCGGCACCTGGGTGCCCCCGGCCAAGGGTCAGTACTTCACCAACATCACGCCGATCACGGGCAAGCCGCTCTGCGAAATCGCCCGCTCGACCGCCGAGGACATCGAGACCGCCCTCGACACCGCCCACGTCGCCAAAGAAAAGTGGGGCCGCACGTCGCCCGCCGAACGCTCTGGCCTCCTGCTCAAGATCGCCGACCGCATGGAGCAAAACCTGAAGCTCCTCGCGCTCGCCGAAACCCTCGACAACGGCAAGCCGATCCGCGAGACCACCGCCGCCGACGTGCCCCTCGCCATCGACCACTTCCGCTACTTCGCCGGCTGCGTCCGCGCCCAGGAAGGCTCGATCGCCGAAATCGACCACGACACGGTCGCCTACCACTTCCATGAACCGCTCGGCGTCGTCGGCCAGATCATCCCCTGGAACTTCCCGCTGCTCATGGCCTGCTGGAAGCTCGCCCCCGCGCTCGCCGCCGGCAACTGCGTCGTCCTGAAGCCGGCCGAACAGACGCCGATGAGCATCATGGTCCTCATGGACCTGATCGGCGACATCCTGCCCCCCGGCGTCCTCAACGTCGTCAACGGCTTCGGCGTCGAAGCCGGCAAGCCGCTCGCCCAGAACAAGCGCATCGCCAAGATCGCGTTCACCGGCGAGACGACCACCGGCCGCCTCATCATGCAGTACGCCTCTGAAAACATCATCCCCTGCACGCTCGAACTCGGCGGCAAGTCGCCCAACATCTTCTTTGCCGACGTCGCCGACGCAGACGATGCCTACTTCGACAAGTGCCTCGAAGGCTTCGCGATGTTCGCCCTCAACCAGGGCGAGGTCTGCACCTGCCCCTCGCGCGCCCTCGTCCATGAATCGATCTACGACCGCTTCATGGAGCGCGCCGTCAAGCGCGTGAACGCGATTAAGGCCGGCCACCCGCTCGATCCCTCCACGATGATCGGCGCGCAGGCCTCCAACGACCAGATGGAGAAGATCCTCTCCTACATCGACATCGGCAAGCAGGAAGGCGCCAAGTGCCTCACGGGCGGCGAGCGCAACCGCCTCGAAGGCGAACTGAACGAAGGCTTCTACGTCAAGCCGACGATCATGGCCGGCCACAACAAGATGCGCATCTTCCAGGAAGAGATCTTCGGACCCGTCGTCTCCGTCACCACCTTCAAGGACGACGACGAGGCCCTCGCGATCGCCAACGACACGCTCTACGGCCTCGGCGCAGGCGTCTGGACGCGCAACGGCACCCGCGCCTACCGCTTCGGACGCGCCATCCAGGCCGGCCGCGTGTGGACGAACTGCTACCACCTCTACCCGGCCCACGCCGCGTTCGGTGGCTACAAGCAGTCCGGCATCGGCCGCGAGACGCACAAGATGATGCTCGACCACTACCAGCAGACCAAGAACATGCTGGTCAGCTACAGCCCCAACGCCCTCGGCTTCTTCTAAGCCCGCGCGTCTCGGCAAAAACAGAGGCCCGGTCGCAAGACCGGGCCTTTTCTGTTTGTGGATTACAAGCCGACTGCGTAGTTCCCCGCTATCAACGTCAGCTTTGCAGAGATAGCGGAAGAAGTCCGATGGAAAAGGCCCACTTATCAGGCATCCATGGCCACGGCAGAAGTACGCTCGATGCCGACAGTCAGGTCGACTTCGGCGATCGGCCATCAACGGCCGAACGCAGAGGGGCCGGAACAGCTGCAATGGGAACTCCTGCCACCTGGGGATGCGCATTGATAAGCCCCCGGCCATTGGGCTAGTACGGCGTTGGACCGAAGTGTTGGTGAAGTTCGTGCTGGCAGAAAAGAGCTATCGACCCGACATCGACGGGCTTCGGGCCGTGGCCGTCGCCTCCGTCGTCCTGTACCATGCGAAGGTTCCATGGCTGCCCGGCGGTTTTGTCGGAGTCGATATATTCTTCGTGATCTCGGGCTACCTCATCACGTCGCTCGTCGTCGCCGACCTCGAGGCTTCCCGCTTCACGCTCACCGACTTCTATGAGCGGCGCGTGCGGCGGATCATTCCGGCACTCGCCGCCGTCGTAGCTTCCAGCCTGATCGCCGGCTACATCTTGATGACACCGAAGGACTTCGTCACGCTCGCCAAAACGGCCTTCGCGAGTCTGTGGTTCCACTCCAACATCTGGCTCGCCTCGGAAGCAGGATACTTCATGCCGGCGGCTGAGACGCTGCCCCTGCTGCACACCTGGTCGCTCGGCGTGGAGGAGCAGTTCTATGTCTTGGCGCCGCTGTTCTTGATGCTCCTGGTCAAAGTGCCAGAATCCCTGCGCAGAGGCGCTTTCCTCGCCCTTCTCGCCGCCGCCATCGGCCTGTCGATCTACCTGACGGACCGCGATCCGGATAGGGCCTTCTACCTTCTCCAGACGCGCGCGTTCGAGCTGATGATCGGTATGGCGCTGGCACTGAAATGCGCGCCCGTCCTAGCGTCGCGAGGATTGCGTGAAGTCGCCACCCTCGCGGGCTTGGGCGCCTGCGCGCTGGCGTTTCTCGTTTACGATGCTAACGTATCGTTTCCCGGACCGGCGGCCCTACTGCCCTGCCTTGGTGCGGCTCTCATTATTCACGGCGGGAGTGCGGCGCCCTTCGCAGCCACGATCGTGGGCACCCTCTTGTCCAGCGCGCCTTTCACCTTTCTCGGGCGAATTTCATATTCGCTCTACCTCTGGCACTGGCCGATACTCGTCTTCGGCCAGTATGCCTCCCCGGAACCGCTCGGCGGCGGCCAGCGGGCGCTTCTCGTCGCCCTGGCGGCTGCCGTCTCGGTTCTGTCCTACTATGCCATCGAGCAGCCGGTGCGGACCGTCCGGGTGGTCTTCACGCGGGCCCGCGTCTTCGGTGGCGCGCTGGCCCTGGGAGTCACGCTGTCGGCACTCTGCCTGCTCGTCATCCACACAGACGGGCTCAAGCACCGGTTGAGCGCCGAGACCCAGGTATTCGACCGCCGGGTGACCGAAATCGCGCGCGAGAAGCGCGCGTGCAAGCGGGTCGAGGGCATACCGGCCGGAAAGCGGGCCTGCGGATTGGGTGTCGACGGGCCACCCCGCTTCCTTGTCTGGGGCGACTCGCACGCCGGCAGCCTTTACGGCGAGTTCGACCGGGCGGCACAGGTGGCGGGCACGACTGGCCTGATCGTTACCCGCGGCGGCTGCGCACCGCTCCTGGTCGAAGCCGATCACCCGGCGCTGCACAAACGCAAATGCACCGACAACAGGCGGGTGGTGCTCGACGCACTCTCCGCCAGCAAGTCTATCGACGCCGTCATACTGGTGGCGCGCTGGAAGAACTATGCTGGCGAAGGTCCATTGGGCGGAAAGCAAGTCGATCTGTTCCGACAATCACTCCTCTCGACCATCCAAGACCTCTCGGGGCGGGGTGTCCGGATCATCGTTATCGGACCGATTCCGGAGCCCGGCATCGATTTGCCCTCGGCCATGATCAAAGAAAAGATGGGTCTCGGCACCGTTCGGCTCGACGACAACGTCGCTCGCTTTAATCGCGAGCAGGCAGCGGTGATCACCGTGCTGGACCAGGTAAAAACAATTAATGGCGTTCTCGTGCTCGCGCCGAGCGATGACCTTTGTGATACGGCGACTTGTGCCACGATCGCGGACGGCCTGCCCCTATACCGCGACGACAACCACCTCAATAGTCTCGGCTCCCAACGTTTGGAAGCCCTAGTAAGTTCGGCCATCGCCAAGGCGACAACGCGCCAGCCCAATCGTGATCCTTGATCAACCGGGTCGAGCTAGTTTCTTCAGATGTCAAAGCGCTAGGGAAAGGCGCCGATCCATCTGCTCCTAACCGATGAACATGAAGGCGTTTAGAAAGTAGGACAGTGGACCGGCGGCTAGGTGCTGCTGCATCGCGGGCTACTCGACTACTGGGCACGCCCGACGCTAAACATCAGTTCATTCTTTCACTCAAATTGATATCCAAACATTTCAATCTCCCGAGCGTATCGGCGGGCCACAATGCTTCGTGTCGTGGCGTCGTACATGGCTTGGTAGACCTTTGCATTCTTCGGCCGAATGGCACCCTTGGCCGAGGGGAGCGCCGGGACGTTTTCTACGCCGAGTGACCTTACAAAATCCTCATAGTGATGGCTAAGTCGTTCGTATCGCCAGATACTCGTTGCGATCACGCGGCCATCAATAGAATAAATATCGAAGGTTTTCCGCTCGGGTTTGCGCTCCCAGCGGCCAACGAAATCGGAAAAATCCGAAGGCCTCTGTGTGCCGCGCGTGTGCCAGTAGTAGAGGGAAACTTCTCGATCCCAAGGATTGCGAACGATCGTCGCTTTCGTTAGCGAATCGAAAAGGTCCGGATCCATGCGGGACCGGAGTGTCTTCGCATCCATATGGCTCGTATACCGGCTTCGCCCCCTGGCTAAACGGCCTGATCGGGGGCGAATAATTCGAGTCCACCATGGCTGGTATTGCCTGGGAACTTCTACATTCTGCATTCCGCGTCCGGCCAATAACCGAATTGCTTCCTCATCCGCAGGTAGGTGCGTTAGAACGTCGTCGGCTCCGCACAATCCGGAAAGTGCTATTTCAATGCTAGAGCCACCTGTCTTCTGTGTTTTGAGGAATATAAAGTTACGAGTGTAGCTGATTATCATGCTGAAGCATCCTGAAGGCCATCAGGCACTCACCGCGCTGCTTGGTTTCCCAAGTCAGCGTGGTGGTGCATAAGTTACAGCCGAAAAAACGGGACTATATGCCCACACTAGTTTTCCGACTTCAATGCGATCGCCGGGTGATGCCGTCCCATGAAAAAAGCAAAAAAAAGGCACAATATTTCGCGTTGGCCATTAGCGCCGCCTTGAGATCGGGATGGCTCGGCACAACGCGCGGCCAGTCGCCCTTGGTTTCCGTCAGAAGAAGTGTACCGTCGTCGATATCTACGCGATCCCAGGCGAGCTGGGCGATCTCCTTGGCGCGAAGCCCCGCCGTGACGCTCAGTAGCATTCAGTGACTTCTAGCTACCAACCGAAGTGTCCGCATAGCTTTGGAAAGCCAATGTGCCCGGGGACCGGGGCTGAAATATTTGCCGACTCCGTTTCTGTATAGAAGCGCCCCCCCACAAAAAAAGCCCGGTCTCTCGACCGGGCTTCTCCACATCCAACTCAT
>CAYWIF010000018.1:0-64822 GCA_964458265.1 uncultured Hyphomicrobium sp. | reverse complement strand
GCGCCACCAATCTCGATCACCGTGTGACCGGGGCAAGTTTACCGGCCGCCTTCGAGCCGGAGCGGACTTGCGGAATGGGCGGCAACGACGGGTACGACACGGAAGCCATGAGCGACAAACTCATCATCTGGACCTTGGATTGGGTTCCTGCAGGCGATGCGCCTCGCGGTTTCGTGCGTGACCTGCGTCTGCGCTGGGCGGCCGAGGAAGCCGGCTTATCCTATGACGTTCGCACGGTGCCGTTCGACAGCCGGGCGACCAACCATCTCGACCGCCAGCCGTTCGGCCAGGTGCCTTATCTGACGGATGGCGATGTCAGCATGTTCGAGAGCGGTGCATGCCTGCTGCACCTTGCCCGACGCAGCGAATTGTTGATGCCGCGCGATGCCGCTGGCGAAGCGGAGACCCAGCAATGGGTGATAGCCGCGCTCAACTCGATTGAGATGGTCACGGTGCCGTGGTGGTTCCTGACCATTACCGGTCAGGCCGATAACGGGCTCACAGGCTGGATGACCCAGCGGCTTGCACACATGGAGAGAGTGCTAAGCGAACGGCAGTGGCTCGCAGCCAACAGATTTACCGTCGCTGATCTGCTTATGACGGATGTGCTGCGTATCGGCCTCGTTCGTGCCTTCGGCGAGCGACCTGCAACCGAAGCCTACATCAAACGCATCACAGACCGGCCTGCCTTCCGCAAAGCCCATGCCGATCAGATGGCGCATTTCGAGGCTGCCGATCAGACGCGGCCGACGCCACTATGATGGCTGATGAACCGGCTGGTTGCTGTCACGCTGACCTCTCGTCGCAACTCAGACCGTGTGCAGACCGGCGGCGAACCGTTCAAATAGAGAATGCCCGCCCACCTGGGAGGTGAGCGGGCATTGCTACTTTTTGAAGACTACTAGGCGACGATGGTGAAGTCGGTATGCGACAGCTCCAGGGCCGGCTCAAGGACCGCAAACTTGACTGCGGCGCCTGCACCGGTCCCGTCGCGGTCGTAGAACAGTTCACCGGTCGCATCGTCGAAGATGATGCGGTGGGCAAGCGATGTCGCGGCTTGACCGGTCGTGAATGCGTCCATGTCAAGTTCGCCAATCGGACCGAGCTTGCCGAAGTCGCGGCGAGACAAGGCAATTGTGTCTAAGCCAACCTCGAAGTCGACGATCTCATCGGCATCCGCTGAGCTAGGTTTGCCGTCGAAGAGGAACGTGTCCTCGCCGTCCCCGCCAAAGAGTACGTCAAGTCCGCGCCCGCCGGATAGCGTGTCGTTCCCGTCGCCACCTTCAAGGCGATTGGCATCCTGATTGCCGAGCAGCACGTCACCGAACGATGTGCCGATGACGTTTTCGATGCCCGATACGCGATCGCTTCCTGTCATGCTCGACGATGCGCGACCACGGGCTAGATCCAGGGTCAAGCCGCTCTCTGCGAGGCTGAAATCGAGCGTGTCGATGCCGGCCCCGCCTGAGTAAGTGTCATTCCCGGCTTCAGCGAAGAACAGATCGTTGCCATTGCCGCCGGACAACGTGTCGTTGCCGTCGCCACCATTGAGGGAGTCGTCGCCGTCGCCGCCTTGGATGTCGTCATTTCCGGAGCCGCCGTTCAACTCATCGTCGCCAAGCCCGCCGAATATGCGGTCCTTGCCGGCGCCACCGTCGATCCAATCATCGCCAGTGCCACCATCAACGGTATCATCGTCGTCACCGGCAGAGATCGTGTCGTCGCCAGTGTCTCCGAAAAGCCGGTCTTTGCCGGTTCCGCCAAAAATTTCGTCATTGCCAATTCCACCGGAAGCCGTGTCATCACCGGCCCCGCCGCTGATGATGTCGTCGCCGATCGTTCCGGTAAGGTTATCCCTGCCTGCGCCACCGTCGATCACCTGGCCTTCAAGCACCGTGTCGGACCTGAAGTCGAGGTTCTGGATCCGGGTATCGAGCGAGATCGCCGTGTCGGCCTGATCGTACGCCGTCTCCGGCGTGGCGTGATTGGCCAACAGAAACTCGGCCAGAGCCTGCTGTTCGCCGAGGATATTGGCCGGAACGACGCCGTTGGCCGTGAAATTCAGCGCTTCATCGACCGGAGCCGACAGCGTGCCGTCGTTCAGCAGGAAGCGGAAGTTTTCGGCGTTGGCCTTGACCGGATAGCCGTCACCGCCGTTGGCCAGGAAGTTCAGCGTGACGACCGTGATCGTCGCAGGCAGACCGGCGACAAACGACCCGTCCTCGTAGATGCGGGCGAGCAGGTTACCGTCCTCATCGATGAGACCAATGGTCGTTATGCGGTTGCCTGCCGGCAGATCGGGATCGTAGGCAAACGACACGCCGCCAATCTGCGGAAAGCGACCCTGGTTGCCAAGCACCGCAACACCGTGTTCCAGGATGGCCTTAAGACCCTGGGCCGTGGTGTCGAACGCCATCAGCCCGTTGTTGAACCGCAGCGAGTTCTCCACATCAAGCAGCGAGACGCCGCCCTCAGGCTTGCCCGCGCTGGGGTTGGCCAGTGGCGGGTTCTTGTCGCCCGTCACAACGTCGACCGACCCGATCTGGGCACGTATTCCGCCACCGTTCTTCAGCGACACGACAAAGATATCGTCGTCCCCCAGAGCGCTCTTGAGGGCCGCCGCATTGGCATCCGCGGTGATATTGCCGAGGTTGGTCTCCTGATTGCGGACGAGGTTGCGTTCGCCTTCCAGGTAGACGTTCGTAAAGCCGAGGACGGTGCCGTCCTTGGCTTCAATCACGTTCTGCAAGGCATCGGTGATGTCCTTGACGCTGTCGCCCTTGGTGCCTTCGGCGAAGGCCGTCGTCTCGAGGTCTTCGATGCTGACGATGGATTCTGGATCGAGCCCCCACGCCTTAGCGACATTGTCGACCGTGGACGCGTAGGCGCCGTTCACCGAGGTGTCGAGCAGATCGACGAGGATCTCGCCGTTGGAGTCGAAATCGACGACGAGGCGACCGAGGTAGGTATACTCGTTGTCCGTGTTGACGATCAGGGTCGGCTTTCCATCGAGGCCGGCGGTCACGATCGGGTAGGTATTCGCGAAGTCGGCCGCGTGACCCGGGAAGGCGACGGCTTCATCGTTCTCGTCGCCAAGACGCGTGTTGGACCCGGCTGCCAGGATGATGTCCACGCCTTCGAGCAGCGGCGCGAGCGCTTGCTCGAACTGGATCTGCTGAAGGTGAGCCATCAGGACGATTTTGTTGACGCCCTGGTTGCGGAGGTCGTCGATTACGGGCTGGAGAAGTGCTGCGAGCTGGGCGACGTCGTTGGCCTCAAGGCCATCGCCGGCAAAGCCCTTCACTTCGACATTGCCCGTCGAGGAGATCGACTCGAGGATCTGTGTCGTCACGCCGACGAGGCCGATCTGTTCACCGCCCTTTTCGACAACCGCCGACGGAACAATCTTGCGGGCGAGGTCCACCACGTTCTCAAGGCCGCCGACGCCAACCGTCTCTTGATAGCGCGCCGAGATCCCGCCGTCGGCCGAGAAGTCAAGGTTCGCCGACAGGTAGGGGAACGCCGCATCGTTGATCACGTCGGAGAAGGCGTTCGTGCCCAGATCGAACTCATGGTTGCCGACCGTCGAAGCCTCGACGCCGATCCGGTTGTGTATTTCGATGTCGGCCGCGCCCGGGTTATTGCCCTTATTGTGGGTGGCGGCAACCGTCGCATCGGTGCCGGCTGCGAGGAACGGACCCGGCAGGAAATTGTCGCCGCCCGCCAGGATCAGCGTGTTGGCGTAATCGTCGTCGAAGCCGTCGACCAGCGCCGCCAGCAACGGAGCCGTCTCAGACGCCAGCAAGCCGGCCTCTCCATCCGAAAAATGCAGAAGCTGCAAGGTGAATGCGATGGGCGTGGACAGTTCGTAGGTGGTGACAGTGGAGGAAACCTCGTTGGAGACCACGAGCAGGTCCGTGCCCGAGGGGCTCTCGGCCGCCGGAATGAAAAGCAGGCCTTCGGGGCTTATGTCGCCACCGGTGATCTCGCCGGTGAGTTGGTTGAATTGCAGGTTCTCGGCGATCGTGGTGTACGTGACGGCACCGGGATTGGTGACGTCGAAGATCACGGTTGCATTGGAGCGTTCCAGGCCGACAAAGGCGTAGGTGCGCGACCCAATGGTGCCGATGGCAATACCCTCGGGCTCCGGTCCCTTATTGTCCGAACGCCCGTCGTCAAAGTAGGGCACGCCGGCGTCGGCAGCGATTCGCTCGATGATGTCCGCCGAGTCGAAAACGATCTGGCCGTTCGCATCCAGGATCGAGAACGAACGGGCGCCGAGCATGACCAGCTTTTCAGCGCCGTTGACGCCATCCGCGTCGCTGTCGGCACGGAAGACCGTGAGGCGGCCCAAGTTGGCGTTTTGCTTGAGTATGGCCTCATCGGCGCCGAAGACGCTGTCGTCGAGATCGAAACCGCTGGAGCCGACGCGCACGGTTTCTGCCGATGCCAGGAAGTCGTCGCGGTCATCGCCTTCGTTGGCAATGACGAAGAAGTTCTGGCCGCCAGCCTGATAGGTTCCGATGGCGTCGGGCATGTAGAGGCTGAATACCGGCTGACCCGTTTTCAGGTTGATCGCTGTCGTGCTGCCCGGGCCATCGCGATCGGAGAAGTCAGCAAGAAGGGGGCTAAAATCTTTCAGTCCAAGGCCGACGACGTCTTCGAATGTGCCAGTTGCGATATCCAGGATCGCGATGGCGTTGTTTTCCTGCAGCGTGACGTAGGCCTTTGAGCCGTCGGGCGTGATGGAGATGTATTCGGGTTCGAAGTCCTGCGAGGCGGATTTGCCAGCGGCAATGCGGACATCGGCAGCGCGCAGAGCGGCTTCCTGGCCATTGAATGCACTGAAGCCGGCGGTGGTCACCGATGCCGCGGCGACGCCAGAGGCGAGGTCGATGATGCTGACGGAGCCTTCGGCATCGGTCGGATCATCTTCTTTCAGTTCGCCTTCATTGGCGACCAGGACCTTCAAGCCATCCGGCGTGAACGTGACCATGTCCGGATTGGCGCCGACCGTCACCTTGTTGAGGTAGGTCCCTGTCGCCGCATCGAGGAACAGGACTTCGCCGGGCAGCACTTTGTCGGTGTTGATCAGCGACAACGCGACGATGCCGTTCTTGATGGCCACGCTCGATACGTTGTTGGAGATGCCGCCCAGGGCAACCAGGTCGACCGGGCCTTGGCCAATCAGCACAGGCAAAGCCGGATTGCTGAAGTCGACGATGCGGATGCCTTCGCCGCTGGTGACGAACAGCCGCTGGCTGACCGGATCGAATGCGGTGATCTCAGCATTGGCCTCGCCCCCGAAACCGATGGTGCCGAGCAGGTTTGCGGACAGTGCTTCGGTCGGCGTTGTCGTCAACGACATGAATTCCCTCCAGATGCGGTGCCGCACTCGTTTGGAGTGCAAGCCAACTTGAACCAGCGGGCGTCGTATCGGTTCTGCCTAATGGGTATGTGACGGTGCGAGGGGTTGGTGAGTCCAAGTCACGAACGGCGGTCATATGATTGTTACGCCATCGTCGCACACGGGACTGGCGCGCATGGTTGTCGCCAATGTTTCACAGAGCGCGGATATCCATTCCGCGCATTGTGGTGTCATGTGGGATTGGGATCGTTCATGGTTGGATCGATGGGAGCGCTCGCTGATCAGGGTGCGGCAGCGGCAGAGCCGTCGCCGCAACTCCTCGCTGCGCTTGGCAATGAGCGTATGCGTGTGCTGGGACAAATTGTCGGGCTCCTTACGCGGTCGCAGCCGCATCAGTCGATGACCATTGCCGATATCAAGCGCGGTCTCATCGCCCCGATCATGCTGGGTCAATATGTGCTGGCCGGGCGTCCGAGCGAGGAGGGTGCCGGGTCGCCCCCGGTCGCGGTTCTCATCTGGGCGCGGGTTTCCGACGCCGTCGATCAGCGGCTTGCTGCCGCCCAGTCGGCGAAGATCGAGCTTGCATCCGGCGAATGGAGGAGCGGCGATATCGTTTGGCTCACGGATGCCGCAGGCGATTTGCGTCTTGTGCCGCAGATGGTGACGCGTCTGCGCGCCACCGATCCCACCATTCGTGCGATCCGGGTCGCCTCGCCGGCAGGTGACGGGAAGATTGCCGTCCGTACGCTCGATCCTCAGTAGGTGGCGCTTGCCAGGGACTTAGACGGGCGGCCAACCGGCCTTGCGCCGGTTTGGCGGGACGTGAGATTTTGATGCGAAACGCGAAGCCCGGCCGCTTGGAACCGCATCCGCTTGATTTGGCGTTCCGGCGTTGCCGGTCTGCCTTCGTCGCAGCCGGTGTATTCAGTTCACTCGTCAATCTTCTCATGCTGAGCGGGCCGCTCTACATGATGCAGGTTTACGACCGGGTGCTGACCAGCCGGAGTGTGCCGACGCTGGTGGCTCTGAGTGTTCTCATTCTTGGACTGTATGTCATTTCGGGGCTTCTGGAACACATCCGGTCGCGTCTGATCGTGAGCGTCGGCAGCGCTGTGGAGCGGGATTTGCGTCGTGGCGTCTTTGCCCGTCTCATCGACAACGCCGTGCGCCGCACCAGCGAAGCGGGAACACAGCCGATCCGCGACCTGGATATGGTGCGCCAGTTTCATACCGGACAGGCGCCTTTCGGGCTGTTCGATCTGCCTTGGGCCCCCCTGTTTCTGGCGGTCACCTACCTCATTCATCCGTGGCTGGCGGTGTTGACGCTCGGTGGCATGGTCATTCTGATCGGCATCGCGCTCTTGAACGAGTTGGTGGTGAAGTCCGGCAGCCAGACCGCCTATGCAGCCCAGGTCGAGGCGAACCAGATTGCCGAGCAGGCTCTGGCGGCTAGCGATGTTCTGCACGCGCTCGGCATGAAGAAGACTTACGCGGATCTGTGGGAGGACCGGCACAAGCAGGCTGTCTCGCAGCAGCGGCGCGCCGCCAACCGGGCCGGCATTTTCTCGTCGGCATCCAAGACATTGCGCATGGCGCTTCAATCCGCGGTTTTAGGTTTGGGCGCCTATCTCGTGCTGCAGGGAGACATGACGGCCGGCGCAATGATCGCCGCATCTGTGATTGCCGCGCGGGCTCTGGCGCCCGTAGAGCAGGCCATCGCACATTGGCGCACCTACCTCAGTTACCGGCAGGCGAAGGCGCGGTTGCGGAAGATGTTGATACCCCATGCGGAGGCGGGCGCGCCGATGCGCTTGCCCAAGCCGGCGGCTCATTTGAAAGTCGAGGGCGTTGCCGTGGCGCCGCCGCGGGCCGTAAAGGCTCTCCTGTCGCAACTCAATTTCGAACTGAAGCCGGGCGATGGCTTGGGAATCGTCGGGCCGACGGGAGCTGGAAAATCGACTCTTGTGCGGACGCTCACGGGAATCTGGCCGCAGGTGACGGGAACAATCCGGCTCGACAAGGCAGAAATCGGCCAGTGGCCGGCGGAGGAGTTCGGCCGCTACGTGGGCTACCTGCCGCAGGAGGTGATGCTCCTCGGCGGCACAATCGAGGACAACATCGCGCGGTTCGATCGCCAGCCGGATCCGCAGGCCGTGATCCGTGCCGCCAAGCGTGCCAACGTTCACGAACTCATTCTGCAATTGCCCGACGGATACAACACCCGCATCGGGGCCGGCGGCATTGAGTTGTCGGGCGGCCAAAAGCAACGGCTGGCACTGGCGCGTGCACTTTATGGCGATCCGGTTCTGATCGTCCTGGACGAGCCGAATGCGAACCTGGATGCGGATGGCGAAGCGGCGCTCAACGCAACTCTGTTGGAGGTGCGGGAGGCCGGGGCGATCGTGATCGTCGTTGCGCACCGGCCGAGCGCTATCAAAACCATGAACCTTCTGCTTTATGTGCGCGACGGCCGTCAGGTCGCGTGCGGTCCCAAGGCGGAGATGCTGGCTAAACTCGGGATGGCTGGTGCGGCCGAGCGGGCCGGATCACCGGCGTTGAGCGTGGTGGGCGAATGAGAAGGCCAGAGCCGACCGAACAAGACGTGCTGGCCCGCGCCATGCGGCGTCAAACGTGGGCCGGGACACTGGTCGTTGGGCTGCTGCTTTCGGGCGTGGCAAGTTTCTCGACGATGGCTTCCATTTCGTCGGCTGTGATCGCACCGGCGGTGGTGGCTGTCGCAGGGCATCCTAAAAAGGTTCAGCATCTGGAAGGCGGGATCGTCTCGACGCTCCAGGTCCGCAATGGCGATGCGGTTCAGGTGGGCGCCATTCTGGTGCAACTCGACGATACCGAGGCGACAGCGAACCTGGAGATCATTCGCCGCAAGATCGACGAGTACAATGCGCTGCGGAAGCGCTTGAAGGCCGAGATTGACGGCGCGCTTGAGGCTCCGCCGCCGTCCGAGGCGGTGCTGGCAAGCGGTGGTCTCGATGTGCGCGAAATCTGGGACGATCAGGCGCGCATATTCACCGCGCGGCGGGAGGCGCGAACCGGGCGGGAAAACCAGCTCAACGAGCGGATCGCGCAGTTGCAGCAGGTGACAATCGGACTTCAGGCGCAGCAGACGTCGCTGGCGCGGCAGATGGCGCTGATCGAGGATGAACTGAACGGTCTGGAGGAGCTTGAGGCGCAGCAGTTGGTGGCAAAAACGAAGATTGCATCCGTGCGGCGGGAGGCGGCGCGCCTTGCGGGGGAACACAGCCAGCATCAGGCGGAGATCGCCAAGACCAATGTTCAGGTGTCGGAGATCAAGCTGCAGATCGCGGAGCACCGGCAGCAGTTTTTGTCCGAGACGCTGGCTGAGTTGCGCGACGTCGATGCTCAGCTGGCGGAGTCGCGCGAGAAAGACATCGCCCTGTCGGCGCGTCTTAGCCGGATGACGATCGTCGCGCCGCAGGCAGGCGTCGTGCACAAGTTGACGGCGCATACGGTGGGCGGTGTCGTGGCGCCGGGCGATGTGATTATGGAGATCGTGCCGCAGGAGGACGAACTCCTGTTCGAAGGCCGGCTCGATCCGGCGTACGTCGATCAAGTGGCGGTGGGACAGCAGGCGGGCGTCCGGCTGGTGGCGCTCGATCAGACAAAGACGCCGGAGGTGGAAGGGTCGGTGACGGCAATCGCGCCGGACGTGCGCTCGGACGGGCCGAATTCGCCGCCGTACTATGCGATCACGGTGCGGCTGGAGCCGGAAGTGGAGCGTCAGTTGCCGGCGCGGCTGGTGCCAGGCATGCCGGTCGAATTGCTGATCAAGGGGCAGGATCGGACGGTGTTGAATTATCTGGTCAAGCCGCTGGCCGACCGGATCGCGCATACGTTCCGCGAGCAGTAGCGGAGTGCGGCTTGAACCGCGCCCCAACGTGCTCCACTGCGAATTCAAAGTGAATTGTGAATTTGGTTTTGAGGCCGGTCCCAGCAGACGGGGCCGTCCCGGGTCCGCTCAGCGCCATCCCTTAACGCTATCTCCCAGCATGAGTTGGATGGATATTTGCGGCCGATTGGCAGGTTCACGCTACCGCCGGCTTTACGGTCGACATGTCGATGTCTTCCTCTGCTTCGAGCGGGCGATGTTCGGCGGCTAGCACCAGGTAGATCACCGGCAGGATGAGCAGCGTGAAGAGCGTTCCGATCGCCATGCCACTGACGAGCATGATGCCGATGCTGTTGCGCGCTTCCGCTCCCGCGCCGGTGACGAATACGAGCGGCAGATGTCCGAACACGGTCGCAGCCGTGGTCATGAGAATGGGTCTCAGCCGCGTCATGGAGGCTTCGCGAATGGCCAAGAGCTTGGTATGCCCCATTGTCTGCAATTCGTTGGCGAATGAAACGATCAGGATCGCGTTCTTCGCGATCAGCCCCACGAGCGTGATCAGCCCGATCTGGCTGTAGATATTGATCGTCGTGAAGCCGAAGAACGTGAAGACGAGCGCCGCCGACAGGGCGAGCGGGACGGAGCCAAGAAGTACGACGAGCGGGTCGCGGAAACTTCCGAACTGGGCAGCGAGCACGAGATAGATGAGCAGCACCGAGAAGCCCAATGTTCCGGCGAGTGTCGTTCCCTCCTGCTGGATCTGCCTGGACTCGCCAGCGTAGTCGACCGTGAAGCCGGGCGGCAGGATCTCGCGCGCCGCAGCCTCGAGCGCATCGAGCCCAGCCGCTTTAGTTACACCCGGCAGCACGCCGCCATAGACACGGAAGCTATCCGCCTGCTGGAAGCGTGCCAGCGTTCGCGGCGCCGACGTGGTCTCCAGTGTGGCGAATGACGAAATCGGCACCTGCTGGCCCGCACGCGTGCGAACTTTGTAATCGAGCAGCGCGGCTGCCGCCTCGCGCGCTGCCTGTTCGACCTGCGGTATCACCTTGTAGGCGCGGCCGTCGCGGGTGAAGCGATTCACGAAATTACCTGAAATCAGAAATCCGAGCTGCCGACCGACGTCGGCAAGGTCGAGACCCAGATCCGCCACGCGCTGACGGTCGATTGCCACCCGCACCTGCGGCAGGTCGATCTTGAGGTCGGTGTCGGCGAACATGAAATTGCCGCTCGCGAATGCCGCCCCGACAAGACGCTTCGCGTAGTCTTCCATCTGCTCCGGCGTGCCTGGGCCTTTGAGCACCAATTCGACATCGAAATTGCCCGCACCCGGCAATGGTGGCGGCAGGATTGGAAAAATCTGCAGCTCCTTGATCTGCGAGGTGCCACCGAAAATCTCCGGCTGGACTTCATGAGAACTGCGTGTGCGGTCGTGCCAGTTCTTGAATAGAAAGCCGCCAAAACCTGTTGACGGGAAAACGATCTCGAACATCGCCTCGAATTCCGGCAGCGTCTTTCCGACCGCATAGACTTTGTCCATGTTGCCCGACGTGTAGGCGAGCGAGGCGTCCGGTGCGGAATTGACGATCAGCAGCACGAAGCCTTCGTCTTCGACGGGTGCCAATTCCTTGCCGGAAAACATGTACAGCGGCACGCCGAGCACGGCTACGAAGGCGGCAAACGTCAGCAATTGGCCCCTGAGATCGAGGGTGATGTCGAGCAGCCGTCCATAGCCGGCGGCCAGCCGGTCCATCTGCCGGTTGATGAAGAGAGTGTACCGGTTCTCGTGCCCGCCCCCCGGCACCGTGTAGGCGCTCATGATCGGAGACAGCGTGATAGCCACGATCCCCGACATGATCACGGCAACGGCCAGTGTGAAGGCGAATTCCTTGAACAGGACCCCGGTCAGACCTGTCAGTAGCCCGATCGGCGCATACACGGCGGCGAGCGTGATGGTCATCGCAACGATGGGCCCGAACAACTGCCGCGAACTGGCGAGGGCGGCTTGGGTGCGGGTCAGTCCATCGCGCATGTAGCGGGCCACGTTCTCGACCACCACGATCGCGTCGTCGACAACGAGACCGACCGACAGCACGATCGCCAGCAGCGTCAGCAGATTGATCGAGAAGCCCATCGCCATCATCGCCGCGGTGGCGCCGATGAGTGAGATTGGGATGGTCACGAGCGGCACCAGGGCGCTTCGCCACGAGCCCAGGAACAGGAAGACGATGACACCGACGATGGCCACCGTTTCGGCGAACGTCGTCAGGATCTCCTTGATCGAGTTCTCCATGTAGACGGCGCCGTCATACGCCATCGCGATCTCCATTCCCGGCGGCAGCGTGGGCGCGATGTCCTGGATCTGGCGGCGCAACTCCCGCGCGACCGAAATCTCGTTCGTGCCAGGCAGCGGCCAAACGGACAGATAAACTGCGTCCTTGCCATTGTGACGGACGTTGGAAGTCTCTTCTTCGGCACCGAGTTCCACCCGGCCGAGATCGCTGATCCGTACGACGCGATCTCTGTTTTCGCGCACAATCAGCTGTTCGAACTCTTCGGCCTTGCGCAAGTCCGTGTCGGCGAGGAGATCAACCTGGATTTCGTTGCTCTTGGCGCGCCCGACGGCTGCGAGAAAGTTGTTTCTCCGCAGCGCCGCCTCCACGTCGGTGGCGTTGAGACCGAAGGCGGAGAGACGCTCCGGATCGAGCCAGATCCGCATTGCCACCGGACGCGCACCCTCAAGCCCGACGCGCTGCACGTTCGCAATCGTGGCAAGGCGCGGCTGGACATTGCGGATGAGAAAGTCGGTGACTTCGGACGGCTTCATCGCATCCGAGGTGACGCTGACGTAGAAGGTGGCGTAGGGGCGGTCGGCCCGCTGCACCTCGACGACGGGCGACTCTATTTCGAGGGGCAGTTCACTGCGGATCTGGTCGAGCCGGTTGCCGACCTCGGCCAATGCCGTGGTACTCGGTTGGTTGAGTTTCAGCCTCACGGTGACGGTGCTGAGGCCGGGCACACTCGATGACTCGACGAAATCAATGCCCGTCAGCGACGATACCGCACGTTCGACTGGTGTGGTCACGAACCCACGGATTGTTTCCGCCGAGGCGCCGACATAGATCGTGGTGATCACGATCGACGAGCTTTCGATGCGCGGATACTGCTGCACGGGCAGGTTCGATGCCGCGCGCAGCCCGATCAGCACGATCGCCAGATTGAGCACGATGGCGATCACCGGCCGCCGAACGAAGACGTCGAGCAGTCTCATGGCGATGACCCAGTCAATTCATGGCCGCGGGACCCGGCGCACCGGCGGGCGCATCGAGCATCACCAGAAGTCCCTCGCGCAGCTTAAAGGATCCGGCTGTTGCGACCAATTCGCCTTCTTGAAGCCCTTTGCTGACGACGATGTTGCCGTCGATCACGGCGCCAGTTTCGATCCGGCGCTCCCGCGCCCGGCTCTGGCCGTCCTTGGTCTCGATGACGAACACGTGCTGCCCGGCGGGCGAGCGGCGAACTGCGGTCAACGGCACGACGAGACGGCGCTGCGGATCGGCCGTTCTCGCAATAACATCGACGAAGGCCCCGGGGCGCAGAACGGAGCCTAGCCCCGTGCCGAGTGCGCGGAACCGCACGGCCCGGTTCTCAGGATCGACACTATCGTCTGCGGCGAGGATTTTGACCCGGCGCGGTCCATCCGTCAGCGCCAGCGAGATGACGGAAACGTCGTCACCGCTGCGCAACAACGCAGCATTTTCCTGTGGCAACGCGAAATCGACATACAGGTCGTCATCGACGCCTTGCAAACGCACGATCGACGCGCCCGAATCGAGGTAAGCGCCGGGCTGGAGGTCGGTGATGCCGACGCGCGCCTTGAACGGCGCTAGAATACGCTTGCGCTCGATAATGACCTTCAGGCTCTCAGCCCGTGCCGTCGCGGCCGCAAAGTCCTCGCGCGACTTGTCGAACTCCTGATCGGAAAAGGCGGGACTATTGCGCAGCGCCTCGCGCCGCGTGAGATTGGCGCGCGCAAGACGGGCTTCGGCTTCAGCCGCTGCGAGTGAAGCTTTCTCCTGCCTGTCATCGAGCTGGATGAGCAACTGCCCCTTCTGGACCGTATCGCCCGATGAAAAGCCGCGCTCGGAGACAAGCCCCGCGATTTCGGTGCGCAAATCAAGCTGCTGCATGGCCACGACCGTTCCGATCGCCCGTGTGGTGGGCGACCATTCGGCCGTTGTCACCGGCGCAGTGGCGACGACTTCACTGGGTTCCGGCCGCGACATGCCGGCGGCCATCCCGGCCGTGATCTCCGAATACTTGTAGTATCCCAGGCCTGCGGCAATCCCGCTCATCAAAGCAATGACGAACAGCCAAGCTCCAACGCGGCGAAGCATACGACCTCTTGAGCATTCGAACTGGTCAACGCAAGGTTTGCGCTGCTCGGATGGGGTTCGTAACCCTGTCAGTCAGCGAACCGACCAGCCCATGGGCGACGAATATCCTCTGGGACCGGAATTGGCAACTACCGGAGGGCCCGATCCCTCACAAGCCGGACTGCCTCGTCTTGTCATCTCGAATGAAACTCCGGCGCATCCTTGATGCTCCGCCAGCCTCATGAAATTCTCTGCCATGGTGTCCATGAAACCGGCAGAAGTTCAGGCAAGTTCATAGCCAACTCGTGGATTCGCCGGCTCGAACGTGGGAAGACCCATTCTACATTATCACTGGTTCGTCGATATCCTCGCTAGGTCTGTTTCATGAAGTTCGTGTAAAAAGACTCCTTCCATGTCCTTCTCATGTTCCCGCCAAGGGGCTCGCTGAATAGCGTTTTTTGTTTTTTCATAGCCAGCTTCCCAGCGGCGTCTGATGCCGGACATGGAGAAGTCCACGTCTTTGGTGTGATCATCGTTTTCGAATGGCGGCGCCAGGAGCCGGACGACATGCATGCGTGTCGGGCAGCCGAATGCGGTCAAGGCACGTACGTCCTCATGGTCCTGCAGGTGTTCAGGAACGAAGGCGGACAACTCGCGCACGACGCGGCGCAGGCGGTGGATGTCGGCCTGACGGCGGATATGGGAGGCGACACGGCTCGAGTACTGAATATCCTTGTGCCGGTGGAGGACCTCCCACATCGTTTCCGGTTCGCGCCCGACCGGGTTCCACATGTGGACCGCAAAGATGAGCGAGTTGTGCCGAGGATGATCGTCGAATACAACCTCGGCCGGTGTGTTTGATAAAATTCCACCATCCCAGTACAGTTTTCCATCAATGCGGACGGCTGGGAAGGCCGGCGGAAGGGCTCCGGAAGCTAGAATATGCTCTATGCCGAGCCTTGTCCCGGAACTGTCGAAATAGTGCATCTGGCTTGTCGTAACCTCAGCTGCCCCGACGGTAAGTCGGGGTGCTTTGGCGTTCAGAAGGTCGAGATCTACCAACTGCGACAGCGTTGCGGCGAGGGGTGCGGTTGAATAATAACCTGCGCGCTCGGCACCCAAAGGAAAGTGCGGGCTTAAAAACGCGTGTGGATTCGGACTGAAGAAGTTCGGCAGCCCGGATGCGATCGTCGAGCCGTAAGCCACATACTGGGTCAGCTTTGGCCACAGCGACCATGGCCCCCAGTACGATTTTTGTGTCATGCGCCGCCAGAATTCTTCCAGCGCCGCGATCCTGTTTGGAGGTTTATTGCCGACGATCAGGGCGCCGTTGATGGCGCCGATCGACGTCCCGACGATCCAATCCGGCTCGATGCCTGCGTCATGGAGCGCGTGATAGACACCGGCCTGGTAGGCGCCGAGCGCACCGCCGCCCTGAAAGACGATCACGATGCGGTTGGCGCCCGTTCGCGTTTCGGCAAACGGTTCGGCGGAGGGCAGTGTCTGGCTGTTGGAAAAAATGTTCATGGCGCGTCTCGCGATTTGCCGATCTACTTGGTCACGCTGGACGTGATCGATCGGATCACTTCCGTCGCCATCTGGAATTGCGGATCGCGGTCGCGGATGCGATGGCGCCGCTTGATCCAGCCGAAGTCGTTGTAAACGGCCCAGACCTGATGGTCTTTGTCCTCGATGACCAGCAAGCGGACCGGCCAATCGAGCCCGGCCTCTGGGTTGGATGCAAGAAACTGGATGCCAAGGGACGGATTGCCAAACAGCAGCAGCGTGGAGCGATTGATCGCGATTCCGGCTTTGGCGCCGAGTTCGTTCTGATCGATGGCGGCAAAGAACGTGATGCCCTTCTTTGCAATGTCGGCCTTCAGCCGTTCGATGGTCTCGTGGGCACTGAAGCTGCTCTTCACGCGCACAATCCCGTTGGTCGACGACGCAGCCTCGGCAGTCGCTATGGCAAGCACGCTGATCGCGATCGCGAGGAAAGTGGATGGAAGCGTTGCGGGTCTTAGAGTTTTAATCGTCATGGCTCGTCATCCCTTTTTGGTGGCTTTGGATTGCCTAGGATGGTGACGCCGTGTGGTCCCGAAACAGAAATAGCGATTGACTTGTGATTTCATAGTCGAGGGCTATTGCCGTGACGGTGGCGGGCCGGCGCAAGCTACCGGTTTCAATAAAGTGGATAGCCGACAGCTATCGATTCCAGACCGCAACGGCATTTCAAAGCCGTGGGGCCCCTCGCTAGGTTCTCCAACAACCGCAAGGCCACGGGCCGCGGCCAAACCAAACAACAGGAGTCCCCCATGAAGCGCCTTACTTTTGCAGTTCTCGCCGCTACGCTCGTTGCCGCTGCTTCGCCCGCTTTCGCGGCGAAGGCCGATTGCGATAACGGCTACAAGAAGTTTCTCGGCCAGATGTCGATCTACGTCGACAAGATGAGCGGGTATGAATTGGCCGATGCCGTTCGCAAGTCTCTCGACGCGTACAACTCTTGCACCGCTGGTGACGATTTCTCGCCACATGGCGTGTGGGACAAGATCCTCGCGGACATGCAGTCCAAGTCGAAGTCGGGCGGCTGATTTCCGATTTTGATGCGCCGCCCGAGGGCTTCCTGGTTTTCCGAGCCAGGAAGCCCACTTTCGTTTGAGGTGTCCGGCTGTGTGGTGCGCGATGATGAAAAGGGTTCTTTCACGCTCTCTGCGAGCGGCAATTCTTGTCAGTACGATGATGGTCCACGTGCCGGCCTGGGCGGACGAGACCGTCGACGTCATTTTAACGGGGCTGCCGCCGCACGGCAGCTCGGGCTACGACGCTTTAACGCGGCTCGCGGGAACGGAGCATTCGGCAGAGCTGCCCATGACGCGAAGCGAGACGTGGCGCGTGCCGGCGGAGCTGCTCGACGCGCTGAAGAAAGCGGTGGCTCTGAATGGAGGTACCGTTACGGTTCTGGGCGAGACTTGGAACCACGCCTTCGCCCCGATGCCGAAGGGCAGTGAGGTGACCGACAGTCAGAAACACATGATGAACGACACCATGCGCCAGGCGCCCGTCATGGGTATGACGGCTATGGCGTTGCCATCGCCGGAGGTCCTGGAGCACGCCCTGACGAAGGATATGGCGGTCCCCGGCGAGAGGACCAAGGCTCGGCTGGTTCTGAAGCTCAGCGATCAGCTATCCGTCACGGCTGTGCGCACCAGTATTCGCAAGACGCGGGAAGGCTACGCCTGGCACGGCATTGTTGAGGGAACCGACGAGCCCGTCACGCTGATCTGGTGGGTTGACGGCCGTCTCAGTGGAAGCGTGACCTACAGAGGACACATCTATTCCGTTCGCAGCCTGGGCGAGGGGATGCATGCGATCATCGAGCTTGCACCGAAACGGCTGCCACCCGAACATGCTCCAATGTCGAGCCAGCAGATGCGCGATATGGGCATGAAAAAGGACCCGCTCGTAGAGCAGGGCGATGCCAGCATGTTACGGAAAGCTCCAAGGGAGACGCAGAACCAGGAAGACAGTGGCCAAGATCAGCGCTTCGCGGGCATCGGACCGGGCGCGATCAGCGGCGGGCACTTTAGGAATGCGGCAGCCCGGCCTCAGATCGCAATTTCCGTAATCGCCGCCTATACCAAATCGGCGGCGCGCTTCTATAGTGACATCGAGCGGGATCTTGTTGCGCTTGCCATCGAAGAAGCCAACCAGTCATTTCACAATTCCGGCGTGAGCAACGTCCAGCTTGAACTCGTTCACACCTATGCGACGGATTACGCCGAGACCGGAAGCCACTTCAACCACGTCTTTGCGTTCGCCGACAAGAAGGACGGGATCATGGACGAAGTCCATGAGTTGCGGGACCGATATCGTGCTGACGTGGCGGTTCTGATTGTCGATGATCCAAAGGGTTGCGGACTTGCCGCCCAGATCCATGCCCCGGCAGACCGGGCGTTCGCGGTCGTAGACCAGGGCTGCGCGGCGACATCCTACTCGCTCGCACACGAAATAGGCCACCTGATCGGGGCTCGACACGATCTAGGCCTCGACGACAGCGTACGGCCGTTTGCCCACGGTCACGGCTTTGTCCATGGTACCGAGTGGCGGACCATGATGAGTTACAAGGATAGCTGCGGCGGTTGCCCTCGCATTCCAGTGTGGTCAAGCCCTGCCATCAAGATCAAGGGTGTGCCAGCCGGCAATGATGCAAGCAACAACGCGCAGGTGATTGCTGAGGAGGCTGCCCGCGTCGCAGCCTTTAGATGAGTGGTTCACGCAATCGCACGGTTAGCACGGCGGCCGCTACCAGAGCCATCGCGATACCCGCGACACATGCGGGCCAGCCGAAGTCCTGATAGAGAAAGCCCAGAACCGCACTGCCGACCAGACCCCCAAGGAAATAGCTGGCCAAGTAGATTCCGCTGGCGGCGGGCTTGTTGTCGGTTGCGGCGCGGCTGACAAAACCGGTTGCAACGGCTTGTGCGAAGAACGTCCCCGCGGCAACCAGGACCATGCCGGCGAGCACAGGCGTGAGCGTGGGCGCGAGTAGCAGCGGAAGTCCGAGCGTTGCCGCAGCGAGGCCACTCCATAGGGCCGGGCGAACGCCAAGAGCGGCGACTGCGCGGCCGGCCAGCGGTGTCGATAGGATCGACGGCAGAAACACGAAGTAGATGAAGCCGAGCTGCATCACTCCAAGGGACAGAGGAGCGCGAACCAGCTCAAAATTGATGTACGTGAAGGTGCCGATAAATGCGAACAAGATGCAGAAGCCGATTGCAAAGCTGGCCCGCAGGGCAGGGTCGCGCAAGTGCGACTGCGCTCCAGCGAGGACGCCTTTCGTGCAGGTTGCGCAATGGGCGGGCGGTATCCGATCGACGGTCAGATAGACAAGGAACGCGCCGGCAAGATTGAGAGCCGCGAATGTCGCGAAGGTGGCTGGCAAACCGGCATGATCCGCGACGCTCGTTGCAATCAACCGGCCGACAAGGTTGCTGGCTACATTTCCAGTGATGTAAGCGGCGAAAGCGCTTGCGGCTTTTTCTGCCATGAAGCGCTCGCCAAGATAGGCGAGAGTCAGGCCGAAGGCGGCCGACATGGCAAGTCCCTGGGCGATGCGTAGAGCGGAAAAGGCCGCCAGCGTGGGTGCGATGGCGAGCAAGAGGGTTGGCAGTGCGAGAAATACCAGGCTCGCAGTTATTCCGAGGCGGCGCGGGATCAGATGACCGAAAAATGCAACAGAGAGTCCGCCGACTGCCATTCCAAGCGTGCAGGCATTGACGGCGACACCCATTGCAGCGGGACTTACGGCGTAGTGTTGCGCGAGGACGGGTAAAAGGGCCTGGGCAGCAAACAGGTCTACGACCGTGAGAAACGCGATCAGAGCGACGAGTGACAGGCGACGAAAATCGACTGCTGCGGAATGTTCTACCGGTATGTGAATTCTGAGCTGCACTGTGCTCTCCTGACCCGGCGCGATCCGGCGGCAGTGGAATGCCGCCGGCTGCTGGTACTCGCTCCGGTTACATGCCGGACTGCTCGGGGTCCGCGGCAATGTCGGCCGAGATGAGAACGACCGGGTGCTTGGAGTTGTTCTTCCACCAGTGTGACAGGCCGCCCTGCTCGACGGAAAGCTCACCGGTCTTGTGGACGATGGGATCGGCGCAGTGACTTGAATACTCTGTGATGGTGCCAGAGACGACGTAGATCAACGCAGGCCGGTCGCCGTGGCTGTGCCAAGCCACTTCACCGCCGGGCTGGATGTCGAGCCGGCGCATGCGGAAGTGGTGGCCGGCGACAGCGATCTTCTCCTTCGAGAGATCGATCTGGCCGAGCAGCTTCTCAGCCACGTTCTTGTGGGCGGTTGCGCCCGCAGTTTGGCCATTCCCGGTCACCTTGCCGGCCGGGCAATCTCCGGCATGTGCGATCGATGCCCCGAGAAGGACGACGCTGGACAGCAGCGCCGCCAAGGTAAAAGGAACGAATGAGGTGCGGGTAATTGAAGTCATGACGTTCTCCTTTGCTGGATACAATGACGCGGAGCGTGGATCGCTCGATGAGCAAGGAGACATTGGCGCCGTTGGACTGCGAATTTGAAATACCGCATAAGCCTTCTTTTGATAGCGCTTGGCTATTGCCGCCGATGTCGGTGTTACAAGAAAAGGCCGCGCACACCAGTTTGGGTGGCGCGGTTTGGGAGGCAAAGTATCCATACCGGGCTATTGAGCGGTCCAGCCGCCTTCGACGGGCAAGGCGGCGCCTGTAATCGATCGGGCGGCATCGGTTGAAAGGAAGACCGCGAGAGCACCGATTTCCTCGGTGGACACGAACCGATGTGTCGGCTGAGCTTTCAAGAGAACGTCGCGGACGACCTGCTCCTCGGTGAGCATGCGAGCGCGCGCTGTTTCGGGAATTTGCTTTTCCACCAGTGGGGTCAGCACATAACCAGGGCAGATTGCATTGGCCGTGATGCCGTGCTCCGCTGTTTCCAGAGCCACCGTCTTTGTCAGGCCAACGATGCCGTGTTTGGCGGCGACATAGGCGGACTTGAACGGCGAGGCGACGAGAGCATGGGCAGAGGCGACATTGATGATGCGGCCCCAGTTGCGAGCCTTCATGCCTGGCACTGCCGCCCGGATTGCGTGGAAGGCAGCCGACAGATTGATGGCGATGATCCGGTCCCACTTGTCCGGTGGAAAGGTCTCGATGGCTTCCACGTGCTGGATGCCGGCATTATTGACGAGGATGTCGACTTTACCAAAACTGGCAAGCGCTGCATCGAACATGGTGCCGATTTCGACGGGCATTGACATGTCAGCGGGTGAAAACGCGGCCATAACTCCAAAGTCCCGCTCCAGGCCTTTTCGCGTTGTTTCAATGTCCGATGACGGCAAGCCGTTCAGCATCACGTGGGCGCCGGAAGCAGCAAACGCGCGGGCAATGCCGAATCCTATGCCGCTCGTGGAGCCAGTTATGATGGCGGCCTTGCCGGCCAAAGTCCGGGAAGGTGCCGCAAATTCGTCGTGGGCCAACATCGTTTGCATGACCGTCACCTGAACTGAATTCAATCAGCGCGTATGGAAAGGGGACCCGGGAGTAGCTGTGGGGGGAGCGCATACTCCCGAGTCCTGGATGGCAGGCTCACCTGGGAGGGGGCGGGCAGCCTGCGGGTTACCGTTGGGGGGGCAAAAGAAGTTCCGCTGTTGCGGATTTGAAGGCGCTCGAGGCAGAGCGCCTCGTCCAACGTAAGGAGGGCTAATTCTTTCATTTTGGCCTCCGTAATTCAGTGCCGTTTACCTAACCAAACTGTACCGGCGGACCCCCTGGAGCTGAAATACCCGTTGAGCTATGTTTTCATAGCCACGGGCTATCATCGCATGCCGTATCTGACCCAGCAGTGCATAGGCGCTGAGATCGATCAGGACGTGCAATGGAAATGCATCAGGTGAGATACTTCCTCGCCGTAGCCAGGGTGTTGAACTTCACCAGGGCCGCGGACGAGTGTCATGTCGCGCAGCCGTCGCTCACACGGGCGATCAAACAACTCGAATCCGAGCTTGGCGGCGATCTCTTCCGTCGTGAGCGCAATCTGACCCACTTGACCGACCTTGGTCAGCGCATGCTGCCGATGTTGCAGCAGTGCTACGAGAGCGCGAAGTCGGCAAAGTCGGTTGCGCAAGCGATCAAGAGCGGCGCCATTGCGCCGCTTGCCATCGGGCTGTCGCTGGCCATCGACATTTCGCTGATCGTGACGTTCATTACCGAATTGGTGCACGCCCTGCCGGGACTGGAATTGCGCTTTTTGCGCGGAACCAGTCTCGAGGTCGCGGACATGCTCAAGAAGGGCGAGGTCGAGGTGGCACTTGCGGGCAACTTCGGTGAGGCTTGGGACCGGATCGAAAGTTGGGAGCTCTTTACCGAGCCGTACGTGTTTGCCGTGGGTCCGGCCCACAAATTTGCAGAACGCGGCGCCGTCGATCCTGCGGACCTCGCGAAGGAGCGGCTCGTGTACCGGACACATTGCGAGCATTTGCCAGAGATCATGCCGTTTCTCGAAAATCTCGGGTATGGCAAGCATGTGCACAATGTTTGCACCGATCAGGACGTGGGCGTGCTGCTGAAGCCAAAAATCGGGTTTGCGGTGCTCCCTCGCAGCACTGCAGGCCTGCTGGGATTGAAAGACTTCAACGTTGCGGGTTTTGACGTGCACCGCACCGTCTCAGTAATTGCCGTTGCCGGGCGGCAGAGATCGACAGCGGCCAGTACCTTTATCAAAATGATCCGGGCCGCCGACTGGTCGAAGATCGAGCCGGTTTCGCCGCAATCCAGCGTGCCGAAGGTCGCGTAGTGGTTCCAAGTGCTCGTTTCTGCCGCCATGCAGAGCGATCATTCGATCCGTTACATGGATGGGCTGGCCGTGGGCTGGCTCAATGAGCCGCACAGGCGGCTTCGCGTGCAGCGCGGCCCGTTCTTCAGTCGCGTCATCAGTCAGCAGGACATTCCGTATGGGGTCCCCCACACGGTAAGCTCCTGCGCCCGCGCCACCCGCCTACAGGCGCGCGATCATACGTCCGTGACGTCAGTGATTTCCGGATCCAGCCGCCGCGCGAATTCGGCAAAGGCAAGACGCAGCACCGGAAGAGGCGCGGTTATACTTCGGCAGCGTTCCGTGAAGGCTAGTATCACGTCGGCAGACTTTGCTTCGCCATGAAGGGTGCACCCAAAGGCTGGCGGCCCGGTCTAGCCGTGGGCGCTGGCTAAAATGAAGGTCAGTCAAAACTTCTCAGTCGAACAGGCGTGCAGGGCCGCCAGAATTTCATCGATGTCCATTCGGCGCCGGAAATCGGGATCGACGAAGCGGGCCGCTACCTTCCGGTCGGTCCCGACCACGAAAGTTGCGGGAACGGGAATAAACCAGCCGTCATTTCCGTGGTAGGTTTCAAGATGATAACCGCGCCCTTGCATGAGAGCCTTGAGATGCTCTCCGACCCACATCACAAGTCCGAGGGAAAGAGCGTATCCATTATCGATGTCGGTCAGGATCTGAAACTTATTCAGCGTCAAAGCGCGCAGCGGCTTTATGAACTCCTGCTTCTCGGGAATGATCGATACCATCTCGCCGCCGGCGCTCACGATCTCGTCATAGTGTTCGGCGATCGTGCGCAGTTCGATCTTGCAGAACGAACACCAGTGGCCGCGATTGAAGCTGATGACGGCGGGTCCGCGCCGGGTTACATCGTGAAGGCTGACAATCTGGCCGTCTCGGCCCGGCAGCATGAAGTCAGGCATTGTGTCGCCCACGACTGGCGCGCTGCTTCCCACTTCGCCAGCCAGCACGCGAGCGACCAAAGTGTCGTAGGCCTCAGCAAAGGGAAAGTTGAGTTCGCGCAGCCTTGCTGCGTAGGTTGCAAGGCGCTGATTGAGCGGGGCGTCGGACGCGCAGATATCTGCAAACGCTTCGGCGAGTGACGGCGTCTGTGTCAATTTCCTTATCCTTGGGTCCCAAAACCGATCCTAATCGAAATCTGCAGAAATTGGCGATTGAGTATATTGCCAACCCAGCCTGATGACGCCTACGCCCGCGAGAGCGGATTGTCTCGATGCCAGACCCGGTGCAATTGGCGATCGAGCGAGAAGCGGCGGGGGCCATATTTCATGAGAAAGAGCAAGCTCACACCCCACACGCCTTGGGCATCGAAGGCATTGGGGCCGTTGTAAATTTCAATGGCAAGCGGCGTCGTCCTAAGGCATTGGGACATCAGCAACTCCTACAGGGCAAAGGGGGCCACGCCGCCTGTGGCGCCTGGATCTTGGGATGGAAGCCCGAACAGTTCGCCCGATCTGAAAAGCAAGGTGCCGCGGCGGACTTTGGAACGGAAATGCTGGTCCGGTCTCAATTCAATAGCGCGCGGCTATGAGGCGATGGCGTGGCAGTCGTTGAGGCGGTTGTCGCCGGCATTGCGCGCCAAGATGGTCAAGTTGCGGGTGTTCTCGCGAACCTCAGTCACCGAAATGCCGGTGATCAGGAACTGGAGCTGCTGCGCGGCCTCAGCCGGCGAGAGGCCAACCCAGTTCAGACGCTGCTGATCGGGAACGAAGCGCAATGCGGGCGCGCGATTTCTCCAGTCTCGGTTCGTCTGCCTGACGTGCAGCATGCTCTGCCTGATCTCGGGGGCCTTCTGGGAGATCTCGGACAAGTTCGCCGGATCGGGGCCCATGATGCGAAACTCAGCGGGGAACGGTGTGTATGGGCCAAAGACCAGCTGTGGGATGCGCGCAGAAATTGCGGCGGTGCACACCATTTCTGCTCAACTGGCATCGAACGGTCGATACTCGGTGAGCACCGACCGCCGACGATGACGACGCGATTGCTACGCCAAGCCTTCAAGTTTATCGAAGGAACCGGTCCAGCCCATAGTCATGCCGCCGCGCTGCTTGACGAACTCGGCGATGGCGGCGGCTGAGGCGTCCTGAGGCTCCCAACGCACGATGACGCGCGTGCGACGAGGCGCTTCAGACACCAATTCCACGGTCGTCAGCATGGTTTGCGGCCAGTCCGCGAAGAACGGAGCTGTGATCACGTGCTCCCTCTCGTCGCAGAATTGTTGGGCATAGACGATGAGGTTTGGCTTCTCGAGCGCCTGGTAGCTGAGGCGACCATACATCACCGCGCCGTTCGCCATTGTCATCGCGTAGAAAGACGTGCCGCCGACGCGCGGCTCTGTGCGCAGAAACCGCATGGTTGCGCCTGTCGGCGGTAGCCACTGCGTGAGATGCTCTGGATCAGTCCACACCTCATAGACGCGATCGATGGGCGCATCGAACGTGCGGGCGATGAAGAATTGCTCCTCGCCTGAGAGCCGCTTGCCGAGATACTCGGCCAGCCGATCCCAAGTTGACTCGCCGCCGGCTTTTCTGATGAAGCCGCGCATATCCGTCGCGATCTCGGGTGTGGCGAATGCCATGCTCATGTCAAGTTGCGTGCGGCCATTGCGTTCAGTGAAGAGCGCGGTGACACGAAACAATGGCGGGCGATCCTTGTGGCCGCCGTGATCGTAGACCATCCGCTGCAAGGGCGCGACTTCAAGATACTGCGTCGTGTTCTCGTAGTCGGTGCCGTCAGGCCCATGCATGGTGTAGTGCCAGTGGCCTCCGGTGCGCAGGTCACGGCTGTGAGTCGTCAGCGCAAAGCCGCGCGGTCCCCACCACTGCGCCACTTCCTCAGGAATGGTCCATGCATCCCAAACCAACTGCAGCGGTGCGTCGTAGACGCGCGTGAGCGTGATGACGTTCGACTTACTTTTTGCGGCCATGGCGCGCGCCCTTTTGCTTTGATTTCAGGTATGCGCCGAGCCGATCGAGCTGATCTTCCCACGCGATTCTGTGCTGCTCCATCCAGTCCACGGCCTCACGCAGCGGCTCGCCGTTGAACTGGCACGGGCGCCACTGCGCCTTGCGGCCTTTACTGACGAGGCCGGCGTCCTCAAGAACCTTCAGATGTTTGGTGATGGCCGGAAGGGTCATGTCGTCGAGGAACGGCTCTGCCAGTTCTGACACGTTCGCTTCGCCCTCGGACAGTCTGGCGAGTATCGCGCGCCGCGTCGGATCGGCGAGAGCTGCAAAGGTGCGACTGAGTGGATCTTTCATTGTAGTTTACCGGTGAGTTAATTAACGGAACGGTTTTCTATGATTGTAAATCGACGACCTGTCAAGCCAGAGGTGGCCGACATTCACTTCAGATGAGGTGCGAGGGTGGGACGGGTCTTGGGTTGCAAGCCGACATCGCTACTGCGACCTGTCCAAGGCATCGCTGTTGTGCAGCACATGCCGCTGGCGTCATGTTCTGTACTGCTGCAACGCAGGGATGAGCGCGGGCCCTATGCCGGCAGCGGGCCAATAGGGTGCAAGAGCACGCGCGCCGGCAACTCTTTTTAGTTGTCCGCAGAATGTTTGATCTGTTGGTTCAATCGTTGCCGATCTCTGGAATTAGCTTCCAGTAGTGTCTTAGCCGAGACACCGCACGATGTGATCGCGAAGTTTTGCGGCTGGGGGCTTTAATCTCGACGCCGTCATGAGCGCGATTTCGGTGTCCTTGAGATCCGGCAGCGGCCCACCATCGATCACATGCAAACCCGGCGGCACCATTTCCTTCGGAAGCACCGCGATGCCGAGTCCAGCACGAACGGCGGCAAGCGAACCCGCGAGAGACGCGCACGTGTAGGCAACACGCCAAGGTCTGCGCGCTTTGTTCAAAGCGTCCGTCGCGCGCTTACGATAGACGCAGGGTTCCGGGGATACGACAAGGGGCAATGCGCCTCCCGATGTCACATAGTCATGCTGTCCGCCGACCCACACCAATGGCTCGCGCCACACGCGCACGCCGCCCGAACCCGACGACCGTTCGCGCTTGATGAGCACGAGGTCGAATTTGCCGCGGCGGTAACTGCGCAGCAGATTGAGCGTCAGATCACAGGTCACCTCTAGTGCCACTGACGGGTAAGCCTGGACGAAGCGGGATAGTATGTCCGGCAAATGCGCCGTTGCGAAGTCCTCGGGCGTGCCGAGCCTGACAACTCCGTGCATCAGTGGTTCTTGCGTTAGCGCAACCACCTCGTCGTTGAGATCGAGTATTCGCTGCGCATAACTCAAAACCGCTTCTCCCTCGGCCGTCAGGCTCACGGACCGCGGCGTGCGATTGAGAAGCCGTTGTCCGACGGCATCCTCGAGGCGCTTGACCTGTAGCGAAACCGTCGATTGCTGCCGCATCAAGCGTTCCGCCGCACGGGTAAAGCTACGTTCTGTCGCAATCACCACGAAGGTGCGCAGAAGATCCACATCGAGATTGATCAGTTTCTTCGGCACCCGCAAATCCAATCATTGAGAGTATTGATGATAGCACTTTGAATTATCAATTTTCGGATCGCTACCGCAACCGCTAACACGCAAACGCGCTTGTTGCGTTGCACCAATCGCCGCCGCGCGTTTCATTGCACAGGAGTTGTTATCATGGCCTCCGCGCTGGAGTTGGCCGCCGCCAATCTTGTGTCACCGATGGTGTTGTTCTTCGTCCTCGGACTTGCCGCCACGCTCGCAAGGTCGGACCTATCCATCCCCGAAGCGATTGCCAAAGCGATGTCGCTCTATCTCATGATGGCGATCGGCTTCAAGGGGGGCGCGGGCGTCGCACAGCACGGTCTCGACGCGACGCTTATCGCCGCGATTCTGGCCGGAATTGTCCTTAGCGCGGTGATACCGCTGATTGCATTCCGGTTGCTCATGATGTCGACCGGCCTGCCGCGTGTCGATGCTGCGGCCGTTGCCGCCCATTACGGCTCAATTTCCATCGTGACGTTCCTGGCGGCGACGCAAGCCCTTGAGGCCACCGGTGTCGCATACGACGGCTATATGGTCGCTGTGGCCGCAGCAATGGAAACGCCGGCCATCATTGCCGCACTCTGGCTGGCCAAGACCGGTGAAAGCCGGATGGACAATGCGACGCTGCGCGAAGTGATCCTGAATGGCTCGATTGTCATGCTGATCGGCTCTTTTCTCATCGGGCTTGTGACGGGCTCCGATGGCCTGACGTCGATCGCGCCTTTCATCGTGGATCCTTTCAAAGGCATCTTGTGTCTTTTTCTGCTCGACATGGGGATCATCGCCGGTCGCGGACTCCGCGAGGGCCATAAAAACCTGACGTTGCCCGTCGTATTGTTCGGACTTTACATGCCGCTGATCGGCGGCGCTTTGGGCGCACTCGCCGCGTGGCTTGTCGGTCTATCGATCGGCAGCACGGCGTTAATGATCGTTCTTGCGGCCAGCGCCTCCTATATCGCCGTACCTGCTGCCTTGCGGCTTGCTCTTCCGGAGGCGCGTCCCGCGATCTACCTGCCGTTGTCACTCGGCGTGACCTTTCCGTTCAACCTCACACTGGGAATACCGCTGTACCTGGCAATTGCCACCGCCATGCATTGAGGAGCGCACGATGAAAACGCACCCAAAGAAACGTATCGACATCATGGTTGAGGCACCCCTCATGAAGCGCGTGCTCGATCTACTCGATCAGCAAGGGGTCAAGGGATACACGGTGCTGTCCGCACTTGCCGGCCGGGGCAAGGACGGGGCCTGGCATCGCGATGGTGTTGTCGGCCGTGCCGGTGCTCTGGTGATGATTTTTTGTGTGCTTGATGAGTCCCGCGTCGATGAGGTTCTGGAACCGCTCTTTGCCCTCGTATCACGGCAGATCGGCATCGTGACGGTGTCGGACGTTCAGGTGATCCGGCAGGAGCATTTTTGAAGTTTTCTGAAACATCAGCGGATCAGCAGTCCACAATCGAGAAGAACAACGATCCTTGCCGGATGCTGGCATTCGTCCTGGACGTTTTTGCCATCGAGAGCGATCGGCAACTCACCAGCCCGTCGCCTGCTACCGCACTAAAATGGCCTTGCGCTGTAGGCGCGTCTGGACTGGGCCGGCGGTTCCGGTCGTCCCGGTGCTGGCGCCGGAGTAGAGCGCTTCAATTGAAGATGAGCGAGAGCAAACTTCCGGATGGCGGCGCCTTGTAGGGCGTCATGGCCGCGGCCACTTCCGTGTAGAGCTGCGGCAACCAATCCGGTTGGCTGCCGTCAACGGCGGGAGGGGCGTTCTTGCGGAAGTCTGTGGGGGCGATGACGAGGCGAATGTTTTTGATTCCGGTTTCGGCGGCGAGCACGAACAGTTCTTCGGCTGCCGCATCGCCGATGGCCAGGCAGCCGACCGATGAGGCCTTGCCGTGGATCATGATATCGCCGCCGAGGTCCTTGCGGCCGTCGCGTTGGCCCATGCGGCGGTCGAAGGCGTTCGGGTAGTCGACGCGCAGCGCCACATGAAAGCGGCTGTTGGCGTTGAGGAAGCTGATGCCGTAGACGCCCTCGGGAACTTGCTTGTCGCCCCGGCGCAATTTCGGGCCGTTTACGCCGCTGGCCGCCAGCACGGGATAACGATGGATGAAGGTCCAAGTGCCGCCGGCGGGGCGCGCATGGAGTTCCAGGACTTTTTCGTCCTTGATGGCGACGAGGGCGAGTTCAGTGGGGCGCCATGGGGCCTTGGCGGAGACGAATTTCGTTTGCAGCCGCTCTTGGGCCGACGGGCCAATCTCGCGCAGCCGTTCGCTCAGCGTGTAGGGTGACTTGCGCTTGGCCGGTTCATTCAGCCACGGGAGCCGCGACGTGGTTTCTTGTGGGAGCCGCACTAGGCTGGGCGGCACGGTCGCGACTTTGGTTTCCGCGGACCAGGATGCGAAGTCTTCCGACGCGAGTGTGCCCTCGGCCAGCGCGGTGAAAATTTCGTCCGTCGCATGACGTGGGACAAAACCAAACCGATCCGGCGAAACGTGCGCTTCGGTAAAGTCAAACCCGTTGGCGGCCGTGTAGGCCGGACGTAGCCGGGGGGCCGGAATTGACGACGTTTGCACGGGTATGGTGCGGATCAAGGCGTTTGAGGAAGAGACGGGAGAGTCGCCGCCCTTGGCCGACAACAACGATACAACACTGCCGCTCGCGATTGCGACAGTGACACAGAGTGCTGCCAAGGCCGTGCGGTCGTCAATGCTCATACGTAGTCCTGATCGGATACCGGGCCCTCTTTCCGGTCTGACTACGCATGAACCGATTCGGTCGCGGGGACTGAGGGCGCTTGTTACGAATCAGGTGGAGTATTCGCCAACATCATGGCCGTGGCCGGGCAACCGATTAGGTAAACCGTGAGCAATTTACCCGACGTTTTGCGGTTATGCGCGCGTACGGCCGGCAACAAAAAGGGCGCCTGTGTAGCCGCTGCGGACTTCTTCCGGCGTCATGCCGATTTGCGTTACTTCGCATGACGCCAGCCGTGCGTGCAGAATATCCTGGAGTTGCGGGACATCGAGTTTGATTGCGGGGAAACGCCGGCCTGCAACGGTATAGCCGGACGAACCCGCGAGAAAGGCGGCGGCGATGTGGCCGCCCGGGCGGACCGTGCCGGTAAATGCGGATACGGCGGCTTCGAATTCACGGCGGCAGGACGTGATCGACTCGGCACAGAAAAACATGGTCGCCGCATCGAAGGCATGACGTGGCAGATCGAACACCGAGCCGCGAACGGCGCGCACGCGCTGGGCAAGTAGCGGCAGGGGATCGTGCGGCAGCATCACGCTGGCGGGTGCATCCTGCGAACTATAGGCGGTTTTGACCTGGCGCCAAAAGTGTTGCCACTGGGGACGCAGCACCGATCCGGCGAGTTCTTTGCCGAGCCACTCAAGATTTGGCTTGGCGTATTCCCAGGCCGTCATGCGGGTCGCCACAGGCAGTGCCGCAAGGAGCGGAATGAGGCTTGGTCCGGTCCCGACATCGATCACGTCCAGGCCACGCTCTGGCGTGATGCGCGCCGCACGCAAGGCTCGGGCTGCCAGAATGGTCAGCGTATCGTCGTCAGGATGGGGGTTGCCGTAGTAGTGCTGGAAGTAGAATTCCGGGTCGAAAGAGTCCCAGGGGGCATCGGCGGCGCGCGCGGATTTTTGGTGCTGCATGGCCGAACGCACGGTGACATTTGCCGTCATGCACTTTCCCCCTTGCCGTAGGTCAAATTTGTCTCGCGGCGGCTAACTGGCCGCTGCGATGCGTGCCGGCACACCGGTCGTGCGTACCGACGGCGCGTAGTCTTTGAGAAATGCTTCAAGGGCGGGCCGCGGCATCGGCCGGGCGAAGAAATAGCCCTGCATTTGGGTGCAGCCGAGCGAGGTCATCGATTGGGCTTCGATCTCGGTCTCGACACCTTCTGCGACGACCTGCATCCCCAGACCGCTACCGAGCGAAATGACGGACTGCACGATTGTGCGGAAGTTTGCCGAACGTGACAGCCCAGCGACGAACGAGCGGTCGATCTTGATCTTGTCGAACTGGAACGTGCAGAGGTAGGCGAGGCTCGAATAGCCCGTGCCGAAGTCGTCGAGTGCCATGCGGAAGCCGCGGCTGCGAATTCCTTCCAAGGATTCACGCGTGCGCTCTCCGGCGTCCATCAATACGCCTTCGGTGATCTCCAGGACGAAGTGCGCAGGATCAATGGCGTAGTCTTTCGTCAAGCGGTCTAGGACGGCAATGACGTCGGACTGACGGAACTGGAGGGGAGACAGGTTGACGGACACCTCAAGGTGCGGCCAGGCGTGCCAATCGCGCATGGCGCGCGCGAGAACCCGCTCGCCCAGCATCGGCATGATGCCGGCCTGCTCGGCGATGGGAATGAAGACGGCGGGAGAAACGAAGCCGAGCTTCGGATGGGTCCAGCGCGCGAGGGCTTCCACGCCGATGACCTCGTGCGTCGTGCAACTGACGATGGGCTGATAGGCGACGTCTATCTGATCGTCGGCAATCGCGGATTGGAGGTCCATTTCGATCGCGCGGCGTTGTTCGGCCTGCTCGGCCATGCCGGCGCTGAACACGATCGCGCGATTGCGGCCGGCGTTCTTGGCTTCATAAAGTGCGATATCGGCATGGCGCATGACGTCATCGACCGTTTGGCCGTGCTCGGGGGCGGCGGCGATGCCGATCGATGCCGTCACGTTCAATGCCTGACCTTCGATTTCGATGGGCGACATCAGCGCGCGCATGATGCGGCCGGCCAGGATGGCTGGTGCGTTGGGATCGGCCGAGAGCCACAGAATCGCAAACTCATCGCCGCCGTAGCGCGCAATGAGGTCGCCTGAGCGAACATGCGCGCTGAGACGTGCGGCGACTTCTTTGATGAGTATGTCGCCGGCGGAGTGGCCGAGCGTGTCGTTCACGTCCTTGAAGCGATCAACATCGATGTAGGCGACGATTGCCTTCTCGGCACTGCTGCTTGACCGGATGCGGCCGAGTGCGTCTTCCAGTTTCTCCGCAAAATGGGCGCGGTTCGCCAGTCCAGAAAGCGCATCGTGCTTGGCCGCATATCGGGATTGTTTTTCGGCCTGGGCGAGATGTGTCGACGATTTGCGCAAGCGGCGGAGCATGGCGTGCGCCTGGGTTGCGGCCATCAGAAAGCCAAGCGACACCAGCGGAAAGATGACGTTGGTGAGGGCTTTGCCGGGCTGTTCGGTTTTCCAGCTGACAACGCCCGCGATCTTGCCATCGTCGGTCTCCAGAGGCATGGATGCGAACTCGGGCGCAGACACGGCTCGCGGGCCGAACGACAGATTGGACAGAAGCAGACTGCGGGCCTGTTCCTTGAGATAAGCTTCGTCGAGGAGCTTGATGCTGACCAGCAAATAGGGATTGCCCGCCTTCATCAGGCTCATGTCCACATTGGGCATGACAGTCAGGGCCGTTACGACCGCTGGCAGGCCGTTGGCCAGCAGCAGATGACCGGCCCAACGCGCTTGTTCGAGCGGGGTGCCGATGGTCCGGTAGTGGCGCTGATCAATTCCGAAGAGATCGGGCCGCTGCCGCAAGGTGCGGCTTTTCGATTTGCGGACTTCTGCGACAACCGGCGCGATGACAGTGCGGTACGGTTCGATGTCGGACGGTGCGCGGCGGGCGCCGCTGGAATACATGAAGATCGGACGGTCATCCGGATCGAGAATGACGACGATGTCGTGGCCATAGGTTTCGCTCAGGAAGATGCCGAACTCGCTATCGAGAAACTCGGGGCTCGGTTCCGGCCTGGTGATGGCCGTGTAGGCTTCGTCCCACCAGGCGACGCTCTTTTGCTCGTTGAGCGTGCGCAGGATGCTCCTGTTCATGGCGTTGCCCAGGAGTGCCGTCTCGCGAGCGGTGGCGCTCGAATTCGCGGTCCAGCCGGCATAAAGGATCACGGACAGCAAGATGAGGCCGGACAGGGTAATTCCGGTCGCGGTCAGGTTCATGAGCCGGCGAAGGTCGGGATCGTTCGTCCGGGTGTTCGTGATTTCAGCGATGAACGGCATGGCAAGTGGCCCTCCCCCACGACCAGTTATACCCGTTAAAGTTGAAAAATGTCTTGAGCGCAAGGGCGTCATCGCGGGCCTGCGGCGGCTCAGTCATATCATCTGTTAGAAATAACGAAGAAATTTCGTCTTCGGTGCCTAGGCCCCGCCTCAACTTGAAATAGAATACAACCTTGAGTATAGGTTAATGAGTTCTTAACTCATTGCGCGAACCGTCGAGGTGGGCGCGGAAGGTTTTTCATGGGTCAACTCGCACTCCGTACGCGCGCCGATTCCGCGGAATTGAAGAAGGCGGCCAGTGCCATTGAGCAGGCGGCATGGAACGATCTGGGGTATCTCAGCTACACGCGCCCGCATTACGAACTCTACGAGTCGCTTCTTGAGACCTACGCGCACTATCAGTTGTGTCTCATCGATGAAGAGCGCGGATATCCCGTCGCGGTCGCCAACTGCGTGCCGTTGTCCTGCCGCGGGATCGACGGCCTGCCGCCCGAGGGCTGGGATTGGGTCGTCGAGCGGGCGGCGTCGCGTCGGGCTGGGGAGGCCGCCGATACGCTCGGTGCTTTGGCAATCTCCGTGCCGCAAATCTACCGGGCGAACGGGTATGCGCGGCTGATGATCCGCGAGCTTCTGGCCTTGGCCGAACGGGAAGGACTGACAGGGCTCGTGGCACCCGTGCGGCCGTCACTGAAAGCCCAGCATTCCCGTGTGGCGATCGAAGACTACATCACGTGGACCGACAACCTGGGGCGGCCTTACGATCCGTGGCTGAGGAGCCATCTTGCCTCCGGTGGCCGGCTTGTCGGTCCGTGTGACCGTTCCATGGTTGTCGAAGAACCGGTTGGGTTCTGGGAAACCTGGACGCAGCAGCGGTTTGAGCGATCGGGCTCCTACGATGTCGCGGGCGGGCTCGTGCCGCTGGAGATCGACCTTGATCGCCAGCGGGGACGCTATGCCGAGCCGAACGTCTGGGTTGCCTACACGGTCGGCAGTGCTTGAGGCTGAACGTTAAAGAGATGCAGGGGCGTCATACTCCGTTCTTGCGCTGACACCGCCGTCCCGCCGACACTCTCTGGTCCCCAAGGTGGGGCGCAGACGAGAGAAGGGGCGGCGGTGTCATCTTTGTGGGTTCCCGGCGCCGCGCGGCAGCCGCGCGGATTGCGAACGCTGTTTTTCACTGAGCTTTGGGAGCGCTTTTCCTATTACGGCATGCGCGCGCTGCTGGTGCTCTTCATGGTGACGCCGGCCGAGCAAGGCGGGCTCGGTTTCACCACCGCGGAGGCCGCGGTCGTCTACGGCAACTACACGATGGCCGTCTACATGCTCGCGATCCCCGGCGGGTTCATCGCCGACCGTTGGCTGGGTGCTACGGGTGCGGTCGTCATTGGCGGCATAATTATCGCGCTCGGACACTTCACGCTGGCCTGGCACGCAACGCTGGCATTCTACGCGGGGCTGGTGCTCGTCGCGCTGGGGACTGGATTATTTAAGCCCAGCATCTCTGCTCTGGTCGGCAGTCTTTACGAGCGCGACGACGAGCGGCGCGATGCCGGGTTCTCGATCTTCTACATGGGGATCAACATCGGCGCCTTCCTGGCTCCGCTGGTCACGGGGTATTTGGCGCAGGGGGCCGGGTTCAAGGCAGGGTTGGCTTCGGCGGGACTTGATCCAGGGTCGAGCTGGCACTTCGGGTTCGCCGCGGCGGGCATCGGGATGACGGTTGGATTGCTCGTCTTCCTCAGACAGGCGGATCTTTTCAAGCAGGCGGAGGCGGCGGCGCGCGAGGTTCAGCCGGATCAGCAAGGATCGGATGAAGGCACGACCGTGTGGCGCGACACGCTTCTCATCACGGCGGCGACGGCGCTGCTGGCGGCATTGATGGTGATTTCGGATTGGCCCGGCTACGGGTGGGTGCGCAACGTTGTTCTGCTGGCGCCCGTGGCGGCTGTCGTGTGGTTTGCAACGCGCCAGCCGCCGGAACAGCGGCGAATTGCAGCGATCCTCGTGTTTTTTCTCGCGGCGATGATTTTCTGGGCGATCTTCGAGCAGGCCGGACTGTCGATTGCGCTCTTCGCCGATCAATTGACGCGCAACGAGTTTGCCGGATCGTCGTTCCCATCGGCCTGGTATCTGGCCCTCAATTCATTGTTCGTGATCCTTCTGGCGCCGCTCTTCGCGGCTCTGTGGACGAAACTGGGAACACAGCAGCCGTCCAGTCCGGTCAAATTCGCGCTCGGCATCGGCTTTCTGGCTGCTTCGTTCCTCTTGATGGTGCCGGCGGCGTTGCTGACGGCCGAAGGAAAGGTCAGTCCGCTGTGGCTCGTGGGGCTCTACTTTTTGCAGACGGTGGGCGAACTGCTGTTGAGCCCCGTCGGTCTCAGCACGATGACCAAACTCGCGCCTGTGCGCGCGACGGGGCTGGTGCTCGGCATCTGGTTTCTGGGCAGCGCGTTCGGCAACAAGCTGGCCGGCGTTCTCGGCGCGGGATTCCAATCTTCGAACGCCGAGGCGCTATCACAATTCTTCCTGCATCAGGCCTTGTTCGTCGGTTTGGCGGCGCTAGTGCTTCTTGCGCTGACGCCACTCGTCAAATCCTGGATGGGCGGGGTGCGCTGATCACGATGCCTGGCGCATGCGGGCAAAGCCGGCGTCGAGATCGGCGATTAGATCGTCGGCGCTTTCCAGACCCGCGTGGAAACGAAGGGCCGGGCCTTCCGGGTTCCAGCGTGTTGCCGTTCGATAGGATGCACAGTCGAACGGGATCACGAGGCTTTCATAGCCGCCCCAAGAGTAACCCATTCCGAATAGCTGCAAGCCGTTGAGGAATGCCGCGAGTTCTTTTTGTGACACCGGCTTCAGCGTGACCGAGAACAGGCCGGTCGCGCCGGTGAAGTCGCGGCGCCAGATATCGTGGCCGGGATCGCCGCTCAGCGCCGGATGGAGAATGCGAGCAACCTCCGGCCGCGACTTCAGCCATTCCGCGAGCCGAATGCCGGTTTGCTGATGGCGGGCCAAGCGAACGTCAAGGGTGCGCAAGCCGCGCAGGCCAAGGAAGGTTTCTTCCGAACCAGGGCAGACGCCCAGTGTTCCGGCGGCGCGCTCGATGTGTTTGGCGGCGCGGGCGTTGGCGGTGATGAAACCCAAAAGTGCATCGGCATGGCCGACCAGATATTTCGTTCCAGCTTCGATGACGACATCGGCGCCGAGCGACAGCGGCCGGCAATAGAGCGGGCTCGCCCACGTGTTATCGGCGAGCAGCCAGACATTTCTTGCACGCGTGACTTCGGCGATCGCCGGAATATCCTGGACTTCGAAGGTCTGCGAACCCGGGCTCTCCACGTAGACGACGCGGGTGTTTGGCCGGATGAGATTTGCGATGCCGGCGCCGATGAGCGGATCGTAGTATTCGGTTTCGACGCCGAGCCGCTTCAATAAATAATCACAGAACTGGCGCGTCGGCTGGTAAACGCTGTCGACCATCAGAACGTGGTCGCCGCTTTCAACGAATGCGAGGAGCGCGGTTGTGACGGCTTGATAGCCGGAAGCTGTCAGTTTTGTTGCGGCGCCGCCCGCAAGCTTGGTCAATGCGTCTTCGAGGGCGTGAACCGTCGGTGTGCCGCGGCGGCCGTACGTGTAGGGCTGGCTCTTAGATTCGAGACTTTCGACAGAGGGAAACAGAACGGTCGAGCCCCGGTAGACAGGCACGTTGACGAATCCTTGGTGGTCGAACGGCGCGCGGCCGAGATGGACGAGTTCGGTCGCGGCGGCATAATCATTGTCGTCGTTGTCGTCGCCCGGCGAGCTCATGCTCCGTCTCCCGACTGTTCTTCTGCCCGAAAATTCAGCGGTATACCGCCTTATTCGAGCAAGCGGCGCGTCCAACGCGCATGGCGCCGTGTGACGCAACTCGCCGCGCCGGTCAAGGCCTTGACCCACCGGTCAGGTTTGGGCTTGTCTGTCGGCGTCGACAAAGTCCGGCAGTGGCAAGAGGCTCTCGCGGCCGCGCACTCGGCTTTGTCGAGGCCGGCAGCTCGCGGGGGCCCGGTGCCCGATTGCCGAGCGCTAGGATCGAACACGACAATGATCGAATGGAAGCACGTCACAAGCCGGACCGGGGCGCTGGTTACGGCTGTATTCGCCGCGTTCGCGGGCTTCACGACACATGCATCAGCGGGGGTGCTCCAGTCGGTTCGGGAGCGTGGACATGTCGTATGCGGCGTCTCCGACCGGATGCCGGGGTTGTCGGCGGCAGGCCAGAACGGGCGGTGGAGCGGGCTTGAGGTCGAATTCTGCGGGGCCGTGGCCGCAGCCGTGCTCGGCGAACGCGAGATGGTGAAATTCCGACCTGTGAGCGCATCAGAAGGGGCGCGCGCGCTATCGCAGGGTGAGATCGACATTCTGTTGGGTGGCACGGCGTGGACGCTGTCACGCGAGGCCGACCTCGGCATGCGGTCGGCCGGGGTGCTGTATCACCATGGGCAGGGTCTTCTCGTGCCGCGCTCGTTCGGTGTTTCAAGTGTGCTGGAGTTATCGGGGGCATCGATCTGCGTTCAGCAGGGGACCGGTGCGGAGATTGCGGCCGGCTCATTTTTTGCAAACCGGCAGATGCGCGCTCAATTTGTGCTGGGTGAGAAATGGACGGACGCCGTCAACGCCTACAGGAACGGAAGCTGCACGCTGCTGACGGGCGATGTCGCAGCTCTGGCGCTGGAACGGAACAAAATGGCGGTGCCGGCGGATCACCTGCTCTTGCCCGAACTGATTACCCACGAAAAGTCGGGTCCGTTCGTCATGCAGGGCGACGACCCATGGCTGACGGTGGTCCAATGGACGCTGTTGGCATTGATAGAGGCAGAGCGGCTGGGGCTTGCAACCACCACGCTCGCAGACTTCACCAATTCGGCAGATCCAGAAGTGAGGCAGTTTCTAGGTCGCGAGACGGCGCTTGGCGCCGCATTGGGGCTTCAACCGAATTGGACGGAACGTGTGGTGGGGCAAGTGGGCAACTATGGAGAAATCTTCAACCGCACGCTTGGCGAGGGATCGCAAATGAAGCTGCCGCGTGGAGCCAACGAATTGTGGACCAAAGGCGGGCTCATGGCGGCGCCACAGTTCCGCTAGCGTGACGGGGGTCTCGCGCAAGATGAAGGTGGGGGGACATCCGCGATGGATATCCGAATGTCGTTGGATGGCGCAGCCGCACTGGCGCTCGTCGCCATGCCATGGCTCGCACTGGTGCTGGTCGCGTGGCGCAGCGCACGGCCGGGGCCCATTGCGGCCAGCGGCGTCAATGCCGAAGCCCGGCATATCGCAGAGCCGCTGGGAATAATGACCACGCCGCCACCGCATGGAACCGCAACGGACGCTGCAGCCGAAAGGGATACGGCCGAAGCGAACGTTGCGCAGGCGGCCATATTGACGGCTCTATCGCATCAGGAACAAGAGGTCGCGCTCGCCATGGCCGTAGAGTCGGCGATGACGTCGCGCGACGACGTTCTGCTTTCCCGGCACAGTGTGCAGCTCGCGCGCCTGCTGCTCGCCCGTTCGGCTCGGTCACAGGCCGCGACGCTGCTGCAATCGGCGGCGCTGGCCGCGAGGCGTGCCAAGCTGCCCTCGGTTCATGCCGAAGCACGTCTTGAGTTGGCGGAGATGGCGTTCATCGACGGCGATCTTACAACGGCCTGTGAACATTGGCAGATGGCTAAAGTGATGTTCCACGAGATGGGACAACGCGGCGATGAGAGCCGGGTGGCGGACGTGATGCGCCGGCATCATTGCCCGACCGACTGGGTCCTGACGAATTTCTGAGGTTACTGGACGACGAGTTCGATCTCGGTGTTCTGGCCGTCCTGGACAGTGAAATCGCGGCGGAAGGCGCGCTCCTTATTGCGCGCGATGACGGCGTAGTTGCCGGGCGCCAAGGTGTGGGTTGGCAGCGCGCCGACGCTTTCCTTCACCAGCCCGCCTTCGGTGGTCTGGATAGCCCAGTGCGTATCGGGCAACGCTTCGCCGCCGCTACGCTCTGCGAGCTTGAAGGAGACCTTCGCAAAGCTGTGCTGGATCTGCGCTTCCGTCAGTTTTCCGGCTTCCACCGTGATGTCGCTGCGTACGATCGCGTTGGCGTCGCCGTAGGTGGAGACGATGTGATAGATGCCGGCATTGAGGCGGATGACGAGGCCAGGCTTGGCGGCTTGGAGGACGACGCGGCGTTCGTCGGTCTGGTCGCGATCGGTCAGGATCGTGTAGGACACCGAGCCTTCCGGCGCGGGCTTGGCTCCGAGCAGGGCCGTGATCCGCAGCCCCCCCGCATTCAACACGAATTTCTCGACCTTGGGTTCGGCAACGAGGTTGGTGTCGATGGAGATTTTGCGCGTCAGGTGGGCGCGCCCGAAGGCGGCGTTGACGATATAATTGCCGGGCTTGAGCGACACGAGCGGTGTGGGTACACGGGCTGTTTGGATGAGTTTGCCACGCCGGTCGGCCAGGTTCGTCTCTTCGTAGATGCGCCAGACAAGCCCCTGCTCGATGCGTTGGCCGTCGTCCGTCAACAGGGCCATCAGCTGCACGGGCTGCTCGGCTGGATTGCCTGCGGGCGTTTCGCCGGTGCGGGGCACCACGGTCACGTTATCGCCAGAGGGTGGTGCAGGCGGAGCCGTCAGGTCCCAGCCTTCAAGTGGAGAGCCGGGTGGCGCTATTTGCGCGTTGGCGAATGGGGCAGGCATCGCCAGAAGGCATAGGACTGCCAACACGCGGCCCCACTGCAGACCGGCGCTGGGCCGGTCCGAAGACGCGATTCTATGCGCAGTTGCTCTGCCGACGTCTGACATCGATGCCGATCGTTCTGTTTGGCTCGTCAATTCCGCGTCAAGCATGGTCGAAGTGTGGCACGTTCAAAAGCGGGCGCGTTTCAATGTCATGGCGCTGCGGCGTCGACCGAGATCGCGGCGCCCGGCTTGACGCTGATGCGCTTTTCGGTCGACACACCGCTGCCGTCGATTTGAAGAAGGTACTCGCCGGGCGCAACAACGGCCTTGTAGTCGTGACCGGCACGGGAGCGCCAAACGACCCGCCCGGCGTTGTCGCGCAAGGCGGCCTGGGTGGCGGGACCTGGAATGCCGGAAATGTCGATGGCCGCGGCTTGGAGATCGATCACGCTCGCGATGTCGGCGCCGGCTGCAAGTTCGACGATGCGCTCGGCGCGGATGTTCGACTTGCCGATTTGCGCTTCCACGCGATAGCGGCCGGCATTGAGGATAAAGACAGGTGATGGCGCCGTGCTCTGACCGACGAGGCGCTTGCTGGCGTCTGCTTCGAAAACACGGGTGACGGTTGCCCGGTCTGGTTGCGCTGTGATTTGCAATATTTGCGGCTTCACCGTCAACTTGCCGACGCCGAGCACCAGCGTGCGCTTGACGACATCACCCGATGAAATTGCCACCTGATCGCGATGTTCACCAGCGCCGTGCCGGGCGGTGATGTAGTAGGTTCCGGCCTGCAATATGAACGAGGCGAGAGGTGCTGCGGAGCGGGCGACTTCGCGCCGGCCGGCGGGTGCACTGGGATCGTCGGCCGAGATCAAATAGAGGACGCGCTCCAGGCCCGGTCCGCCTGCGAAGGCCGTAGCGGTCAACTCAAGGCGGCCCGTGTCCAGGATCAAATCCGCACGCGCCACGCTGCCGGGCTTTATCTCGACCGTTTGCGTGGTCCGGGCAAGCCCATCGGCGACTTCGATGGTGTACTTGCCGGCGGGTACGACCAGGCTGGCCCTGGCTTCGCGGCCGATCCACAGAACGGACGCGGGCGACGCGTCACCGGCCGGGAGAGCCATGATGGTCATGACGGGGGCGGTCAACTGATCGCCCTGACGGTTGGCGGTTGCCGAAACTTCAAGCCGTCCGCCGGCGAGGGCAAGGCGCTGCACTGTGGGACCATCGCCGCCGACATCGATATCCTGAGTGCGCTGGATCAGGCCGTATGTCACGGCTACGCTGTAGCGACCGGGTTCGACGGGCTCATTGATCTCACGGCTCTTTCGTTCGACGAGCGGCGGCGTTTCCGGAGCGGCTCCGGCTTTCGTGATGCGCCACGAGAGGGCAGCATCGACGGCGGCACCGCCGTCGCTCAGCGAAGCGGAAAGCCGCAGGCCGGGTGGTCCTTTGGCTTCGGGCGGCGGAGGTGCCGCTGCCGCCGGGGCGGGTGCTGCCGCCGGTGGCAAGGTCGCGTCCAACGCTGCGCTCTTGAAAATGTCCGTCAAAGCGGCCGCGATGCCAGCCTGGTTGGCGGCGTCGAATTGCAGCCCTTTCGTCGTGGCCGCGAGACACTGCATGCGGTCGCGCTCGGGCTTTGCAAGCCCGAGGCTCAAGACATGGACGCGCAGGGCAGGATTTGACTTGGCGATGTCGTTCGCGGCGGCGCAGACGTCCTGGTTGCAGTTATCGGCGTTGTCGTGGACGAGGATGATGTGGCCGCCGGCACCCGCGCCCATGGTCTTGGCGGCCTCACGCACGGCGGCTGTCAAGGGACCCTTGCCCCGTGGATTCAACTCGTCCAGTGCCGCGATGGCGCCTTCCGAGCCACCGGCCTCGATCGGTGTGATGATTTCGACATCGCCGCAGTCGCCCTTGCGCCGATGGCCGAAGGAGCCGAGCCCGATGCGCGACTGTGCCGGTGCGGCGAGGAGCCGTTCGCGCAGGAGGTCGCGGACGCCATACAGCTTCGCCGTCTGGTCGCCCTCCATCTTGCCCCACATGGAGCCGGAGCCGTCGACGATGATGAGCACGGGCGGCGCGGTATCAGCGATGGCGCGTGGCGCAAGAATGGCCATGGACAGCACAACACCGGCCTCTATCAGACGTCGAGCTAATCGCAAGCGAAGGTCTCCGGGATTTTTGGCTGACAAGTCTTGCGCCGGAATTTGGCGAGACACAGGCTGGATTGTACCAGAGGCCGTGTTGGGATAGCGAGGGGGCTCGTTTGGTGTTCCCAAGCTGCTGCAACCTGTTGACATTTCGAGACGAGGACCATGCCGAACCTTGCGACCATCGATCTCCTGACCACCCGCCGTTCGGTGAAGCCGGATCTTCTGGTCGCGCCCGCGCCGTCGGCCGAAGAATTGGCAACGATCCTGACGATCGCCGCGCGGGTTCCTGATCACAAGAAGCTCGCGCCCTGGCGTTTCGTGATCATCGAGGGTGAAGCGCGCGCGAAGCTCGGCGAACTGGCTGCTGAGGCGTGCCGCCGCGAAGAAGCCGAACCGCCGTCGCATGTGCGGCTCGACACGGAGCGCCGGCGGTTTCAACGGGCGCCGCTGGTGATCGCGGTCGTTTCGCGCGTGAAGGAGACGCGGGGCGCGCCGGAGTGGGAGCAAATCCTGTCGGCAGGTGCGGCCTGCATGAACTTGTGCGTTGCCGCGAACGCAATGGGCTATGGGACATGCTGGATCACGGAGTGGGTGTCATATTCCAAGACGTTCACGGAGGGCTTCGGTCTGGCCGCCAACGAGCGAATCGCGGGCTTCGTTCATGTCGGCACGGCCACCCAGAAACCCGATGAGCGCGAACGGCCGGCGCTTGCGGATGTCGTGACTCGCTGGGGGGCGTGATTGCCGGCCCGCTTGTCGCGCGGATTGCAGCGGCTGGCGTGCGGTTCCGGCGGAGCGAGGCCGCGAGCGCTTTTCTAGAACCGGAACTGTTCGGCGATAACGCGCTCGTCGAGCGAGTGGCCGGGGTCGAAAAGCATGAAGAGATCGATGTGGCGGGCCTGTTCGATCTCGACGCGGACGACGTCGCGGGTTTCGATGTGATCGGCGACGGCGCTGACGGGGCGCTTTTGATGTTCGCTCACCGTGATCGTGATGCGCGCGCTGTCCGGCAGGAGTGCGCCACGCCAGCGGCGCGGCCGGAACGGGCTGATGGGGGTGAGCGCCAGGAGCTTCGCATCCAGCGGCAGGATGGGGCCGTGAGCGGAGAGATTGTAGGCCGTGGAACCCGCAGGCGTGGCGACGAGGACGCCATCGCAGATGAGCTCCTCCATCCGCATCGTGCCGTCGACCGCGATCGACAGTTTCGCGGCTTGATGGATTTGGCGGAAGAGCGAGACCTCGTTGATCGCAAGACCCTTGGTCGATTTGCCGTGGATGTCGGTGGCGACCATCGATAGGGGATGCACACGCGTCACCTCGGCGGCGGCGAGGCGCTGGCGCAGATCGTCTTCGTGGTACTCGTTCATGAGGAAGCCGACCGAGCCGCGGTTCATGCCGTAGATCGGGATGCGGTCGTTCATGTAGCGGTGCAGCGTCTGGAGCATGAGTCCGTCGCCACCGAGGGCAACGATCACCCCGGCGTCGGCGGGGCGTGCATTGCCGTAGCGGGCCGACAGGCCTTCGAGCGCAGCGCGGGCTTCGGGCACGTCGCTGGCAACGAAAGCGATGCGGTCGTAGGGGTTGGGCGGTTTGCTCATGCGGTGGGGCTGGCTCGGAAGCGAGGTTTGGCGTTGACGTCGGGCTTAGCACGGGGGCAGTTGACCAACAGTGTCTGCCCGCCAAGCCATGGGAAGGCTCTCGCACTTGGACCCGAACGACAAGCCCGTTCTGATTTACGCGACCTATCCCGATGCCGAGACGGCGGAAGCGGGCGGGCGCACGCTGGTGGAAGCGGGGCTCGTGGCGTGCGTTAACATTCTGCCCGGGATGATTTCGGTCTACCGTTGGGACGGTATGGTCGGGCGCGCGACGGAATGCGTCGCGATCTTCAAGACCCGGTCAGGTCTGGCCGAGCGCGTGATCCATGCGGCGCGCGAGCGGCATCCCTATACAACTCCCGCATTCGTCGTGTTGCCGGTCGAGGGCGGGCTGACCGCTTATCTCGACTGGATCGCTGCCAGCACGCGGCCGGACTAGACTTGCGGAGGGAGTTACATGCGTCCGAGAGGATGCAGGAAGAGCGTCTGGACCGCGCGCGTGCCGTAGCGGCGCTTGCTCGGCTTGGCGCGCGGCGGCGGTGGCGACCATGACGACCGCTTTGCCTTTTTCACTTTGCGAGGTGGAGGAGGAAGGGCGGTGTAGCCGGACAAATCCGTTTCACCGGCATCGAGCGCCGCCAGTTCGGGACGGGCGTTCGGCTGGGGTTCCTGGACGGCCTGCCACGGTAAGGTTTCGGCGGCGCGCGCGGATGTGACGGGCGGAGGCGGCGACCCTGAGGATGGCAGCGGTGCACCGATCGCCATGCGGCCGGGGAGCGGATCGGCGCGAGTGGCGGTCACGACGGGAGCCGCCGGGACAGGCTCGGCAGCAGGAACCGCCCGCGTATCGCGGCTGGAATTTTGCGCGATGACCGATTGCGGGACGCAGCGGCCGGAGGCGCGGACTTCGCCCTTCGCGCACGTGGTGCCGCAGACCGTGCTGGTCTGGCCCTTGATGAGTGACAGGAGGAAGACGTCGGGCTCATAGGTCGGCAGAGAGGCGTTGACGCGCGCCATGAACGCCGCCATGGCGTCGCGGGAGCGATGGCCCCAACTGCCGTCCAGGCGGCCATAATAACAGCCTACACGCTTCAATTCGGATTGAATCTCGCGCGCGAGACGGCGCTGGATATCGCGGTTTTCCTGGCGCGGCGCGGCGGCCGGTGGCGCGACCGGCACGGCGGTTTGAACATTGACGGCTGCAAGCGTGGCCGGCGCAGGTGCCGGGGCAACCGGGGCCGCAATGGGAGCGGTGAGTTGGGCCGTTGCAGCGGGGCCGGGGGCTACAGCGACCGGCGCCGGCGTGGGACTGACATAGGTTGCGGCTGGCGACGCGACCGGACGGCGGAGACCGGGCTGTTCGGCTGGAACCACTTTCGGTTCCAGAATCGTGGCGCGCGCCACGATGCGCGTCATGGCGGCGACTTGCTCTTCGCGGTCGGCGGGAGAGGGGTAGTATTCGGAGGCGAGGAAAGCCAAGCCTCCGCCGACGATCAGTACCGCTGCGATCCGTTGCATCGAGGCCTACTCCCCACACAGGGCCTGCAGCCGGCGCGTGCCGGCGGCGTTCGGTTCGCTTCTAGGCATGACGGATTTTCGCCATGTCCGCAGGTCGCCGCTCGGATTGACTTCCGGGTCTCATTTTTGGGTTCGGCGCGGCGTTCGCCCGGACCAGACGGGCCGCCTGCTCTCCGCTTGGGCCCGGAATTCTGGGCGTATGAAATCACCGCCCGATTGATTGATGAACATTAACTCATTTTGGCCCCCGCCAAAAGCGCTGTTTTGACCTTAAGTGTTTGTTTGACTTCAAGGGTTGCCCGTTGCGCGGGTGCCCGGCGAGTCCTTGGGCGCGGCGACGCCGCTAAGTTTGGCGCGCATGGAGAAGGGGCAAACTGGGCTGGGAACCAACAGCAGAGTTATTGACAGGTCTCGATAGGTGATGGGGATATCCGTTGAACAAGTCATGCCGTGCTTGTTGATAGCTTGGGCATGGTTACATGTTGCGATGTGGCCACCGTGCGTGGCGCGTCCTCGGAGCGATTTGCCTACACTTCTGATTCCCTTAACAAAAGATTTCGAATCACATAGCCTTCCCAATTGAGGGGAGTGTGTCGCGTTCGACACTTGTTTGCTTCAGCCCTTCGCCTTCGATTTTCCACCGGCTGGCTCTAGCGGCAGTTCGGCCTGTGAACAAGGCGAGGAAACAGGCTGAAGGTCCGGCAGGTCTCGAGATTGTTTCCGCCATCGCTGCCGTCCGCGCCGGGTGCCATTTGGGGATGGTCCGGCTGCTCAAACGGGCGGGTTCGAAGGCGGCCGGCAGTCTCGTGTCTGGTGCTCAGCCGGCTTTCCGTTTTTCCCTCACGGACAACAAGACAAAGCGAGCCGGGACGATGGGGGTTTTCCAAGCGTCCGACCGGCTCTGTGCAATGGAGAGGGCTATGCGACACCTCATGGGTGTACTCGGCGTTCTCGCAGCGGGCGTACTACTCGCCGTGTCGGCTGCGATGAACTGGCGTTTTGGCTACCAACTCGGAAAGACCGAGCTCGACGGTTTGATCTACGGTTCGGCTTCGGCCGCCGCAGACTGCCTGAAGGCACTCGTTCCTTTCTTTTTCTTCGCCGCTATCAGAAACAGGATGTGGTCGCAGGCTGCTGCGGCCGCGGTGGTCGGTATCGTGATGACCGCCTACTCGCTCACGTCGGCGCTCGGCCACGCGGCCTTGAACCGTCTGGACACCACCGGCCAGCGTGCCGCTGAGGCCCAGTCGTACAAGGATCTGCGTTCGGATCTGGCGCGGGCGCAGGAGCAGCTCGGTTGGGTGCCTCAGCACCGGCCGGTCGGCGTCGTGCAAAGCGATCTCGACAACGCTCAGAACCAGCGCCCATGGTCCTGGACCAAGGGCTGCACGGACGTGACGGGCAAGCAGGGGCGCGACTTCTGCCAGTCCTATCACGGTTTGACTGCCGAACTCGCCGCCGGCCGGGAAGCCGAGAAGCTTTCCGTCCGCATCAGCGAGCTTTCGGGCAAGCTGTCGAGTGTGTCGGGTTCGGCCGTGATGGCTGAAGCCGATCCGCAGGCCGCCGTGCTCTCGAAGCTGTCGGGTTTCAGCGTCGATACCGTACAGATTGCGATGACCATCTTCATCGCATTGCTACTCGAAGTCGGGTCGTGCTTTGGCATGTACATCGCCTTCAGCCAGTGGCGCCTCTATGACGATATGGCTCCGGCCGCTCCCGTCATGGCGACGATCGCCACGCCCGTGATCACCGCTGCGGCAGCGGTGGCGGCCCCCGTCCGTGAGACGGCGCCCGTGCAGATAGCTGCAAAGCCGCGTTCCGGAGCCAACGACAACAGGTCGGCCCCGGCTGCTCAGCGTATCGTACCCATGGCTCCCGAAACCGATGTGGAGCGCTTCTACAAGGAGAGTGTCCAGACGCAGGACGGTTCCAGCATGACGGCAACCGAACTGTACGAAGAGTACTGCGCGTGGTGTGAAGTGAAGGAGAAGGAACCGCTCGCACTGCCAACCTTTGGACGTGAGTTTGGCGAATTGGGTGTCCAGAAAGCCAAGCTTGGTGGAAGAGTTCGCTACATTGGTATCGCCTTGAAGGGCGCACGGGACCTTGAGGAGGATAAGAAATTGACGGCCTTCAAAGAGAAGGCTGCCTAGCGATAGGCATTATAAGGGCCGCGCAAGCGGCCCTTTTCATTTTCCGAAGGGCGCGGTGCGGACCGCGCCCTTTTTTGTTTTGCTGTGCCGGCATGGTTGAGAATGCGTAAAGAAAGACGATCGAATGAAGATTGGGGCAATCAAGAACATTTTCAGCAGAGTTTGTGCTTTCTTGCGAACAAGCCGACTTACAAACAATTCGAACAATTCGAGTATGAATTGAGGAATATGAGCGGCGCAAAGTGCACCCACATTCGAAGAAGTGGGAGCAATCCAATGTCACTTAAGCCCGTGAATTTTTGCCAGGACGAACGCGGCAACGTCGCCATGCTGTTCGCCTTGATGATGGTGCCGGTTCTCGGCGGCGTTGGCCTTGCCGTCGATTATGGGCGCGCACATCGTCTACACACGCAGCTCCAGATTGTCGCCGACGCCGCAACCGCTGCGGGTCTCGCCGAATATCGCGAGACGGGCGACGTGAACAAGGGACAGCAGCGTCTGTTGTCGTTCATCGATGAGGGACTTGAGAAGGACGGAATGGTCCGCGCACGCGAAGAAAATGGCAACGGTGAGAATGCTATCGGTTCGCGCGTCGTTTATGTCGACGGGTCGGTGATCGATCCTGCGACAGCGTCGGTTCGTCCCGTTCTGCGCACGTCCATCGGTACGCCGTTCATGAGCCTGCTCGGAACGGAAGAACTCGATGTTGAGGTGTTCACCAAGGGCTCCGTGGCCACCAACAACCTCCAGGGTACCAAGGATCTCGAAGTCTCGCTGATGCTCGACGTGTCGGGCTCGATGGGATGGCAAGACGACAACGGCAACATCAAGATGGATTCGATGAAGGCGGCCGCTCAGGACTTCCTCGACATCATCATGCCGAACGATGCGGCGGCCAACAACCGGCGCGTTGGTCTCGTACCGTTCTCCGAGCGCGTGAATGTTGGTTCCTATGCCTCCGCCGCGACCGGCTATGCCGCGACTGAGCAGTTCCAGACGGGTACGGCCTACACGTACGTGTTCACCTCCGACAGCGACGATTACGAGTGGATGCAAATCTCATCGTGCCGTTCGCAAGTGCGGGACGTGACGGCGTACGCGAACTATACGAACAGCCAGGCCTCGAACTACTGCAATAGTAACTTCTCGAAGCGCGTGCGGAACGGCAAGACTGAGTACAAGGTGCCGGATGTCGTGGTTGGCGGCTCTACTCCGATCATGTCGACGCGGTATCTGCGGTCGTGCATCACCGAGCGCCAGGGCACGGAGGCCTATACGGACGCGGCGGCGGGTTCGGGCAAGTACATTGGCGTGTATGCACCGGGTTCGAGCCTCTCCTCCCAGTACAGCTCGTCGCAGAACAACAACTGCTCTTTGCCGATCATCAAGACGCTGACGACAGACAAGCAATCGTTGAAGGACCATATCGCGAGCTTCGGCACCTATAACGCCACGGCTGGTCACGTCGGCACGGCTTGGAGCTACTACATGCTGTCGCCGGAGTGGAACCGCTTCTGGAGCGAAGGTCACATGGACGTTGCCGAGTATCACAACGAGGAAGTGATCAAGGCCGCGGTGCTCATGACGGACGGCCAGTATAACTCGCAGTATGGCTCCACGGACGCTTCGGACCAGGCCGTTGAAATCTGCACGAAGATGAAGGAAGATGGCATCATCGTGTACACGATCGGCTTCGACATGAGCACGAACGAAAGCGACCCGGCTCGTCAAACGCTTGTCTCATGTGCCTCGCCGGGCAAGTACTACTTCCCCTATGACGGCGACGAACTGCGCGAAGCCTTCGAGGAAATCGGCAACTCGCTCGTGACCATCGTGACCCGTTCGAGCGACGACGAGACCGTGCTGATCCAGGAATAAGGCACGGCACACCTACTCTGCAATGCTGCGGCGGCGCTTCGAAAGAGGCGCTGCCGCTTTTCATTTGGTGCGCTATGCCGAAGGCGCCGGGCCGTTGAGACCGGCGATCTTTAACGCGAAGGCGAAGTCGCGGGCCGTCTCCTTCAGTCGCTCGTAACGCCCTGATGCGCCGCCGTGACCCGCCCCCATGTTGATCTTTAAGAGAAGAAGCCGTCCGCTCGTGTTCAGACGCCGAAGCTTGGCAACCCACTTGGCCGGTTCCCAATACGTAACGCGGGGGTCTGTGAGGCCGCCGGTCGCCAGAATGTGGGGATAGGATTTGGCCGTGACGTTGTCGTAGGGGGAATATGACCGGATGGTCGCGAAGTCTTCCGCGCTGTCGATCGGGTTGCCCCATTCGGGCCACTCGGGCGGGGTCAGCGGCAGGTCCTTATCGAGCATCGTATTCAAGACGTCAACGAACGGGACGTCGGCGATGATGCCGAGAAAGAGGTCGGGCGCGATGTTGGCGACCGCACCCATGAGCATCCCGCCGGCCGAGCCGCCGTTTGCAATGATGCGTCCGCGCGAGGTGAAACCCTGCGCCACCAGCAGTTCACCGGCCGCGATGAAGTCGGTGAACGTGTTCGTTTTGTTTTTGGCTTTGCCGTCCTTGTACCAGCGATAGCCCTTGTCCTTGCCGCCGCGAACGTGGGCGATGGCGAAGATGAATCCGCGATCGACAAGCGAGAGGCGGCCGGTGGAGAACGAGGCAGGCATCGAGATGCCATAAGCGCCATAGCCATAGAGGAAGGCGGGCGCACTTCCATCGAGCGGCGTTGATTTGCGGTAGAGGAGGGAGACGGGCACGCGCTCGCCATCGTGCGCGACCGCGAACAACCGGCGCGTCACGTAGTCGTCCGCGTCGTGGCCGGAGGGAATCTCCTGGCGTTTGCGCAACTCGCGGGTTCGCGTCGCCATGTCGTAGTCGTACGTCTCGGCGGGCGTCGTCATTGACGAGTAGGTGAAGCGGAGGTTGCCGGTGTCGAATTCATAGCCGCTGGCCATGCCGAGCGAGTAGGCTTCCTCGGCAAATGCGATTGGATGTTCCGCGCCGTCCGCGATGCGGCGAACGACGATGCGTGGCAATCCATCTTCGCGTTCGAGGCGCGCGATGTGATGTCTGGTAACGGAGACCTCGATGATGAGCCGCCCAGCACGGTGGGCGACGAGTTCCTTCCAGTTGGCCATGCGGGGATCGGCGACCGGCGCCTCGACGATGCGAAAGTCTTCCGCGCCGTCGGAATTGGTCGTGATGATAAAGCTCTCACCATGATGCTCGACGTCGTATTCGTGACCAGCGGTTCGCGGCGCGACGATGCGGGGCAACGCGTCCGGATTGTCGGCGTCGATCACGTGGAATTCGCTCGTCTGGTGGTCATGTGCATTGATCAGAACGTAGGCGCGCGACTGCGTTCGCCCGAGTGCGATAAAGAAGCTTTCGTCGGGTTCTTCATAGACGCACTGGTCGGAAGCAACGGGCGTTCCGACGACGTGCCGCCAGACGGAACGCGGGCGATGATTGGCGTCGACGCGAATGTAATAGAGCGTGCGGCTGTCGTTTCCCCAGGCGATGTCGCCGCGGGTGTCGGGGAGTTCATCGGCAAAGTTCAGGCCGGTGGCCAGATCACGAATGCGGACGGTGTAGAGTTCGGATCCTTTGTCGTCGGTAGAAAAGGCGACGAGTGCGTGGTCAGGGCTGTGGCTGGCAGCGCCTAAATCCCAATAGGTTTTGCCGGCAGCCTCAGCGTTGCCATCGAGCAGGACGGCCTCCTCGCCGCCGCCACGTGGGCGCCGGCAGAGGCGCGGATACTGGCCGCCGGCGGCGAAACTTGAAAAGTATTCCCAGGGGCCATCCGGGTTCGGAACGGTACGGTCGTCCGGCTTAAGGCGGGCCTTCATCTCTTCATAGAGCGCCTTTTGCAGGTCTTCCGTGTCGGCTAGAGCGGCGTCGGCATAGGCGTTTTCGGCCGTGAGGTAGGCGCGGATCTGCGCATCAAGCGCGCTGGGATCGCGCATGACATCTTGCCAGTTCTCGGCGCGCAGCCAATGAAAGGGGTCTTGCAGTGTCGTGCCGTGCCAGGTTGTGAGATGGTTCTTTTCGGCGGCATGCGGCGGCGGAAGAAGGGTCACGGTATCCTCGAGGATGACTGATGCGGTTGGATCGCGGTGCCTTTACAGCGGTTGGCCGCGCACAACGCAAGTGTTGCGTGTGTTCCAGGCAGGGTCAATTCAAAGGAACGGGCCGCGTCAATCGCGGATGGCGATGAAACTTTTCGTGATGCCCAATACGCGCTCCTTTTCGATGCGCGCGGGAGCAGGGAAGAGGCTGCGAAAGCGGGGCGCATCGATGAGGATCGCGTCTTCCACGAAGCGCATGGCATCATCAAGCGTTTCCGCGCGCGGATAGCTTCCGAGCGGCACTGTCCGGGTCAACCAGATTCGCCACGGCATGGGCATCCAGTGGAACAGGGGGGTCTTGAAATGGGGTTCGATGGGAAATCCGAACGCCGGTGTTTGCACATAATAGCAGGGCGCCAGCCGCGCGATCTCGGACGCCATCTGCTTCATTTCTTTCCAGCGGCCGACGTGCTCGATGACCGAATTGGAGTGCACGATGTCGAAACTGTTGTCGGCAAATTCGGGCATGGCACAGGCGTTGCCGGCAAGCGGCGTGAAGCGGGAGTCGCCAGTTGGCTCGGCGCCGAGGTTGACCAGTGTGAATGTGAGATTGAAATCCCGCCAGAGAGGTTCGACGCTCATCCAATAGTCGTGCGTGCCGCCCAGGTCGAGAATGTGGGCCGAGCCTTTTCGGGCGACGACTTTTTCTATCAACGATCGAAAGAGTTCGAAACGCTTCACACGAAATGTGCTGACCGAGGGCGCTTGGCTGTGTAGGCGCGTCATGACCATCGTCATGGGATCATCCTTCGCAACGCGTGGGTGTGGCGTGCCGCGCTTTTCAATCGCGCTTCGGGGCGGCAAGGAAGGCGGTACGCAAGGCTTGGGCCATGGGCTTATCGTTGTAGCCATCATCGAAGGGGAGGGGCCGGGCCGAGAAGCTGTAGCCGCGCGCGTCGGCGACCGCCGGATCGCGGTACCAGCTATGGCGGTCGGCGAGTTGCCAGGTGATGACGGCTTTAACCTTACGATTTTCAAGGACCGGATTGAGAAATCGGGCCGTCCAGCCGGCGACCAGCGCGTCGCGCCGGGCGATGTCGAAGGGAAGCGTGTTGTCCTCGATGTCGAACTCGGTGAGGTAAATGTCCAGCTTGCGGGCGGCGATCTCGTCCAGAAAACGCAGGAAGGCGTCGATGTCGAAGGGCAGGCCGGGGCGGATGTGCGCTTGCAGTCCGATGGCATCCAGTTTGACGCCGCGGTCCTGCAACTTGTCGATCAGCGGGAGCATGTGAGACCGCACCGCTTTGCCAAGCGCGTCGTTCTGTTCGCAGAAGGCTTCGTTCAAGACGAGTTTGGCCTTGGGGTCGACGCGGGCAACGCGCTCGAAGGCCCTCGGGATGTAGTCTTGACCCATGGCGCCGTACCATGGCCCCGTACGGTAGCCGCCCGGTTCACCGGCATCGGGCCAGAAGGGCTCGTTCACCACGTCCCATGACTGCATCGCGCCCGCGTAGCGCGAGCCCACGACATCGATGTGTTCGTCGAAGATGCGGGTGAGTTCGCTTGACGATTTGCCCTTGAGCCAGGCTGCCGGCCAATCGTTCCAGATCATGGCCGCGCCGCGAAAGCCGATGGCTTGCGAGCGGGCAAAGGCAAGAAGGGCGTCGGCTTCCGCGAAGTCGAAGATGTCCTCGCTCGGGCGCAGATAGTCGAATTTCAGTGCGAGGTCGGTGACCAGCAGCCGGGAATGGGCAGAATGAAGTGCCGCGTAAGCGGGGTCGTCAAGAACGTTCGAGGTTGCGGAGGCACCGAATAGGATCCCAGCCGCGGCTGCGGCTTCGCCAAGCGAATGCGTGTCCGGTCGCGTGGCTGCGTGGCCGATCGCCGGCAGGGCCATGGCCAGCCCGAGGACGCTGCGGCGGGTCAATGCGTGAGGCGTCGTCATCGTGCTGTCGGACCTTCGAGAGCCAACTACGGCAGGCCGCAGGAGCCGCTGCAGCACCGGGCTCTTAGCGTCTTGCCGAGGGCGAAACCAGAAGCGCGCGGCAGCTCGGTGAATGGCCCTTAAAGTTAACGGCCCGGCATCGCGAACTCAGCCGTGCTGCGATTGCTGTTAACAGCACGAGAACGAACTCTCGTTACTTGATTACTTGGAGTATACAGTACTTCTCAAGATAAAGTCCGGGAGGTTGGGATAAATGGAAGAACAGGGTCAACCCGGTCTCGTGGAGCTCACGGCGCGCATCGTGTCGGCGTTCGTCAGCAAGAACACGCTGAGTGCCAGCGATCTGCCGCAATTGATCAGCGACACCCATGCGGCGTTGATCCGTGTCACCGGATCCGCCCCGCTGCCGGAGCGGGATGAGTTGAAACCGAAGGTGCCGGTGAAGCGCTCGGTCATGCCGGATCACATTGTCTGTCTGGAAGACGGCAAGAAGTTCAAGTCGCTGAAACGGCACTTGAGAACGCACTACAACCTGTCGCCTGAGGAGTACCGGGAGAAGTGGGGGCTGGCGCCCGACTATCCGATGGTTGCGCCGAACTATGCGCGGGCACGGTCGGACCTTGCCAAGAAGATGGGTCTGGGAACGCGCAAGGAGCGCGATTAGGTCCTCTCTGTTCCAAATCGCGGGCACGGAATATCCCGAACGATTGACCGGCCAGGGGCGTCGCATTCTGCGCGGTACAGAGCAAGTAACTGTGCATGGCGGGATAGATCGTAGGTCCAGTGGCCAGCAAGTCCGCGTCTGCGTTCGGCCCTTAAGGCGCGCCGGAGCAGGGCCTGCACGCGGTGCCGTCCCGCAGGACTGCGGTCGGCGACCTCGTGTGGCCAGAGCGGCAGCAAACGCATCAATGCGACGTCGCGAGCCGTCGCAGCCTGGATTTCGGCTGGCGGCTCTCGATCATTCGCAAAATCGTCTTTGGGATGTGGCTTGGGCGGCATGACAAGCTCTCATCGGGGGATGGGAGAAGTCTCGCACGCTGTTGACGCGCGGGGATAACCGCGGCTGACCGGAAATCTTTTCTATTTATCCCCGCCGTTCACCGCTGGCGTATCAGATGAGAAGCGTGGCGCGGCTTCAGCGGTAGTCTTGCGGCATCGGACGTCGGTGGAGCTAGGTGAACGGATGCAACAACTGCTTTTTGAGCGAGTGGTCATCGAGGCGAGTGTCGGTCAGGTGTTTGGCGTGTTGGCGGGAGAGTTTTGTCTGGTTACGCGCGGGTCCTCGCGGGTCGCGCTGGCGCGGCAGGTGGCGATGTATCTCATTCATGTTGCCTGCGGACGCAGCTTCACCGACGCCGGACGGGCTTTCGCCCGCGACCGCACGACGGTGGCACATGCCTGCGGCGTCATCGAGGATCTGCGAGATGATGCGCGGTTCGATCGTGTTCTCGAACTTCTCGAGAGCATCGTGCGGTTTCGACTGGGCGCGAAGGCAACAGCGGATGCCGGCAACGGCGAAATGCGGAGGGCCGGATGAACAAAGAGGAGAGGCGTCCGCTTCGAATGGCGAAGGCTGACGAGAACCGCCGGCCGGAACACAATCTGGATGAAAGTCCGCTGGCGTGGTTGAGGCGGCGCCGGGGCAAGGATGGCGCGGCGCTCATCAGCGAGGCTCAGTTTCTCGCTGGTGAACGGCTGCGCGCCGACTTTACGTTTGCGCAGCTTGGTCCGCGCGTGACGGCGAGTTGGGAATTCGGCGTGGGAGGCTCAGGCGGGCGCAGGACTGAGCCGGGGGCAGGCGTGGAGTTCGCAGACAGCGTGCTTGCGGCCCGGGAGCGCGTCAACCGGGCATTGTCGGCGGCCGGGCCTGAATTCTCAGGAATCCTTCTCGATGTGTGTTGCTTCCTGAAGGGATTGGAACAGCTCGAGCGCAACGCGGGGTGGCCGCAACGTTCAGGCAAGGTCGTACTGCAATTGGCTCTGTCGCGATTGGCACGGCATTACGGGATCGAGGAGGCGGGTGCGGCCGGACCTAGCCGCGCCCAACCGCGGCACTGGGGCGTGGCGGACTATCGCCCGGCAATCGATGTAGCCGGCGACGCGCTTCAGCCGGCGGCGGACTGAGCGGCGGCGTTCGTGGCCTCGGCGCGGATGCGGGCGACCATCGATGCGAGGCCGTTGGAGCGTTGCGGCGTCAAATGATCCTTTAGGCCCAAATCGGCGAAGTCTTGCAACGCGTCGTGGGCGGCGATTTCGGCTGCGGGCTTGTCCTGGTAGATTGCAAGCAGGATCGCGACGAGGCCGCGCACAATATGAGCGTCGCTGTCCCCCTCAATGTGCATGAGCGGCGAGGCGCCGCCGGTTTGGGGTGTCAGGCGCGTGACGAGCCAAACCTGACTGGCGCAGCCGCGGACCTTGTTGGCCTCCGTCTTGTCGGCAACCGGCAGTTCGGGAAGCGCACGGCCGAGTTCGATGACATAGCGGTACCGGTCCTCCCAATCGTCGATGAGAGCAAAGTTTTCCTTGAGTTCCGAAATCGTCATGGGGCGTCCTGTTGCGGCGCGCGCCGTGCACGCACCCTCAGGCAGGACTTAGTGGCAATGGGTGCACAGGGCAAGGCGCTGCCGCGATTTGCCGACGGTCCGCGTCAGCGCGCGGCGCGGGGTTCGCCGCCGCGCCAGCGGGGCTCCAAATCGCGTACGGTCAACGTTCCGCGCCGTTCGATGGCGGAGGTTTCTGCCGGGGGCGGGATTGCGGCCAAGTCCGTGCCGGCCTTGAAGACGTGGGTCATGGCGACATCATAGGCGACACCGGCGGCAAACTCAGCCTTGGTCTTGAAGATTTCCCAGGCATAGCCGGCGTTCTCGCAGCTCTTGGCGTTGCGGTCGCAAAACGTCATTGTCCAGTGGGCGGCGTCGACGGCGGTCTGCTGCAAGCGTTCCTGCTGCGCCCGGTCGGACGGCAGGAGCGCGATGACAGCGCCAACGACGATGACTGTACGCAAGATCGGCATGTCTCAATCACATCCGGTGAAACGGCGAGCGGCCTACGCCGGCCTCACCATCAACAGTAGCGCATCGCCATCAAGGAAGCGAAACCATGTGCTGGTGCAATTGAATCAAATTTTGCGGTTCGGCGAAGGGTTTTGTTGACCGCCCCATGCGGTTAAGGAGGCGTTAACGCGCGATACGGATACTCCCGCCCAGACCGCTGAAAGGGCTTCACGTCATCATGTTTGCGCGCACTTCCAAACTGTCGATGGTGCTGTTTGCCGGGTTGTCGGCTGGCGTCGCGCTCAATCTGACAGTTATGCAGCCGGCGTCCCGCCGGGACAGCGTGGCGAGCGATGGCGTGTGGGGTGTCGTCAAGGAAACGGCAGCACTTGCTATTCCGGAGATCGACAATCGCGGAGGGCCACCGGCCGCGCCGGACCGGGTCAGCACGAGCGGCCCGGTGGCTGGCGGCTCGGGACTCGTCACGCCCGGGATCGTCCAGCGCGTCGTCGTTAGCCCGCCGGTTTCGGATCTGCGCGAGATGACGCGCGAGGTGCAGACGGCGCTGGCAGCAAAGGGCTACGAGACCGGTGGCACCGACGGTATCGCGGGCCCGGTGACCCAAGCCGCCATTCTGGCCTACGAGGTCGACAATGGATTGCCGCTGACGGCGGAGCCAGGGGAAGGTCTGTTGCAGTCGATCAGGGACGGAAAGCGCGGCACGGCGCTGGATAGCGCTGGTGCGGCAGGTCCAAAGGCGGTTGCCTTGATCCGATCGGTGCAGGCATCTCTGGCCAGACTGGGATTCAAGGTCGGCCGTTCCGACGGACGCTTGGGGGAAAGTACCATCGCTGCAATCCGGGCATTCGAAAAGCAGCACGCGATGCCCGATACCGGCCGCATTTCAGGTGATCTCGTCACGCGCTTGACGCGGCTCAGCTCTCCGGCCCGCACAGCGGACAAGCGTTAGGGTCATTCGCACCGAACGCTCGCCGGAGCCCTTGAGTAGAGAGATTTTTCGCATGCGCCTTAAAGCCGGGATCTGGATCAAGGCCTACATCCGGCGCCTGGCGCGCGAAGGTGTGATGGCGGTTGTCGTGCGGCATGGCGACGACGACGCCGGCGCTGTCTTCATCCGCGTCAACAAGCTCGATGGAACATCGCTGTTATTCGGCCCAGCACCGGCCGGATTGGACGAAGCGCAATCGGACCGGCCCATGATGCCTGTGTTCGACGGCCGTGCGGTAGCCGACGACGAGGCGGAAAGCTATCTGGCCCGACAACGCGATTTTGACTCCGATCTTTGGATCGTGGAGGTCGAGGCCCGCGATGGAAGGCACTATCTCGACGACTGGGTTATCGAAGCCGGGCCGTGAGGCGCCGCGCCTTGGGCCGATTTTAAGAGTTCGTTAGGGATTGAAGCTGAGATAATCGAACATCGATTCGATCGAAGTCGCGATCGCACCGCTATTGAGATCTCGGGAGACTCAAGATGAGCAATGTGCTCGAGTTCCGTCCCGCTTCGGCCAGTGCGCCGACGCCTTGCCGGCCTGCTCAGAATTCGGCCGAGATCGTTCTATTTCCCGGTGTAAGGTACGAACGGCTTGCGGAAGCCAACGAGCCGTCGCCGCGGCCCACCCGGGGTGGTGGCAGAACGCCACGGCGCCGGTCGAAATCAGGTTGATCGAATTCAGGTCGTTCCCCTGACCGTCTGGCAGGACGCCTGCTTCAACAGCGCTTCCGTGCGGGCGCGATAGGCATATCCGGCATCCGGTGCCCTGAGAACAGCGAGACCCCTGCGCGCCTGGACGCGCAATTGATTTTGTCGTGGCGAGCGGAGGCCTTGTGCCTCGGGAGTCAGTCCCGAGAAGCGGGTGTCGTCCGGCACAAGCAAAAGTGAGACCGGCGTGGCACGGTCCGGCCGGCCGGATGCCGTGTAGATCGCGGCGCCGTCCCGGTCATAGAGGGTCAAACTCCAGCCGGGCGAGGGGAGAGCTGCTGTCAGCTTTATCTGTCCGCCCCGCGTATCGAAAAGGCAGATCGCAATGCGCGCATCGGCCGACAAGTACGGCAGGGGCTGGGCTTCAGGCGTCACGGGAGCGAAAACTATCATCGTGTTGGGTTTCAGCGCTGGAGCCAGGCGGTCCCAGGCCGAGGATTGCGCCAGAGATGGCGCTGTCAAGATGGTGACGACATGCAGGATCGAAATGGCGAACACAGCCGCGAGGACGAGCCTTAGGTCTATCCGGACGATGCGGGACAGAAAACTTTTCATCGGCAGCTCTTCACGGTGATCAATGGAACGCGAGATTCAAGATTGCTGGCGTCCTGCCCAGTGCCGGTCGCGATGCTGAAATCGATCAGCGTATAGACCACACTCAAATTGCCCGCGCCGCTGGTCGGCAGCCAGTTGCCGCCGCCGGCTGATCGTGAAAGCAGCGCAAGGAAGCGGCCATCCGGCGAAATTGCCCCAGTCTCGCTCGTATAGGCATACCTGCCTGCTGCGTTTTCGATCTGACGGCCGTCCGCATCGAACACGGCGATGCTCCACCAGGACGCCTGCGGCGGCCGAACGGCGATTTCGTAGTCGCACGAAGAATGTAGCGTGCTTCCTGCGCTGTCAGTCCGCGCAAGCCATGTTTCGCCAACCTCGCTGGGAAGCGGCAGTGCGCCCAGCCGGGCAAAGTGAGCGACCGTATATGGATCGGCATCGGTGCGGGCTGCCGCGGTCCACATCGTCCAAGGGCCGGAGTTGATCGTGGAGAGGCTGCTGCCGCGATCCATCATGTAGTAGGCGCTGATCAAGCCTCCCGTCAGAACGACAAGAATGAAAAGGGCCCAGTCAGTTAGAAGTCGCAGAAGTCCGGCGATGCGCTTCTTGACCTGATGCCGCCAGAAACTCGTGCGGCGCAGCTTGCCGAGCCATGAGCGGCCACCGGTCAGCGGCGGAAAGAAAAGGCGCTGCGGAAGTGCGCGCAGTCCGCTGCCAAGCCGGGTGCCCCCCTCAGTCGTTCGCATCATTGAACCGCTCCGGCGCCGCGCGGCTCGGCGCCGGCGGTGCGCCCGGCTTGGGGATTGGGAAGCGCCGCACGATCTCCTGGTTTGCCCGCCGGTACCGGCGCATCGCCGCCATTCGTCGGATCGACGGCCAAGCCGGCGGCCTTGCGAAGATCAGTTGCGACCTGGCGCAGGGCGTCGCGGGCCGCGTCCGGCAGCCGGCGCGACGCCTTCGCGGCGGCTTCGGCTTCGCCGGTCAATTGCGCGGCGAGCGCGGGGTCGGTGATGCGCAGCTGGGCGATGCGTTGCTGTTCGGCAATTTGCGCAGGATGCGGTTCAAGTCCGGGAATGGTCGGGATGTTCATGTCCTTGTGAGCAACGGCCATGAAGTCGTGCCAGATCGGGGCTGCAATCTGGCCGCCGGTGTTGCCGTTGGCCATGGGACGGTTGTCGTCGTTGCCGAGCCATACGGAGGCGACGTAGCGGCCGGTGAAGCCGACGAACCAAATGTCGTTCGGGCCGGAGCTCGTGCCGGTCTTGCCGGCGGAATGCGTGAATTCAAGGCCAGCGCGCTGGGCGGTGCCGTCGGTCACGACCTTGTTCATCATCCAGTTCATGCCGGCGGCGACTTCGGGTTTCACTATCTGCGGCGGGGCGGGTTCGTCACGCTCGCGGCTGTAAATGAGATCGCCCTTCGAGGTATACATCTCGGTGATAGCGTAGGGCAGTGCGCGCTTGCCGCCATTGGCGAAGGTGGCAAGTCCGCCCGTATGTTCCAACGGTGTGATGCCGTAATCGCCGAGAGCCATGGAGCAACTTTTGCGAATCCCCTTGATGCCGAGGCGCTGAGTCATCTCGATCACATTTTCGCGGCCGACGGCAAAGGAGAGTTCGGCGGCGACGGTGTTGAGTGATTTGGCGAGCGCCAGCCACAGCGGCATGCGCGCGCCCGATCCGCCGCCGCCGCCGTAGTTGGACGGGCTCCAGCGGCCGCAGGATCGCGAGGCATCGCGGACACTCGTGGTGGGTTTGTAGCCCTTTTCGAGAGCGGCCGCGTAGACATAGACCTTAAACGAAGACCCTGGTTGGCGGCGTGCACTGGTGGCGCGATTGAATTGGCTCTCGCCGTAATCCGGCCCGCCCACCATGGCGCGGACAGCGCCGTCCGTTTCCATGGCTACGAGCGCGCCGGAATTGAGACGCAAGCCCCGGCCGCGCTGGCGGATGAATGGGATGATCGCGTCGTCCGCCGCCTTCTGCAGGGACAAATCGATGGTGGTGCGCGCGGTCAGGACGTATTGGCCTTTGCCTTCCGCGAGCTTCTGCACTTCCTCGAAGGCGTAATCGAGAAACCAGTCCGGGCTGTCGGTCGAGCGCGTGTCGACAATTTTCGCCGGATTGAGCCGGGCGTCGTGAACTTCAGCAGCAGAGTAGAACCCGGCCTCAACGAGATTCTGCAGCACCTCGTTGGTGCGGGCGCGAGCAGACGGCATGTTTATGTGTGGGGCGTATTTCGTCGGAGCCTTATAGAGGCCACCGAGAAGTGCGGCTTCTGCAAGGTTCACTTCGCGGACGGACTTAGCGAAATAGAATTGCGATGCGGCCTCGACGCCGAACGCTCCGCCACCCATGTAGGCGCGGTCGAGATAGAGCTTCAATATCTCGCGCTTTGTAAATCGGCTTTCGAGCAGGAACGATAGAAAAAGCTCCTTGATCTTGCGCTCCAGGGATCGTTCGGACGACAGGAACAAGTTTTTTGCAAGCTGCTGGGTGATCGAGGAACCGCCCTGTACCACGTCGTTTGCGCGCACGTTCTCCGCAAGCGCACGAATCGTGCCGAAAACATCGATGCCATAATGTTCGAAGAAGCGGCGATCTTCAGTGGCGAGCGTCGCCTTGATGACGCTCTCGGGGATTTCTTCAAGCGGCACGGCGTCGTTGTGCAGGATGCCGCGCTTGCCAATCTCATTGCCCTCTTTGTCGAGGAACTTGACACTGTAGCGGCCCGTCAGGAAGCCACCTTCGTCGAACTCGTTGAAGGCCGGGATGGCGAGTGCGAAGAGAACAACCAAGCCGCCGGCGCCGAGCGTCAATCCTTCCGAAGCAAGTTCGTTGAGGAGCCGTTTCCAACCGGTAAGCTGGAAACGGGCGAAGAATGTTTGGCCGGAATTCCAGGCATCGCGAATGCGCGACCACGCTTCTGAAAGCGTGGAATCGATCTTTGCATCGAGACCCAGGAGGTTCGATAGCTTGTCGCGTCCACCCTGCTTGAAAAACCAGTCGCTCAAAACTGTCCGCCTCGCTAATGACAGTCTCAGCCCAAAATCTCATCCTTGGACCTGAGGCCGCGCGGCATGCATCCCGAAGATCCACCCCACCGGAACAAACGGCTCAGGCGCCCAGCCCCGTCAGAGGGGCAGCAGGACATGGCCAAGATGGGGCGAGACCGTCGGAATCGGTTGCCGTCAGAGGAGATGAGTTTAGCATCTCCGCCCCAGTTGACGCGAGTGGGGCGTGACCGGGTCAGGAGTGTCAAGGGGAAACCCAGTTCGGCCGGTCAACCCTTTTGGGAAACCAAGGCCTTGGAGGACATGTCGCCGGCAGAGTGGGAATCGCTTTGTGACGGCTGCGGCCGGTGCTGCCTGAACAAGTTGGAGGATGAAGACACCGGCGAGATCATGATGACGCGGCTCGCCTGTGCGCTGCTCGATATCGGCGAATGCCGCTGTTCGGATTATCCGAATCGATTTGATAGAATGCCGGACTGCATTAATCTCACGCCCGAAAAGGTGCGATCACTGAAATGGCTGCCTGCGTCGTGCGGTTACCGGCGCGTCAAGGAGGGCAGGGGGCTTGCGTGGTGGCATCCGCTCATCTCCCGCGATCCGGAGACCGTCCATCAAGCGGGAATTTCCGTGCGCGATTTCGCCCGATCCGAGAAGGGCGTCCGCGAGCACAACTTTGCCCGATACATAATCTCGGATTTTGACGACGAGAGCTGACCTCCGGCATCAGATGATGACGAAATCGGAAGAAGTTACAGTTCCTGACAAACCAGCAAGGTCTAGCGTGGCGAACTTGATGGCGGACGTGAAGCCTGTTCCATCCGCATCGTAGAAGAGGGAGCCGGTGGAGCGGTCGAAGATGATGCGGTCGTCGGCGTCGGCGGCGGCGGTGCCGGTGACGAACGCCGAGGATGCCAAAGCGCCGGTTTTACTGAAGGATTTGAAGACGGCGTTGTCGATGCGGATGGTGTCGGCAGCGGTGTTGAAATCGAGAATTGTGTCGATATTTGATGAGCTTAGCGCGGATGTGAAGTTGAAGCTGTCGCTGCCGCTGCCGCCGAAAAGACGGTCATGGCCCAGCCCGCCGTTCAACGCGTCACTGCCGCTGCCGCCGCGCATGACATTGTCGAGGGCGTTGCCGGTGCCGGCGAAGGAACCGCTGCCTGAATATTCCAGATTTTCGACATTCGCCGCCAAAGTATAGGACGAGAGCGCCGTCCGGACGGTGTCGCTACCCGCACCGGCAACCTCGACAATCACATCCGACTTATGGTCGACATAATAGATGTCGTTGCCCTGTTCGCCATACATCTTATCCTTGCCCGACCCGCCGTCGATGATGTCGTCGCCGGCGCGGCCGTAGAGGGTGTCGGAACCGCCCAGCCCGTAAATGATGTCGGCGGCGGCCGTGCCGATGAGCGTGTTGTTGGATGACGTTCCCGTCAGCGTGGACGGGGCAGGCGGCGCCGCGTCGTCGTTGAGGATGGTTGCGGTCACTGCCGCCGTTCCCAACACGAGCCCCGAGGTCGGACTGGACAGCACAACGCGCACCGCCTCGTTGGCTTCCGTGACGGTATCGCCGACGATCGACAGCGAAATGATTTTCTCGGTCTCGCCGGCCGCGAAGCTCAGTATGCCCGACGTGGCGCTTGAGAAATCCGCGGCCGTTGCCGTGCCGCCCGACAGGCTCCACGACACCGTTTCGGCCGAAGCCGCGGCGGCTGCGAGCGCGACGCGGAACTGCAGGATATTCGGCGACGTCCCGCCATTGCCTTCCGCGACCGATGCCGTAACCGCTGCGATCGACACTTCCGTACCCGAAGGCGCGGGCGGCGGCGGGGGCGGTGTCGCGCCACCGGTCAAATCCTCAGCCGTCCGCCGCACAGCCGCGCTGTCGACGAAGGTCTCGACGTTGACGACCGTGTCCGTCCAGCCCGACCCCGAAAACGAAAAGGTCTGCGTCGCGCTATCGTACACGATGGTGATGCCGCTCCAGATCGCGTCGAAAACGACGGTATCATTGCCCGCGCCGCCATCGATTCTGTCAGACCCCGCGCCGCCGATCAGAGTGTCGTCGCCGCCGAACCCAAAGAGCTGGTCGTTGCCGCCGTTGCCAGTCAGCACGTTGGCGGCTTCGTTGCCGCGAATGAGATCGGCTCCCGAACCGCCCTTGGCGTTTTCGATGGTGGCGGTGCGCGCGATCCAGATGTTGAGCGTCATGGCGTTGGCGGATGAGGCCGCGCCCGGCGCCAGATCGATCGTGCTCGGCGTCGCGTAACCGCTCAAGTCGAGCGTATCGATGCCGGCGCTGTCGAAGATCGTCAGCACGGGATTCTTGTTGGTGGCGAAATTGAAGATCGAGGCTGCCGCCCCCGTCACATTCGAATTGAAGCCGTAAATCGTGTCGCCCGTGCGGGTCGTGGTTTCGACGCCGTACATTTCCTGGATCGCCATGATGTCGTTGACCATCGGCGTCTGCGGCGCGTAGCGCACGCCGTCGGCGCCGACCCAGTCGGCCCAGGCAACGAGACCTTCGCCATTCGCCGAGCCCGTTCCCCAGCTCGGGCCATAGTACGACATGACCGAATAGACGGTCGAATCCTGGAAGCTCGACGGGCCGTCCGTCTGGCTGCCATTGTATTCGCCCATGTGCTCCAGGCCCATGGAATGGCCGAGTTCGTGCACGTAGGTGAGGAAGCCGTGGCGGCCGACGACGGGGGCCGTGAGGCTGTTGGTGCCCGAGGAATAATTCTGGTTGAACCAGACGCTGCCGGCGCTGGGAAAATAGGCGTGAGCGTAGCCGACGTTGGTGTTGGAAAAGGCCAGTTCGATATTGGCCGACGACCACGACGTACCGGGCGACACTTCCATCATGTCGGGGGCGATGAGGTCGTCCCACAGTTGCAGCGCAAGCCGTGCCATCGGCTTTTGCGCGTCGGTGAAGGCGCGGAAGCCGCCGGATTCGCCGCTGCCGGTGTAGAGGCTCGCGGTCGATGTCGGGAACGAATAGGTGATCGTGGAGCCTGTCCACTTTGCGCCGGAGTTCAATTGCCCAACGACTTGGGCGTCGGTCCAGGATGCGAGGGCCACGAGAGGTCTCCGGTGCAAGCAGCCGGGTTCTGCGCCCGGATCAATTTGCATCGAGTTTTACGGATCGGCCCTGACCGCCCGGTTGTGGAATTAGTTCGAATTTTAGCGAAATGCGGGGGTTGACACACGACGTGCGCGGAGAGGGTGAAGGGGGAGTTAAGGAGAGGCGGTTCTACGACTGCCGGTGCGCGCGGTTCTCCCAAAGCCACCTTGCTCCCCACCCCTAACCCCTCCCCGTCGAGGGGAGGGGGATGGTTCCGCCGCCAGACCCTCATGCATCTTGATCTCAGCACGCTGCGCAAATGGCTGCGCTTTCCTTCCCCTCCCCCTTGCGGGGAGGGGCAGGGGTGGGGGATCTACGACTGCCGGTGCGCGCGGTTCGCCGCATCCCACGTCACCCTTCATTGGATTTGAACATGCGGGTGTTCCGGCATCTCTCACGCGGCTGCCCCTCACCCTCACCCTCTCCCCGCGCGCGGGGAGAGGGGATGGTTCCGCCGCCAGACCCTCACGCATCGTGTTCTCTGCAGGCGGCTTGCGCGCCTGCGCTGCGAGCGTAGATGACAGTGGCAGAGGCGCGCGCCCCCTCTCCCCGTAGGCGCGCCCTCGCGCCGTACGGGGAGAGGGTTGGGGTGAGGGGCAGCATCCGCTGACAAGGCAGTCCGACCGTTCGCTTGGCGCGTTCCGCGCTGGGCTATCCGTCGAGGGGAGGGGGATCAGAGCGCCGGGGGCGCGGCGGGGTCACGCGGCTTCGAGGCGGCGCAGCTCTTCTGCGAACTCGAAGCGCAATTGCGCGGCTTCCTCGGGCGGGAGCCAGTTGGTCAT
>CAYWIF010000017.1:45689-67529 GCA_964458265.1 uncultured Hyphomicrobium sp. | reverse complement strand
TCGAAGGCGGCCGGTAAACTTGCCCCGGTCACACGGTGATCGAGATTGGTGGCGCGCCCGGCTGGATTCGAACCAGCGGCCACTCGCTTAGAAGGCGAGTGCTCTATCCAACTGAGCTACGGGCGCAAAGCCGCACGCACTGGGTACACGTTCCGGCCTTTATCTACAATCGCGCCAACACGGAAGGCCCCGCGCAACGGACCTGCCGGCATCTGAACCGCACGGGCTATGATCCAACTTCCGCGCCTTCCGGCCGGCTCCGCGCAAGCGGACTAGGATGGCGCAATCATCCAACTTCCGCGCCTTCCGGCCGGCTCCGCGCAAGCGGAGTCGGAAGGCGCAATCATCAATGCGTCCAGTTATCGGGGCGGCCGAAGCGAAAATTGTCGGCATACGCTTTGCGGAGAGGTCTGCGCGGTGTGGGCTCTATGACCGTATAGGCAAGCCCGTTGCGCGTCGCATATGCGATGGCTTCATCCTTCGTCGCAAACGCAAGTTTCACCTGCTGGCGCGTGTCCGATGACGATGTCCAGCCCATAAGCGGATCGATCTGCCGAGCCGCCGCAGGCTCGTGTTCAAGAATCCATTCGCGCGTGCGCGCTTCGCCCGACTGCATCGCGGTTTTGGCGGGCCTGTAAATGCGCACAGCCATGCTTCGATCCATACGTTGTCGTCGGCGGTTGAAAATGGTCGGGGCGACATGATTCGAACACGCGACCCTCTGCTCCCAAAGCAGATGCTCTACCAGGCTGAGCTACGCCCCGATGGCCCTTGTCTGCCGGTTCGCCAGCCCTGGGTCAAGCGCCGCCACCACGATCGCCGGCCATCCAGCATGTCGCGCGCCTATTGCGCCGTCCCGAAATGGCGGTGACGGACCTTGTCGCCGGCCTTGAGCCCCAGTTTTCCCGCCGCGCCGCCCGCGATCTCAAGCACCGCCGTCACCGGCCCCTTCGACGCAATGACCTCCTCCGAATGCGGCTCGGTCATTTCCGCGATCCGGTGCACCGTCCCGTCGGCGCGGATGAAAACCATGTCGAGGGGAATGTAAGTGTTGCGCATCCACATCGTGCTCTCGCGCGGCTTGGCATGCGTAAAGAGCATCCCGTACCCGTCCGGCAATTCGGTCCGGTACATCAGACCCAGCGCCTGCCGCGCCGGCGTGTCGGCGATCTCGACGTTGAGAACAATGACGCCACCGGCGGTGACGAGTTCCAGCTTTTCGGTCGACCGCGCCGAAGGCTCAGCCTTGGTGGGCGATGACATCCCGGCCGCCAGCCCGAACCCGCCACCCAAAAAAGCAAGGGCCGCCCCCAGGGCAGCCCTCGTCGAAATTCGTCGCCTGTTCATGCCGCGTCCCATCAATGCGGGGACGGCGGCACTCCCTGTGTCGGCCCGTCCGGTCTCAGTTCGGCGGCCATGACACCCTTCGAGCCATAGCCCCAGCGCACCAGGAGCGTCTGCCCCGGGCGCAATTCAGTAAAACCGAACCGGCGTAGCGTCTCCATGTGGCAGAAAATGTCCGGCGTGCCTTCCCCGCGCGTCAGGAATCCGAACCCGCGCACACGGTTGAACCACTTGACAGAGGCGCGCTCCCAATCGCTCTCGGCCACAACCTGAACGTGCGTCCGCTGCGGCAGCAACGACGGATGGATGGCCGTGCTCTCGTCCATGGAGAGAATGTGGAACGCCTGCATGCCCTTCGGCCGCTTGAGAACCTGACAATGAACCCGCGCGCCCTCGTAGGCGACCTGGTAGCCGCCGGCCCGCAGGCAGGTTACGTGCAGCAAAACGTCTTGCAGACCATTATCCGGGACGATGAACCCATAGCCCTTCGAAACATCGAACCACTTGATGGTGCCGGCGACTTCGATGACTTCGACGCCATCTTCCGGACCCGTCCCCTCGCCACTGATCGTCCCGCCGACTTCCGTCGACGGAGGCCCCTTGAAATCCCCCATGTGCGTGTACCCCGCTTACTTGTGCTCTTTGTTACTGCTTGCGCCCCTCTAGACGCACCGGGCTCGCGAACGGCCCCTGCCCTCTACTGCGAGAGCCGCCGCTACCGGTGTGTTAACTATGCCAGCGTGTGCCCGGCCCGCTACCCCCATTTTTTTGCCTTTTGCCGTTCGCGGCCGTTTTTCACAGCAAGACAGCGACCTCAAGTGCTTGCAAAATATCCTCTTTCAACAACCCGTCGCAAAAACCGGATTTCCTGGGAGTTAGTTTTTTCCCAGTCGGCGAATGCCAACTCAACATCCGCAAACCCCTCTCAAACCACCGAATCGCAGCCGCACTGATTCGCAAGCGGCAAGCATGGTTTGGCGCCGTCCGTTCGCGCCGCTGGACACGCTCTTGGCAGCGCCACATCCACCGGCTATCCACACCCTCCCGGCACCGGCCGCTCCAACGGGGTGTTGACGGATGGCCCGTCAGCCACACCCGCGTCCGTGCACGAACCAGAGGATCGAACGATGCGCTTCCTGCACACGATGATTCGCATCAAGAATGTCGATGCCAGCCTCGAATTCTATTGCCGTCTGCTCGGACTTGAGGAAGTCCGGCGTATCGACAACCCCGCGGGCCGCTTCACGCTCATCTTCCTGGCCGCTCCCGGCGACCAGCCGCGCGCCGGCAACGAGAAAGCGCCCCTCATCGAGCTGACCCACAACTGGGACCCGGAAGATTACGGCTCGGCACGCAACTTCGGCCATCTCGCCTTCGAGGTCGACGACATCTACGCCACGTGCCTCCGGTTGCAGGAGGGCGGCGTCACGATTGCCCGCCCACCCCGCGACGGCCGCATGGCATTCGTCCGTTCGCCCGATCTTGTCTCCATTGAGTTGCTGCAAAAAGGCGCCGCCCTGGCGCCTGCGGAGCCATGGAAATCCATGCCGAACACGGGGGCGTGGTAAACCTCCCCGCCTCGGCCAGCCGGAAAGCACCCCATCTATTGCAACACGTCGCCATCATGGGCGCGGGCCCCGCCGGTCTCGCCGCCGCCGAAACTCTGAGCGCTCACGGCCTGCGCGTGACGATCTACGAACGCATGCCGTCGCCAGCCCGCAAGTTCCTGATGGCCGGACGTGGCGGCTTGAATCTCACCCACTCCGAAACGCTCGAAACGTTTCTGCCGCGCTATTCTGACGGCGCCGCGCACCTCGCACGTTTCATTCACGCCCGTCCGCCCGCCGATATCGTCGCGTGGGCCAATGGACTGGGACAGGAAACATTCATTGGCACGAGCGGCCGCGTGTTTCCTAAATCGATGAAGGCCTCGCCGCTGTTGCGATCCTGGCTGCGCCGGCTTCAAACACAGGGCGTCGAAATCAAGCTGCGCCAGACATGGACTGGTTGGAATGAACGGGGCGAGCCGCTCGTTAGCCACGGCACCGCACCACCTGAACCCATCGCATGTAACGCCACCATCCTTACTCTTGGCGGCGCGAGCTGGCCGCGCCTGGGCTCCGACGGATCATGGCGCGCGGCATTCGAAGCGAGCAGTATCCCCGTCGCGCCCTTCATGGCCGCCAATTGCGGTCTCCTCGTCACGTGGAGTGATCACTTCCAATCGCGATACTCAGGCGAGCCCTTGAAGCGCATTGCCGTCACGTTCGAAGGCGACACCCAGCGCGGCGAAGCCGTCGTCACGCGCCATGGCCTCGAAGGCGGCGCCGTCTATGCGCTGTCGGCAAAAATTGCAAATCGCACACAAGGCGGCGCCCACGCCGTGATCCATATTGATCTCAAACCCGACGAGCCCCTGGATCTCGTCGCGCGCCATCTTCAACGACGGCGCGGCAAGGAATCCACGTCCAACTGGCTGCGCAAATGCTTGAAGCTTTCCCCTGCCGCGATCGCCCTTTTGCGTGAGGCGCATCGCGATCTTCCCGGCGAACCCGAAAGCCTCGCCCGGCTCGTCAAATCACTCCCCTTGACCGTCACAGGCGTCACGGGCCTCGACCGCGCAATCTCGACGGCCGGCGGCGTACGGTTCGACGCGCTCGACGAAAACCTGATGCTGACATCCCGCCCCGGCACCTTTGTCGCCGGCGAAATGCTCGACTGGGATGCGCCTACGGGCGGCTACCTTCTGCAGGCAACCCTCGCCACCGGAACCGCCGCGGCCGGCGGCGTCATCGCCTGGCTCGCCGGGCAGTCAACCGGTCCGCGCTGACGCGCCCGATCGCCCCGAGTTGGCCGCCCTCGCGACGCCGCGCCTCTTCAGACTAGGCGGCTCGCGACCCCTAACCCGACCGTCCCGGCACGCCATTCCGCACCGCCATCATCGCGCAAAATCTTTCTACCATCGTTGGTCATGGGATAAGAAAACCGTTCTTTTTTCTAACTAGGGCTTCTTTTTCGGATTGGTTTCGCTTAGGTTCCGGCTCGTCCGGAGGCATTCATGACCCGTCCTTCAGCCCACCCGCAGCCCCTTGGGACTGTGCGGCAGGCAGCCACGTCCGAAACCCTGTCTGGCCCGGCTTTGGCGGCGGCACTCGATGCGGCCCTTGCCGCCGAGCCTGACCTTGGCGCGCGCCTCCGCCTCATCGCCGATCTCATTTCCGGCCGCGTCGCGTTTTCAACCTCGCTCGGCATCGAGGATCAGGCCGTTTTTGCCGCCATCGCGGCAACGGATCTCGACATCGACATCTTCACGCTCGACACCGGACGCCACTTCCCCGAAACGCTGCAAACGCTGGCTGAAACCGAAGCCCGCTACGGCCGCCGCATCCGTGTCGTCTTTCCCGACGCCAAAGAAGTCGAAGCGCTCGTCGCCCGTGACGGCATCATGGGTTTTCGCGACGCGGTCGAAAACCGCATCGCGTGCTGCGACATCCGCAAAGTGCGCCCGCTGAATAGAGCGCTCGTTGGCGCCGCCGGCTGGATCACCGGCTTGCGCCGCGATCAATCCGCTGTCCGCTCACACGTTCCGTTCGCCGCGTGGGATGCCGGCCATGCGCTCGTCAAATTGAACCCCATTGCCGACTGGTCGCTCGAAACCTTGGAGCGGTTCGTCGAAGACAACAATGTCCCGGTAAATCCGCTGCACGCGCAGGGCTTCCCGTCGATCGGTTGCCAGCCGTGCACGCGCGCCATCCTGCCCGGCGAGGATATTCGCGCCGGCCGTTGGTGGTGGGAGAACGAGGACGGCAAGGAATGCGGGCTGCACAATCGCCCGAAAGCGAAGGACGCTGCTGCATGACCCCGCATTTTTCGCATCTCGACCTGCTCGAGTCGGAGAGCATCCACATCTTCCGCGAGGCAGCGGCCCAGTTCCGCAAGCCGGTGCTGCTCTATTCGATCGGCAAGGACTCCACCGTCCTTTTGCATCTTGCCCGCAAGGCCTTCTGGCCGGGCAAGTTGCCGTTTCCTGTGCTGCACGTAAATACGACGTGGAAGTTCAAGGAAATGATCGCCTTCCGCGACAGGTGGGTGAAGGAGTTTGATCTTGATCTGATCGAGGTCATCAACCATGACGCGCTGGCCAAGGGCATCAACCCTTACGACTATTCGCCGTCGGTCTATACCGATCAGATGAAGACCGTGCCGTTGAAGTCCGGTCTCGATCAGTACGGGTTCGACGGCGCCTTCGGCGGCGCGCGCCGGGACGAGGAAGCAAGCCGGGCGAAGGAGCGCGTTTTTTCGTTTCGCGCCGAAGGTCACCGGTGGGATCCGCGCCGCCAGCGCCCCGAGATGTGGCGTCTTTTGAACGGCCGCCTCGGCGCCGGCGAGACCGCACGCATCTTTCCGCTGTCCAACTGGACCGAGCGCGACATCTGGCGCTACATCCTGCGCGAAAATCTCGACGTTGTGCCCCTCTACATGGCCAAGGAACGCCCGACCATCGAGCGCGACGGCCAAATCCTCGTGCTCGACGACGATCGGTTGCCGCTGAAGCCCGGCGAAAAACCGGTCATGCGCTCCGTGCGCTTCCGCACACTGGGCTGCTGGCCGCTGACCGCCGCCGTCGAATCCACAGCGACGACGCTGGAGGAAGCTGTCGCTGAAACGCTGGGCGCACGCACGTCCGAACGCTCCGGCCGCCTCATCGACCACGATCAGGTCGGCGCCATGGAGAAAAAGAAGCAGGAAGGCTATTTCTGATGACCGCGCAACCGGCCCTCAAGGACGTGAACGTCACGCCGCTCATTCAGCCGGCGAGCAGCCCCGCTGCTGAAGCGGCCCCCGAACTCTCCGGCATGCTCCGCGTATTGACCTGCGGGTCGGTGGATGACGGCAAGTCGACGCTGATCGGGCGGCTGCTCTGGGACGCCACGGATCTTTTCGACGATCAGCGCGCCACGCTCGAACGCGGCCGCCGCGTCGATGGCGGCAATCCGGATTTTTCGTTGCTCATGGACGGTCTTGTCGCCGAGCGCGAGCAGGGCATCACCATCGACATCGCCTGGCGATACTTCGACACCGCGACGCGCCGGTTCGTCGTCATCGACAGCCCCGGCCACGAACAGTACACGCGCAACATGGCTTCCGGCGCCTCGCATGCCGACGTCGCGATCATGCTGATCGACGCACGCCACGGCATCAAGACGCAGACACGCCGTCACGCCGCCATCCTCGATCTCGTCGGCTTGAAGCGGGTCATCCTGGCCGTCAACAAGATGGACCTTGTCGACTGGTCGGAAAGCCGCTTCCGCCAGATCGAACACGAGTTCCGCACGCTCATGTGGCGCTTCGGCTTCCGCGAGGCGGTCGCCATTCCCGTCGCCGCCGTCTCGGGCGACAATGTCGCCACCAAGTCGAAGCATATGGCTTGGTACACCGGGCCGTCGCTTTTGGAACACCTGGAAGAAATTCCAAGCCGCGGCACCGAGCCGACGGGCGCGTTCCGCATGCCCGTGCAGACCGTGCTGCGCGATAGCCGCGCCGATTTCCGCGGCCTCGCCGGCACGATCTCATCAGGAACCATTCGGATCGGTGACACCGTGCTCGATCCGGTGAGCCGCCGCACCGCCAAGGTCCAGCGCATCGCCACCATGGATCGCGACTTCGAGGAGGCGATCCAAGGCCAGGCGGTCGCCATCCAGCTCGATATCGATCTCGACGTCTCGCGCGGGTCCGTCCTCGCCGCGCCCGAAGCAGCACCCGTCGTCGCGCGCACGCTCGAAGCGCGCTTCGTGTGGTTGTCTGAAGTGCCGTTCGACAAACGCGGCAGCTATCTCGTGCGCACCGCGACCGATCTTGTCCCGGTCACCAACATCGAGATCAAGTCACTTCTTGATCTCGACTCGCTTGCCGTTCACCCCTCCTCTGCCTGCAAGGTCAACGACATCGCCATCGCGAACCTTGCTCTTGGCCGCGCGACGGCGATCGACCGTTTCGCCGAGGCGCCGGAAACCGGATCGTTCATGCTGGTCGATGCGATCTCCGGCGCGACGATCGCCGGCGGCACGGTCACGGCCGCAAGCCCCGATATCCAGCAGCAGGACAACGTGTTCCTGTTGACGCGCGCAATGCTCGCGCGCGGGCTGTGTTCCGACGTTCCCAACACCCCCGAAGGCGAAGCCGAGTTCCGCCGCCGCTCCAATGAAGTGGCGCTGCTGCTCCGCTCCGCGGGCGTCGCCGTCGAGGTTGAAAGCCTGCCGGACTACGTCATCTGACACCGGCATCCTGAAGCCGCCGCCGAGATTGAAAACGTCATGCTTGAAGACGTCATCCTCTTTGCCGTCATTGGCTTCGTTGCGCAAATGGTCGATGGCGCCATTGGCATGGCGTACGGCATCAGTGCGTCCACTGCCCTCCTCAGCATGGGCGTTCCGCCGGCGACGGCGAGTGCCTGCGTTCATGCAGCCGAGACGTTCACGACGGGCGCATCTGGGATCGCCCATTGGAAGCTTGGCAACATCGACAAAAAACTTCTGGCTCGTCTTGTGCTGCCCGGCATGATCGGCGGCGCGCTCGGCGCCTACGCGCTGTCGTCGCTGCCCGGCGAAGCTCTCAAACCCTATATCGCCACGTATCTAATGCTGCTCGGTGTGTTCATCGTCTGGAAAGCCATCGGTCAGAAGGAGAAACGGGAGGGGGTCGAACCCAAGGCGGTCGCGCCGCTTGGCCTCTTTGGCGGCTTTCTCGACGCCATCGGCGGCGGGGGCTGGGGCCCGCTCGTCACGTCCTCGCTGTTGGGCCAGGGCACCACGCCGCGCTACGCGATCGGCACCGTTAACCTGGCCGAATTTTTCGTCACACTGACAATTTCGACCACGTTTTTCTTGACAGTCGGCCTCGACCTTTGGCCGATCATCACGGGTCTCGTCATCGGCGGAATTATCGCAGCCCCCTTCGCGGCCTATGCGACCAAGCATATCCCCGATAAGGTGTTGATGATCATGGTCGGCACCGTCGTCGTGTTGCTGAGCCTTCGCACGCTACTGAATGCACTGGGCTGAGCATACGACCCGATGGACGTTCTGATCGCAAATTCGCTTGGCCTTATCCTCGGTGGCGGCTTCGTCATCGGGTTCCTGATCGGCATCACGGGAGTGGGCGCCGGTTCTCTGACGACGCCGCTTCTGATTTCCGGCGTCGGCGTTCCCCCCGCTGTTGCCGTTGGCACCGATCTCTTGTTTGCAGCCATCACGAAAATGAGCGCCGCGTGGCGTCATCAGCGCTTGCAAAACGTCGACTGGCCAATTCTCGGCTGGCTCGCCGCCGGAAGTCTGCCGGGCGCAGCCCTCGTCCTATTGTGGCTCTATCTCGCCGCACCCGACACGGAACTCGTTGCCTGGTATGTGAAGAAGGGTCTCGCCATCACTCTGGTCGTCAGCGCCGCCGCAATCATCATTTTCCCCGTTCTGAACCGCTGGCAGCCGCAGGGCTTTGACGATCCCATCACCGAAACACCGGTCCGCGTTTTGCCGACAGTCATGTTCGGCCTCATCCTCGGCGCCGCGGTCGCGCTCACCTCCGTCGGCGCCGGAGCCATCGGCGTTGCCGCCTTGACCGGGCTCTACCCGCACATGCTGGCCCGCCGCGTCGTCGGCACGGATATCGTGCACGCGGTACCCCTCACCTTCGTCGCCGGCATGGGTCACGCCGGCATGGGTCACATCGATCCGATGCTTTTGGTTGCACTCCTCTGCGGCTCGATCCCGGGCATCCTCATCGGCTCGCGCCTGACCGGCAAGCTCCCCGACTGGACCCTTCGCATCGGCCTCGCCGCCGTGCTTTTCTTCGCAGCCTACACGCTCCTCAACCACTGAGCACGGCCCCGCCTTGCGAGCCGTGGGTCGCGCGCCTACACTCGACCGCGATCCCGGCGGATGGAGCAAGTCGGCCATGTTGGACTATGCGAGCCTTGTCGAAGTCGGCGCCACCGGACACACGTTCGACGCCGGCGAAAAGGTCTTCAAGCAGGACGACCCGGCCTCGCATCTCTACATCGTCCGCACCGGCCGCATTCAGATCGTCACCTACGGCACGATCCTGGAAAACGTCGGCCCCGGCGGCGTGTTCGGCGAAATGGCACTGATCGACGATGCGCCACGCAGTGCTGCGGCCATCGCCATGGAGCCGACGGAAGTCCTCGAACTGAGCCGCGCCCAGTTTCTCGCCCTCGTTCAGGCGACGCCCGAGTTCGCGCTCCACATCATGGCGATCCTCGCCAACCGCATCCGAAAGATGAACGCCAGCCTGTGAACCACGCGAGCCGTTGCAACGCGATCGGGGTCCGATCCCTCCGCCGTTCGCTCTCTACGCCACCGCCGGCAGGTCACACCGTCGCCAGCACGACCTCGTCGTGGAATCTGTTCCCCGCCGTCGTCGCCGCAATGATACCCGCCCGCACCGCGAAATCGCCGAAGTGCTCGCCCTCGGCCCGCTCCTTGGCGTAGCGCTTGATGATCGGCTCCAACAGCATCAAGATTTGTTCGCGGTTGACGTCTTGCGCGTAGAGCTTCGACAGCCGCGTCCCATCGAACGCGGCCCCCAGATAAAGATTGTACAGCCCCGGCGCGCGTCCGACGAAGCCGACCTCGGCAAGAAACGGACGCGCGCACCCGTTCGGGCATCCCGTCATACGGATCACGATATCGTCGTCCCGTAAGCCCGCCTTGTCGAGAATAACCTCCAGATCGGTCACGAGATCGGGCAGAAACCTCTCGCTCTCCGCGAGTGCCAGTCCGCACGTCGGTAGTGCCACGCAAGCCATCGCATTGCGCCGCAGTCCCGACGACGTTGCAATCGCGACGCCGTGTTTCTCGAGCAGCGCTTCGATCTTCGGCTTCGCCTTCGCCGTCACGTTGGCGATCACGAGGTTCTGGTTCGACGTGACAACGAAATCGATCCCGCCCGCCTTCGCGATCTCGCGCAGCGCGGTCCGAAGTTTCATCGTCGGCGTATCCTTCACCCGCCCGTTCTCGACATAGAGTGTCAGATGCCACTTCCGGTCGGCGGCCTTACCGTCCAGCGTCTGCCGCCAACCGATGGGATCGCCCGTGGACGTGAACGTGAACGGCCGCGGCGTGCCGAGCTTATAGCCCAGCCTCTTCTCAACCTCCGCCCGGAACGCATCGATCCCGACCCGTTCGATCGTGTACTTGAGCCGCGCATTCTTGCGCACCGCCCGGTTGCCCCAATCGCGCTGCACCGTCACGACCTTCTCGCCGACGTCGACCGCCTGGTCCGGTGTGCAGAACCCAAGCATGTCCGCCGTACGCGGAAACGTGTCCGTCTCGCCATGCGTCATCCCCATGCCGCCGCCCACGGTCACGTTCCAACCGACAACCTCGCCCTTCTCGACGATGGCGATGTAGCCGAGGTCATGCGCGTAAATGTCGACGTCGTTGTCGGGCGGTACGGCCACGACGGTCTTGAACTTTCGCGGCAGATAATGCGTCCCGTAGATCGGTTCGCTCTCGGGCACGGCCCCTCCGGCCGTCTCGATTACCTTCTCGTCGTCGAGCCAGATTTCGTGATAGGCGCCCGTGCGCGGCAGCAGATGGGCGCTGACAGCCTTGGCCAGCGTTTCGGCCTCCCGGTGCGCCTTGGACAGGAACGGATGCGACGCCGACATGACGTTGCGATTGACGTCGCCGCACGCCGCGATCGTGTCGATGCACGCAGCGTTGATCGCCTGCATCGTGCGCTTCAAATTGGACTTGATGACACCGTGATATTGAAACGTCGCGCGCGTCGTCAGCCGCAGCGTCCCGTTGGCGTACGTTCCCGCGATGTCGTCGAGCTTCAACCACTGCTCCGGCGTGACGACGCCACCTGGCAACCGCAGCCGGATCATGAACGAGAACGCTTTCTCAAGCATCTTCTTCGTCCGCTCCGCGCGCACATCGCGGTCGTCCTGCATGTAGGAACCGTGGAACTTCAGAAGCTGCGTATCGTCTTCTTCGATCGCCCCGGTTTCCACATGCCGCAACCCGTCGGCAATGCCGCCGCGCAACAGCCGGCTGTTCTCTTTGATGACTTCGTTCTTCGAACGTGTCTCGGTCATTGTCGTCTCCGCAACCTCTTCCCCCTCTCCCCATCGCCTTCGATGGGGAGAGGGTTGGGGTGAGGGGCAGCCACTTGTTCGATGGGATGCTGCCCCTCACCCTAACCCTCTCCCCGCAAAGGACGGGGAGAGGGGACCGACCTCAATACACATCGCGCTGGTAACGCCCGGCCTTCGTCAGTTCTTTCAGCTTCGCCCGGCCCGCATCCTCGTCGCCCTTCATGGGCTCCGCGAGAATTTTGACGAGCGTCGCGTCCACGTCCTTCGCCATGCCCTTTTCATCGCCACAGATGTAAAGGTGCGCGCCGTCCTCCAGCCACGCCAGGATGTCCTTGCGGCTCTCCCAGAGCCGGTGCTGCACGTAGATCTTTTCCGGCTGGTCGCGCGAGAACGCCACGTCGATCCGCGACAACGCGCCGGACGCGAGATGCTCCTGCCATTCGAGCTGATAAAGAAAGTCGTTCGTGAAGTTCCGCTCACCGAAGAACAGCCAGCTTTTGCCGTTCGCACCGGTCTCGATGCGCTCCTCGATAAAGCCGCGATAGGGTGCCACGCCCGTGCCCGCCCCGATCATGATGATCGGCCGGCTGCCGTCGGCGGGCAACGCATAGTGCCGGTTCGGCTTGACGTAGACGCGCACCTTGTCGCCCACCTTGCGCCGGTCGGCGAAGAACGTCGATGCCACCCCGCCGCGTTTGCGCCCGTGGCTCTCCCAGCGCACGGCGCCAACCAGCAGATGCGCTTCGCCCGGATGCGCCTTGATGCTGGATGCGACCGAATAGAGCCGCCCCGGCAGCGGACGCAGAAGGCCCAGCAACTGCTCCGAAGTCAGTTTCTCAGGGTACGCGGTCACGAAGTCCACAAGTTGCCGGTCGGCGGCAAACTTCGCCAAGCCGTCGCCGTCGAGCAGCGCGGCAACATCCTTCCGGCCGGTCAGCTTCGCGTAAGTCTCCACGGTCGCACGCGACAGCGTCGTGATGTCGTAACCTCTTGCCAGCTTCACCACGAGCGAGGCATCGCCGTCGAGACCGGCGGCGCGCGCAACATCGGCGGCCAACGCCGGATCGTTCTCCGGTATCACGCCGATTGCGGCGCCAGGGTCATACGTGAAGCCGTCCGCCTCAACCGCCAGTTCGACGTGATAGGTTTCGCGCGTTGAACCGGTGCCGTTCAGATTGACGATTCCCGAAATCTCGGCCTCCGCCGGATCTTCCGCAGTGTAAAGCGGTTCGGCCGGCTCGTCGTCGGCGGCCACAACCTTGAAATCGACATGCACAACCGTCGACGCCGGCGCATCGACTGCGGGCGAGAACTTCTCCAGCATGGCGTCGGTCCAAGAGGCGGCCGCCTTGGCGTAGTCAAGGTCGAGGTCGAGGCGGTCGTGGATGCGCGTCGCGCCAAGTTCCGCGAGCCGCGCGTCGATTTTCTTGCCGGTCTCGCAGAAGTTCACATAGGCCGTATCGCCGAGCGATAACACCGCATACTTGACGCCATCGAGGCGCGGCGCGGCATCGCTCATCAGCTCTTTGTAGAAATCGACGGCGCGCTGCGGTGGATCGCCTTCGCCCCACGTTGAAATGTAGATGGCGAGGTTCTTGGATTTCGCAAGCGAAGCGACATCCGTGTCGCCCATGTCGAGAACCTTCGCATCGCAATTGAGTTTCGCGGCGATTTTCTTGGCTTTAAACGCAAGCGCCTCAGCGTTTCCGCTTTCGCTGCCATATAGAATGGTGAGCGGAACGCGCGGGCGTTGTGCCGCCACAGCTTGCACGGCGGCCCCTGCACCGGCGCCACCCTGCGCGGCATCAAGGCCAGCAAGAAAACCCGATAGCCAGCTGCGCTGCAGCGGGGTCGACCGCTGCACGAGCTGGTTGAGAAAGGCCAGATCTTCCGCGTTGAACGGCGCGTTCTTTGGCAAAGGCGGCAGGGCCACGAGATATAACTCCTTCAGATGGCGTCGGCGGCAGCGACAGCGCGTACCGCTTCGCCCGCGCGGTCTGCAGCCGCGCTATAGACATTCACTTTTTCCGGCATTGTGAGGTTGGCGTCGCCCCACGCGAGCCCACCGAAAATGATGGCCGGACCCTCGATGCCATAGGCGCCGATCGCTTCGACGAGATCACCGAGCGTCGTCGCAACCGCCAACTCGTCGGGCCGCGTTCCGTTCTCGACAACAACCACTGGCAGCGTTGCGGCCGCACCGGCCAACAAGAGGTTTTGCCGGAGCGAACGCACCGTGCGAACGCCCATGTAGATCGCAAACGCTTGCCCCGGCGCCGCCAGCGCTGTCCAGTCAAGGTCGAGGTCGCCCCCGGCCGTCGCACCCGTGACCAGTGAAAACTGGCGCACGCTCTCGCGTAGCGTCAGCGGCAGCGCAATGCTGGCAGCGCAAGCGTGTGCAGCGGTTATGCCGGGAATGATATCGACGGCGATCCCGGCCGCACGAACAGCGGCGATTTCTTCTGCCGCACGCCCGAACACGAAGCCGTCGCCGCCCTTGAGCCGCGCCACAACGCTGCCCTTCAGCGCCTCGCGTACAAGAATGCGATTGATGTCATCCTGAGATGTCGAGGGACCGCCTGCTTCCTTGCCGGCAAAGATGATGCGCGCATCCGGGCGCGCATGCGCCAGCACGCCGTCTCCGACTAACCGGTCGACCACAAGCACGTCCGCAGCGGCGATGGACCGCGCGGCGCGCAGGGTCAACAGGTCGGGATCACCCGGACCGCACCCAATCAGTTGAACGCGGCCCAGCGCTTCCGCGCCGGCCGCATGCGAACCTGTCATTTTAACCTCTCCGAGGCGGTCAATACGGCTGACACTTCCAGGTGGACGTTTCCTGTCATGCCGCACCGGTAAGCGCGTGCGAATTGCCGGCGGCGGCAGCAGGAGCCGGCCCGCGCCGCTCGACCGAAGGCGGCGGAAGATACCACAGCAAAATCATGCTTCAAGTGAAAAGATTTATCGGGAACGTGAGGCATTTCATTCCGCTTTTGCTAGAAAAGCTGGGTGAATATTTTAATAATGCGCCTTCCGAGAACCCGTTGCGCGGCGAGACTTGCGGTGCTGGCCCCAGTCGCTCGGCACCGCAGGTTTGACTTCGCTCAATAGCTTGCCTTATCGCCAGCTAAAGTTCTGTTAGGCCACACGCTTTCGTGACCCCAAGTGACTTGAATCCCCGCTCCCGAATGTGTTTTTAGAAACTATCGAGATTGGCAACTTACCAATTTCCGGTGCGCGGCGGACGGGAGATCCGCACCACACCGGAACGCCCTCGGGAGGGGCGGTCGGTCAATACACTCGGCCAGTTCATAAGAGCGGCCAAAAACTGTCTTTGGAGGACACAATCATGCAGACCTGGACCAAACCCGCCGTTCGTGAGCAGGAAATCGGCCTCGAGGTCACCTCGTATCTGCCGGCCGAAATCGACGTCATCTGATTTCAGAGTCCGCGGCCGGCGCCTTCTTTGACAGCGCCAGCCCCCATCTGACGCGGCGGCCCGTCAATTGGCCGCCGCCGTCGTTTGCGCGCCCCCATGGGCGGCCGATCTCAAACACGCCGGAACATCATGCTCATCAAGGTGCTCGGGGCATCCGCCGGCGGCGGATTCCCGCAATGGAACTGCAATGGCCCCATGAGTGCGAGCGCGCGCGCCCGTAAACCGGGTTTCGCCGCGCGCACGCAGTCGTCGCTGGCGGTTTCCGCGGATGGGAAACGGTGGGTGCTGCTGAATTGTTCGCCCGACCTGCGCGAGCAGTTGGCGCAAAATCCCGAACTCTGGCCCGACCCCAACGGGCCCCTGCGCAATTCTCCGATCAAGGCCGTCATCGTCACCAACGCCGATGTCGATCACATCATCGGCCTCATCAATCTACGCGAAGGCACGCCGTTCACGATCTACGGCTCTGACCGCGTCTTGAAGACGATCAATGCCAACTCGGTGTTCAACGTCTGCAACCCTGAAATCGTGCCCAGGCTTCCGTTGCCGCTCGATGCAGACATCCGCATCGAGGACCACGGCGAAGACCTCGGCCTTTCGATCGAAGCTTTTGCCGTGCCCGGAAAGATCGCTCTATTTCTCGAGGAAGGGGCTGACACCAAATCGTTCGGCAGCCGTGAAGGCGATACGATCGGCTTGAAAGTGACGGAGACGTCAAGCGGCCGCTATTTCTACTACGTTCCCGGCTGCGCCGACGTCGACCCGCCGTTGGCTGAACGGTTGCAAGGCGCGCCGCTGATTTTCTTCGACGGAACGCTCTACACCGACGACGAGATGATCCGGCAAGGTCTCTTGAACAAAACCGGCGCCCGCATGGGCCATATATCGATATCCGGGTCCAACGGCTCGATTGCTGCGTTCAAGAACCTGAATGTGAAACGCAAGATCTACGTCCACATCAACAATTCGAATCCCGTGCTGGACGACAATTCCCCCGAGCGTAAGGTGGTGGAAAAGGCTGGCTGGGAAGTGGGCTTCGACGGAATGGAGATCAGGATATGACGGACATTCACCTGAAGGGCACCGCCCGCACCGACAACCGGCTGTGGTCCCCCGACGAGTTCGAAGCGGCCATCCAGGCTGTCGGCGCCGAGCGCTACCACGACAAGCACCCGTTTCATAAATTGCTGCACGGCGGTAAGCTTAAGAAGTCCCAGGTCGCGGCTTGGGCGCTGAACCGTTACTGCTATCAGTCCGCCGTCCCCCGCAAGGACGCAGCCCTCGTCAGCCGCACGCTTGACCGCGAATTGCGCCGCGAATGGATGCACCGCGTCCTCGAACACGACGGCTACGACGACGACGCCGGCGGCATCGAACGCTGGCTGATCCTCACCGATGCCCTCGGCCTTGATCGCGACTACGTCCAGTCGATGCGCGGCGCGCTGCCCGCCTCACGCTTCGCCGTCGAAGCCTACGTCACGTTTGTGCGCGAACAACCACTTACGATTGCGGTTGCGTCTTCGCTCACGGAACTCTTTGCGCCGAAGATCCACAAGGAGCGCATCTCCGGCATGCTCGAAGGCTACGACTTCATCGACGACCGCGTCATGGCCTACTTCAAGCAGCGCCTCGTCCAGGCCCCGCGTGACGCCGACTTTGCACTCAAATACATCAAGGAGCACGCCGCCACCCGCGCCGAACAGGAAGCCTGTGTCGAGGCTGTGCGTTTCAAATGCAACGTCCTTTGGGTTCAGCTCGATGCGCTCCACCACGCTTACGTCAACGGCAACGTGCCGCCCGGCGCGTGGCGCCCGGAGGATCTCGCCACATGACTATCGGCCAATATGCCAAGCGCGAACGCACGATCATCACGGCGGATTGCCGGCCAAGCCTGCCGCGCTTCGTCAAGATGCGCCACGATGCCGGTCGCGGTCGCTGGATTCTTCTTGCGCCGGAGCGCGTCTTCAATCCCGACGAGATCGCCGTCACCGTTCTGCAGAAGTGCGACGGCGAGCGATCCGTTGCCGACATTGCTGGCATCTTGGCGGATGACTACAAGGCCCCGGCCGATCTTATCCTGAAGGACATCATAGATATGCTGCAGGACCTTTCCGACAAAGGCGTCCTGAACGCCGGCGAACCCACGAATTCTTGAACGGAGCAACGTCATGAACGAGGTCACCCCCGTCGAAACCTGCGCCGTCGCCGCCGTCGATCCGTCGTGCGCCCGAGCGCCGGTCGGCATGTTGTGTGAGTTGACGCACCGCTGCCCGTTGCAGTGTCCCTACTGCTCCAATCCTACGGACTTGGAGCGCGTCGCCACGGAACTGACCACCGCCGAATGGCAGAGCGTGATGCGTCAGGCCGGCGAACTCGGCATCCTGCAGGTGCATCTGTCGGGTGGTGAACCGACCGTGCGCAAGGACCTCGAAGAGATCCTTGATGCCGCCGTCAAGGCGGGCCTCTACACGAACCTCATCACGGCCGGCGTTACGCTCAACCGTGATCGCTTGATGAAGCTCGCCGAAATCGGCCTCGATCACGTCCAACTCTCGATCCAGGACATCGACCCGGAAAACGCTGATCGTATTTCAGCCTACAAGGGCGGCCTCGCCAAAAAAATCGAAGTCTCGCAATGGACCAAGGAAGCGGGCATGGCGTTGACCGTCAACGCGCCGGTCCATCGCCAGAATATCCTCAACGTGCCGCGCATGATCGAATTCGCCATCGAATGCGGCGCTGGACGTATCGAGATCGCCCATGTGCAGTATTATGCTTGGGCGCTTGTGAACCGCGGATCCCTGATGCCCACCCGTGAAAGCTTCATGACCGCTGCCAAGCAGGTCGAAGAAGCGCGCGAAAAGTACAAGGGCATCATCGTCATCGACATGGTGGTCCCCGACTATTACGCCAAGTTCCCCAAGCCCTGCATGGGCGGCTGGGCCAAGCAGATCTTGAACGTGACCCCGTCAGGCCGTGTCCTGCCCTGCCACGCCGCGGAATCGATCACGCACCTCACCTTCGACAACGTCAAGGACCGCCCGCTCGCCGACATTTGGCTAAACGGCGACGCCTTCAACAAATATCGCGGCACGGAATGGATGAAAGAACCCTGCCGGACCTGCCCGCGCAAGGAAATTGATTTCGGAGGTTGCCGTTGCCAGGCCTTCGCCCTAACCGGCGACGCAACAAACACCGATCCTGCCTGTTCACTCTCCCCCCTGCACGCCGAGTGGGCCAAGGTCGCCGACGTGGAAAGCCATTCGACACCGCCGGATTTCATCTACAGGCGGGTCGGCGGCGCCAAGGTCACGGTCAGCGGCGCCTGACGAGAACCAATTTATCGCGTTGGCAGGCCCGCATCTCCCGGTGTAAAACACCGGCCGGCTGAAATCTTCTCCGCTTGCAGAGGCGGAGGTGTTTCACCGGCCGCCGGGGGCTATTCACCCGGGGTTCAGGTGGACTTTGGCAAGACAAAAGCTAGAGTCGCAAAAAGTGGCTCCACGGACCGAAAAAAGGTTGCCGTGCCACCTTCGGGAGGAAGTGCAGATGATGAAGTGGGTTATCGCCGCCGGTCTCGTGCTGGCAGCACCGTTCGCCGCCTCGGCCCAGGATGCCGAAGCCGGTAAGGCCGTGTTCAAGAAGTGCGCCGCTTGCCACCAGGTCGGTCCCGACGCCAAGAACGCACTCGGCCCGGCCCTGACGTGTGTTGCTGGCAAGCCTGCCGGCACGCATGAAGGCTATGCCGGCTACTCTGATGCTCTGAAGAAATCGGGCATCACCTGGGACGACGAAAAGCTTCTCGCCTGGTTCGAGAAGGACGATGCGGTTGTTCCCGGCAACAAGATGATCTTCCCGGCCGGCGTCAAGGACGCCACCGACCGCGCTAACCTGCTGGCCTACATCAAGAGCCAGTGCACGCAGTAACTGGCGCGCCGTTCAGTCAATTTAATTGCCGCCGCTGGAGAGCAATCTCCGGCGGCGGTTTTCTTTGCCCTGCCGCTTCGTCATTCAAGCGATATGCAATCGCTCGTATCCGTTTCCGTCGCGATTGATTGTACCGTTCGACCCCGCACCCGTTCCAGCGGAGCGATATCGAGCAGCGGCAGGAGTACGAAGCTGCGCTGCTCTATGAATGGATGCGGAACCTTCAAGTCCGCCGTGTCGATTGTCTGTCCGCGATAGGTCAGAACGTCCACATCGACAACTCTTGGCCCCCACTTCACCGCGCGAACCCGGCCCATCTGATCCTCGACCGCCAGGCAACGCTTGAGCAATTCGTGCGCACCGGCATCCGTCGCGACAGCCACGGCTGCGTTCACGAACCAGTCCTGATCCAAAATGCCCCAAGGCGCCGACCTGTAGAGCCGCGACCTTGCCACCAGCCGCACGGCGCCGTCGGCGCACAGTAACGCGATGGCGCGCAGAACGTTTTCAGCCTTCGCACCGGTATTCGAACCAATGCCGATCAGCGCGTCATACGCGGCCGTCGAGACCGCCTCAGTCATACTTGATGTAGGCAAAACGCGGATCTTTCGGCGTACCCTCCAAGGAATTGTCGGTCTCGCCGCCAGGCTGCCACTGCACGACGTCCTCGATTTTCTTCGCCAGATAGAGGTCCTTGTCGGTGATACCCTTCGCGGAATGGGTCATCAAGCGCACTTCCACCCATGCATACGACGCCGTGATGTCGGGGTGATGCCAGGCCGCTTCCGCTAGATGCCCAACGGTATTGACCACCATAAGCGTCCCCTTCCAACTGTTGGTCTTGTAGGTGCGCTTGATCCAGCCATCCTCTAGACGCCACTCTGGAAGGTTGGCGCCGAGCCACGCCTGAACGTCGGCCTCGGACATCGCGTGCTCACGGGTCGCTGCCATGGTTGGTGGCTCCAGCTGGTTCCAGGGATTGACATTTACGGCGTCAAAGTAGATCGACTGAAGTCCACCTTCAATCGCCTCCCTCGCGAACACCCCGAGGCGCTTCCGATTGTACCCTGAACTCACGGGGCTCCGCCGATGCGGGACATCAAAGTCAGCGCACCTGCCCGCCTGCACCTGGGCTTTATTGATCTCAACGGATCGCTCGGCCGCAAATATGGCTCGATCGGCCTTGCCGTGGACCAGCCCGCGACGGTCCTGACAATTCGCGAGGCGACCAAATTCGAGGCCAAGGGTTTGGAGGCCCGCCGCGCCGAAGCGACGCTGCGCCGTTTTTCCGATCTCTACGCGCACGGGCGACCCTACGCCGTCGACATCACCGAAGCCATTCCGGCCCACGCCGGTCTCGGTTCGGGCACACAACTGGCGCTCGCGATTGGCGCAGCCGTACTCGAACTGTCAGGCACAAACGTTTCCACCCAGTCTCTCGGCGAGGTCGTCGAACGCGGCGCCCGCTCTGCCATCGGGATCACGGCGTTCGATCGCGGCGGATTCATCGTCGATGGCGGACGCGGCGGCTCCAGTCACGCCCCACCGACGGTCGTCCGCCTCGACTTTCCCCCGGAATGGCGGGCCATACTCGTGCTTGATCCGCGTGACGTCGGCGTCCACGGCGATAAGGAAAGCGCCGCGTTCACGGCTCTACCGGACTTTCCCGAAGCGCTATCCGGCCATCTCTGCCGGCTGACCCTCATGCGGCTTCTGCCGGGCATCGTCGAAAAGGACATCGCCGCCTTCGGCTCGGCACTGAGCGAGATCCAGTCGATCGTCGGCAAACACTTTTCTGCCGCCCAGGGGGGCGAAAGCTGGTCCAGCCCGGCTGTCGGCCGCATCGTGCGCCGCCTCGGCGAGGCGGGCGCAACCGGCCTCGGCCAGAGTTCTTGGGGTCCGACCGGCTTTGCCTTCGTCCAGAGCGAGGCTGCGGCGCACCGTCTCTATTCATCTTTAGTCGAAGAGGCTAAAGCGAACGCGCTCGATCTGAAAATTGTGCAGGGTCGCAACACCGGCGCCGTCATCGGACCCGCCTGACCCGCTTTTTTGTGAAATTCTCCGGGGAGAACAAGAAGATGACCCAAGACGCAACACCGATCCTGCACATGCTCGACCCGCGCAAGCACGTCAGCCCCTTCGACGTGAACATGGCCGCCGATGCCGGCTTCAAGGTGATTGTTCCCTACACCAATGTGGAAGTACCCGACGTCACGCCCCTGATCCAGGACGCCATTTTCTCCCGTCCGCCGAACTATGGCGTACGCACCGGGTTCTTCATGGGCGGCAAGGACGCGATCATGGCGCTCGACATGCTTGAGGCCGCCAAGAAGGCCCTCGTTCCTCCGTTCGAGTGCTCGACGTTCGCCGATCCCGCCGGCTCGTTCACCACCGCCGCCGCAATGGTTGCGTGCGTCGAACGCGTCCTCAAACTCAAGTTTGGCCGCAACTGGAAGGGCGTGAAGGTTGCCGTCTTCGGAGCCACGGGTGTCGTCGGCTTCGCATCGTCGATCATCGCCGCGCTCGAAGGCGCTCAAGTTCAGCTTGTCGCCCACCGTGGCGTTGACCGCGTGATCAAAAGTGCCGCCGTATCCAAGGAGCGCTTTGGCGTCGATCTCGAACCCGTCAACGGCGAAACCGCTGAGCAGCGTGGCGAAGTCATCGCCAACGCCGAAGTGATTTTCGCCGCTGCCGCCGCAGGCGTGCAGGTCGTTTCCAAGGAACAACTTTCGACGGCGAAGAACCTGCTGGCCATCGCCGACGTAAACGCCGTGCCGCCCGCCGGCGTCGAAGGCATGGACCTCTTCATGGACGGCGCGCCACTGGGCGACACATCCGTCCTCGGCGTGGGCCCTCTTGCCATCGGCGACATCAAGTACAAGACCGAAGCCGGCCTCTTCAAGCAGATGCTCGAATCCGACAAGGCCCTCTCGCTCGACTTCCGCCACGCCTACGCCAAGGCCAAGGAACTGACCGGCCTCGTCTGATCGCCGCCATCTGATCCCCTCTCCCC
>CAYWIF010000017.1:0-45589 GCA_964458265.1 uncultured Hyphomicrobium sp. | reverse complement strand
CCCTCTCCCCATTGCAAGAGCAATGGGGAGAGGGAGTGAAATGGCATCCCCTGAACCATCCTCGCAGCCAACGTTCCTCATTGCCGCGTTCTCGGGACGTGCGCTCGCACAATCGGCGCGCCGGGCAGGCTACCTTCCCCTCGTCGTCGATTGCTTCGGCGATGAAGACACCGATGCCGCCACCCATGATCTCGTCTGCCTGCCCGCCCGCGTCCAGATCGGCTTCGTCAAGCGCCCGCTTTTATCCGCCCTTGATACTCTCGCTGCCAAAGCCCCGTCCCCGCCCGTCGGCCTGATCCTCGGCGGCGGCTTTGAATGCAATCCCAAACTTGTGGCGGCATTGGCCGCCCGGTTCCCATTGATCGGCAACAGCCCCGAAACGATCCGCCGCGTGAAGGATCCGGTCGAATTCTTCGGCACGCTCACCCGCCTCGGAATCCGTCATCCCGAAACGCGCAGCACGCCGCCCGGCGACCCGGCGGGCTGGCTGATGAAGCGCATCGGCGGCAGTGGCGGACTTCACATCCACAACTGTCCGGCACATGTCGATCCCGACCCACGCCGCTACTTCCAGCGCGACTGTCCCGGCGAAGTGCTTTCCATATTTGCCGCCGCCAGTCCGCGCGGCACAGCCATCGCTCTATCGCGGCAATGGTCCTCGCCCCGCAAACGACGCCCCTATCGCTATGGCGGCGCCGTATCCGGCACCATCATTGACCCCGATCTCGAAGCACGTCTCATCGACATAGCGCTTGCCGTCGTCGCCGAATTCGGACTGGTGGGTCTGATCTCGCTCGACTTCGTGCTCCATGACGGTGAGCCGCTGCTTCTTGAAGTGAACCCCCGCCCCGGCGCCACGCTCGACATCTTCGACGACGCGACCGGCAGCCTCTTTGCCGCCCACGTGGCCGCCTGCGCTGGCGACAATCCAGCCATGGTCTTAAAGGACCGCTGGCACCCCCCGCGCGCCGCCGCAGCCGCCTACCTCTACGCCGACCAAGGCGCGATAGCCGTCCCGTCCATCGACTGGCCGGAGTGGACCGCTGACCGCCCGCGGCCAGGGACTGAGATCGCGCAGGGCCAGCCCCTGGCCACCGTCACCGCAACCGCATTAACCAGCAGCGCTGCGGAAAACCTTTGCCGCGAGCGCTTATCCGCGCTGTCGGAACTCGTGTATGAAGGCACAAACCGGGAAGGAAACGCCGCAACATGACCATGCATTTCAATCAGGCGCCGAGCGTAAATGCCCGCGCGTCGTCGATCGTCGAAACAATCGTGTCGAACGCCGCCGCACTTCGCTGTTCCGTGACCACCGGCCCGAACGGCGAGCGCCTCGTTGACCTCGGCGCCAACGTCCCGGGCGGCCTCGAAGCCGGACGCCTTCTCGGCGAAGTCTGCATGGGTGGCTTCGGGACGGTGCAGATCACGTCTGCCTCCGGCCTCGCCAACTGGCCGCTCGGCGTCGTCGTTCATTCTTCAAATCCCGTCATCGCCTGCCTCGGCAGCCAATACGCCGGTTGGACGATCACAGAAGACTCGAGCGGTTTCTTTGCCTTGGGCTCCGGGCCGGCCCGCGCCTTGTCGCGCGTGGAAGACCTCTACAAGGAATTGGGCTACGTCGATCATCATACGAAGGGCGCGCTTGTCATTGAAGGCGACAAGGCCCCGCCGACCACCGTGGCTGTGAACGTCGCAGCCGCCTGCGGCATACCCACGTCGAATCTCACAATCCTTTTTGCTCCGACCGGCAGCCTGGCAGGAACCGTGCAGATTGCCGCCCGCGTCCTCGAAGTCTCCCTCCACAAGGCACACGCTCTGCACTTCCCGCTGGAGAACATTATCGACGGCTACGGCGTCGCGCCGCTTGCCCCGCCGATCCCCGATTTTGTCAAAGCGATGGGCCGCACCAATGACGGCATCATCTACGGCGGCCGCATCCAGCTCTTCGTCAAGGGCACCGATGCCGACGCCAAAAAACTCGCCGATGCCTTGCCCTCCAGCCAATCGACATCCTACGGCAAGCCGTTCGCCGAAACCTTCGCGGAAGTCGGCGGCGACTTCTACAAAATTGACGCCATGCTCTTCTCTCCCGCGCTGGTCGCGGTCTCCAATCTCGACACCGGCTCTTCCTTCCAGGCCGGCAAGCTCGCGCCCGAAATCGTCGAAGCAAGCTTTAGGTAGCGCGAAGCCAATGACGACGCCGCCCTTCTCCATCACGGCACGCGGATCCGGTTCTTCAGGACCGCGTATCGTGCTGTTCGTGGAGGACGGCGCTGGTGATTGGCACGCGCGGCGTCTGCGCGAAGCGTTGCAGGCACGCGGTGCGCAAGTCGTCACAACGTGCCTCAAATTCTGCGCCTTCGACACCCGCCTTCCCTCCGGCATCGCCATCCCCGGCTTCGACGGCGAACTGCCGGACGGAGCCTTCGTGCGCTCGGTTTCGACGGGCAGCCTCGAACAGATCACGCTGCGCCTCGGCATCCTCCATGCGCTCCGCGAAAGCGGCGTGCGGGTGTGGAACGACGCGCGCGTGATCGAGCGCTGCGTCGACAAGTCGACGGCGACGTTCCTGTTTCAAAAGGCTGGCCTCCCCGTGCCGGACACGCGCGCAGCCGAAGGCATCGAGACAGCGCAGAAATTCGCAAGCGACGCCAACCGCCCGATCGTCGTCAAGCCGCTGTTCGGCAGCCAGGGCAACGGGGTCCGTCGCGTTGCAACGCCGGACCAACTCCCCGATCCGTCCGAAGTCGGCGGCGTTTATTACGTCCAGCGCTACCTGCGCGGCGACACCGACACACGGTTCGAAGACTGGCGCCTGTTCGTTTCGCGCGGCCGCGTGCTGGCGGCCATGGCCCGCGTCGGCCGCACCTGGATCACGAATGTCCACCAGGGCGCTGAACCGCACGCCGTCGCCAACGAACCGGAGATGACGCATCTGGCTCTAGAGGCGGCCCGCGCTATCGGCGCTGATTACGCCGGCGTCGATCTCATACGCGACGAAACGGGCAAGCTTCTCGTCCTCGAAATTAACTCCAACCCCGCCTGGAAGGGCCTGCAGAGCGTCACCGACGTCAACATTGCCTGGACCCTGGCCGAGGATTTTCTTGCCGCAGTCGCCGAGCGCCAGCCAGCATGAGCGCCGCCCTGCCGCGCGAAATCGTTGCGCAGGCTTACCGCGCCGCCTGCCGTCTCGAAGTGCGCACACTAAAGCCCGGCAACGTACACATCTTCGCGGATGGCCACCGCATGACGGTCGCGGATTTCGACCGCAGCGCCGATGTCTCCGCGCCGCATGTCGCCAATCCGGATTTCCCCGTCGGCACCCGCATCCGCCGCGCCGTCGAAGCGACATTCGCCGCCGTTGGACAGAATACCAATCTCGGCATAATCTTACTCTGCGCACCACTCGCGGCGGCGGCCGAAGCGCCCGGTTCCGCACCACTCGAGATAAAACTCCAGGCGGTACTCGCGGCTCTCGACCACACGGATGCTCGCGAAGTTTATAAGGCCATCACCAACGCCAGTCCGGCGGGACTCGGCGAAGAAGCCGGCGACGTGCGCGCCGACCCCCCACCAGCCTGGACCCTGCTCGACGCCATGCGCGCCGCGGCTGCGCGGGACATGATTGCCGCCGAATACGCAACCGCCTTCGCCGGCGTCTTCGACAACGCCCGCACCTACACGGCAACCCTCGCCGCGGGCGCCTCGCCGGAGGAAGCCCTGGCCCATCTATTTCTCACGCAGCTTGCAAGCCGCCCCGACACGCACATCATCCGCAAGCATGGACCCGCCCGCGCGGCCGAGGTCCGGTCGCGCGCCGCAGCAGTCCTGAAATCGCTGTCCCTGCCCTCCATCGCGTCCATCAACACGGCCGAAAACCGAGCCCGTCTCCTGGCCTTCGATGCGGAACTGAAAGCATCGGGCACCAACCCCGGATCGCTGGCCGACCTGATGTGCGCCAGCGCCTTCGCGGCCGGCTTGCAAGACCGCCTCGACGGCCCACTCGCCGGACCTTTCAGACCGAGAAATCTCGAATGATTCCAAGGTTTAGACGCCTTAGCGCGCAACGGCGCGTTGTACGCGCCCATCGTGCGACAATGGCAATCACCCCCTCCTTGGACTAAAGGCGGATCGCCCCTTGTCGAAAAGGGGCCTCTGTGGCTAATAGGGCCCGGTGCTCTAGGCGCGCCGCTATCTGGTGATCCGGTCCGGTGTCGCTTTCATCACCGTTCCCTGTCTCCACCGATAGCTAGGAACGATCGAGATCGGTTCACCCCGGGATATCCCCGGCGCGCGCCGGCTCATTTTGTATGTTCGAAACTGGGAGGAACCCCACTAATGGCCAAGATCAATCGCGTACTGGTCGGCGAGTCGCTCGTCGGCGACGGCAACGAAGTCGCTCACATCGACCTTCTCATCGGTCCGCGCGGCAGCGCTGTCGAAACCGCGTTCTGCAACTCGCTCACGAACAACAAGGACGGCTTCACGTCGCTCCTCGCCGTGATCGCGCCGAACCTCCCCTGCAAGCCCAACACCGTGATGTTCAACAAGGTTACCATCAAGGACGCCCGCCAGGCTGTCCAGATGTTCGGACCGGCACAGTACGGCGTGGCCAAGGCGGTTCAGGACGCAGTTGCCGAAGGCATCATCCCGGCGAACGAAGCCGACGACGTCTACGTTTGCGTCGGCGTGTTCATCCACTGGGAAGCAGCCGACGACGCCAAGATCCAGGACTACAACTACCGCGCCACCAAGGAAGCGATCGCCCGCGCCGTTGCCGGCAAGCCGACCGCTGCCGAGGCCACCGCTCAGCGCAACTCGGCCGCTCATCCGTTCGGCGCCAAGTCTTGAAGCGGAAACCGTCCACAGCAGGAAAACACCAACAACACCCCTCCTATGAAAGCGGGTCTGCTGCAGCGATTGGGTAGAATACTCTCCGGCCGTTGGAACGGCTGACACATCGAGTGGGCTCCCCAAACCACTCGCAATGTGTGGACTAAAAAACTCTCAGCCGGCGATCAACTCAAGATCGCCGGCTTTTATTTTGCCTTGATGCAGAGCCGTGGCCACAAGCACACCCGCCGCACCCGCGTCCCGCAAGGCTCGTATGTCATCCATGTGCCGCACGCCGCCTGCCGCGAACACGCGCCGCGACGGACCTGCCATAAGGGCCACCGACGCGACGCGCTTGAGATCAGGTCCATCGCCACGACCGACATTGGCGAGCGTCATGACGATAACGGCGCCTGGCCACATGGACGGGTAGGCCAGCAATTCCGGCGGCCCCATGAAAGTCAGTCCATGAAAATCGAGTGACAGGATCCCGCTGCGGTTGAGCGGCCGCCCGCCGAGCATCGATTGACACGCGCCCGCGGCAAGCAATGTTTCCGAACCGATGACCGGCCGCACGCGTTGATGTGCGGGCGGCGCCTCGATCGAGCCGTCGTCGAGCCAAATATCCCCGCCATCCCAGGCATCGGCCACGCGGCTGTGAATGACACGGTTCGAGCCGCGCCCTTCGATCCCGTCGAGGTCCGCTAAGTACAGCGTCGGAAACGGAAAGACAGATTGGTAACCGCGTGCCACAGCAATTGGATCCGCACTGTCGGCGAGCGGCGTTTTGATGGGTCTGTAGTGGGCTCTCTCGCCGGCAACAGCGCGCACGGCTACGCCACCCCGAATATCGATGACCGGGATAATCAGCATTCTTTTTATTCCTCCCCAGTGCGAATTGGTGGCTTAGAGTTCGCCGAAATTCAAGGAGACTTCTTAGATGAACATACGCGCGGGGATCGATGTCGGCGGTGCCCATTTGAAGGTCGCAATCGCCGATGGAACGCGCCTCGTTGCGGTGCAGCAATTTCGCTGCCGCCTCTGGTTGGGACTGGAGAAGCTGGACACCGCACTTCGCAAGGCCGCGCCGATGCTTGCGAATGCAAAATCAATCGCCGTCACGATGACCGGCGAATTGTCCGACGTGTTTCCCGATCGAACGGTGGGCGTCGAGACGATTGTGCGGCGCATCACTGCCGAATTCGGTGAGGGCGTACGCTTCTGGATCGGACCGCGCGGACTTGGCGCCGCGAGCGACGCCCTCGCCCATACCCGCGACGTTGGCTCCACCAATTTCCTCGCCACCGCCGCGTTCGCCGCGCGCACCCACGCCGATGCGCTCGTCATCGATTTCGGCTCGACGACGGCCGACATCATCCCGATCCGGGACGGCCGGGCCATGCCAGCCGGCCTCACCGACGCGACCCGCCAGACGACCGGCGAACTCGTCTACACCGGCTATACGCGGACCGCCGTCATGGGCGTTGCCACGCGCGCACCCTTCCGCGGCGAATGGGTGACCCTGGCACGCGAATACCTCGCGACAATGGCCGACGTCCGCCGCGTCCTCGGCGCCGACCTCTCCGCAATCGATCAGCAGGCCACGGCTGACGGCAAGGACAAGTCCGTCGAAAGCAGCATCGTGCGCTTGGCGCGCATGTTGGGCCGCGACGCAAGTGAAGGTTCTTTTGAGGATTGGCAGACGGTTGCCGCATATGTCCGCGAAGAGCAGTTGCGCTCCGTTCACGACGGCACCTTACAGGTGATCTCGCGCGCGGCCTTGCCCCGCTCCGCGCCCGTCATCGCAGCCGGTATCGGCGCGCCGGATGTTGCCGGCATTGGCGCGCGCTTGAACCGCCGGGTCATCCCGTTCGCCGAACTTGCTGGTGCCCCGCCGGAATTGGCCACCTGGGCGACGGCCTGCGCACCGGCGGTTTCACTTGCGCTTTTTCAGGATTGAACGCGCAAAACCCAGGATTGTTGCTCGCGCGCCGCACCGCGCGCATTGCCGCCACCCGCGCACAGTCCTACAAACGCCTTCGGGGATATGGGGAGATCGGCAATGCGAGCATCCGCCACAATTCTGGCCGCCGTCGCGTTATCGAGCCTGCCGCTTGCGGCTTGCGCACCACAGTTGCCCGATGCCAATGCGGCCCTGATCGCAGGATCGATCGAAAAATCACCACAGATGCTCCCAGGCGTACCCAACGGCTTCGAGTGCCCGCTGGTACCCAATGGTTTCGATCCGGCTGGGTCCGTCTACCGTCTCGACAAGAGCGGCACGTTCTATCGCGTGACCGCTTACGGCGAAGATCAGGCCGTCCTCGCCATGAAGGGCTATCGTCGCAATATCAAGATTGCCGACTACACGTTCTCCGACGCGCAGAAATCGAGCGCGGGCGTATCCTTCGCTGTTCTGCAAAACGCGCTGCCGGGCCTCACCGCCGCCACCAACGCTGATTTCAAGAAGAGTCTCAAGATCGATATCGTTGTTTCCGACATGATGGCGGATTCCATTGACGATCAGGTCGCCGACCAAATTCTCGAACGCTTCAAGACCGACGTAAAACCGAAGCCGGGCAGCAAATATTTCCTCGTCCGCGAGTCGATCCGCGCCGGAGCGATCAGCTATGCGCTGAAGCGCGACGATCTTGCCAAGCTCGGCAGCGAGGCACAGGTCAAGGAGATCGCCACCGGCAAGGCCGACATCACCTTCAAGGACAACAATGGTCTCGTTTCGATCACGCAGAAGTTCCTGCCCGATCGTGTACCCGTTTGCATCAAGGCCGCCGAAATCGTCGTCGAACCCGTGCGCGGCGACGCACCCAATGTCACGCTGCGCGACGCGCGCGATACGGACCTCCCGGACATCAAGAAAATTGGCGCCGACGAAGCCAAAAAAAGCTAGTCAACTTTCGCTGACAGACTTGATCGAACGCAATGAACGCCGTCGCGGTGCCGTGCGCTAATTGTGCGTCCGGGCATCCCGTGAGGCCGCCATGTCTCAAACATCAGCCACGCGGGACTCACGCCTGAAAATGGTCGACGTCCAACTTGCTCGCCGCGGCATATCCGATGCCAAGGTGCTCGACGCCATGCGCCACGTCCCGCGCGAGAAATTCATCGATCCACCATACGTCGCCCACGCTTACGAGGACCGCCCGCTCCCCATCGGCGCTGGCCAGACGATATCCCAGCCCTACATCGTCGCCTATATGATCGCGGCGCTACAATTGACAGGCGGGGAAACGGTCCTCGAGATCGGCGGCGGATCTGGATATGCGGCAGCAGTGCTCGCACGCATTGCGTCACACGTTTACGCAATTGAGCGCATTCCCGAACTCGCCGCGCGTGCTCGCGACAACCTCGTTGCCGCGGGCGTTGAGAACGTTGCCATACGCTGCGCCGATGGAACCGAAGGCTGGCCGGAAGAAGCCCCGTTCGATGCGATTCTGGTATCGGCCGGTGCTCCCGGCGTTCCGCAAACGCTGATGGAACAGTTGCAGGATGGCGGCCGCATGGTGGTCCCTGTCGGCAGCGATCCGGCATCGCAGGATCTGATCCGCGTCGTTCGCCGGAACGCCAACACGTACGATCGCGAATGTCTGACCAGTGTCCGGTTCGTGCCGCTCATCGGAATCCATGGCTGGAAGCTGGACAGCACGTAAATCAAGGCGCGATCGAAACCCCCATGGGCCGCGCGGAGACATCCTCGCCGCTGACGAATGCGCTGGCGTCCCTGTTGTAGAGATCGTTCCGGAACTGCACCGTACCGTTGTCCATCCACGCAGTGAGATAAATGAAATGCACCGGCACGGGTTGTTTCAAGCGGATGGTTGCCTGCTGCCCGGACGCCACCTTGCCCTGCAAAGTTGACGCCGTCTGCCCATCTTGCCCCGCAAGCACCCAATCGGCGACGCCCCAGAAATTCTGCAGGCGCACGCAGCCCGCGCTCACCGCGCGTTCGAAATAGCCAAACAGGTTTTTCATCGGCGTGTCGTGCATGTAGACGATGTGCTTGTTCGGCATATCGAACCGCAACACGCCCAGTGCATTCTGCTCGCCGGGGTCTTGCCGGAATACGTAGCGTTCGGCCTCCGGACCCCACCAGTTGACGCTGCCGGGATCGACCTCTTCGCCGCCGAAACTGGAGAAAACCCGAATTCTTTCCTTATACAGGTAATCCGGATCCTTGCGGATCATCGGGATCAGCGCGGCCTTGGCGATTGTTCCCGGAACGTGCCAGTACGGCAGCGTATTGAGTGCCTGCACCTGCGCCGAGACGATTGGGGTCGGCGTCGCCCGCTTGCCCGCAATCGTGCGGCTCGTCACGGCCACGGCGCCGCCCTGAATACCTTGCAATTCGAAGCTCGCCGAATTCATGAGAATATAGCGGGACTGCGCGGAAATTTTCGGCGCCAACTCCTGCATCCGCTGCAGATTGAGTTCCAATTGCCTCACCCGCACATCGAGCGGCACATTGAGCAGCCGTTGCGTAATGCCATAGACGATGCCGGTCGGTTCGACACCGTTGCGCAATTGATAGCGCTTCACCGCCGCCTCGACGTTCTCATCGAATGCATAGGCGTCGCCCCGGCCACGCAGGTCGCCAGTCATGGTCAGGCGCGCGCGCAAATCAGCGACGGCCTGGCCCGTGTCTCCGAAGCGAAGGGTCCCTTTGTTGGGAAGTGGGGCAGGCTGCGGTTGCCGCGCGAGTGCGCGGTAGGACGCAAGTGCGCTGCTCATCTGCTGGATCGCATCCGCGCTCACCCATGCCGACCGGCTCGGCTCCGGTGGCGGAACACGCTCGCGCGCCCCCGCGGCTGTCGCGCCGCATGACAGCACATACGCTGCCAACCAAAAGCTACGTGTAGGAATACAGAAGGCGCGCAGCGGTATGAAACGCATGGCTCGGGCCTGCTTCACCACATGGGCGGCGCATAAAGCACGCCCCCGCGCTTCCACAGCGCGTTGATGCCCCGCTCCATGCCGAGCGGACTCCCTTTGCCGAGATCGGCCTCGAACATCTCCCCGTAATTGCCGACCGCCTTGACCACATCCCTCAACCAGGTCCGCGACAGGCCGATGGGCTCGCCGTTCTTGCCCGCTCCGTCCACCAGCCTGGCCGCCTCCCCTTCAAGCGGCCGATCCGAAGCAGCCGCGTCTTTGGTCAATCCCACTTCTTCCGCATTGATCAGCCCCGCCAGCGTCCAGCGCACAATCTCAACCCACTCCCGGTCCTCCTGCAAAACCGCCGGCCCCAGTGGCTCCTTGGAGATCACTTCCGGAAGGATGGCGTGCTTTTCCGGTTCGGCCATCCCCGCACGTTCCGAAAAGAGCGCGGACCGGTCGCCCGAAATCGCCTCGCACTCGCCTTTGCCGTACGCTTCCATCATCGCGTTCTGCGTCGGAAACGACCGCAACTCGGTCGAGCTGTTATGCGACTTGAAATAGTACGCGGCATTGGCTTGCGATGTGGTGCCTTCCTCGACGCAGACCCTGAGACCATCGAGCTGCTGTGCCGAGACGAGCCCGCGCTCGTCGCTCGTCATGAAGCCCTGGCCATCCATGTAGAGGATGCCCGCGAATTCGAGCCCCATGGTCGTGTCGCGTTCCATGGTCCAAGTCGTGTTGCGCGATAGAATATCGATCTGGCCACTCTTCAACGCATCGAACCGCGCGACCGTATCCACCGGCACGAACTCGACCTTGTTGGCAACCCCGAATATCGCCGCCGCAACCGCACGGCAGAAATCAACATCAAGACCGATCCAGCTTCCCGCGTCCGTCTGCTTTGAGAACCCGAGAAGATCGGTGTTAATACCGCAGAGCAGCTTGCCCCGCGCGCGCACGTCGACAACCCTCCGCGATCCCGGCAATCCACCCGTCACAATGGCCGGCTCGTCCGGCCTGGCTTCCGGCTGCGATGGTGCGGCGGCCGCGGCGGAAGGCGTACTCTCGGCGGGGCTCGCCTTCTTTGCCGGCGTTGCCCCGCGGCAGCGGCTTCGCCCAACGGCGACGTACTCGCCGGGCACGCCACCCTTCACTTCGCACGTACAGGGGCCACTCGCCCCCTCGCGCAACGCGCAGAGCCGATAGCTCTGGCCCGCCGCCTCGCCAACCCCGATGATCAGTCCCACAGTGGCCGCGATCGCCGCCCCAAAGCGTCTCAAAGCATTACCCCAACAAACGCGCCCCATCCGGCGAGTGGACCCAGGAATATTGATCCGGAGCATAGCGGCAATTGCGCCTTGCGCAAATATCGAGCCGAAACGTCTGGGCCAGCTTGGCCGCACACCGCCGCGACTGCTAGATTGTGCCAAACAGACTTGGACAGGACCGATGAAAGTCGCCGCGATCATATACAGTAAGGACGAGAGCAACGGGATCGATCCCATGCTGTCGCAACTGGCCGCGCGTCTCCGCGAAGAAGGCTATGCGCTGGCCGGCACCGTTCAGCACAACACGCCGGACGCGGCCAACCGCTGCGCGAGCATGCTGCTCGAAGATCTGGCGACCGGCCGCATGATGGACGTGTCCAATCCGAACCGTCCGGCCAGCGGCGGTTGCCGACTCGATTCCACGGCCCTGGAAGACGTGGCCGGCGTCGTGGCGTCGGGGCTCGAACGCCCGGTCGATCTCGTCGTGATCAATCGCTTTGGCAAGCAGGAGATCCTCGGCAACGGACTGCGCGCCGCAATGGAGAAGGCCGTGGCAAGCGAGATCCCGCTGCTGACCGCCGTCAACAGCACACACCGCGCCGATTGGGACGCATTCGCGGCCGGTCTGGCGGACGCCCTCCCGCCAGACCGCGATGCCGTCGAACGCTGGTGCCGCCTCGCGCTAAAGGTGGGCACGCCGTCGGCAGCCTAGTCGCATTGTTGCCGACGCGCTTAGCCGTTGCGCGATTTGCGCAGCGCATCGAGGCTCCACGATCCGCCGCCAGCAAACACCAGATAGAGGAATATGAAGCAATAGAGGATCGCGGCATCGCCGCCGTTATTGGTCGGAAACACGTCGCGCGGCGCATGTGCGATGAAGTAAGCGAACGCCATCGTGCCCGATGCCAGGAGCGCCGCCGCCCGCGTCTGAAATCCCACGATCAGCAACACGCCGCAGATGATTTCAATCGCGCCCGCAATCCAAGGCAGCGAAAATGCTTCCACGACACGATCGGTCGGCGGGATACCGAAATGCTTCTGTGTTCCGTGCAGCAGAAAAATCAGTCCGCTCACGATCCGCAGAATGCTCAAGACCCTCGGTTCCCACTGTGCCAGCGCGCCCATCATTCACCTCATAAAATTGCGTCCGGGGCGCATAGCACGTCTGGTTGACCTTGGGCAATTTACGCTTCAACCCGTAATGCCCGCGTGCCGCTGAGCATTTTTCCCGCTCTTGAATTCGTCACAAAAGCGAACCCCGGGCCGAAGGCCCGGGGAGCAAGGCGACCCGGCGCACGCGCCGCCACCAAGCGAAGCGCAAATTGAAAAGAGCGGAGCGCCTTCAGGCGCGTGAGTGAAAAAACCCCTCGTCGGGCCGAAGGCCCGGGGAGCAAGGCGACCCGGCGCAAGCGCCGCCACCAAGCGAAGCGCAAACTGAAAAGAGCGGAGCGCCATCAGGCGCGTGAGTGAATACAACGCGCGCAGGGTTGGCGTGGCGGCTGCGCGGAACCAAAAAGTGGTGGAAGGGGCTGGATTCGAACCAGCGTAGGCGAAGCCAACGGATTTACAGTCCGTCCCCTTTAGCCACTCGGGCACCCTTCCAACCCGTCAGGGCACACGCCAACCGCACGGTTGCGCCAGCACCCAAACGAAATCGCCCTGCGCGGCTTCAAGCGACAGGGCAAGCGCGTCGTTATCCCGGCCATGGCGGCTGATGTCAAATGGAAAAGAACCCCGTTTCCGTGTAGGCAATCGGCTGCAGCCGGGCCCAGATTTGCGTGACCCGGATGGGTGCGGAGACCCAGATACGCCATGCAGGACGACAACCGTGACAAAGCCCGCTACAGGCCGAAATCGAGCTTTAACCGTCCCGGCGGCAAGAAAGAATTCGCAGGCGGCTACAAGGGCGCGGCAGGTCGTCCGCACCGCCCGCAACGCGCACCGGCACCAGACGAAGATGATGGCATCATCCGGCTCTTCGGTTTCCACCCTGTAGAGGCCGCGCTGCGCAATCCCGATCGCGTCGTGTTGCGTCTCAAAGCCACTGACAACGCGGCGCGACGCCTCGCCGAGCCCATCGCCGCCCGCGGCCTCACCCCCGAGCCCGTCACACCCCGCGACCTCGACCGGCTGCTTGGACCGGATACCGTTCATCAGGGCCTGCTTCTCGAAGCCGAACCATTGCCGGAGCCGGAACTGGCCGACCTGGCGGAAGCAGCAGCACGGGGCGGGCCGCTGATCCTGCTCGATCAAGTCACCGATCCGCACAACGCAGGTGCCATCCTGCGCTCGGCCGCCGCCTTCGGAGCGTCGGGTGTCATCACCACCCGCCGCCACAGCCCGCCGTTGAACGGCACGCTCGCCAAGTCAGCATCCGGCGCCTTGGAACTCGTGAAGATCGCGCAGGTACAAAATCTCGCCCGCGCCATGACGGATTTGCGCGCCGCCGGCGTCACCATTCTCGGGCTCGACGGAACGGCGACAATCGCCATCGAAGACGAACCGTTCACTGGCCCGGTGGCGATCGTGCTCGGCGCGGAAGGGAAAGGTCTGCGGCAGTTGACGGCCGAGAACTGCGACCGCCTCGTCAAAATCGCCACGGCGGACGATCTGCGCAGTCTCAACGTATCCAACGCCGCCGCGGTCGCCCTCCACACCGCGCTCGTCAATAGCCGGCGATGATCACAAACGCTGCGGCCCTGCCCGAAAACGCGAAAGGGCGAGGTGAAGGCTCACCCCGCCCTTGCGACCATAAATAGTCAGGTTCAATCGCAAACCGTATCGCGCCAGCACGTCCAGCGGCCGCCGCGGCAAACTTCATCGCCGTACCGGTTCTCGAAGCACCGGCGGCCGACCCAGCCGCACTCGCGCGGGCCCCTGTAGCAAACTTCGTCGTCGTCACGGTATCCGCTGTAATAGTGGCGATCACGCGCGTGCGCATAGGCGCCAAGAACGCCGAGGCCGATGATGCCCGCAGCGACACCGGCGGCGACCCGCCCACCGCGGCCCGCTTCCGCAGGCGCCGTGTTAGCCGCCATGACCGTACCGAATGCCAGCAAGACAGCCAGCAGCGAAGCCATGAATTTGTTCAGCATGTGATTTCCCCTTGCCCTCACCGCGAGCAGCGCGCGCGCCACGCGGTGCAATGCTCTCGAAGCGGCAAACGCCTCTAAGCGTGCCTCCCCGTCTGAAAAGCAGAGATCACATGAATGCGGCATGAACATGCTGGATACGCTGCCGTTTCAAGGCCGCTTTTCGGCTCGCATCGGGCACAACGGGCGAAAGTTGCCATGCGCAAAAAACAATACGGCCGGAACGAGTCCGGCCGTATCGAAAGTGTGCAACGCGCTGACCTTACCAATGGCCGATGTGGATGCGGCCGTGGTTATGGGCATGCCACGCGCGGTGGCGGTAGTGGCGGTCTGGATAACCCCAGGCCTGATAATAGGGGGGGTGCACATAATGCGGACGCTTCCGCTTGCGCATCACATGTGCGGGCTTCCATTGACCCGAATTGTAATAGGGATAGTAGCCACGCGGTTCGTAGCGATAGGCATACGGGTCGACATACACCTTGCGCGCATACACATGGCGATAGCGCGGTGTGTAGCCGTAGTGGACGACGACGCGGTCGCCGTGCCAGCCACGGCGATGGCCGGCTTCGGCAGGCCCGGCAAGCAGGCCGCCGAAAGCGGTCAGCGCGGCCAGGAATGCGAGCAACGTAAATTTACGCATGACAGGCTCCCAATCTGAGGAGATCAATTCAGTTCGCGGCAATCTTTATCGAAAACAGATAATATGAGCTTAAACGATTACAGGAGCTTGGCAAAGAAAGTACGCAAACTGCGTTACGTTCCGGAACACGAGACAAACGGCGGGTCCGTTTGTTGCCGATCCGTTAATCCTCGATCGCGGCCCGGCCGTAGGATTTAAACTTCTCCAGCACCGCCGTCATTTCTGTCTCGGGGAGCAACTGCGGCGGTCCAAGCGACAAAACCTTGAAGTACTGCTCCGACAGCACTTCGACCTCGTGAGCCAACTCGAGTGCCGCGGCCAGCGACGTCCCCATGGCGACTTGACCGTGATGCGCCATCAGACACGCCTTGCGGCTGCGCAACCCCTCGGCCACGTGCGCCGCCAGCTCCGGCGTACCGAACGTGGCGTATGGCACCACTGGAATATCGCTGCCTCCGGCGACCGCCACCATGTAGTGAAATGGCGGGATAGACTTCCCGGCACAAGCCAGCACGGTCGCGTGCAGCGAATGGGTATGCACCAGTGCGTTCATATCCGGACGCGCACGATAGGCTGCGAGATGAAAGTGCCATTCGGTCGACGGAGCCCTTTGTCCAGGCGCAACCGAACCGTCGCTCCCGACCAACACGGTGTCAGATGCCCCCATTGCGTCATAGGCAAGCCCCGACGGCGTAATCAGCATCCCATCTTGAAACCGCGCCGAAACGTTGCCTGATCGCCCTGGTGACAAACCGGATCGGCTCATCGCCTTCGCGGTATCGACCAGCTCTTGCCGCAACGCGCTCTCGCTCATTCTGCGGCGTCCCGTTCCGGATAAAGTTTCGACAGACCCTCGCGCGACGCCGCGCAGATCCCGCGGTCGGTAATAAGCCCCGTGACCAACCGGGCCGGCGTCACGTCGAAGGCGGGGTTTGCGGCAGCGCTTCCGGGCGGCGCAATGTCGATCACGGCAATGTCTCCACCCGCCGCACGACCGGAAAGTTTCAGCACCTCGTCGCCCGATCTCTGTTCGATGGGAATGTCAAACCCGTCCTGCAACGACCAGTCGATCGTCGATTGCGGCAAGGCAACGTAGAAGGGAACACCCGTATCCTGAGCTGCGAGCGCCTTCAGATAGGTACCGATCTTGTTGGCGACATCGCCGTTCGCAGTCACGCGGTCGGTCCCGACGATCACGAGATCGACGTCGCCACGCTGCATCAGATGCCCACCGGCATTGTCCACGATCAGCGTATGCGGGACACCGTGCGATCCGAGTTCAAACGCCGTCAATGCCGCGCCCTGGTTTCGCGGGCGGGTCTCATCGACCCACACATGCAGTGCTATTCCGCTGTCGTGCGCATGATAGATCGGCGACGTTGCCGTTCCCCAATCAACGCACGCGAGCCACCCCGCGTTGCAATGCGTCAGCACATTGACCGGTTCACCCGGCTTCTTGCGCCCGCCGATCTGGCGAATGAGCTCCAACCCATGCTCGCCGATCTTCTTGCACATCGCGACATCATCGTCGGCCAACCGTCCGGCGTGGGCATCCGCCGCGTCCACGCGGTCCTGCGGCCGTACGGGCAACAGATGCCGGCGCATTTCCTCCAGCGCCCAGCGCAGGTTCACCGCCGTCGGTCTTTGTTGCGCCAAAAACGTGATCGCTCTCGATAGCGCCGCATCCGAAGGATCGGCCCGCATCGCCAGCGCCACGCCATAGGCAGCCGTCACGCCGATCAGCGGCGCGCCGCGCACCTGCATGGTCAGAATGGCCCGCGCCGCGTCTTCTACCGAGGTCAGGTTCACAACTTCGAAGCTATGCGGCAGCCTCGTCTGATCGATGATGGACACACGCGCCCCGGTCGCGTCCGGCCAAATCGTCCGGTAGTGATTGCCACCGATCTTCATGGCCTCACCCCTCTCCCCCCGGTACGGCAGCGCCCAACGGCACGGCGATCATTTGATCCAGTCCGCAATCCCGGCAGACCAGACGATACCACTCCGCGTGCGGCCGCGCCGAGTGATCGCTGATGCCAAGCCCGTCGCGTCCGCACAAGGGACACGCCACCACCGCCAGCGGCGCCGCGCGCCATGCCCCGATCGCCGCCAGGGCATCCGCCATCTTGTCCGCCGTAATCTCGGCTTCCGACATCTTCAATGTCCATCGAAGGCCATCAGGCAGTGGCTCTCGACTCCCGCTCCGCGCAGTGACTTCACGCCCCCAAGCTCCGGCAAATCGATGATGAACGCCGCGCCGACGATCGTCCCTTTCAAGCGCCCGATCAGCTTCGCCGCCGCAATCGCCGTTCCCCCCGTCGCAATCAGGTCGTCGACGATCAGAATACGCTCGCCGTCCTTGAGCGCATCTTCGTGAATTTCCACGCGGTCGGTCCCATACTCGAGCGCATACTCCTGCCCAATGGTCTTCCACGGCAGCTTGCCCTTCTTCCGCACGGGAATGAACCCACATCCCAGCCGGTCGGCAACCGCCCCGCCAAGGATGAATCCCCGCGCCTCGATACCCGCGACCGCATCGATGGGAACGGTGCGAAAGGGCTCGGCAAGTTGCGCGATCGCAGCTTTGAAGCCCTGCGCGTCGCCCAACAATGTCGTGACGTCTCGGAACATGATCCCGGGTTTTGGGTAATCCGGTATAGTCCGTACCAGGCTCTTCAGGTCGCTCAACAGACACCTCCCCGTCAAATTGACGGCGCAAACTACCAATATCGAAGGTCAATCGATAGCCGGACCGCTAAGCTCGGTTTGATTTTGATTCGCAGGCAAGGTCTTTGAGCCATGGGAATGGATGCGATGTCACTGCCGCTGACCGCCGACGGCGATATGGAAGACCTGCCGCGGACGGTTCGGCGCGAAAAGGAAGCTCGCGCCCGGGAAGCCCGCGAACGCGAAGCCCGCGAACGTGAGGCCATGCCGTCCGGACTGTCGGCGCCGCAGCCCGAACCGGCAGCCTACGCCTCCGCCGACCCCTACGCCGGCTACGCCGAGCAGGAGGCCTATCCCGCCGCCGTCCGCTCGATCGACGTGCCGTTTTTCCGGCTGATGCTGTTTTTCATCAAGGCCGTTTTCGCGGCCATTCCGGCGCTCATCATCCTCGCTGGCCTCCTCTGGCTTGGCGGCCAAGCCCTCGAAGCGGCATTCCCCGAACTGCTCAAAGCGAAGATCCTCATCACCTTCCCGAACAGCTGACACCTCACGCCTTCAAAACCCGCCCGGCGACAGCATCGAGCCGCCTCAGCAGCGCCGCATCGCGTGCGTCGGGCGATGTGATCAGCGCCACGTCGAGCGCACGGTCCGATCCGATCGGACAGGCCGGATGTTCACGGGGAAAATCCCGCGCGAGCCGCGCAACCAGCCGCTGCGCCTTGTCCGTATTGGCATGCATCACGGCGATGATGGAAGCCACGTCGACCGCTGCATGATCGTCGTGCCAGCAATCGTAATCGGTCACCATCGCCACCGTCGCGTAACAAATTTCGGCTTCCCGCGCGAGCTTGGCTTCGGGCATGTTCGTCATGCCGATCACATCGCAACCCCAGCTCCTGTAGAGGTTCGATTCCGCGCGCGTCGAAAACTGCGGCCCCTCCATCACAAGATAAGTCCCACCCCGGGTGTGCGCGATGGCCTCCGCCTTCGCGGCAGCCTCCAGCGCATCGACGAGCAGCGGACTTACCGGATCGGCAACTGACACATGCGCGACGAGACCCGGCCCGAAGAACGACTTCTCCCGCGCAAACGTCCGGTCGATGAATTGATCGACGAGCACGAAATGCCCCGGCGGATACTCTTCCTTCAATGACCCGCACGCGGAGACGGAAACCAGATCCGTCACGCCGGCGCGCTTCAAGGCGTCGATGTTCGCGCGGTAATTGATGGCCGATGGCGGAACTTTATGTCCTCGTCCGTGCCGCGGCAGGAACCGTATTGGCAGTCCGTCCATTTCGGCGAACAGAATATCGTCCGACGGCTTGCCGAACGGACTCTCCACATGCTCCCAGCGCGCATGCGCCAGTCCCGGCAGATTGTAGAACCCGCTACCGCCGACGATCCCCAGAACCGATGCTGCCACCGCGTCCTCCTGCATATCAATCAAAAAAAAAGCGGGCGCAGAGACTAGCCCTGCGCCCGCCGCCTCACCGAGGCTCAGTCCATAGCATCAGTGTTCGATCCGCGACCAGATCCGCTTCTTGCCGAAATAGAGAAGTACCGTCGTAATCAGCAGGAACAGCAGTGCCTGCCAACCGGTCGCCTTGCGCTGGTTGAGGTGCGGATCGGCCGCCCAGGCCAGGAACGCGGCGACATCGCGCGCGTGCTGGTCCAGCGTCGCCGGCACCATCGCGACGCCGTTCTCGTCCTTGGGATACTCGACGGCACCATCGGCCAGAATGGCCGGCATGGCGATCTGATGACCAGGAAACGCCGCGTTGTAGCTCATGCCCTCGGCCAGCGCGACGCACTCGTCCGGTTTCCCGTCCTCACCGGGATTGACCGAAGCACATTGCTCCACAGGTTTACCCCCCGGCCCTTCCGCACCGACCCGCTTCAGATGTCCATTCTCTTCCCGCACGTACGACGGCACGTCCGTGTATCCGGTCAACAAGGCATGCAGGTAGTCCGGTCCGCCCGCCTGATATCCGGTCAGAATGTCCTTCACCATGTGCGGGCCGTGCGAAAACGCCGAGCCGTGGTACTCGGGATTGCGCGCCCGCGAAATCAGCGACAGATCCGGCGGATAGGCGCCGTTCTGCGCCGCGCGCGCCGCCTGCTCGTTTCTGTACGGGCCAAGGATGCGGTCCGAGAGCAATGCATCGCGCTCGAACATCTCGCCGGCCTCGTTTGGACCGTCGATAATCTTGTTGGGCCAAGACTTCGCCAGTTCTTTCACCGCCTCTTCCGGAAATTCCGGTCCACCCGGCTGCACCAGATTCCGGAACGAAAGTCTGTTCAGGCCATGACAGGCAGAACAGACATTCTGATAAACCTGAAACCCGCGCTGCAACTGAGCCCTGTCAAACTGCCCGCTTAGACCATCGAACGACCAGCCCACGCGCGGGATCTCCGGCGCGGCGCCGGCCGCGTGAGCGGGCAGCGGCACCGACATGACTGCGGCTGCAAGCCCGGCGGCGGCAATTCCAGCCACAGTCAGAGCCGAGGTATGTTTTCTTGTCGTCATCTCGCGATCCCCCTCAGCGCTTCTCTGGCGCGGCAGCCGCGCCAGCCGGCACAGCCGCACCGCCGCCACCGGACTTGCCCAGCACCGATTCCGTAATGGAACGCGGTAACTGCTTCGGCGTCTCGATCAGCCCCAGCACCGGCAACGCGATCAGGAAGAACGCGAAGTAGGCGAACGTGAAGAACTGCGCCCAGAAAACGTACGGCTGTTCCGCCGGCTTCGACCCAAGCCAGCCAAGCGCCACGCACGTGAAGACGAAAAACCAAAACGCGATTTTATAGTACGGCCGGTACTTTGCTGATCGAACGCGGCTCGTATCGAGCCATGGCACGAAGAGCAGGATCAGCACCGACGCAAACATGGCGATCACGCCGCCAAGCTTCGACGGAATGGCCCTGAGGATCGCGTAGAACGGCAGGAAGTACCATTCAGGCACGATATGCGGTGGCGTCACCAAGGGATTGGCCGGCGTGAAGTTGTCCGCATGGCCGAGATAATCCGGCATGATCAGCACAAACCAGGCGAACACGATCAGGAAGGCGAAGAGGCCGACCGCATCCTTTGCCACGGCGTAAGGATACATCGGCACCGAATCCGACTTCGACTTGATGTCGAGCCCGGTCGGATTGTTCTGACCCGCCACGTGCAGTGCCCAGATGTGCAGGATCACGAGACCGGCGATCACAAACGGCAGCAGATAGTGAAGCGAGAAGAAGCGGTTCAGCGTCACGCCGGTGACCGCGTATCCGCCCCACAGCCATTCCGTGATCGCGGTCCCCAGCCCCGCCCAGATGCTGTCTAGGGCCGAGAACAGGTTCGTAATCACGGTCACGCCCCAGAAGCTCATCTGTCCCCAAGGCAGGGCGTAACCCATGAACGCCGTCGCCATCATGGCAAACAGAATGAACACGCCGAGGATCCAGAGCACCTCACGCGGCGCCTTATACGATCCGTAATACAGTCCGCGGAAAATATGGATGTAAACCGCGACGAAGAACATCGACGCGCCGACCGCGTGCATCGGCTGAATGAGCCAGCCGAAGTTCACATCACGCCGGATGTGATCGACGGATGCGAATGCGCCCTCTGCGCTCGGCTGATAGTGCATTGCCAGTACGATACCCGACACGATTTGCAGCGCCAGACAGAACGTGAGAATGCCGCCGAACGTCCACGCATAGTTCAAGTTGCGCGGCGTCGGAAAATCCACGAACTGTCCGTGCATCAGCCGCGCGACGGGAAGCCGTTCATCGAACCACTTTCCAAGGCGTGAGGTAGGTTCGTAATTCGACTCGTGAGCCGACATGATTGTGCTCCCTTAGCCGATCTTGATTTTGCTATCGCCGATGAAGGCGTACGGCGGCACTTCCAGATTACGGGGCGCTGGCCCCTTCCGGATGCGGCCTGCGGTGTCGTAGTGCGAGCCGTGGCAGGGACAGAACCAACCGCCGAATTCGCCCTTGCTGTCGCCGATCGCCTGCCCCTTGGGGATGCATCCCAGGTGCGTACAGATGCCGATGAGAATCAGAAAGTTCTCATGCCCTTGTTTGGTCCTGTTGGCATCCGTCGCCGGATCGCTCTCTGGCAACGCCATGTTGCGCGCGGAATTGTCCGGCAACGCCGCCCCGTCGTCGGCGATCGCCTTCGCAACCTCTTCCTTCGTGCGGTTGCGAATGAAAACCGGCTTGCCCCGCCACATGGCGGTAATCGCCTGCCCTTCCTTCACCGGAGACAGATCGAGTTCCACCGAAGCCAGCGCCTGCGCGCTGCTGTCCGGGTTCATTTGCGCAATGAACGGCCACAGCGAGATGGCACCACCCACCGCCGCGAAAGCGCTTCCGGCGATGACGAGGAAATCTCTGCGGTTTGGCTCTTCTGCTGTCGCAGCCACGTGTCCCTCCAGATGTTGTGATGCGGCCGCCCGGCGGTCGTTCTGTCCGATTGCGGCATCTCCCGTGCCGCAACGGTCAAAGTCTCCGTGCCGTCGAATCGGTCATGGAATGCTAGTTAAGCCGGCGCCTCTTATACTGCTATGTTCGACCCTTCGGTTCGCGTCCAGAAGTCTTGCATCGTTTGGCCGCACCCACGTCGCCTTCGCGCTGCATCACGAATGATCGGCGCCACATCCCTGTCATCCGTCGCTGACATTCCGGTCCTTCTTCGATGCGCCTGGCGCTATACCAACCCGACATTCCGCAAAACACCGGCACGATCCTGCGCCTTGCCGCGTGCTTTAGTACGCCGGTCGACCTGATTGGACCGGCCGGCTTCGACATGGGCGACCGCAATTTGCGCCGCGCGGGCCTCGACTACATCGCCCACGTCGACTTGACACGTCATCTGTCGTGGGAGCGCTATCTCGCCGGCCGGTCGGCCCCAGGCACAGGCCGCCTCGTCCTGCTCACCTCCAAGACTCCGTCCAGGTTACCGGACTTCACTTTTTCCGACTCCGACACTCTACTATTTGGCCGGGAGAGTGCCGGTGTGCCCGACGTTGTCCGCGAAGCCTGTGACGCCTCTGTATCGATCCCTATCAAACCCCCGCTCCGGTCCCTCAATGTCGCCCTGGCCGCGGCCATCGCGCTGGCCGAGGCTTTGCGCCAGACCAAAGGATTTCCAGACCAATGAAGGATTGGAGCCCACCAGTCCCTGATCGACGACAATTTTGAATTTGGCCTTTGGTGCGGTGCGCGGTCCCGGTCTAGCCCAGACTCATGCCGCGCCATCCTCGGCCAGGAACCCGCCCGATTGCCGCTTCCAAAGCGACGCATAAAGCCCGCCCTTCGCGATGAGTTCGGCGTGGCTGCCTTCCTCTACGATCCGACCCTGGTCCATGATGACCAACCGGTCCATCGCGGCGATCGTCGACAGCCGGTGCGCGATGGCAATGACGGTTTTGTCAGCCATCAGGTCGTTGAGGCTCTCTTGGATCGCAGCCTCCACCTCGCTGTCGAGCGCGCTCGTCGCCTCGTCCAGCACGAGGATCGGTGCGTTCTTCAGCAGCACGCGCGCGATGGCGATCCGTTGCCGCTGGCCGCCCGAAAGCTTCACGCCCCGCTCGCCCACCATCGCATTCAACCCCACGCGGCCCCTGCCGTCATTCAGGTTCGCGATGAACCGGTCCGCCGATGCCAGTTGCATGGCCCGTTCAATCTCGGCCTCCGTTGCATCCGGCCGGCCATAGCGAAGATTATCGCCCACCGAACGGTGCAGCAGCGCCGTATCCTGTGTCACCACGCCGATCGCCTGTCGCAGGCTCTCTTGCGTCACGTCGCGAATATCCTGCCCGTCGATCGTCACGCGCCCCGCTTCGGGCTCAAAAAATCGCAGCAGCAGGTTGACCAGCGTCGACTTTCCCGCTCCCGAGCGCCCGACAATCCCGACCTTCTCACCCGGAGCGATCCGGAGATTGAGACTTTGGATGACGCCACGCCCTTTTCCGTAGTGGAACGTCACATCCTCGAACGCGATGGCACCGTCCCGCACCTTCAGCGCTGGCGCCCCAGGCTTATCCGCGATGCCGAGCGGCTTTGACAACGTGCTGGCGCCGTCGCGCACCACGCCCATGCTCTCAAAGAGGCCGGCCACTTGCCACAGCACCCAGTCCGACAGGGCATCGAGGCGCATGGCCAAACTCGTCGCCACCGCAATCGCGCCGACCGTGACGAGGTTCGCTTGCCAAAGAAAGATCGACACAATGAGCGTCACGGCCATCAGCCCATAGTTGAGCAGCCGCAGGCACACGTTCATTTGCGTCACGAGCCGCATTTGCGCGTAAACCGTATTGAGGAAAGCAGACATGCTCTCCTTGGCGTAGGCGTCCTCGGCAGCCGTATGGGCAAATAGCTTGACCGACGTCACGTTGGTGTAGCTGTCGATGACTCGCCCGGTCATGACGGACCGCGCATCCGCCTGTCGCTCCGAAAGCCTGGCCAGACGCGGCATGAAATACGTTCCGGCCAGAACGTAGCACGCGATCCAGACCGCCAATGGAATGGCGAGCCGCCAGTCCGCCGATGCCAGAACCGCAAGCGCGCTCACGACATAAACGACGGCATAGACGATCGTATTGATCACCCGCTCGACACTGTCGCGAACCGCCAGCGCCGTTTGCATGAGCGTATTGGCGATCCGCCCCGCGAAATCGTCTTGAAAGAACGACAAGCTCTGGCGCAGCACGTAACGATGTCCCTGCCAGCGGATCATCATCGGAAAATTGCCGGCGAAGGACTGGTGGAAAACGAACTCCCAAGTCACGGCCAATAGCGGCAGCACGACAAGCGCGAGCACCGCCATGCGAATGACTTCACCGCCGTGCACCTCGAAAAACGTCGCGCGATCCGCATTCGACATCAGATCGACGAACCGCCCGACATAGTCGAGCATCACGATTTCAAGCGCAGCGATCGATGCCGTCAGCAGTCCGATAGTCAGCACGACAGGCCAGACCGGCTTCACATAATGCCAGAAGAAGGCGCCGAGCCCAGCCGGTGGCGGCGCGAGCGGCACGCTGCGATAGGGATCGATGAGCTTTTCAAACCAGGCGAACATCGAACCACACGAAAAGCATCTAAGCGGCGATGCGCTATGCCACGGCCCGCTGCTTCGGGAAAGCCGGAAACCTACTCGGCCGCTTCCTGCGCGAGAAAGCCGCCTGATTGACGGGCCCAAAGATCGGCGTAGAGACCGCCACGCCGCAGGAGTTCCGCGTGCGATCCCTCTTCCACGATCCGGCCCTGATCCATGATCACGAGCCGGTCCATCGCGGCGATCGTCGATAGACGGTGGGCAATCGCAATGACTGTCTTTCCCGCCATCAATTCGCGCAAGCTCTCTTGGATCGCCGCTTCGACCTCGCTGTCGAGCGCGCTCGTTGCCTCGTCGAGAACGAGAACAGGCGCGTCCTTCAGCAGCACGCGCGCGATGGCGATGCGCTGCCGCTGCCCGCCGGAGAGCTTGACGCCGCGCTCGCCGACGTGCGCCGAATAGCCCTTGCGTCCGGCAAGGTCTTCCAGCTCGGGAATGAACTGATCCGCGTGCGCGCGCCGCGCAGCGGCCTTGGCGGCTTCCAATCCCGCCTCCGGCCGCCCGTATAGAATGTTGTCGAGGACGGATCGGTGCAGCAGCGACGTATCCTGCGTCACGAGCCCGATCTGCGACCTGAGGCTCTCTTGGGTCACGTCGGCAATATCCTGCCCGTCGATCAGAATGCGCCCGCCTTCCGCGTCGTAGAACCGCATCAACAGGCTGACCAGCGTGGACTTTCCCGCACCCGACCGGCCGACAAGCCCGACCTTCTCGCCCGGCGCGATCCTCAGCGACAAGCCCTCGATCACGCCGCCGCGTTTGCCGTAGTGAAACGTCACATTTTCGAACGCGATCTCGCCTTTCGGCACCAAAAGAGCACGCGCGCCCGGCTTGTCGAGCACCGTCCACGGACGCGAAATCGTCTCCATGCTCTCGTAGGCGATACCGAGGTTCTCGAAAATTCCGGCAACCGTCCACATCACCCACCCGGACATGTTGACGATCCGGATCGTCAGCCCCATCACCAGCGCAATCGCGCCGATCGTCACCGCCTGCTGGCTCCACAACGAAATCGCGAGCGCGGACATGCCGACGAGCAAGAGCCCGTTCAGCGCAAACAAAGATGTTTCCATCAAAGTTGTCAGGCGGAGCTGCACCTGCAGCTTGTCGAGCTGCTCCTGCATGGCGGCCTTGGCGTAGGCGTCCTCGCGCTCCGTGTGGGCGAATAGCTTGACCGTGAGGATGTTGGTGTAACTGTCCACGATCCGCCCCGTAAGCATGGAGCGTGCCTCGCTCGTCTCGATGGCCCGCGCCTTGAGCCGCGGAATGAAATAACGCAACACGAGCACATAGGCCGCAAACCAGATCACGAGCGGACCGATCAGCCGCCAATCCGCCGACGCAAAGAGCACCAGCGCCGTTAGCCAGTAGACGCCAACGAACCACACCGCATCGATGGCCTGCACCACGCTTTCGCGCACCGCCGGACCTGCCTGCATCACCTTGTTGGCGACGCGGCCGGCGAAATCGTTCTGGAAAAATCCCAGGCTTTGCCGCAGCACGTAGGCGTGCGACTGCCAGCGGACGAGGCTCGTGAACGACCCGCCGATCATCTGGTGCTTGACGAGATCGTGCACAAACGACACCGCCGGCCGCAGGACGGCTGCAACGAACGCCATGAACAAAAGCAGCGTGCCGTTGTCGGCGAAGAACGTCTCCGGACTTGTCGCCACGCGCATGCGGTCGACCAGCGACCCAACGAAGGCAAACAGCGAGGCTTCCAGAACGCCGGCGCAAAAGCCCATGAACAAAAGAAGCGCAAAGACCCCGCGGCTCTGCCCGACGAAATGCCAGTAGAAGGCCGCCAGCGTGGCGGGCGGACGCACCGAACCGTCACCCGTAAAGGGATCGATGTGTTTCTCAAAGCGTTCGAACAGCCGGGACAACAGGGTATCGCTTTCCAATGGGGCGGCCGGACAGACCGATGGGTATCATCCAGGCGGCGGCCCGTTCACGAGAACGAGTCCGCGCCCTTCACGAGGGGCGAGGAATACACTATGGGCTGGGGCGGCGGCGTGCCAAAACCGTGGCGCGAACGAGCCCAAACGCCACATCGTTACGAGAGCCCACCTCCGATGGATGCCAAAACGGACCTCCTGCCCGAACGCAAAGCCAAGGCACGCGCCTGGTTTGAGACGCTGCGCGACGATATCTGCGCCGCATTCGAAAAGCTGGAGGGTGATCTTCCCGCCGGCACTCAGACGTCGGACATGAAGCCTGGCCGCTTTGTGCGCACCCCATGGAACCGCGCCGAACACACGGGCACCGATCCCACCGCTGACCTCGGCGGCGGTGTGATGTCAATTTTGCATGGCCGCGTCTTCGAGAAGGTCGGCGTCCACACGTCCACCGTCCACGGCGAATTCGCGCCCGAATTCCGCAAGCAGATCCCGGGCGCCGAGGAAGACCCGCGCTTCTGGGCCTCGGGCATCTCACTGATCGCCCACATGCACAATCCGCATGTCCCCGCCGTCCATATGAACACGCGCATGGTCGTCACATCCAAGTGGTGGTTCGGCGGTGGCGCAGACCTCACACCCGTCCTCATGCGCCGGCGTTCGCAGACCGATGCCGACAGCCTCGCCTTCCACGCAGCCATGTTCAACGCTTGCGAAGGCCACGCGGTTGCCGACTACAAGCGCTACAAGGAGTGGTGCGACGAATACTTCTATCTCCCGCACCGCAAGGAAATGCGCGGCATCGGTGGCATCTTCTACGACTACCTGACCCCTTCGGAGGAAGCAGGCGGCTGGGATGCAGCACTCGCCTTTACCCAAGAGGTCGGACGCCAGTTCCTCCGCGTTTATCCAATGATCGTGCGTGGCAACTGGACAACACCTTGGACCGCCGACGACCGCGAGGAACAGCTCATTCGCCGCGGCCGCTACGTGGAGTACAATCTCCTCTACGACCGGGGCACGATGTTCGGCCTGAAGACGGGCGGTAACGTCGAGAGTATTCTTTCCTCCATGCCCCCCGTCGTGAAGTGGCCATGACCCTGCAACCGAGGCTCAACCACCGTCAGAGCCATCCGAAATAATACGTATCTGTCGCTTCCCTTTTTTTCAGCGTCAGCTAGGGTTCCTGCTCGCGCCATGCACCACGGCGCGGCAGTTCGCATAGGGAGGTATCCATGTCACGGTTGTTAAGCGTCGCAATGGCGCTGTTGGCTTTCGTCTTTGTCTCACACGCCGCAACGGCAGCCCCGGTCTCGACCGCGCCGAAAACGGCCATCGCCGGCGATCTGGTCGTGCAAGTCCACGGCTGCCACCGCGCATGCGTGAAAGCCTACGTACCCCGCTGGGGCGTCGTCGCTCGCCATCGTCACGTGGGACCGGGCTGCTACCCGCAAGCTTGCGGCAAGCGGTACAACAAACTGCCGCCGGGCTGGAACAACCGCGGCTGCTTCAAAATCGGAGCCGTCTGGTACTGCCCGTAACGGGAACTGTCGTCAGACTGTCATTCTCCACTGCAAGACATAAGAGGCGGACTGGCGGAACATAAGCCAGCACTGCCCTCTTTATTAAGTTGGAACGCCGGCGGTCCCATGGGACCGCCGGCTTTTTCATTGCCGCGCCATCTCAGCCGCGATCTCGTCGAAGACCTGACTGAAAACGATCGCGCCCTCGTTCTTCTCGTTCGTATCCATCCGCTCGTCGAGCGCCTTCAACAGTTCCGCGCCAGTTTTACCCCGCACGATCGTATTGCGCCCATAAGCAGCACGCTCGAAGAAATTCGGCGTCGTCGCCAATCTGCCAGCGGGTGTCATCATCTCCAGGCCCGTCGCCGGTCCAGCCAAGTTCATCAATTCGATTTCCGCTCCCGTAAGCCGTGGCCGGCCCTTCTTCTCCGCCAGCGTCTTCAGCCCTTCCAACTTCAAAACTTGCAACCAAGGCCCGATGTCGCCGTCTATGTTGATCGCGTGAATGCCGTAGCCTTTGGCCGTCCTTCCGAGCGCCATATGCCGGTTCCATTCGTTGGGAACGGATTTCGCCACCGACAACATGCGCGTGAGAATCTGCGCCTTGCGCTGATACCGCTTTTGCGCTTCCGGCGTGCGCGCGCTCTCCGCCATTCGCTTCAAACGACCGATGAAGTCCGGCCCGTGCTTCACGAGTTCACTCGTCGAGTTCGCCGACAGCAATTGCGCATAGCCGATGGCCGTCGAAATCGGCGTTCCCTTTCGTGTAATCGGATGAATTCCGGCCACCATGTCCGCCGTACCCAGACCGCTCGTCTCCAACGCGTAGACACGCACCACCTGTTCCTTGGTCAACCCAACGCGCAAGGCCTCTCGCGCATAGCGGCGCTTGAATTCCCGCTCCGGAATCCGCTCGGGCACGAACCCGAATTGCTCGCGCGCGTGCGCCAGAAAATCTTCCACGCCCGGACGCGGCTCCGGTGGTGGCTTCCTCTCAGCCTGCGCCTCTTGAAACTTCGCCCAGCGCTTGGCGAGATCGGCTGGCAGTTTCGGCCCGGTGTACTCCGGCGGAAATCCTTTCGCGTAATCCTTCGCAGTGATGGCCTGATCGGCCGCGCGCTTTTTGCGCCGCTGTGCCCTCTTCTCGTCCGCCTCGTCCCAAAACTCGTTGAGCGTCAGGTTGTAGAACCGCCGCGCCGCAACGAAGGTTTCGAACGTCTTGCGCTCTGCGCTCCCGAGCCCGGATGCGAACTCCGACTCCGTCGAAGCCCCGGCCGGGAATGCAGCGGATAGCAACGCGATTGCCACCGCCATCGGTGCGGCCATGCCTCGGAGGACCCGCCAGGCCCTGCACCCAAATTTCACGTCCATCGCCAAAAAATCCGTCCGCCCACGATTCAAAATGCTCATGATTCGCTTTATTTTGGTCATGCGAAGGCGCACGAAATACGGCAGACCCATCTCCCGTGCTCGCCGCAGCCCCGGACAAGTTCCTACGCAAAATGCGCACCCCCGACGCAGAACCGTTCCATTCAGCAGCGTTCCGCGCGCGCGCGGCAAAGGGATTACATGCACATCCGCGAACGCTGGCAATAGCGGGCACTGCCGTCGCTCCACCCAGCGATTTCGACCTCAACCCTTCCGCATTCGCCGACTGGACCGGCCATGAACCCGCGCGTCCGGCCGCGGTTCTCGTCCCGGTCGTGGAGCGTGACCCTCTCACCGTGCTGCTGACGGAGCGAATGCCTCACCTCGCTGCTCACGCCGGGCAAATCGCTTTTCCCGGCGGCAAGCCCGATCCGGACGACTCCGGCCCCATCGAAACCGCATTGCGCGAGGCCGAAGAAGAAATCGGGTTGTCGCGCACCTACGTCGAACCCTTGGGCTTTCTTGATGTCTACCGGACCGGCACGGGCTTTGCGGTGACACCCGTAGTGGCGCTCGTCGCGCCCGAATTCGCACTCTCCCTCAACGTTGGCGAAGTTGCCGCCGCATTCGAAGTCCCGCTCGCGTTCCTGATGGACCCGGCCAACCATCGCATTGATGCCCGCTCACTCGGCGGCCGCGACCGTCGATTTTACGCCATGCCCTTCGGCGAGCGCTATATTTGGGGCGCGACAGCGGGTATCCTTCGCAACATGCACGACAGGCTGTTCTCCGCGTCGTGAAAGGTGCCGAAAGCAAGGTGAAATGATCCGCGTCGTTATCGAGAATATCCTGCTCTTCCTGCTACCCACCCTTGCCTACATTGGATGGGTTCTGATCGCGCGACCCGACACGCTCGAACGCGCGCCGGACGGACGCATCAGACCGTCGCGGATATTAAACGACGCGCCACTGCTCTGGCTTGCAGCATCCGGCACGGTGCTGTTGATCGTCACCCTCGTCCTGTTCGGCAACACGTCCGGCGGCCGTCCCGGCCAGACGTATTCGCCGCCCGTCCTCAAGGACGGCAAGATAGAGCCGGGCCGCATCGAATGAGAAACGAACCGCACCTGTGACCGCCGTGCCAACGACAACGCCCGATCCCAGACTGGCGAACGCCGGATGGCTGCGCGCGGAAGCGACGCAGCGTGTCCTGACGGCAATTGCGAACGGCGGCGGTGAGGCCCGCGTCGTCGGTGGCGCCGTGCGCAACACGCTTCTTGGCCAACCGGTCACGGATATCGACATCGCCACCTCGGTTCATCCCGATGACGTGATCGTACGCGCTGAAGCAGCCGGCCTTGCTGCGGTCCCGACCGGCCTCGCCCACGGCACCGTCACTGTCATCGCCGGCCACAAACCGTTCGAAGTGACGACTCTCCGGCGCGACGTGGAAACGCACGGCCGCCACGCAACCGTTGCTTTCACCGAAGACTGGGCGATCGACGCGCACCGCCGAGACTTCACAATCAACGCACTTTACTGCGACACGGACGGTCGATTGTTCGATCCTACAGGAGGCCTTGCCGATCTGGCCGCCAATCGAGTCCGCTTCATTGGCCGCGCCGAAGATCGCATCGCCGAGGATTACCTCCGCGTCCTGCGCTTCTACCGGTTCACCGCCTACTACGGCGCCGGGTCCATCGACCGCCAAGGCCATGCGGCTTGCGCGCAACTGCAGAGCGGTCTCGACCAGATTTCTGCGGAACGCATCCGGTCCGAACTCATGAAGTTGCTCGTCGCCCCGCACGCCGCGTTCGTCGCCTGCGAGATGGACGACACTGGCCTCCTGGCGCGCATTCTGGGCTCCGCCGCCAATATGTTGAGCTTTGCAAGGCTTATCGCCATCGAGGCGGCCAACGGTGTGCCGCCCGATCCAATTCGCCGGCTATACGCGCTTTCTGTCGCGACGCCCGCTGATGCATCCCGCCTGCGGGACCGACTTCGCCTGTCCAAGGCCGAATACGAGCGCCTCGCCGATATCGTGCTGCCCGACCGAGCCTTCGATCCATCGGAAAGTGAAGACCGCGCCCGCTGCTTCATTTATCGGCATGGCGCTGACACCTACCGCGATGGCGTCTTGATGAGTTGGGCAAACGATCTTTCGGTGGACCCCTCGAGCACGCCCTACCGCGATCGCCTTTGCATCGCGGACAACTGGATACCGCCCGTGCTTCCCATCGGTGGCAATGATGTCCTGGCACTCGGCGTCCCCCCTGGTCCCGAAATAGGACAAATCCTCGACTTGCTCGATCAATGGTGGATGACGGCCGGTTTTCCGGCTGACGAAGCAATCGTCCGCGGGCGCCTGGCCGCACTGATCAACCTTAAAAAGTCGTAAATCCCCGCTTCCCCGCGGAGCACGCCACAGTTATGTTCTTGGCCGTCAGCGTGACGTTGATCGCTGTTGTTCCGATTTTGTAATGCGTAAGGCCGTCCATGCGCTTCGATGACGACCGTCCCGACGACGACTTGCTCTACGGCACGCGCTTGCGGTCGCAGAAGTTCGTTCAAATTGTTTTCTGCGGCTTCACGATGCTCTTTGCTGCGCTGGCGCTTGTCGCGCACCACGCGGCGGATATGCTGGCATTGTCCGGCGCCGAGCCCCGGCGCATAGCCGACACGTTCCTCGTGCTGGCAGCAGCCTACGCCCTCTGCCTCTTCGTGTGGGAACGCATCTATACGGTGCGCGACTAACGGCCCTTACTTCGCGCGCGGTCCCGCCAACTGGATGAGCGCCGCCTCGATGCGCCGCCAATCCTTGGCCTCCGCCTCAAGACCGTCCTCCTCCAATCGGACTGCCTTCTGCGCGGCCTCGGCGATCGCCTTCGGCCCATGTGCGGCCATCATGAGCCGCGCCTGCTCCTGGATATCGAGTGCGTGCATCGCCGCCTCCTCATTCCTGTTGCTGGGTGAGGAGGAAATGGGAAGCCGCACCGGGTCCGTCAATCACCCTGGCTGAAGCAATGCCACAAATGAAAACGGTCCCAGCGGCGGGCCACTGGAACCGTTCAAATCCAAGTCCTGCCGCTCCATCGAGCGGACCGGACAATCGTCAGATTGCGAAGTCGTCCATCTTCGCGCCCTTCTTAAGGCGGGCAACGAGCCAGTTCGGCTTGCGGCCGCGTCCTGTCCACGTTTCGCTCTTGTTTTCCGGGTTGGCATATTTTGCGGCCGATTTCGAACGCCCCCGTCCGCGAACCGCAAACCCGTAAAGTTCAGCAACCGTGAAGCCCGAACCATCGACCAATCGATCAATTCGGTCCTTCAGATCCGATTTCGCCTTATCGCGCGCGGCCGACTTTGCCTTCGCAATTTTCGCTTCGAGATCGTTGATCTCCCTCAGCGTCATCCGATCCACGTTCACAGCAGCCATGTCGTAGTCCTTATATTGCTCCCCCTAGGGAGATGCGGTGTTGAAGGCGTTATCCCACTGAACGCCATATATCAGCCGTGTTCCACTAGGTCAGAGTATTTATTGACGCACCAAATGCGGATAATCCCTTATCACCCATTTGACAAGCGTCATTACCCGAAAAAATTCAATCCACTTTCAATCGAAGGCAAAAAATAGCAGCATCTACAATATCACACCGGCGGCAGATAAATTTTGCTATTCGCTTCTTAACGCTTCGATAGGATTGAGGCCGGCGGCACGCCGCGCCGGAAAGAACCCGAACACAATCCCGGTCAATGCCGCTGCTCCCATCGCGCCGCTGATGACGCCCACGCTGACATCAACCGGCCAATTCGCCATGTGCGCGATGAGCCAGGCGATGCCAATACCGAATGCTACGCCAATCAACCCGCCTAGCAAGCACAGAGCCACGGCCTCGACCAGAAATTGCAGCATGATATCCCGCTTGCGTCCGCCAACGGCCATGCGCAATCCGATCTCGCGTGTACGTTCGGTCACCGAAACCAGCATAATGTTCATGATGCCGATCCCGCCGACGATCAGAGAAATCGCCGATGTTGCGCCGAGAAGATAGCTCATGGTCGAAAGCACTTCCGTCCGGGCTCGCATAAACTCGGCCAGGTTGCGTACCGAGAACGTATCCTCGTTATTGGGGCCGCCTCTGCGCCGCTGACGCAGCAGAGTTTCCATTTCCTCTTGCGCCGATTTGATATCCGTCTGGTCGTCGAATTTTACATAGATGCGGCCCACCTGATCGACCTGCACGTCGCTCTTGCCGATGATCCGGTTTCGCGCCGTTGTGATCGGAATGAGCATCACATCGTCCTGATCACGCCCCATGGCCGATTGCCCTTTCACCGAAAGGAGCCCGACAATCTGAAACGGCACATTCTTGACACGGATTTCGGCCCCGACCGGGTTCTCGCCCGGGAATAGCTGCCGCGCTACCGTGGGCCCGATCAGCGCCACCCGAGCCGCCGTTCTGATGTCCTGCGCGTTGAGTTCGCGCCCATCGCTGACCGGCCAATCCCGCACGAGCGTGTAATCGGGATGCACGCCGCTGACCGACGTCGTCCAATTCAGGTTGCCGCGCACGACCGGCGCGGATTCGTCGATTTGTCCGGAAATGCCGGTCACCCCGGAAATTTTATCGCGCAGAGCCGTGAGATCCCCCTCCGACAACGGCAACGCCGTGCCCGCCGCGCTCGACCGCCCCATGACGCGCATGGCATCGGGAAAGATGACGAGCATGTTGGTTCCAAGCGCCGTGATCTGCCGGTTGACTTCGCCGGCCGCGCCATTGCCGACCGCGACCAGTATGATGACCGACGCGACACCGATGACGATCCCGAGCGTGGTCAGGATCGACCGCAGCAGGTTCGATCGCAGCGCTGTCAACGCAACGCGCAGACTGTCCAGCACGGTCATTGCGCAGCCTCCGGGAGTCGTGGCGCGTGCTGCTCGTCAGCAATGATCCGGCCGTCGCGGAAGGTGATCCGCCGCCGCGCCCACTCGGCGATATCCGCCTCGTGCGTCACCACCACGACCGTGATGCCCTGCCGGTTGAGACCGGCGAACAACTGCATGATCTCCTCGGACGTCCGGCTGTCGAGCGCACCGGTCGGCTCGTCGGCGAGCAGGATCTTCGGATTATTGACCAGCGCCCGCGCAATCGCCACGCGCTGCTGTTGTCCGCCCGAAAGCTGCCGGGGCAGATGCTCCATCCGATTGCCAAGCCCCACCTGCTCGAGCCGCCGACGCGCCTCCGCCTCCATATCGGCTGGTCTTGGGTGCGCATAGAGCAGCGGCAGCATCACCTGCCGCACCGCCGGAGTCCGTGCCAGCAGATTGAACTGCTGGAAAACAAATCCGATCGTCCGGTTGCGAAGGTCGGCGAGTTCATCCGGCGGCAACTCGGAGATATTCCGCCCGTCGATCGACATGCTACCCGACGACGGCGTATCCAGCCCGCCGATCAGGTTCATCATCGTCGACTTGCCCGAACCCGATGCGCCCATGATGGCAACAAAGTCGCCTTCCTCGATGTCGAGAGTGACGCCGTCGAGCGCGCGCAATTCCTGCTCACCGAGCTTGTATTGTTTGACGACATCGCGGGCGGCTATGATGACGTTTCCGCGCCGTGACCGCACATCCCGCGCCGGTGTCATTTCCTGGCCTCGCGAACACGTACGATCAGTTTATCGCCTTCCTTGACGCTTCCGCCCACAACCTCGGTGAACTGATCGTCTGCCAAGCCGACGCGAGCCATCCGCCGCTCGGGCTGCCCCGCGGCATCGAGCACCCACAGCGTGGCAGCGCGCGTGCCTTCGCGGCCTTTCTTCCAGCGATCGTAATTCCGCTGCTGCGCCTCGCTCATCGTCGGCACGATCGCCTGCTCGATGCGCATGTTGAGCTTCATGCGAAATGCCGAAGCATCGAACTGTGCCGGCCCGAACCCACCGCTCTGCGCCGAGGCGCGTGTTTCTGCGATGATGGCTTCGACTTCGGACTTCAAGTTCTCGGTCTGCTCCGCCGTCAGTTCCAATTCGCCCTTGAGCCGCTCCACCGTTCTCAAAGCCCGGTTTTCTGCGCCGCCGCCCCGGCCTTCCGCTTCCGCCTGTTCACCGCGCGGCCGGAACCGCAACGCGTCGTTCGAAACTCGAAGCACGCCGTCGCGCCGCGCGCTTTCGATGCGCACGTTCGCCGTCATGCCCGGAAACAAGCGGCGGTCCTCGTTCGCGGCCTCGATAATGACCGTATAAGTCACCACATTGTTGATTTCCGTCGCGGCCAACCGGATCTGCGTCACGCGGCCCTCAAACTCGCGATCCGGATAGGCATCGACGCTGAACGTCACCGGATTGCCCTCGGCAATGGAGCCGACGTCCGCCTCATTCACCTGCGCTTCAATTCGGATGCGCGACAGATCCTGCGCGATCTTGAACAGTTCTGGGGCCTGGAAGCTGGACGCCACCGTCTGCCCCGGATCGACCGAGCGCGAAATGACCGTCCCGCTGATCGGCGACTTGATCTCCGACCGCTCCAGATCGACCTGCGCGCTCTCTAACGCAGCTTTGCGCTGCACGATGGTCGCTTCCGCTGTCTCGATCTGCGCATTGACGACCGAGATTTCCGCCTTGGCCACATCGCGGTCGCGAACGGCGTTATCGAGGGTCTGCTCGCTGGCGAAACGCTTCTGCGCCAGCGAGCGCTGCCGCTCGATTGTCCGCTCCGCGTTGCGCAGCACCGCTTCGGCCTTGATCAGCGCCGCCTTCTGGTTGGTCAGCGCGGCCTGCGCAGCCAGCAGGTTCGCTTCCGCTTCCGCCACCTTGGCGGCAAACGTGCGGCGGTCGAGCTTGGCCAGGACGTCGCCGGGCTTCACCTCCGAATTGAAGTCGACGTTGACCGCCTCGACCGGTCCCGAGAGATACGATCCCACGCTGACCGTCACCAGCGCGCGCACCGGCCCCGACGTCGACACGATCCGCCGGATCGTCCCTGTCTCAACCGTTGCCGTCTCATAATCGTAGCGCGGCTCCGCCGGCCGGCCGATGTTCAAGAACCATGCAATGCCGCCGATCGCGAGGGCGACCGGGACGGCGAGCGTGAACAGACGGCTGAGGCGCGTAGACATGGAGAACTTTCATCTGCGATCGAACGAAGTGCGCATCAGGAACGGCGGGGCCGCCCGAAATCCGTCGGCGGGCGTTTTGCAGCATTTGGGTGCCAAGCCGGAATTGCAAATTAATGCCGCTACCCTACTTGGCGCTAGGCGACCGGAAAGAGCAACACCCAGCAACGGTTGAAGACCCCCGCATTCGTACGAATGGTGAAGGGTACAGGCTAACGCGCGCGCGCCGACGCCCACTTTTCTCGGATCGGCCGATGAACCTCAGATGAACACGACATTCAGAACGTGTTCAGTGCTCATCCGCCATTCTGGCCGGACCCTGAAATCTAGACTTCCCCGGCGTGATCCAAGGGGGCGCTCCGTTCAGGGTCGGGGCGCCTCCTTTTTCGCGACCGCCCGCGGCATCGATCGGCAATTCGCCCCGCCCTCAGCCGTCGCTCCCGTCTCGAACCGGCAACATTACGTGTCGCCGCGGGAACCCAATTCTCCCAAGACTTGTTTCGCTAGAGCGGCACGGCTACGTTGCGCGCCGCCAACCCGCCCCTTGCCCGTGGTTCGGGCACGTCCCGCGCCACCCCGCCCTTTCCAGTGGAGATTCCGATGACATTCAAGCTGCCCGAACTTCCCTATGCCTATGATGCTCTCCAGCCTTATATGTCCGCGGAAACCCTGCAGTTCCACCACGACAAGCATCACCAGGCATACGTCGATAACGGCAACAAGCTCATCGCCGGCTCCGGCCTGGAAGGCAAATCCATCGAAGAAATTTGCGTGGCCGCCTACAACGCCAAGAATGCGGGCCTCGTGAACAACGTCGGCCAGCACTACAATCACATTCACTTTTGGAACTGGATGAAACCGAACGGCGGTGGCAAGAAACTGCCGGGCCGCCTGGAGCGCCTTGTCGGCGAATATGGCGGCTTCGACAAGGTACGCGCTGATTTCCTCAATGCCGGGACCACCCAATTCGGCTCGGGCTGGGCTTGGCTCGCTCTTCGCGACGGCAAGCTCGAAATCCCCAAGACCCCCAACGGCGAAAATCCGCTCATGCACGGCGCCCAGCCGATCCTCGGCGTCGATGTTTGGGAGCACAGCTATTACATCGATTATCGCAATGCGCGCCCGAAATACCTCGAAGCCTGGTTCGACAACTTGGTCAATTGGGAATACGTGGACCAGATGATGGGTTGAACAAAGGTCAATTTACCGTGCAATTTCAAGAGCCACCCGCGAGCCGGGTGGCTTTTTTGCATCCGTCCCCTCCCGCCGCACTCCGGCCTGCTTCATCCAATTTGTTAGCATTCATACGTATGCTAAGCCCAATTGCAGTGGGATGTGTCGGGGGTACTCTTGCGGGCGCTAGCCGTCATCGTTGGATTTAGCGTTGCGGCGGCGCTCCTGGGCGGCTGCGCGGGCGCGATCGAGCGCAGCCCAGTCCCGACGGCGTCCGCCGCAGAAACGGCCAACATCCCCAACATCAAGGGTGCCCGGTTCTGGGCGGATGAAGCGCCCAAGGATCTGAAAAAGACCTACGCTGAACAACTCCAGGGCATTCCGAAGCTTGGTTCCAGCGCGCCACTCGTCAACGGCCGCACGCAGATCGACGTTCTCGCCTTGTCGGGTGGCGGATCGGACGGCGCGTTCGGCGCGGGCGTGCTCACTGGCTGGACGGCGCGCGGCGACCGTCCCGAGTTCGAGCATGTGACGGGCGTGTCCGCCGGCTCGATCATCGCGCCATTCGCCTTCCTCGGTCCGAAATACGACGGCCAGATGCGCGAAATCTGGACGGAATACAAAACCGACGAGCTGGTTGTTCCCCAGATCGTCAACGGTCTTCTCGGCGGTCAGGCACTTGCCGACACGGGGCCACTGCGCAAGTTGGTGGCAAAGTACGTCGACCGAGATTTCCTGAAAGCCGTCTCGCAAGAATACGAGCGCGGCCGTCTGCTGACCGTCGGAACCACCAATCTCGACGCGAAGCGGCCCGTCGTCTGGAACATGGGCGCCATCGCACGCCACTACGACAATCCGGAAGCCGTGCAACTCTTCCGCGACGTGATTGTCGCATCCGCCGCGATCCCTGGCCTCTTCCCGCCGGTGAATATCAAAGTGCGCGCCGACGGAAAGATCTACGACGAGATGCACGTCGATGGCGGCGTCACGCGGCAAATCTACGTGACGCCCGTGAACCTGCCCTTCAAGGCTTTCGACGTGCTCTATCCAAAGCCGCCGCAGCGCCGCCTGTACCTGGTTCACAACGGCAAGATGACACCGCAGTTCGGTGCCGTTAAGCCATCGACCTTCCAGATCGCCGGCGAAAGCATCAACGCGCTCATGCTCTACCAGCACAAGGGCGACAACTACCGCATCTACCGCATGGCGAAGGACGCTGGCGCCGACTTCAACTCGGTCGCCATACCCGCCGACTTCAAGCACGCCTACACGGAAAAATTCGATCTCGACTACCAGCGCGCGCTCTTCGAGGAAGGCGTCCGCATCGGCAAAGCCAAGGAATGGCGCAAAAAGCCAATCGACATACCGGACGATGCCCCGGCCCGCGTCGCCAAACCGAAGCCCGCACCTGACGCAATCACGCAGCCCGAAAATCCCGCCGCAGCACAACCGCCGGCCGGCGACCAACCTCCTGCGGAACCCACTCCAGAAACCGCGCCGCCCAAGCCCGTCGCCATGGACCGCCTGTCGTCCATCGAAACTGGCTCGCAATAACAATCATCACGCCACCTCGCATGGCGACCCAGGCAAGCATCCAGCAAGCGATAATTTCTATCTTCTTGCAGATGAATTTTGGCCGCGCTTGCGGACCGCCATCGATCATTCAACAGAAAACGCCATTGCCAACCGCATGAGGGACCGGCTCGCCTGGAGCCGGCCCGCAGCGCGCAATCAAACGTGTTCGACGTAGTTCTTCAGCACGCGAATGCGGTTGATGTAAGCGCGGCGAATGCAAAAGAAGCTCGAGCCGCAGGCGTTGCGCTGTGCGATCCAGGACCGCTGGTCGCCCCGCACCTGGCCTGTCTGATCGAAATAGCGCGCCCGCTCAAGAGCGCGGCGATACCAGCTGTCCATGCGCTCGTCGAGATTGCCGAGCCAGCGGTTCTGACACACGCGCACCTCGGCGGCCGGCCGGCCTTCCAGTTCCATGCAGCTGTAGCTCGCGGCCTTGGCTGGCGCCATCGAAGTGGACATCACGGCGGCAGTTGCGATGGCACCGATCAGAAGTTTCATGGGACGCGTCTCCGGTTAGAGGTTTGACCGATGAGACGCACTGTGCCGTCCGCCGCCTGAATTCCCTCTGAACTGCGCGTTCATGCTGGGTTTAACTTCAGGGGCTTTCGGATAAGCTGTTCAGATAGCCCAGGAAAGCTTCGATTTCCGGTGGCTCGAACTTGAACACCGGCATATCCGGATGGCCGGACACAATGCCTTCCGCGAGCGCTTCGGCCAAGTTTTCGCTGGGATAGATCTTCACCACGTCGCGAAACGGCGGCGCCTTGTCATGCGGGCTGGCGTCGTCACGGCCGATGGCGTGGCACCGCGCGCAATTGGCTTCGACCAACGCACGCCCCTTCGCGATCATGGCGGCATCATCGGCATGCGCAACGGCGCAGGCACAAACCAGCATCCCAACCGCGATGACGTATCGAGACATGGCCCGGGCTCCCGTTGGCAAACGTGAGCGGACAACATGCGCCGAACTGGGCCGCTGCCACTTTGACCCCGGTCAAATTGAGTTAGCGCCGGCCGCCCTTGATCGAGCCGACGATGATGTTCTTGATCGTGGTCGCAATCGTGCGCGAAAGCGACCGCTGCAGTTCCTTGCCGATCATGTCACCCATGCCCTGCTGGCCGCGCCGCGTTCCAGTCTTGCTGCCGGTCGCGGACCCACCGCCCAGGATAACGTCGGTCCAGCTTCCGCCTTCGCCCGCGTTGGCCTCCTGCGCAGCCGCCTCGGTCCGCTTCGTCAGGATTTCATGCGCGCTTTCGCGATCGACGGCTTCCTCGTACTTTCCATAGACGGGGCTATATTCGATAACGCTCAGGCGTTCGTCCTTCGAAACAGGACCAAGCCGCGCCTCAGGCGGGCGGATCAGCGTCCGCTGCACCATCGACGGTTCGCCCTTATTTTCGAGCATCGACACCAGCGCTTCGCCGACCTTCAATTCCATGATCACCTTTTCGGTGTCGAGATCGGGGTTCTTCCTGAACGTCGTCGCGGCAGCTTTCACCGCCTTTTGTTCCTGGGGCGTGAAGGCCCGCAGCGCGTGTTGCACGCGGTTGCCCAACTGTGCGGAGACAGAATTGGGAACGTCCATCGGGTTCTGCGTAATGAAATAGACGCCGACGCCCTTGGAGCGGATGAGCCGCGCGACCTGCTCGATGCGCTCCAGCAGCGCCTTAGGCGCTTCATTGAAGAGCAGATGCGCCTCATCGAAGAAGAACACGAGCTTGGGCTTGGGCTGATCGCCGACTTCCGGCAACGTCATCCAGAGCTTCGACAGCATCCAGAGTAGGAACGTCGCGTAGAGGCGCGGCCGTTCCATCAACCTGTCGGCGGCGAGCAGGCTGATCACGCCCCGCCCGTCGGGCGCCAGGCGGATGAAGTCCATGATGTCGAGCGCCGGCTCACCGAAAAACTGATCAGCGCCCTGTTCTTCCAGCACCAGAAAGCGCCGCTGGATCGAGCCGATCGACGTTGTCGCCACGTTCCCGTACTTCGCGCCGATCTCCTTCGACCGCTCCGCGATGTTGTTCATCAGCGAGCGCAGATCCTTCAAATCGAGCAGCGGCATTTTTTCGTCCGCCGCCACCCGGAAAGCGATGTTGAGCACCCCTTCCTGGACTTCATTGAGTTCCAAGAGGCGCGAGAGCAGCAGCGGCCCCATGTCCTGCACCGTGGCGCGGATCGGATGTCCCTGTTCGCCGAATACATCCCAGAAAATCGATGGATAGGCGCGGTTCTTGTAATCATCGCCGAGGCCGACATCGCCGGCCCGCTTGACGAGAAAATCCTTCGGCTCGCCAACCGCCGCGATGCCGGAAAGGTCGCCCTTGATGTCGGCGGCGAATACCGGCACGCCGGCGGCAGAAAACCCCTCGGCCAGCACCTGCAGCGTCACGGTCTTGCCCGTCCCGGTCGCACCGGTGACGAGACCGTGCCGGTTGGCGAGTTTCAGATCGAGATATTCGGGCTTGATGCTCCGCCCGACAAAGATCTTCCCGTCCTGCAAAACCTGCTCGCTCATCGGTCCGCCACTCCGCATTCCAAGGGCTTATCGGCGAAGCGCGGTGAGCCGATCCCCGACTCGCCGCCTCCACCAATGCGACCCTCTTGGCACGCAAACCCCGCCATTGCAAACCCCGGTTGCATGGCTCACTGATGGGCCCTGTCGCGAAACACTTTCTGCTTCGACGCGGCGTCGCACCGAGCGCTGTATGACCGTTTTTTGAATGCGAAGCCCGCAGCTTGCACCTATAGACTGCCCAAGCCCGGAACCGCTCGCAGGCCATTTGTCTGCCAGTGGATCCCTCGATCGATGGACAACCTGCGATGACCGAACCGACTTCGACAGACGCGCCCGTCATGCCGCTCGCCGCGGGGTTCACGGAAGCGACACGAGAAGCCTGGCTCGCGCTCGTCGACAAGGCGATCAAGGGGGCAGAGTTCGAAAAGAAAATGGTCGGCAAGACTGCCGATGGCCTGCGCATCGAGCCGATCTACACCTCCGCCGACGCATTACGTGACACCGGAACCGCCGCTTTCGCACACCGTGCGGCATCCAGAGACTCCGGCTGGGACATCCGGCAATTTCATGCGGGTCGCGATCCTGCCGCCGTCAACGCAGCGATCCTTGAAGACCTGGCCGGCGGCACGACCTCGCTCACCCTTCTCATTGGGCCTGCCGGCCTGCCGCTGACCGGCGGCAATCTCGCGAAGGCACTGGACGGGGTCCTCCTCGACATCTGCCCCGTTTCGCTTCTCGCCGGTGAGAACACGCCGGCCGCCGCTCAAGAGTTGATCGCACTTTGGACCGCCAAAGGCATCGCACCCGCCGCCCGTCGCGGCCACCTCAATGCCGATCCGCTCGGACTTCTCGCCGTCACCGGCCAACTCTCGTTACCGCTCGATGACGCGCTTGCGCAGTCCGTCGCGCTGATCGGCGCCACGAAGGACATGCCGGGTGTTACTGCGCTGATGGCCGATGGCAACGCCTATCACTGCGCCGGCGCCACCGAAGCGCAGGAATTGGCCGCCATGCTGGCGACCTTGGTCGCTTATCTCCGTGCCGCCGAAAAATCCGGGATCTCACCCTCCGACGCGCTCCCCAAGATCGCCGTCTCGCTGGCCCTCGACGCCGACCAGTTTCTCGGCATCGCCAAGATCCGCGCCGCCCGCCGCCTCGTTGGACGCGTCGCGGAAGCATCCGGTGCCGCGGGGGCTGCAAAGGACGTTCGCTTCGATGCCGTCACCTCCTGGCGCATGCTGGCCAAGCGCGATCCTTGGACGAATATCATTCGCACCACGATCGCCTGCGCGGCAGGTGCCCTGGGCGGCGCCGACAGCATCACAGTCCTGCCCTTTACCTATCCGCTGGGTGAGACGGACAGCTTTGCCCGCCGCGTGGCCCGCAACATCCAGATCGTCTGCCAGGAGGAATCCAACCTCGGCCGCGTCGGCGACCCCGCCGGCGGCTCCTGGTACGTCGAGAAGCTCACCGAAGACCTTGCGCAAAAAGCCTGGTCACTGTTCCAAGACATCGAACAGCACGGCGGCATGGCAGCCGCGCTCCAATCCGGAACCGTCCAATCCGACATCGCAAAAAGCGCGGACATCAAAGCCAAGGCCGTCACCACCGGCCGCGCGGAACTGACGGGGGTCTCGGCCTTTCCGCTGCTCGGCGACGACGGGGTGTCGCTCGGACCCTGGCCAAAGGTCGACGCCGCCCCACCAAAGCCGGCCGTCACCGTCCCGCCGCTGCGGCAGGTTCGCCTTGCCGAACCGTTCGAAGCCCTGCGCGACGCCGCCGACGCGCACGCCGCCGAAACCGGCAAACCATACGAAGTTTTCCTGGCAAGCCTTGGCCAGGTCGTGGACCACAACGTCCGCTCCACTTGGATCAAGAACTACCTTGCCGCCGGCGGCATCGCAGCCGTGATGACCGACGGCTATGCCGACGCCGAAGCCGCCGCCAAGGCCTTCAAATCCTCCAGCCTTTCCGCCGCCTGCATCTGCTCGTCCGACGCGGTGAATGCGGAACACGCAGAACTCACCGCAAAGGCATTGAAGGCGGCTGGCGCGAAGCTGGTGCTGATGGCTGGCCGCCCCGGCGATCGGGAAGCCGCTCTCAAGGCTGCTGGCGTGGACCAGTTCCTCGCGGCTGGGCAAGATGCCGTCGCAACACTTGGCGATCTTCAGAAGAAACTGGGCTAATCTGCGCTCACCGGTTCTTGTCCGCGAACGCCTTCGACACTTTCTTCGCCAGCGCGAACATCAACCTCGCGTCGTCCGGCGCGTCGCTCAGTTCACGTCTGAAAGTTTGCGTGACCCACCGGTCCCCGGCCTGCATAAACGCCTGCACGACTAAAAAGCGTTGCCTGATGCCCGAAGGCGAATAGACAAGCCTGAGTGCCGCCAGATAGCACGCGTGATCCTCTTCCCCCACGACGCCCAGAAAAACCTCCGGCTTATCGTGAGAGAGTTTCGCGCTGGCCGTCTTTACCATCTCTGCGAAGTCCGCACCCTGATACGCCGGGTGTCCCCACTGAGCCGATTGCGCGTCTTGGCAAAGTTGCTTGACCGCCCCATGCGATCCAAGGCTGCGCGCGTCGTCGCTGGGATAGGTCACGGTGTTTTTCTCGACCGCGACCCATTCCGGTAGCCAATCCGTCCCGCCGGACTGCGAAGCCGCCAGCGATTGGCAAGGCACGTAGAGCGCGAGCAACTCCGTCCCCGATTTAAGGCCCGGCTCGAAGCCCGTTTGAAGATTGAGACGCGATGCGTCAACGGACTCGAATGCGCAGTGGCCGTCGGGCGCTTCGGTTACGAGGTCAGGTTCCGGCGAAAGCGTCTCGCGTGCTGGACCGGGGTCGCTGGGAGCAGCCTGTGTACCGCCGGTGCCGATCCCCGCTGCGGCCGCAAACCATCCCACGGCCAGCATATTGAAAACGTTGAAGCGTTTGGTTAGCAACAGCATGCAGCCGGCCCTTCTGCCGTCATCCCGAGGCGGCGTTCGCCGCATCGCCTTTTTCCTCATCTTTATGCTACCACCGGGGACGTTATGAGACCGCTTCAGAGATCAACATGACCCGCATTCCGGATTTCACCTCGATCGACCTTGGCCCCGCGGCCGGCGCACCCGCCGCAGCCGCCGCGTCCGGCGACGCTTGGTTGACCCCGGAAGGGATCCCGGTGAAGCCGGTCTATACCGGCGCCGATACGGTTGGTCTCGACTTTCTGAACACGTGGCCGGGCATCGCGCCCTACCTGCGCGGCCCCTACCCGACGATGTACGTTACGCAGCCGTGGACAATCCGGCAGTACGCGGGTTTCTCGACTGCCGAGGAATCCAACGCCTTCTACCGCCGCAACATCGCCGCCGGCCAGAAGGGCCTCTCCATCGCCTTCGACCTTGCAACCCATCGCGGCTACGACAGCGATCATCCCCGCGTGCGGGGCGATGTCGGCATGGCGGGCGTCGCCATCGATTCGATCTACGACATGCGGACGTTGTTCGACGGCATCCCGCTCGAACAGATGACCGTATCGATGACCATGAACGGCGCCGTGCTCCCCATCCTTGCGTTGTTCATTATCGCCGGCGAAGAGCAGGGCGTACCGCCGGAGAAACTTGCGGGCACCATTCAGAACGACATTCTGAAAGAGTTCATGGTGCGCAACACCTACATCTACCCGCCGCTGCCCTCGATGCGGATCGTCTCCGACATCTTCGCCTACACGTCGGCGAAAATGCCGAAGTTCAACTCGATCTCGATTTCCGGCTACCACATGCAGGAAGCCGGCGCGACCGCCGACCTGGAACTCGCCTACACGCTCGCCGACGGCGTCGAATACGTCCGCGCCGGCGTCAATGCCGGTCTCGGCATCGATGCCTTCGCGCCGCGTCTGTCGTTCTTCTGGGCGATCGGCATGAACTTCTTCATGGAG
>CAYWIF010000016.1:0-68153 GCA_964458265.1 uncultured Hyphomicrobium sp. | reverse complement strand
ACATCGTCGCCAAGAGCGCGGTACACGGCGTGGTTGGCGGCGCGCTGTCGATGGCGCAGGGCGGCACGTTTGTCGACGGGTTCGTCGCCAACGGCGTCGGCGCGGCGGCCGGCATCGCGGGACTGTCGTTTCGAATGACGGGATGACTTGGCTGGGGCGGGAGGGTTCGAACCTCCGCATGACGGAATCAAAATCCGTTGCCTTACCACTTGGCTACGCCCCAAAACCGGGCGGGCTTCCCCGCCGCGGCGCGCACCATACTGGCCCGAAAGCCCGCCAGCAACGGCCCCGTTCCGGCGGTACAACTTGCCGCTGGAAAAGCCCGAATCCGTAATGCTTGCGGCGGCAGAGCCGGATGGCTATAAAGCGCTCCCGCCCGCGATTTTGGCCCACAGTGGCCGTCGCGGAAACGCTCGTTCGCCCCATCCTGCCGCTGTCGCAAGCGGCGTTCGGTGGACGCGGCACCGGTCGGAGCGTAGCGCAGCCTGGTAGCGCACTTGCTTCGGGAGCAAGGGGTCGGAGGTTCGAATCCTCTCGCTCCGACCAATTTCACATTTGTTGCGTACCGCTTTGCTGCCCGGTTTTGGCGTTCGTGCACGGGATAAGCAGCGCCGGCCAAAGGCAACCATGTCGAACCGTGCCAAAGTGCATGTCATGGCGAGCGCCGCAGCGGCAACGAGACGTCTCCTGTGACCCAACCGGACTTCAAGACGTCGATGACGTTCCGTTACGGCCATCCCGAACCGATGGCACCCGGCGTCGTGCGTCTGGTCGCCCCCAACCCGAGCCCGTTCACCTTCAAGGGCACCAACACCTATCTCGTCGGCACGGCGGAACTCGCCGTCATCGACCCCGGTCCCGATGACGCAACACATCGCGCCGCAATCCTCGCCGCCGCGTCAGGCCGGCCGATCACCCACATTCTCGTCACGCACGCCCACCGCGATCACAGCGACGGCGCATCCCCGCTCGCGCGCGCGACCGGAGCGCCGGTGGTCGGCTTCGGCCGCTCCGGGGCGCCAGGCCGGCAGGATGCCGCCCACATGCCGTCGGGCAAGGAATTCGTCGATCACGCCTTCGCGCCCGATATCGCACTCCAAGACGCGCACGTGATCGAAAACGGCGACTGGTCCCTCGAAGCCCTGCACACGCCGGGGCACGCGCCCGACCACCTCTGCTTTGCGTTGCAGGGCCGGCGCATCGTCTTTTCAGGCGATCATGTGATGGCCTGGAACACGACCGTGATCGCCCCGCCCGAAGGCCGCATGGCGGATTACACCGTGTCGCTCGAAAAACTCTTGCAGCGCCGCGACCGGCTTTATCTGCCGGGACATGGCGGACGCATGGAAAAGCCGCTCCGCGCCGTGAAGGCCTATCTCGTCCATCGCCAATGGCGCGAACAGGCCATCCTTGCCGCTATCCGCAGTGGCGCAACGACGGTGCCCGAGGTCGTCCGCCGCGTATACAGCACCATCGACGCGCGCCTGATCAGGGCGGCGGAACTCTCCGTTCTGGCGCACGTCGAGTATTTGACCGAGCGTCGTCTCGTGACGTGCGACCGCCCGCTTTCTCTCGATCAGCGTTTTTTCCCGGCTTGAGTTTCTTGGCCCCGGCCGCAGGCGCGTCCCCCGGCGCCGGCACGGTCGCTTCAAGCCGCGCCACGATTTCGCGCATCATGTCCCGCATCCTCTGCGCGTTGGCGCCGAAGTCGGAGCGGCCGTAGCGCGAGGCGGATCTCAGATCGATCCGCGATTGCGGCGCGTCCGGGTCGCCGATCGGCGTCACGCGGACGGCCACATCGTCGTAAAACCCGAGGATCAGCGTGCGGTCGACGGCCTCCGCGCGACCGATGGCGTTCTCTTCTGTCGGCTCTTCCTCCGCGACGATCGTGAGTTGCAGTTTCTTCAAAACCTCCAGCACCAGATCGAACGTTTCGGCGGGCGGACGATTGACGTCGAGTGGCTTTAGGTCGGGGTAGGACTCGGTCTGCACGGCGGCAAAACCGGAGCCGGGATATTTCGCGGGATTGGCGCGCCCCGATCTGGCGGTCGCGAGTGTGCGGAACTCGGGCGGGTTGGCCGTGTCCGTCGTCACGTCGTTGAGCAGCGGATAGGACCGCGCCAACAGACCCACGCTGAACGGCACGCTGAGGATCATCAGCGCCAGCACCATGCCGAATCCGATCCGCGCCGCACCCGGCCGCCCCGTCCGCCAGATGCCGATGATCCCGCCGAGGCCGAGCACCAGGGCGAGTGCCGCCAAAGCAAACCCCGCCGCCACGACGTTCATCGCCACCGCCGTCGGCAAGCCGAAAAACCGGTGCAGCAGAACCGCGACCGCGATCATGACGGCCGCAAATACCGCCAGCCGCGAGCACCACAGGCTGGATCTGTGTGGCGTCCCTGCCGTTGCATCGACCATCCGCGCGTCTTCCCTGCCCAACGCGCTGTCTTATACGGCAGAATCGGACAAAAAGGAGAATGTGCAGTTCCGCCATCCTGTTTCGCGCGCCGCGCCCGCGTGGAGACCGATGCATGACCGGACGAACCGCCGTCCTTGCCTCTTTCGCCGTGCTCGCCCTGACCGGCGGCGCAACCGCTCAGCCTCCCGGTTCCGAGACCCCGGCAGCCGCGCAATCCGCCACCGGGCCGCCGGACGATACCCTCACACTTCTGTCCGTCGACGTCCGCACCCTCCCCGGCCTTATCGCTCACAAGCCCGACGCCCCCGCTCCGCAGTGGCGCACGAGCTTCGGCTCCGAGCGCCGCTCCGCGCCCACAACCGTGAAATCGAAAACCAGCGTCGACGCCGACATCGTCCTCCTCCAGGGCGTCACGGATATCCGCGCGCTCCGCCGCTGGTTTCCGGCCGGTCAATGGCGCCTTGTGGCCTCCCGTCAACTCTTCGCCGCGCTGCCGGGCGAGGGCGCGTCCGATCCGGCGACACCCTCAACGGCCACCCCCGTCCCGTCCACCGCCGTCGCCGTACGCCTGCGTCGCGGCCTCAGACTGACGGCCCAAACCCATCTCCTTGAATTGGCAGATGCTCTTGGCAACCCCAACACGCCCACCGCCGCCGCAACGGCCGTCCGGGTGCTCATCGACAATCGCGAGACCTGGGCCGTATCCGTCCTCCTGCCTGAAGCGTGCACCACCGCCTGCCCCGGCCGCGATGCCCTTCACCGCTGGCTCACAAGCCGGACCGCCGAAAACGTCCGCATCGTCACGGGCGGCCGCTTCCACTCACCCGCCGATCCGTCACGTCCACCCATGCCATCCGGTTGCGCCCAATTCGGCCTGCGCCTCGACCCGGCACCCCCGCCCCCGCGCCAATCCTTCGTTCCCGCATCGTTAACGACTGCACTGGGTTGCGCCGCCACCACAACGGTTGCAAAATAGCATTTGATTGTAACACGTTGCGCTGCTTCTCTCGAATTTCCCAACAACTCAACCAAGGTTACCCGCTGCAATGGCCTACCGGCTTAAAATCGGCGCGCGTCTCGACAAGGACACCCGCAAGCTGCTCACCGCGCAAATCGGCCGCGCGGTCGGCTATCTCGCGGGAACCATCGACGACAGCGCCAGCAGCATCCACGCGACCCGCAAGTGCCTCAAGCGGAGCCGCTCGATCCTGCGCATCGTCGAGCCGGCTCTGTCCCGCAAATCGTTCCGCGCGACCGATCGCACCTTCCGCGACATCGCCCGCCTCTTGTCCCACGATCGCGATCGCGAGGTGATCGGCGACACCCTGGCCATGCTCTCGGCCAAAGCCGCCGGCGGCGCAAAAGCGGCGATTGGCGCGGCCATTGACGAACTGGATGCAGGCAGCCCCGCACCTGTCGAAATCGAGAACCGCGAGGAAAAAGTCGCACTTGCCATCGCGCGGCTGCAAGCATGTGAGCCCGTCATCGCGGCGCTCGATATTCGAAAGCCCGGCATAAAAACGCTCGCCCAAGGCTTCGCCGCAACCTACGGCGACGGGCGGAAATGCTTGAAGACGGCCTACCGCCTCCAAAGCGACGAAGCGTTTCACACGTTCCGCAAATCGCTGCAGCACCACTGGCGCCATTGCCAATTGCTCGCCCAGGCGTGGCCTGAACTTCTCAACGTCCGCGTCGCCGCGGCCCGCGAACTCTCGCAAATGGTCGGCATCGACCATGATCTGAGTTTGGTTGCGGGCCATTTCGCAGAGTCCACCCGCTCGGCTCTCGATCCGGCCACCCGAACCGCCGTCATAACGGCTGCAAGAGCCGAGCAGGCACGGCTACGCGCCGAGGTGAAGCCGTTGGCCGGTCGCCTCTACGCCCACAAGGCCACGACTATGGAGCACTTGATCCTCGACCTTTGGCCGGCGGCCATCCGCTTGGCGCAACACCATCGGACGCAAGAACCAGCTCCGGAACTTTCCCTAGACGAGTTCGCGCCCCCGCACGCCGTGGCCCGGCACTGAATAGTGCCGATCCTCTGCGTAGGGGACCGGCCTGATAACTTTCGCCACGGCCAAAGCTGCGGCCACACGATTGTCCCGGCCAATCGGATACGCTACGGGTCACGTATCGGGGTCTCACGCCCTTTTTTCCGGACAGTTTATGCTCAAACCCTATCCGCCCCGCGCCGAAGCCTCGAATCTTCCGGAGACCCATCCGCAAGTCGCATTCGGGCGCGTCGGCGTTCTGCTATTGAACCTCGGCACCCCGGACGGCACGAGCTACTGGCCGATGCGCCGCTACCTGAAGGAATTCCTCTCCGACGAGCGCGTCATTGAGGAGCCGAAGTGGAAATGGTGGCCGATCCTCAACCTGATCATTTTGACCGTGCGCCCTTCGCGCAAAGGCCGCGACTACGCCACCATCTGGAACAATGAACAGGACGAAGGCCCGCTGAAGACCATCACGCGATCCCAGTCCGATAAGCTTGCCGAGCGTTTGTCCGGCCATCCCCGCGTCGTGGTTGACTGGGCCATGCGCTACGCCAATCCGACGACCGAAAGCCGTATCCGCGAACTCCAAAAACAGGGCTGCGAACGCATTCTCCTTGTGCCGCTCTATCCGCAGTATGCCGCGGCCACCACCGCCACCGCCTGCGATCAGGCCTTCCGCGCGCTGATGCAAATGCGCTGGCAACCGTTCGTCCGCGTCGCGCCGGCCTACCACGACGATCCGGTCTATATTGATCGTCTCGCCAAATCGATGCGTGACAGCCTGGCCGGCCTCGACTTCGTGCCCGAGAAAATCGTCGCCACGTTCCACGGCATGCCGCAAAAGTATTTCGACAAGGGCGATCCCTACCACTGCCATTGCCAGAAGACATCGCGGCTGCTCCGCGAAAAGCTCGGCTGGCCGGAAGAAAACTGGCTGACGACCTTCCAGTCCCGGTTCGGAAATGATCCGTGGCTACAGCCGTACACCGACATGACCGTCGAACGCCTGGCCAAAGAGGGCGTCAAAAAGCTGGCCCTCGTGGCTCCTGGTTTTTCCGCCGACTGCCTAGAAACGCTGGAAGAGTTGGACGGCGAAAATCGCCACATCTTTGAGGACAACGGCGGCGAAAAATTTGCCTACCTGCCTGCGCTCAACGACAGCGACGAAGGCATCGACGTGATCGAAGCCGTCGTCCGCCGCGAACTCCAGGGCTGGATTTAGGCCGTCAGCCCCGGCTGCCTATCGCCCGTTGCCCGTTGCCTGCTGCCTCCTGCCTGCTGCCGGCTACCCGCCGCTCACGGCCACAGCCACGCCGGCGCGCCGAACTCCTCGTCCCAACTGTCCCACACCACGTCGCCAAAACCGACCGAATAGGTCACAAGCCGCCACCCGGCGCCCTGCCGCGCCAGCAACACGGCAGCTTCTTCGCTGAACGAACCGTCCTTCGCGTCCTGCGCGTAGATTGACTTTGAATAGTCGATCGCCTTGCCGTCCGGCCGCTTGGGAACGCCATAGACAAATGCCCAATCCGGCGTGACCCTGAGCGACGTCACCTGAAAGACGATCGCCTGCCCGAGGTCCTTTTCGACGGGCACCCGCGCCGCATCAAGCACGGCCTTCCGCTCCGCGCTGCCCTGCTTCGGCGTTGAGAACCGGCTGTCCGCCAGAACAGGCCCTGCAAGGACCAGCAAAACGCCAACCATCATCCGCAGCACCATCCGCCAACCCCGAAAAGTTGCACAAACACCCAACTCAAAATAATCTTGCCAGCACATCCGCGCCCTAAAAAGGCGAAGATAAAACCCTCTGTTTACTTTGTTTTTCACAATCGACCGTAATCGTTCGCATTGAACCTTTCAATCGATCCGCCCTGCGCGGTCCACCCAGAGGGACATCCTATGTTCGCTGACGGCTTTCAGATCTTTGGCCTGCTGCTGATCGGCCTTGCGGTCTTCACGCTTTGGTCGACCGTCAAGGTCGTGCCCCAGGGCTTCAACTTCACAGTCGAAAATTTCGGCCGCTTCACCCGCACGCTGGCCCCCGGCCTGCACTTTCTCATTCCGATCGTCGAGCGGGTCGGCAACCAGGTCAACATGAAGGAGCAGGTGATCGACATCCCGAGCCAGGACGTTATCACCCGCGATAACGCCATGGTCCGCGTCGATGGCGTCGCCTTCTTTCAGGTCCTCGACGCCGGCCGCTCCGCGTACGCCGTCGACAACCTCGAACTCGCCACCATCAACCTGACCATGACCAACGTCCGCACGGTCATGGGCTCGATGGACCTCGACGAATTGCTCTCCAACCGCGACGTCATCAACGCCAAGCTTCTCACTGTCGTCGATGCTGCCACCGAAGCCTGGGGCGTCAAGGTCACGCGCATCGAAATCAAGGACATCGCCCCCCCGCGCGATCTCGTCGACAGCATGGGCCGCCAGATGAAGGCGGAACGCGAAAAGCGCGCCCAGATCCTGGAATCGGAAGGCCTCCGTCAGGCTGCCATCCTCAAGGCCGAAGGCGCTAAGCAAGCTGTCGTCCTGGAAGCCGAAGGCCGCCGCGAAGCCGCGTTCAAGGACGCCGAGGCGCGCGAACGTGCCGCCGAAGCCGAAGCCAAGGCGACGCAACTTGTCTCGGACGCCATTTCGAACGGCAACGTTCAGGCCATCAACTACTTCGTCGCCAACAACTACGTGAAAGCGTTGGAATCGCTGGCCTCGGCCCCGAACCAGAAGGTCATCATGATGCCGCTCGAAGCCTCGTCGGTGATCGGTTCGATCGCCGGGCTCGCTCAGCTCACCGGTGATGCCTTTGGCGGTGCTCCCAAGTCGCCGCGCGCTTAATCGCCATTCGGACATCGTGACATGGAAAATCTGCTCTCACTCCTGATCGGGCTCGGCTTCTGGAGCTGGCTCGCCGTCGCGCTCATCTTGATGGCGCTCGAAACGATCATTCCAGGGGTCCACTTCCTTTGGTTCGGCCTTGCCGCCTTCGTCGTCGGTCTCCTGGTCGCGATCGTGGCGGCCATGGGGCTTGCCGACGAATTCCCCCTCGCTCTCCAGCTCGTGGTCTTTGCACTGTTGGCCGTCGCGACTGTATTCGCCGTCAAAAAGCTCTCCGGCTCAAGTCCGACCGATCACCATCCCGACATCAATGCGCCCGGCTCCCAGTTCATCGGCCGCATCGTCATTGTTGAGGAAGCAGTCAGAAACGGTCGCGGCAAGGTCCGCGCCGGCGACAGCGTCTGGCTGGCGGAAGGCGAAGACGCCTATGTCGGAGCCCGCGTACTCGTGACCGGCGTCAACGGCACGGCACTCGTCGTGACCAACGACACCGAAGAATAAGAAAAAAGTCGGAGCAAGCGCGCTTCGGAAGGGGTCTCGGTCTCGGAAGGGGTCTCGGAAGGGGTCAGACCCCTACTGAGGGGTCTGACCCCATTTGAGCGGACCCCATTTGAGCGGACCCCAGCCTAGGCCACGCCCGCACGCAGCAGATCGTGCACGTGCACGATACCGACCGGCTTGCCCTTGTCGACCACGAACAGCGCCGTAATGCGCGACGCGTTGATCACTTCCAGCGCCGCCGATGCAAGCGTCGTCGGGCTCACCGTCTTCGGCTTGCCCGTCATGATCTCGCCCGCTGTCGCCGACAACAGATTTGCCCCCATGTGACGGCGCAAGTCGCCGTCGGTCACGACCCCGACCAGCTTGCCTTTGCCATCGACGATCCCGAGGCAACCGAAGCTCTTCTCCGTCATGACGACAAGCGCCTCGGCCATCGGCGTCGATTTGGATGCCAGCGGCAGCCGGCTCTCCTTGTGCATCAGGTCGGCCACGTATTTGAGGCTCGCTCCAAGTGAGCCGCCGGGGTGAAACATCTTGAAGTCTTGCGCCGTGAAACCGCGGCTTTCGAGCAGCGCAACCGCCAGGCAGTCGCCGATGGCGAGTTGCATGGTGGTCGATGTCGTCGGCGCCAGCCCGTGCGGACAGGCTTCTTTCGTTCGCGGCAGTTCGAGTACGACGTCGGCCTGCTGACCCAGCGCCGAAAGAGCATTCGAAGTGACCGCGATCATCGGCACTGAAAAGCGGCGCGAGAAGGTGATGAGGTTTTTCAGTTCGACCGTCTCGCCCGACCAGGACAAAGCGAGGATCACATCATCGCGCGTAATCATTCCGAGATCGCCGTGCGACGCCTCGGTCGGATGCACGAAAAAAGACGGCGTTCCCGTCGACGCGAGCGTTGCGGCAATCTTCTGGCCGACGTGCCCGCTCTTGCCGATGCCCGAAACGATGACCCGCCCGCGCGCGCGCTTGATCAGCGCGACCGCCTCGGAGAATGGAGCCGACAGCCCATTATCCAGCGACGCTCGCAACGCCGCCAGACCCTCCGATTCGAGTTCGAGGGTCCTGATCGCTGACCCGATGATGGATGCGTCGGCTGACCGTCCGCCCGGAATGGCTTTCAATTTCCCCATGGTCCCTGCTGCCACCGCCCACCCCGCTGATTTCAAGAACCGCTGCCGCCCGGAACTCAGGGTTCCGGCAGCCCTCGCTGCACCGGACTCAAAACCATGAGCCAGATTGTCTAGCAGAGCGGGCGCCCGCAACCAAATCCGGCGAAGCGCTGTCCACGGCCGCAGCGGAAAGCGGGATTCCGGGAGCTTAAAGCCGCATTAACCGGCCCTGCCTACTGTCTTGCGACCCGTGTGTGCGTCCCATTGCAGTGTCTGCCACAGGCGCCACCCGTGCCCGCATCAGTGATTTTGAGAGCAGGATCCGTCTGCCGCGCGCCCGTATGGGCAATCGGTATACTGATCGTATGCGCGGGCGAGGCGATCGCCCAGGCGCCGACGCCTGTTCCTGACTTGCGCGGCACCGTTCCGGGCGGCCTGACGCTGCCGGGCCGCGCGGCCACGTCGACGCCGCCGTCGACCCGCCTACCGGCCGACTCGCCCGCCGATGATGCCTTGCTGAGCCCCGATCTCCGGCCCGCCATCCCCGACGACGATCCGACTGCCGAACCGGCGGACCCGTTTCTTGACGACACACCACGTCCTGCGCCCGGTGAACGCCTCCCCGTTGTCGACGGCGACCTGACGACCCCCGACGAACGCACGTCGCTTGCCCGCGACGGAATTGTCGAGATTGGCGAACCGCCCGTACCGCAGGACGGAACCGACCCCACGCTCATCGACAGCCGTCCGCAGGAAGAGGCCGATCTCTTCACCACCCCCATCGAAACAACGCCGGCTGGACACGACCCGCTGCTCTTCCAAATCGAGGACATCGATCCTTTACGCACCGATCGCCGGCCCGGCCGCCTGTTCACGCAGGAGCCCTACGACCCCGTCGGCGTCCGCGTCGGCTCGTTCGTCTTCTTCCCCGAATTCACCATGGCCGGCGAGGCCACCTCGAACGTCTTGAGGCTGGAACCTGCCGACTCCGATGTCGCGGCGGAGTTCGACAGCCGCGCCCGGCTTGTCTCCAACTGGTCCATCCACGCCCTCGAATTCAATGCCAGGGGTCTCACGTCCTTCCACGACGAGTTTCCCGGTGAGGATGACGCCTTCTGGAACGCCGAAGTTCGCGCGCGCCTCGACCTCGGCCGCCGCACCAACTTTCAGGGCCTCGTCTCCCACGATGTGCGCCAGGAAGGCCGCGGCGCAATCGACGCAGCGCAAACGGGCGACCGCGCCGAAGTCACCACCCAGACCGCCGATCTGACCTTCAATCACCGCTTCAATAGGCTGTCCATTCAACTGCGCGGCGGTTACGACGACATCGACTTCGGCCCCAGCGACGGCGGCGGCGGCGCCACCAACCCCAACGACGACCGCGACACGCAAGTTTCCACCGAAGCCGCGCGCGCAACCTGGGAATTCCGGCCCACCTTCTCCATTTTCGGCGAAATCGAAACCAACCAGCGCCGCTACGACGACGACGCCGTCGCCGACGGTTTCAGCCGCGACAGCAACGGCTCCCGCCTCCGCGCCGGCATCGACTTCGGATCGAGAGGCCAGACCGTGCGCGGCCAGATGAGCCTCGGATACGGAAGGCAGGACATGAAGGACGCAGGACTCGGTGACGTCGGCGGCGTCGTCGTCGACGCCGATGTCGCCTGGCGAATGAACGAACTGACGACGCTGCGCTTCCTCGCCCGCTCGGACATTTTCGATACCAACACGGCAGGATCGGGCGGCGTACTGTCCCGCAGCGCCGGGCTCGAAGCGCGCCACGCCTTCCGCCGCTTCGTCATCGCCACCGCCGGCCTGACCTACACCGATTACGACTACAACGGCGTCCCAATTTCCGAATCCGAACTGCGCACGTCACTGCTGCTCGAATACTACGTCAACCGCGAGTGGACCCTGTTTGGCCAGTGGGATCACATCAACTACGACAGCAATCAACCGGGCAGCACTTGGTCCGCCGACGATCTGCGGGTCGGCGCGCGCTGGCGGCAATAGTACCGCCCAAAAAAAATTTACGGCCGGAGTTCAGCCCCGGCCGTACATCAAACAAAACCCCAGGCTCGTCGTTACTTCGCAGCCTGCCGGCGCGCGACCTCAGCGGCTGAGACCTCACCAGCAGCTACGAGAGCGTTGACGCACCGGTTGGAGAGCTTCAAGCCGTTAGCGCGCATGCACTGACGAACGGCGGGGCTCGAGGGCGAGTGCTGGCTGCAATAGGAGAAGTAGTCGCCGGCGCATGCCATTTTCACACGGGCCGAGACAGCTTCGGCCTCCGAATTGCCACCGGCAAGAGAGCCGAGGGCCAGGAACACGGTGGCTGCGGCGCGGGCAGTCAGAAGGCTGGTGATCGGGGTCATGGCATTTACTCCTGGGGGTCTGAGTGGCCAATTGCTTCGTCTGACCAGGAGAGTGCCGAAATCCACAGCCCACGGCTGTTCCTCGCGGAACGGGCGCGAAAAGTTCGATGTTATCTGGGTTGGGGGCCGGATTTAGCCGAACTTACGGTTAACGGTATGTGATCGTCTTGGCTGAAGGCCACACCACGCGGTACCCGAAATCGACCGATTCCTCGTCGTTGGGATCGATCTTGAGATCCCACGCGACCACGCCGCGCATGTCGTCGACATCGGTCGCCGTCGGCGTCGTTCCGCCGGTCGCCTCGACCTTGATGTCGGCATTGTTCGACACCGGCAACTGGTCGAGGACCTTCACGGACATCGTCCGCTCGTGGAGATTCTTGACCGTGATCTTGAACCGCCGCACATCCGTGCGCGACGTCGAAATCAGACCTGTCTCCCCGCGCTTCTCTTCCACAAGGACATGCTTCACGCGGATCAGGTCGTCCGATCCAAACCCGAGTTCGTGCTTTTCGCCTGGCGACAGTATGGGCAGCGACCCCGCACCGACGAACGTCCCATCGCGAAAAAGAGACACCGGCCCCGGCAGCAGCGGAGTCCCTGCTGGCAGGACCAGCGTCGCATAAAGGTACGCCTTGGTATCCTCCCGCGGCACCGTCTTGATGCTGAGCTGCGGATCAATCTTCTCCGTCAGCAACTGCACGCGCTTCGCCTCGTTCGTGTTCGGCACGCTGCCCCGCCCGGGCACCGCGAACACAGCTTGGAATGGTGAGACGACGACGGCGGCTTGCTGCGCCTCGACGCGAACCGGCGAGACCTCGGGCGCTGCGGCGTCAGCCATGGCCATCTGATCGGCGTCAGCCTCAGCCGGAGGTGCAGCCATGCGCTTTACAGGCGCGCTCTCCGGTAGAGGCGCTCCCGCCATCGGGCGCGGCTGCGGCGGCTCCAAGAAATCGACTGTGATGGTATTGAGTTCCGGTATCGCCGCACTGGCGTTCGGCCGCGTTGTCGAAAGCGTCAGCGCAGCGTTGTCCCATGCCTCGCCGCTGTTCTGCCGGATTTCAGCACGCCGGACGAGGGACATTGAAGGCGCGGCCGTCTTGTCGCCAGTGGCCAGCCGCGCATCGTACAGCGGTGTCCACGACGCACCCGGCACCTGATACCGGACCACGAGATCGGCATCGAGTGGGGCCAGCGCCTCCACATGCACCTTGACTTCCGTCCGCTCCTGTTCGGCGGCTGAAAGGCTGGTAAGCTTCTTTTCCAGGTCACCGATCTGCCGGTCGAGAGTCCGCATTTTCACTTGCGCATCGACGGAATTGCGCTGCGCTTCGAGGCTTCCCGTCGCAATCGTCGTCAGAATTTGCGACCAGTCTTCGCCGCGTTCCCCGCCCTGCGCCGGCGCCGGCCGCGTCGGCAATTGGCTTAGATTGTTGATCAGGGTTTTTTGCGTCTCCGCCGCCTGGAATTGGGCTTCCGCTTGACTGCGCTGATCGCGCAGGATTTCGATCTCGTCCTCAATCCGCCGCCGCTCGCTTGCGGCGGTCACGGCATCCGTGCTCGGCACCATGAGACGGCGGCTATCGACAGAACCAATATCGAGCTTTCCCGTCGCGAGCCCCTCCACCCGGATCGAACTCGGAACGGCGTCCGCCGGAACGTCCGCCAGCACGACGGTATGCATCCCTTTCTCGAGCCTGACTTTCGCGACCCGGCTCACCTCCGCGCCCTGCGGAAACACGGTTACCGCATCCACGCGCGACACTGTGGGAACATCGATGGCCCACGCCATTGACGGACAAACGTAAATGAGCGGGAGAAGAGCAAGTCGGCGCATGAGAGAAGCCTTATTCGACGTTGACGGCTGACCGTTCGACGGCCTGACACTGGTCATCCTTGGGTCGGCAGAAGCGGCCGCAAGGCGTCCGAATTATGGCTGTCAGCCAACCGCATCATGACGCCTCGGCAAGCACAGAGTGATAGGCCCAGTCGAGCCACGGGAGAACCGCGGTCACATCCTGAGTGTCGACCGTCGGACCCGTCCAAATGCGTAGTCCGGGCGGCGCGCCACGATGGCCCGCTATGTCGAACGCGGCGCCCTCACCTTCCAGGCGCGCCGCGACCGCGCCGATCAACCGGCGTTGTCCCGTCTCGTCTAGGCATTGGAAGGCTGGATCGGAAATGCCGATCACGACCGAAGTCAGGGAATGCGTCGCCGCGTCCGCGACCGGATCGAACGCCCAGTCACTTCGCGCCATCCACTCCCGGACGATTCTCGAATTCCTCTCGGCGCGTGCCTGCATCGTCTTCAAGCCGCCGGCTGTCATCGCCCACGCGACAGAACGCGCGCAATCTTCAACGCACAGCATCGAAGGCGTGTTGATCGTCTGACCTTCAAACAGCGCATCATCCAGCGCACCTGGTCGCGCAAACCGGAAGAGCTTCGGTACCGGCCACGGCGGAATGTAACGGACAGCTCTTTCCACCGCTCGCGGTGAAAGTATGAGCACGCCGTGCGCGGCTTCACCGCCGAGGCACTTCTGCCATGAGAATGTCGTCACATCGAGCTTTCGCCAGTCGATGTCCTGCGCCAGCACTGCGGACGTGGCGTCGCAAAGCGTCAAGCCGTCCCGGTCATTGGCAATCCAGTCGAAATCCGGCACGCGGACGCCGGATGTCGTTCCATTCGCAGTAAACACGATGTCACGCCGCGCATCGGCCAGGCTCAGATCCGGCAGGCGCCCGAATGGCGCCTCGTGGACGGTCACGTTCGCCAGTTTCAACTCGCCGATGACATCGCGGACCCAGCTCCGCCCAAAGACGTCCCACGCGAAAACATCGGTGCCCCGCTCACCCAGCAGCGACCACAACGCCATTTCGAACGCGCCGGTATCCGATCCCGGCACGATCGCGAGCTTGTAGTCTTGCGGCAATACCAACAGTCGGTGCAAAGCACTGATCAGGTCAGCCAACGCCGCGCTGCCTTGCTCCGACCGGTGCGACCGTCCCGTAAGCGCACCGTCGAGCCACAGCGGCGACCAACCGGGCGGCTTCGCGCACGGCCCGCTCGAAAAGAACGGGCGTGCGGGTTTGATCGGCGGTTTGGCGAGACCGGACATCGCTCTTGGATCTGCTGGAAGACGCCCGGTCCTCCCGGATGCCGCAGGAACAGTGGCCTGCCTGCTCCGCCGCGTCAATCACGCCAAATAGCAAAGAGGACGGCTTCCCACCGGAAGCCGTCCCCAAGAGAGGTTTTCGCTCAAAGCCGGCGTCAGTTGAGGTTAAGGCGAATGCCCGTGCGCAACTGATGCTGGCCGACATCCTTGATTTCGACCCGGCTGGTCCCGGCAAGGGTAAGGCTATCGACTGAGATACTACCGTTCTGCCACATGTAGCGGTAGCCCGTGTCCCACAGGATATCCTCAGTCACCTGGATCGCGACACCGGCCATCAATGCGCCGGCGAGATCCCAGCGCTTCTCCGTCGATGTGCCTTCGGTAATCTCCGCGGGATCAGCAAAGGGAGCGTCGTCGCAGTCTCGCGTCGGATCATTGGGATTTGTCAGTGAATCGCAGTTGGCGGTTTCCGACGACGTGCGCGTCAACTGCCGGTAGGTAACACCGATACCGGCGCCGAGATAGGGCGTGAACCGTGTCGCATTGCGGAAATCATAGTAGAAGTTGAGCATGATGGTATCTTGCTCAAATTCGATCTCTTCCTGACGGGTCACCGAATATTCTGCCTGATCGTCGGCACCGACGCCGGGGTCAGGAAACACGATGGGCTGGATAAATGTCTCATCCCCACGATCAACCTGAGCCCGTGTAAACAGATCGACGGCCAATTCCGCGCGGATCCGCGGCGTGATGTATTTGCCCGCACCGATGCTTCCGAATTCCAACGGCTCGATGTCAGTGATGGCGCGCATTGTCATCGGCGTCCCGATTTCTTCGAGAGTACCATTGGAAATCCACGCCGCACCGGTGTCGAAGCGAACGTAGTATTCCGGCTCGTAGACCGGAACGGGCACCGGAGCCGGGACAGGCACCGCCGCGGCATAGGGATCCTTGACACCGGTATAGATCACGTCGCCCCCGGCGATGGCGGGCGTGGCCGAACTCATGATTGCCGTCATGGCAAGGGTCAGGCCCGCGTGTTTCGTCTTCATCGTCTTCGATCCCCTCAACGAAACCGCGGTGAGGCCGCGGTCCGGCTAACATGAAGTGCCGGCGAGGTCGTGGGATCGCGTGTTTCTGGGTTCACCGTCGAGACATCCTGGGCCTGCAGCCGGGTTGAGGGGCTGCCGCCAGACGCATACAGGAACCAGGACGAACATCGTCTCGTAGTGACCCGGAACGCGGAACGCCCATCGGCTCCACCGGGACGGTCCAGGCTCAAAAAGCAAAGCCTGCACCGTTGTCGTCAACTCACGGGCGAAGCGAACCCCGCCCAATTCTAAAGTCCGCGCTCAGCGCAGATCGTAGCGCAGGCCGACGCGAAACTCGTGCGCGCGGATGTCTTCAACTGTCGGGTCTTCGGCAATGGGTTCGGTCGTCACGATCGGACCCGTTGCGACGCCGCCCAGGTACAAGAACCTGTAACCGACATCGAGGTAGAGGTTGCGGCCGGTGTCGACCACCATCGGCCCGTCTTTCGAACTGCCGCCCGTCACCGTCTGCCCACCGCGCAACTTGGCCGAGAAGCCCGCCATCAGCGCTCCGGCGACATCGAAATTGTCGCCTTCCTCGATTTCGCCCGTGCATCCGCAGGTGCTGCCCGCGACGCCCGTCGTAGTGCGGTTGAATGTAAAGCCGAGCCCGGCGCCGATATAGGGATTGATGCGGCCGGCACGATTGAAATCATAATAGAGGTTGAACAGAACGACGTCGCTTTCGATGCCAAACGATCGTGGGCCGTCGAGCGCCGCGTAGTGATCGAGCAACGTGCCGCTGGCGTCCGCCTCGAAGCGATGGTCGTAGGTGATGTCGCCGCGGATTGTCGGCGTGAAGTAGTAGCCGATGCCGCCGCCAAGCGTCCAAGTGTCGTCAATCTGTTCGTCAACGAGATCGTAGATCCCGATTTCCGTCATCTCCGGATCGTCATGCACCGCATAGCCGCCATCGAGACGAACGTACCACGACGGCCCCACCGGCATCGGCGCAGCATAGGCGGCATCCTTCATGCCGTTGCCGTAAAGATCGGCCGCAAGCGTTGCGCCGGAGCCGGCAACACTGAGCGCACAGCCAAGAAGTAGAGCCTTACGCGAAATCATCAATGCATTCCCTGCTGAAACCATGTGCCCGCGCACTTCGCGGAATCGGCATGGTCTGTCCTTCAGCAGTGAAGGTGCCGGATATAACTTAAGGGAGACTTAATCGCCGCCTCGAAATGAAACACCGCCGCCAAACCGGCAGCGGTGTGCATTTGTAAACGGAAAGTTAAGGCCGCTAGGCGGCCTGGGCGGCGACCTTCACCGCATCGACGATATCGCCGACCACCGCGTTGACGAGCGTCTCGTCGTCGCCCTCGGCCATCACGCGAATGACGGGTTCCGTACCCGACGGCCTGATGACGATGCGTCCCTTGTCGCCGAGCTTCTGCTGCGCGCCTTCGATGGCCTTGCGCACCCGCTTGTCTTCGAGCGGCTTGCCATTGCTGTAACGCACATTCTTCAATACTTGCGGTAACGGCGTGAATCGCGCGCAGACTTCGGACACCGGCTTGCCTGTCGCCACGACACAAGCGAGCACCTGCAGCGCGGAAACGAGCCCGTCGCCAGTCGTCGTGAAGTCGGACAACACGATATGGCCCGACTGCTCGCCGCCCACGTTGTAGCCGTGCTTGCGCATGTGTTCGACGACATAGCGGTCGCCGACGGGCGTTCGCACGAGTCCAAGGCCCTGCGCCTTCAGATACCGCTCAAGCCCCAAGTTGCTCATCACCGTCGCCACCACGCCGCCGGCCGATAGTTTGCCCCGCCGGTGCCAGCTTTCCGCGATGACCGCCATGAGCTGATCACCGTCGACAATTTGCCCCTTCTCGTCGACGATCACCACCCGGTCGGCATCGCCGTCGAGCGCGATGCCGATGTCCGCGCGGAACTCCCTCACCTTATGTACAAGCAGGTCCGGCGCCGTCGATCCGCACTTGTCGTTGATGTTGCGGCCATTGGGCTCCACCCCGATCTTGATGACTTCCGCGCCCAACTCCCACAGGGCCTCGGGCGCCACTTTGTAAGCCGCGCCGTTCGCACAATCGATGACGATCCTGAGCCCGGTCAGCTTCAAATTCTTCGGCAGCGTGCGCTTGGCGAATTCGATATAGCGTTCCTGCGCGCTCTCCACCCGCGTCGCCCTGCCGATCCGGTCTGCGGACGCGAGCATCGTCCGGCTGTCGGCCTCAATCAGGCGCTCAATTGCCAGCTCCATCTCGTCGGAAAGCTTATAGCCGTCGGGATCGAACAGTTTAATTCCGTTGTCCTCGTACTTGTTGTGCGAGGCGGAAATCATGACGCCGATGTCTGCCCTGAGCGACCGCGTCAACATGGCGACGGCCGGTGTCGGCATTGGACCCAGAAGAAACACATCGACACCGACCGATGTGAACCCCGACATCAGCGCGGCCTCCAGCATATAGCCCGACAGGCGCGTATCTTTCCCGATCACCACGCGGTGCCGGTGACTTCCCGTTTGAAAGAGCTTGCCGGCAGCCATCCCCACCTTCAACGCCACTTCCGACGTCATGGGGTGCGTGTTCGCCAGACCGCGGATACCGTCGGTGCCGAAATAGCGGCGCGTCATGGAACGTCTGCTCCTCATCTGGCGGTAGCACGCGTGGTTGAGCGCGCGGCCGATCCCGTGCGACCCGAATATAGCTGCGCCACCTCCGCCTGTCGCCAAGTGGCAGCGATCACGCCTATCACACCGGGTACTTGAACATTACAACGCCCCGCCCCGCATGGCGGCATATGCATCTAGCCCACTGGACTTGCGGCAGGAATTGGCGGCTGACCCGGCCAAAGGAATCAGATCATAGCAATCTCTTCGCAGCCCGGGCAGCGCCCGCGGTTGGCTATGAACAAGGGGGAGACATGGCCCACTTTCTGTCGGTCGCCAACCGCAAGGGCGGTGTCGGCAAATCCACAACCGCCGTGATGCTGGCGCACGCCTTCGCGGCGTGGGGCGGCATGCGGGTTTTGGTCATGGACCTCGACAGCCAGTGCAATGCCTCGCTGATCCTGATGGGTGGCGAGGCGTGGTCGCAAGCCCGCAAAAAGGGGCTCACCATTTCCGACTACTTCTTCGACCTGTTCGACGAAACCTATCCCGAGCCACGCGACTTCCTGGCCCACAACGTCGGCGACGTCCGCCTGGCGAACGGCAAGCCGCTCGCAATTTCCCTGCTTCCGGGCTCCCTGATGCTCGAAGACGTCCAGGGAGAGCTTTATGTCAGGGAAGCCCGCCAGTCGAAGGATCCTGAAGTCGTCGGTCAGCGCGTGCGCGGCCGCCTCGAACGCCTTCTGCGCCGTTTCGAGCAAAGCTACGACCTCGTTATTCTCGATTGCCCCCCGGGCCTCTCGTTTGCTGCGCTGGCCGCTCTCAAGATCGCCGGCCGCGTCATCGTGCCGTTCCGCCCCGATTACGTCTCCCAACTCGCCGTCGACCGCATCGCACTGCTGATCGAGGAGAAGCGCAACGAGGCCGACCTCGCCGAAATCCCGCTTTCCGACCGCCGCTACGCCTGCCTCGCAAACGGCGTCCGCCCGACCGGTAAAGACCGCCTTCTCATTGAGGAAATCGGCCTACTCCATCCCATGTTGAACGCGCAGATCCCCCACTCCGACGCGATCGCCAACGCCTTCGACTTCGAAGCCCAGGGTAAGACGATCGAAGAAAAGTACGGCGCAGGTGCCGAACCGCTGCGCACGCTCTATGCTGAGATTGCCGAAGGTCTGCAGATGCAGAAAGCGGCGTGAGGATCGTCGATGGGTAAGGCCACCCGCTCGCTCTCCGGAGCCAGCCAGAAAAAATACTTTCGCGAACTGATCGGATCGGTCGAAGGCGTCTCCCCGGAGGCCGCCGAAGCCCTGACTGGAACGTGTGAGCGCGAGATCGCCCAAATCCGGGTGCGGCTGCCGATTCCCGATCGCGGCAAGAAAGCCAAACCGGGCAAAAAGGGAACGGCTGGCGCCTCCCGGCCGGCAAGCACGTCCGATGCCGCACCCACGCCCGATCAGGTATTTGATCCCTTCGCCTTCAGCGTGGTGGTCGTGGTCACGAAGGACGGTCGCGACGGCCTCGCCAACAAGCTCAAGGAGATTGCATCGATCGACGATCTCAAGTCGCTCGCCAAAGCCCAGCACGTCGCCCTGCCCGCAGCCGATCTCACCGCCGACGAACTGCGCGCGGCGATTGTCGAAGGGGCATTGCATCGCATAGCGAACCGCAAGGCGGCCGCGAGCTGAAGCGCCCCGTGACGGTCCGGCTCAGACGCCGGTCTCCGTCCCCCACATGGCCGCCTGCCAGACACGCACGGCCTGCACCGTTTCGGCGACATCATGTACGCGAATGATCTGCACGCCCTGCGCCACGGCTGTCAGCGCCGCCGCGATGGAACCCGGCACGCGCTGCTTGGGGTCTTCCACATTGCACAACTGCCCGATCAGCTTCTTGCGCGACGCGCCGAGCAGAATAGGCACGCCGAGCCCATGATAGAGGCTCATCGCCTGTAGCACCGCAACGTTGTGGTGCAGATGTTTGCCAAAGCCGATACCCGGATCGGCGACGATCTTCTCGCGCCCAATGCCCGCGTCTTCGCAAGCCGCGATTCGTTCAGCCAGAAAATCGAACACATCGAGCACGACATCCCTGTACTGCGGATTGTCGTTCATCGTCTTGGGGTCGCCCTGCGCGTGCATCAGCATGACCGGCAGGCGGCTCTCGGCCACCGCTGCAAGTGAGGCTGGATCATGCGTCAGCGCCGACACGTCGTTGAGGATGTCCGCGCCCGAACTTGCCGCGCGGCGCATCACCTCGGCCTTGCGCGTGTCGACGGAAATTCTAGCGTCCGTCCGCGCCCGCAAACCTTCCAGAACCGGCAAGACCCGGCGCAGCTCTTCGTCCAAAGCCACCGCGTCCGAACCCGGCCGCGTGCTCTCCCCGCCGATGTCGAGAATATCGGCACCGTCCTCGACGAGCCGCAGACCGTGGTCGATTGCCGCCTGAACGTTTGCAAAGCTGCCGCCATCCGAAAAGCTGTCCGGCGTGACGTTGACGATGCCCATGATGCGCGGCCGGTCCATCGCCAGCCCGGCGTAATCGGGACGCGCTTCGACCAGCCGATCGAAGGTCTGCCACATGTCCTCGCCGTGAAACGGCGGATGGTACCAGTCCTGATTGGCAAACCCGTAAGTGCCGTCCGCCGGAATGAGCCGCACGCGCCCGCCCGCCGGTGCCTCGGCGTCGATCAACTCCAGATCCGCAAAACCCAGGTCGCTCCGCCCGCACAGACGCTCCTGCATCCCCGAGCGATCCCCGTCGAGCCGCTCGCGATCGTAGGCAACCGACACAATGGGACGGAGATAGAAGCGGCGCGTCACGGCAAACTCCGAAAAGCGAAACAGCCCCCGGAGCGTTCCGGGAGCTGTCTCTGTGTGTTTGCTTTTCGGCCGGCGATCAAGCCCTCCCGGCCAATTGCGAACCTTAGGTGCCCGGCTGCGGTGCCATTCCGCCCGCGTCCGGCTCTTCCCGTGGCTTGGACCGCCCTGCCGTCGGCACTGCCGAGCTGGCTGGTCCTTTCGATCCGTCGTTGTCGTCGCGGCGCACGATATTTTCGCCCCGCATCAGGGCTTTCACTTCGTCGCCCGACAGCGTTTCGTATTCCAACAGACCCTTGGCAACGCGATGCAATGACTCGATGTTCTCTTGCAGGATCTGCCGCGCCTTCTGCTCACCTGCGGTGATGAGTCCGCGGATTTCCTGATCGATCAGCTTCGCCGTGTCATCCGACAAATTCTTCGTCTGCGTCACCGAGTGACCGAGGAAGACCTCCTGCTCGTTGCCATTGTAGCGAACACGTCCGAGCTTGTCGGACATGCCCCACTCCATGATCATGGCGCGCGCCAGTTGCGTCGCCATCTGGATGTCGCCCGTGGCGCCGTTCGTCACGTTGTCCGGCCCGCCGAGTATGATTTCGGCCTCGCGTCCGCCGAAGAGGACCGCCAGACGCGCTTCGCACCATGCCTTGGTGCGGCTGTAGCGATCGCCTTCCGGCAGGTTCATGGTTACGCCCAACGCACGGCCGCGCGGAATGATCGTCACCTTGTGCAGCGGGTCGTAAGGCACGACCAGCCCGACGATGGCGTGCCCCGCCTCGTGATAGGCCGTATTGCGCTTTTCCTCGTCGCTCATGACCATGGAACGCCGTTCCGCGCCCATCATCACTTTGTCCTTGGCGTCCTCGAACTCCTGCTGCGTCACGAGCCGCTTGTTGCGGCGCGCGGCGAGCAGCGCGGCTTCGTTCACAAGGTTGGCGAGATCCGCGCCCGAAAAGCCGGGGCAACCGCGCGCGATCGTCTTTGCGTCCACATCCGGCGCCAGCGGCACTTTCTTCATGTGCACGCGCAGGATCTTCTCGCGCCCGACCACATCCGGGTTCGGCACGGTGATCTGCCGGTCGAAGCGGCCCGGACGCAGCAAGGCGGGATCAAGCACGTCGGGACGGTTCGTCGCGGCGATGACGATGATCCCCTCGTTGGCCTCGAATCCGTCCATCTCGACGAGCAACTGGTTCAGCGTCTGCTCGCGCTCGTCGTTGCCGCCGCCGAGGCCCGCGCCGCGATGCCGGCCGACCGCGTCGATTTCGTCGATGAAGATGATGCACGGCGCGTTCTTCTTCGCCTGCTCGAACATGTCGCGCACGCGCGATGCGCCGACGCCGACGAACATTTCGACGAAATCGGAACCCGAGATTGTGAAGAACGGCACGTTGGCTTCACCCGCCACCGCCCGCGCAATGAGCGTCTTACCCGTGCCCGGCGGTCCGACGAGCAGCGCACCGCGCGGAATCCGGCCGCCCAGCCGCTGGAACTTCTGCGGGTCCCGGAGGAACTCGACGATTTCTTCCAGATCCGACTTGGCCTCGTCCACACCCGCCACGTCGTCGAACGTCACGCGGCCCTGCCGCTCCGTCAAAAGCTTCGCGCGGCTCTTGCCAAAACCCATCGCGCGGCCGGATCCCGACTGCATCTGGCGCATGAAAAACACCCAGACGCCGATCAGCAGCAGCATCGGGAACCAATTCAGCAGAACGCTCATCAGCGACGGCACGTCTTCGTCCGACGGCCGCGCCTTGAATTTCACACCCTTCTTTTCCAGCCGTTCGACCAGCATCCGGTCGTCCGGTGCATAGGTCGTGAACTGTTGTCCGCCCTCGGTCAGCGAACCAAAAATGCGGTTGCCCGCAATCGTCACCTCGGTGACCTTGCCGCTGTCCACGGCGGCGATGAACTCCGAGTAGGTGATTTCATTGCCGCGCCGGTTCTGCGCCGGGCTGTTGAAGAGATTGAAGAGCGCCGCGAGCAGCACGAGAACAGCTACCCAGATCGCAAGCTTCTGAAAATTGGGGTTCATCGATCGTCCTATCAGACCGCGGATCAGATCCGCCGGTCATTGGGCGAAGGGGGCCCGGGGTTCAGCCCGCCCTTCAGGGAGAGTGGTTAAGATAGGGGGAGCCCCTACGTTTGCCAAGGCTCGGCAGCATGACCGCGAAAACCTTCCGAATGCCTTAGTTTACGCGGCTGTGTGCAATTCGATCTGCGCGTCCATGGATATGCTTACGGCGGTTCGGCGAACATCGGGTGAAGAAAGCGCGTTTCGACGCACGGTAGCGCTTCGCCACCTCGCGATGGAAAGAAATCTCCAGGCAATCCTCCGACTGAAATCAAATCCTCGCCGGCCCAGACGGCGGGCAGTGTTGCAGCTGCACGAGCGGGAAGCAAGAAGCGTGTGCGCACACGCCGTCGCAGGTCATCGCGTGTCGCGGGGTCGAGCGCCCGCACGATGACGGACCGTTCACCGCCTGTCACTTTGATCCGGAACCTGTTGTCCCAAGTCGTTGCCTCTCCGGGATTGAGTTCAACGGCATCGAGGGTCGCCCTTCCACTCTCCCGAAACACCCGGATTTCTTCGCGGCACGCCCGAACCTCGCAGCCACCCAGCGTCGCCTGCAGCGCGCCATCCCGTGCCAGCAATTCAGCCAGTTGCTCCACCTGAGCGAGATCCGCCGGCGGCGTCGAACCACCAAACATCGCCAGCACGCGCTCCATGAGCCGCACTCGGATTTCCGCAGGTTGCGCGGCCAGTCGCACGGCATCGATCGAGGCGAACATTCCCCCGTGCACATCGAGAAATGCGGCCTGGAGTGCATCCGTTGCCCGTTCCAAAGCTTCCACGGCACGCGCCTGGCGGGAAGCCGCGAGCGCTAGCATCTGCGGCGTCAATCCGGCGTCGCGCAAGCCGCCTGCCGCCGAACGCAAGCGCACGCGCTCAAAACGCGGATCGTCGTTGCTTGGGTCTTCGCGCCACGTCAGCCCATTCGCGACGAGGTACCCGTGCAATTGCTCCCGCGAGATCTTCAGCAGCGGCCGGACCAGATCGGCGCCGGTGCCGTATCCGAGGGCCCGCACGGGCTGCATGGCCCTGAGGCCATCCGGCCCGCTGCCCCGCGCCAGGCGCATCAGCAGCGTCTCGGCCTGATCGTCGAGCGTATGCGCCGTCGCAACAGCACACCGCCCGGCTGCCCCGCTTGCTGCTTGGGCTTCAAGCAATTTATAGCGCGCGTCCCGCGCCCGCTCCTGCAGGCCCTGAACCGGTTTCTCACCGCTCCAAGTCAACACCGCTGCAACCAGTCCAAGCCGCCCCGCCACGGCAACCACGTGCCGCGCGTCGTCGGCCGAACCCTGCCGCAGGCCGTGATCCACTGTCGCCACGGCCAGAACAGGTGGATCGCACTTGGGCGAACGCACCCACTGCGCGGCGAGATGCATCAGCGCCATGCTGTCCACCCCGCCGGAGACGGCCAGCACCACGCGGGCATAGGACCGCAGACCCGCAAAGATCTGCTCCAGTTCTGCTTCAGACGGTGACCAGGGCTCAGTCATCGGCGTCCCTGCGGGCCGCGATGCGTCAGGGGCAGCCGATCCGCTGGCGTTCGCTCGTGGCCTTGCTCTTCAAATGTGCTTCCGCGCCCGGATACTTGCCGGGCAGCTGCCCGAGAACGCCGCACGCATCGGCCTTCTTGCCGAGCGCCGCCAAGGCCATGCCGCGTTTCAGCATGCTGTCGGCGGCCTTCGGGCTGTTGCCGTAGCCTTGCGTGACGAGATCAAAGGCCTCGGCAGCATCGGCATAGTTCCGTTGCACGTAGTGTGTCTCACCCAACCAGTAGAGAGCATTCGGCACCCTTTGGTCGTTCGGATGCACCTTGAGGAAGTCGATGAAGCCAGCCTGGGCCGCCCCATACTCCTGCTGCAACAGAAATCCATAGGCCCGGTCGTAAGATTGCTGAGGATCTCCGCTGGCCGACGGATCGATGGCGGCAACGGCAGGCGGCGCCCCGCCCGGCATGGACGATGGCGCTCCCGGGGTCTCACTGACCGGCGGCAGCGGTGCCGGCACCACGGCGCTGTCCTGTGCGATGAGCCCGCCGATCGGATCGCCTTCTCCGGCATTCAACGTCGTCGATCCGAAAGTCGACGGCGGGGGCGCCGCAGGTGGCGGAACGGCGGAGAAGCTTGGCGCGGGAGCGGCACCGCGCCCCATCTGAAGTTGTTCGATCTGCGACGTCAGCGCGCGAATCTGCATCTCGAGCGCATCGATCCGGCCGGCGTCGGCACCACTTGCCACAGGCGCGATGACACGCGGCGCAGCGGCAGCACCACCGCCCGATCGCGCCAGCGATTCGAGTGTGCCGATCACCACCTGCATGTCGACAATCTGTTCTTCGAGTTGCTGCACACGGCGGCGCAGATCCCCTTCCCCGCCGCCTTCGGCCTTGGCTTTCACAGCACCCTGGCCGGCAGGAGCCGCCGTTTGCGCCTCCGCCCCTGCGGTGAATACCGCCAGCGCCGCTACCGCCACCGCCAGCTTCAATCGAAGTGTTGATCTCATGTCCGCCCGCACGGCTTCACTCTCAAATTGTCTGGAAGCGTCCCCGCCCGGACGACACGGCTCATGCGCCGGTCCGGGCCTTGCTCCATTTCGTCAAGGCTGCCGTGGATGGCTCGACAAGTCCACCCCCGGAAGCTCGCTCAGGCGCTGCGCCGTCAGCACGGTCACCGCCCGCCGGTTTTGCGCGGCACAGTCGGGTGTATCGCAGTTCGCCACCGGGCGCGACCGTCCGAGCGGCGCAATAGCCAACCGATCCGCCGGTACACCTTCTTCGATGAGGCGCAGATAGACGGCTTGCGCCCGTTCGGCGCCGAGACGGTCCAACCCGTCGGCATCGAGCGCCGGATCGTCGGCATGGCCCTCGACGACCGCCGAAAGGCCGGCATTCCGCTTGAGCCAGCGCGCCTGGGCGGCGAGCACCGTGCGCGCCCGCGATCCCAGTTCGGTGCTGCGGGGCGCGAAGAATACGCGATCGCCCGCCTCCAGCATGAAACTGTCCTCCAGCCGGCCACCCACCGATCGCGGCGTGGCGACGACCCGCGCCACAGCCGGTTCTTCGGCAACCGGTTCAGCCGTCGCAGCCGTTTCCGAAATTGCCGCTGCGGGCGAAGCCTTCGCGTCGAGTTGGTAGAGTTCCGAAAGATGGCGGCGCGCCTCCGGAACGGACGGATGCTGCGGGTCGCGCACGACGAACAATTCAAAGAGCCGCCGCGCCTCGTCGAAACGCGCACCCTGCAATTCGATCATGGCCTCTGCGTAAAGTGCATCCGCAGTGCGTGGATCTTCCGGCGTGCTCCGCGGCACCAGCTTGTCCGGCAACGTTTCGATGATGCCGAGCAGCGACTCAACCGGCCCGAACGGACCTTCGTTCTGAGCATGTGCGGTGCCGGCCGATGCAAACGGCGCGAGCACCACGAGCGCCCAGGCGCAACGGCGCGGCCGCACAAGCGTGCGACCTTTGCGTCTCGCCCTCTTCACGCCCTCGGTCATGCGCTGCCCGCTAAACAAATGCGAAAGGAATGGAGTGCCCGAGCATTTGGGCCAAACTGTGCCAGTTGGGCCAAACCTGCGTTGCGTTGACCGCGATTCTGCGCGGTTTTTGAACCGCGTTGTCCCAGCGCCCCAGCCGTAAGATCAGCCGCGCTGAAATGTCAGGACGCGACGCGGCTGTTGAGCACCGTTTGCGCCCGGCGGTTCTGTGCCCAGCATGAAATGTCGTCGCAAACCGCCACCGGGCGTTCCTTGCCATAGGAAATGGTGCGCATCCGATTGGCCGGAATGCCGGCCGAAGCCAGATAGTTGCGCACAGCCGTCGAGCGGCGAGCGCCAAGTGCGATGTTGTATTCCCGCGTGCCGCGCTCGTCGGCATGACCTTCAACCGTAATCGTGAAAGCCGGATACTGCTTCAGCCACTGGGCTTGCTTGGCCAGCGTCGTCTGCGCCTCTGGCGTCAAATCCGAGCTGTCGGATGAGAAATATACGATGTCGCCGGCATTGATCGTGAAGTCGCGCGGCGTTCCGGGCACGACCGGACCTTTGCCGTCCGGACCGAGTGCCGCCCCGTCGGTACCGGCTTGCTTGTTCGCGCATCCAGCCAGCGCCAAAGCGCAGATCGCCACCATTAGAATTCGGGCGAAGCCACCGGCCAGTGTGTGAAACGTCATCATCGACCTCTTCGATCTCGTCCGCGGCGGAACCGCCTTGCCGTCGGGAGTTGGGCCAGCGCTCAGGTCTGGTGAGCGCGTCGAACAGGCCCTAAGTGACCTCGGTGCCACCGAATTGTGGCGGTAAAACGAGTGTGCGTCACGAAACCGTTCGAGCCAGAACTGCTTTTGTTTGAAAACGCTTAGCGCGTCGGGCGCGCCTCGCCCACCGGAAGTGCTGTCGCAGGCCGCTATAGAACTGTCATCGTTGGGGATAAGGCGCACGTCGTTGAAAAACGGCCACGCTAAGTCCTGGCTGCTGGCCCTTTCGCTCGCCTGGAACCAGCAAAGGTGAACGCACCAACCAGCATCGCACAAAAAGAGAAAGACCGAACTGCGAATCGCCGAAGCGAAAGCAATCCGGTCTTAATCTCACGATCGTCCGGTCCGAAGACCGGATGGACCTCAAAAACTCTTAGCGAGCTTCCGAAGCGACCGGCAGGTCAGCGCCGAGCTTCATCGGAGCAGCTTCTTCACGGCGGCAAGCACCGAGAGCAACGGCCACGATAGCGGCAGCGAGAACGATAGCGCCCTTCATAGTCTTTCTCCTGTAGTGTCCCAGAAAAATCCGGGAGGGATTAGCGAGCCACTTCCGTGGCGGCCGGAACCTCGGCACCGAGCTTCATCGGTGCCGCTTCTTCGCGACGGCAAGCGCCGAGAGCAACAGCTACAATGGCAGCGGAGAGAACGATCAGCCCCTTGTAACCCTGCATGACAGTCTCCTGTTGCTTTCAACGCCCAACCACATACTGGGGTACCGGCATGGGCTTATTCGATCAAGGATCGTGGTGTTCAACGCTCTGTTTTCCACCGCGGTAGATGCGAAAATGCCACGCCGTGTTTCGTGGTCCTCAGGTCAAAATCTTCGCAACTGCGAAAGCATCCAACCATCGGAAACATAACAATAAAAAACCGGAGCCGCGAAGCCCCGGTCTGAGCACGAGTGTGCCCTGTAATTCTTAAACTTCCCTTAAGTGCCGTTTCAATTCAGGAGCGGCGACCACGCGGGATCCGAAGCAAAGGACGGAGTTGGAATCACGCGCTCGTTGTAGCCCGTGATATCGACGGAAAAGATTCGGGCACCACCGTTCGGCCCCTGCCCCTCGCGAAAGAACATCACCACCCGGCCGTTGGGGGACCAGGTCGGTCCCTCGTTGTGGAAGCCCTCGGTGAGAACCCGCTCTCCCGAACCGTCAGGCCGCATGACCCCGATCAGGAACCGGCCCGCGAGTTGCTTGGTAAACGCGATGTAGTCCCCGCGCGGCGACCACACCGGCGTCGAGTAGCGCCCTTCGCCGTAGCTCAGGCGGCGCACGCCCGACCCATCCGAGTTTATGAGGTAGAGCTGCTGTGTCCCCTCGCGGTCGCTTTCGAAGGCGATCTGTTTGCCGTCTGGGGAGTAGCTGGGTCCGGTATCGATCGCATCCGTCTGCGTCACGCGCCGCGTCTGCCGCGATCTGAGATCGAGTTCGAAGATCGAGCTCGATCCTTCCGACTGCATCGAGAAAATCACGCGCTGCCCGTCCGGCGAAAATCGCGGGGCAAACGTCATGCCCGGAAAGTCGCCGACCACCTCACGCTGCATGGTGTCCAGATTGAGGAGAAACACGCGTGGTTGATCGCGCGTGTAGGACATATACGTAATCTCGTTGCGGCTCGGCGAAAATCGCGGCGTGAGAACGATCTCTGATCCCTTCGACAAGATGCGCGGGTTGGCCCCGTCCTGATCCATGATTGCCAGGCGCTTAACGCGCTTGTCCTTCGGTCCCGTCTCGTCGATGAACACGATGCGGCTGTCGAAGTAGCCTTTTTCGCCGGTCAGGCGCTCGTAGATCTGATCGGCGATGATGTGCCCGACGCGCCGCCAGTTCGCTTCCGAAGTGGCAAACCGCTGCCCCGCAAGCTGCTTGCCCGTCGCCACGTCCCACAGACGGAACTCCGAAGACAGCCGCCCGCTCGCATCGCGCGTCACGCGCCCCACCGTCAGCGCATCGGCGCCGATGGTGCGCCAGTCCACCATGCGCGGAGGCTGGTTGACATCGCGGATCGCTTCGAGAAATGACGCCCGGTCCAGCGGCTTGAAAAGCCCCGAGCTCTCAAGGTCGTTCGCCACGACGTTGGAAATCTCGGCGGCCAATTGCGGATTGTCGCCGCCGAATTCCGGTATCGCGATCGGGATCGGCGACAGCGACCCTTCCGACTGCCGCCCCGTCAACTGGGCCGAGGCGGAAACTGACGACACCAAAAGCAAAATTGCCGCGATCAGCGCCGGGCGGATCGCGAGAAAGGAGGAAGACGTGGCAGAGATCATGAAGTCCGTCATCTGATGGGCAGGCGGCGGGATGGCCGGCTCCGCGAAGCGTTATAACTGCATCTGGCCCGCGAATAGGGTCAAAGCGCGGCGAAATATCAGACTTTCCGCCTCACTACAGCATCTCGCTGGGGTCGAATTCCCAAATGATCTCGCTCCACCCGGCATAGAGGTCCGCAGGAAGATCAAATGGCTGGCAGCCTTTCACCGCCCGCATGGCCGATTCTGTGGCCAGCGCCGCCAGCGGACCCGACGCCGGCTTCTCGACGCGCGGATCGGCTTCGATCGTCCCATCGGGACGCATCTTCCAACGCAGCGTCACAATCGGCGTTTCCGTTCCGCCGCCCGCACCAGGCAGCCGCCAGCAGCGCGCGATCTGCGTCCGCAACATGCCGCGCAGGAGATCTTGTTCGCGCACGGAAAGCTGCGCTTCGTTGCCGGTCGCTGTGCCCGCGGTCGGCCCACGGTAGTCCGTCGGCGTCGTCGGTTCGGAAGCGGATGCAGGCGCCCCTTTCTTCGTCGGATCTTTGTCGAGCAGCGCCGCCAGGCGGTCGGAAACGGCGGCCTGCTTTTTCTTGTCTTCCTCTTCCTTTTTCCGCTTGGCCTCCGCAGCTTTCTTCTTCGCTTCGTCCGCCTTCTTTTTCTGCTCGGCCTTCTTTTTTTCTTCCGCCTTCTTCTTCTCTTCGGCTGCTTTCTTCTCTGCTTCTTCGGCAGCCTTTTTCTCGTCCTCCAATTTCTTCAACTCGTCCGGCGTCGGCCCCGGAGGAGGCGGCGGCGCTTCCGCGAGTTTTTCCGCGATCGGATCAGGCTTCGGCGGTTCCGGCGGCGGCGTCGCCGCGGCGGGCTTTGGCGGTTCGGGCACGGGCTCGGGCTTGGCGGGTTCAGGTTCGGCCGGCGGCGTCGGTGCCAGGACGGGCTTGGGCTTTTCCGCTTCGAGCTTCGATTGCACCTCGACGGGCGTCTCGCTGGCTTTCGCTTCGAGTTCCTTGGCAGTCTCGCTGCCCTGCTTGAGTTTTAGAAACTCCGACGGCGTGATCATCGCCACCGCGATCGGCTCTGGCTCGGGCCGCATCAATTCGGGCGTCTGCTGGATCGTGATGATCGACCACGCCAGCAAGGCCGCATGCAAAAAGAGCGATATGAAGAGCCCGGCGCGCACCGTTAGGCTAGCCTCCGTCTTCGACTTCCGTCACAAGCGAAACCTTCTTGAAGCCGCCTGCGCTGATGCGGCCCATCACCCTCATCACCGTGCCGTAATCGATGCCTTTGTCGCCGCGCACGTAGATCTGTTCATCCACCCCGTTCTTCGCGATGGCCTTCAGCTTCTCGGCAATTTCGGCCAGCGGAACCTTGGTCTCCCCGATGAACGTCTCGCCGTTGCCGGATACGGAAATCGTCAACGGCTCCTTGGAACTTTCCAATTGTTTGCCTTGCGACTGCGGCAGTTCGATGGGCACGCCGACCGTCAGCATGGGTGCCGCCACCATGAAGATGATGAGCAGAACCAGCATCACGTCGACCATCGGCGTGATGTTGATTTCGCTCATCGGCGCCTTGCGGCCCCGGCGACGGCGGCGCGTGCCGCCCCCGCCGTTGTTCACATTCATGCTGGCGCCCATGGCTGCCTAGCTCCTGACGTCGATCTGGCGGGATACTATGGCCGAAAACTCGTCCGCGAACGTTTCGAGCCGCTGGCTGATCGCGGCGCTGTCGGCGGAGAACTTGTTGTAGAAGACCACCGCCGGAATGGCCGCCAGCAGGCCGAGCGCCGTCGCAAACAAAGCTTCCGCAATGCCGGGCGCCACCACCGCAAGGTTGGTATTCTTCGAAACGGCGATCGCCTGGAAGCTGACCATGATGCCCCACACGGTCCCGAACAGTCCGACGAACGGTGCTGTCGAGCCGACAGTCGCAAGAAACAGAAGCCGCCGGTCAAGGCGCTCCATCTCGCGGCTGATGGTAACGTCCATGACCTTTTCCACGCGCATCTGGATGCCGCCCATCGCCCGGATGTTGCCTTCCACCGAACGCTTCCACTCGCGCATCGCCGCCACGAACAACGCCGCCATCGAAATGGTCGGGGAGCGCGACAACTGGTTGTAGAGTTCGTCCAGCGACTGCCCCGACCAGAAAGTTTGTTCAAAGCGGTCCGCTTCCAGGCGTGCACGGCGGAACGCGAAAAGCTTTTCGACGATGATCGCCCACGACCAGATCGATGCAATGAATAGCGCCGTCATCACGATCTGCACCGTCAGCGATGCATGGATGAACAGCTCGTAAAAGGATACGCCCGGCGTTGCGGCCGGGAGGGTCGCCTGCGCGACATCCGTGGGATTCATGGGTCTTCCGCCGTTCGAGGATCCGTTGAGGGAGAGCCAGTGTCTTCGTCGCGTGAACCGGTCACGTCACCGGGCGCCGGGACTTTGAATGCCACGCACACGAGAGGCTTGCCCCGTATCCCCCGATACCGACAGCACGCATGTTGCCGCGCAATATGACAAAACAGAGGCTTGGCCCAAAACTGGCGTAAGCCGATTCGGCGTTGCCGATCATGGTTTTGCGGAGAAATTTGCCCGCGCGATGGCGGCTATTCTGCCGCTTCGGCCAACAATTCCCGCCATTCGCCGTTGCTCCGGTCGTAGATCACGACCTCGCCGGTCTCCATGTCGTACAGCCAGCCGTGCAGGCCGACGCGGCCCTCTTCGACACCTCTGCGCACGATGTCGTACGTCATCAGGTTATCGAGTTGAAACTGGATGTGCGCGGCAATCGTCGCCATCAGCCGGTTGTCGGCATCGATTCCCGCGGCTTGCACGAGGTCATGCGCCGGACGGGTGAAGTCGACCCATCGCCCGAGATGCGCCTCCTCACCCGGCGGGATGGGTTCCATCAAGGCCTGAATTCCCCCGCAGCCGGTATGCCCGCACACGACGATGTCGTCGATCCCGAGGTGACCCAGCGCATATTCGATCGCGGCGCCCACCGAGTCCTCGTCGGCCCCCGCCGGCGGCACGCAGTTCGCGATGTTGCGAATTTCGAAAAGTTCGCCGGGGTCCGCCGACGTGATCTGCGACGGCACCACGCGGCTGTCGCAACATCCGATCCACAGCAGCTTCGGCTTTTGCCTTGATTGGGCGAGCCTTGCGTAGAAGGCTTTGTCCCGGTCGAACATCAGCCGGAAGCGCTGGTACCCCTCCATCGCATCCTTGATATCGAGATCGATGCCGTTTTCGTCGATTTGGGTCGTCATGGCCACCCCAGGTACGCAAGCCTACAAGCCACCAGTTTCGGCGGTGATCGCACTATTGTCCAGACGCGCCGCCATCTCCGCCGCTGAACCCTGTTCTGATGGCACTCGATAGCCGCAACGGCTTGCCCGACACGGCAACGAGCACAACCGTCACCTCCGCCTCGAACACGGCGCGGCCGGCGTTATTTACAGTCTGAATGAGTGTAACGCTGGCCCCGCCGAGCGCTTTGACGCGGGTTTCGACTTCCAGAACGTCGTCCATCCGTGACGGCCGCAGGAACTCGCAATTCATGCGCCGAACCACGAACGCGGCCGGTTCATGACTATCCGACCCGTCGATCAGCCGCCGCGAGTCCGTCCCCAAAAGCCGTAGGAAATCCGTCCGCCCCCGCTCGCACCACCGGATGTAGGAGGCGTGATACGCGATGCCGCCCGCGTCCGTATCCTCGAAATAGACCCGCACGGGCAGCACATGCCACCGGCCGGAGGCATCCTCCACGAGCCGTCCCGAAAGATCGGGCCAGGATTGAGTTTGCGTCACGCGTCGCCTCCCAGTTCGACGACCACGATCTCAGGCGGCACGCCGAACCGGACGGGAAGGATCGAACACCCAAGTCCGCCCGACACGATCAGATGACGCGCGTCCTCGACAACGTGCCCATACGCATAACGATTGCCGAACTCCGACGGAACAATCGGCGACCACCCGAACAGCCGCACCTGCCCGCCGTGCGTGTGACCCGACACCGTGAGCGCCACGCGGGCTGGCACCTTGGGAAAAATGTCGGGTTCGTGTGCCATCAGGATCACCGGCGCGTCGTCCGTCACTTGCCCGAGCGTGCCATCCAGATCGTCGAGACCTTCAAAGATCATGCGGCCGTTCTTGACGCCCGTGATATAGGCGATCTGGTCCGCAAGTCCCGCCAGCCAGAATGCCTGGCCCTCTTTGACCAATCGCACGGCGTCGTTCTCGTAGACGGGGACACCGGCCTTCTCCAGTGCAACCCGTCCCCGCACTGGCCGTTTGCGGCCCCTCTGCGCGTCCGGATCATCCCAGTAATCGTGATTGCCGAGGATCGCGTGCGCACCCAGCGGCGCTTTCAACTGCGCCAGCACCGGCGCCCACTCGTCCGGCGCCAGCGGCCGCTGCATCAGTCTATGGCTGGCTTCGTAATCTCCGAGCAGCAAAATTGCATCCGCACCGAGCCCATTGGCGGTGGCAACGATCTCCTCCATGCGGGCCACAGTCATCGTCGGCTCGCAGGCATGCACGTCCGCGACGAGCGCGAGCTTCAGCTTGAAACCGCGCGGCCAATTCTGAGGCGTAACCGCATAGCGCGTCACCGCCAGCCTGAACATCGGCTCATAGCCGAACGCATACCCGGCAAGGCCCATGCCGCTGCCGACGGCCACGCCAAGCCCGCGCAGAAATGTCCGCCGCGACATCACGCGTCGTCCACCCCGCCATCTTCGAAAAGATCAGGCGCCCCGCTGCGCGCCGGCCCCGCCAATCCCAAATGCCGCCACGCCTTCAGCGTGATCACGCGGCCGCGCGGCGTGCGCCCCACGAACCCCTGTTGCAGCAGATACGGCTCGACGATTTCCTCAATCGCATCGCGCGGTTCCGACAGTGCCGCGGCCAGCGTCTCCACCCCCACGGGCCCACCCTCATAGTTCTTGGCAATGCACGTCAGATACCGGTGATCGAGCGCATCGAGCCCTTCGCTGTCGACCTCAAGCGCCCGCAAGGCCGTATCGGCGATGCCCGCATCGATCGTCTCGACGCCGGCCACCGCCGCGAAGTCGCGCACCCGGCGCAAGAGCCGCCCGGCGATCCGCGGCGTGCCCCGCGCCCGCCGCGCGATCTCGCGCGCTCCATCCGCACGCATCGGCGCACCGAGCACCCGCGCCCCGCGTGTCACGACAAGTTCCAACTCTTCGTTGGTGTAAAAATTGAGCCGAACCGGTATGCCGAACCGGTCGCGCAGCGGTGTGGTCAAAAGGCCTGCCCGCGTCGTCGCGCCCACCAGCGTGAACTTGGCAAGGTCGATCTGCACCGAGCGCGCCGCCGGTCCCTCGCCGATGATGAGGTCCAGCTTGAAATCTTCCATCGCCGGATAGAGAATCTCTTCGATCGCCGGATTGAGCCGGTGAATTTCGTCGATGAAGAGCACGTCGCGCTCCTCAAGGTTCGTCAACAGCGCCGCCAGATCGCCAGCCTTCGAAATCACCGGTCCCGATGTCGCGCGAAACCCGACACCCAACTCCTTCGCCATGATCTGCGCCAGCGTGGTCTTGCCCAGGCCCGGCGGACCAGCAAAAAGCACATGATCGAGCGCGTCACCCCGCGCCTTCGCCGCTTGAATGAACACCTTCAGGTTCGCGCGCGCCTGCTCCTGCCCGATGAATTCGTCGAGCGACTGCGGACGGATCGAAGCCTCGAAGGCATCGGCTTCGCGTTTGACTGAGGAGATCAGGCGATCGGTCATGTTTTGTTCGTGGCGCTATTCGCCGGGACCGTCAAGTTGCACGGTCCAAGGGCACACGGCGCGGCGCGAGCATGGCACAGATGGCTGCTGCGACGGCTCCTGCCAGTGCCAAACCCCCATATTTGAGCGCTCCGTCCGCCTCGCCCGCAATTTCATTGCGAAAAACAATAAGCGTGATCGCCGCGCCGACTGCACTCGCAACGAATGGGCGGTACCCCTTAAGGTCGGTGGTGAGGTCGGCAGCGGCAACGGCCAGCCCTGTGAGCAAGGCGGGGCCAGAACCCACGAAATACGTGAAAGTAATGCCGATCGGGATGAGACCGGCAAAGCGCCGAAGAAAGCCTTCCGGTTGCGCAAGCCATTCTGAGGGAGCCATAAAAGCGAAATATCCAGCCAGCGGACCCACCATCAAGAAAACTAAAACCGTCGGCGCCACCGCCGTCGCGAGCGCTGTCATCCTTGGCCAGGACATCGCGCGATCCTCAAGATCCCATTGTCTGTCGAGACATGAATTGCGGCACTCGGCGCGGCGCGACCATCGCACAGATACCCGCCGCAAAAGCCCCGGTCGCGCCGGCGATGAAGCCGAAACTTTCGGCGTTGGCGGGGGGTTCGTCCAAGCCGGCAGCGGATTGAAACAACGCCAGCGTGATGAACGCGCCCATGAGGATGGCAACCGGTGTCCGGTATTGTCCGAAATCGAACAGGCAGTCGGCAACGGCAACGGCCAAACCCGTCACGAGTGCCGGCACGTAGCCGAGCATGTAAGCGAACAGCCCGCCGAGCGGCAGCAACGCGATGACACCCAGAACGCCCTCGACCAGGCCATTCGCGCCCTCGAAAGCCGTCAACGCAATGGGCACCATGATCGCGAAATATCCGGCCAAGGGGCCGACGATCAGGAAGATCAGCACCGTCGGCAGCACGGCTTTGGCAAGGGCCCACGCGCGTTGCCACAACGAAAGAGTAGAGCCCGCCTCCGACTGCTGTGTCTCCGCCACGTTTCCACGTCTCCGCGATCACCCAGGCTCGCTGACTGGCACCGGAGTTGTGCTGATTTATGGCGTCTGTCTGCGGCCTATTTGCCGCTTCGTGCGTAGGATCGCGGCGTCGAAAGAAATCGCACGCCGACGAATGCGCCGTTTCGCCAGGCGATCGCACAGCCGGCTTCCATCCGGTCGAGACGCAGATTGAGCATGAACGTCCCCGGCAGCCTTGCGCGGCCGCCAAGCGGGTTCTCGATCGACACCGGCAATTCCAGCCGCGCACCGGTCATTGAAATATCCCGGACCATGCACGGGATGGACGTACCGATATCCTCGCTGAAGATCAGCGCGTTCGTGGCGACATTTTTGCGCCGGGCGGCCCGGCGCTCGGCGAAATCAATAGCCTGTGCGGCGACGGTCTGCACCGCGGCACCGGCGGGCGCGACAGGACGCAGGATCATGGCAACGCAACTCCACGTAAGGCATATCCGCGGCAGGACGCACTCCCAGTCCGCTTTTTCGGATTTCATCGCCAGAACGTAAACAAATTACCTCAGAAAAATGCTTAATTTCCGCGGGTTCACGTTTTTCGCGTTAACCGTCCGCCAAGCCAGACGAGCACTGCAGCCGGCACCAATGCGATGGCGGCAAACGTCGCGCCATGCATGACCCGTGCGGAATTGAGGGCGTCCAACGTTGCCGGATCGGACGCGCTCACATCGAGCGGCAGTTGCGGCAATGTCGTCCAGCCGTACCAGGCCACGGCCGCGCTCCAGGCGCATCCAAGAAGAACTGTGGCGAGCCGCATGGAAACCTCCTAATCCGCCTAGCGCGACAATTCCTTCAGTCCCCGGCGGATGAGTTGTGCCGTATCGGCCGCCGATCCCAGCTCCTTCAATCCCACCGCCACCGCTGCCGAGGCCTGACCTGGATTGTACCCGAGGTTCGAGAGCGCCGAGATCGCCTCCGCTGCGGCCAAGCCTTCCACCGGGATGGCCGCTCTCGCTGCCGCACCCGTCTCCGGCCCGGTAATGGTGAGCCCCGCAACCGACAACGCCGGCGCTTTATCTTTCAACTCGGCCACGATGCGCTGCGCGAGTTTCTTGCCGACCCCTGGCGCCTGCTCCACGGCCGCCCAGTTCTGAAGCGCGATGGCGCTCGCCAGATCGTTGGTCGAAAGCACCCCGAGCACACCCAGCGCCACTTTCGAACCGACCCCCTGCACCGTCTGCAGCGTCCTAAACCAACTCCGCTCGATTTCGCTCGTGAACCCGTAGAGCCGGATCGCATCCTCGCGCACATGCGTATCGATGGTCAGCGACGCCTCGTCGCCGATCTTCAAATTGCGCAATGTCCGCGCCGAAAGCTGAACCTCGTAGCCGACCCCGTTGACGTCGATGATCGCATGCGCCTCGCCGATCGCATCCACGATGCCCTTTAGCTTTCCGATCATCCTGCACTCTCCCGTGCAACGCGAGCCGCCAGCGCCCGCGACGCCCGGTGGCTCGCATGGCAGATCGCAATCGCCAAGGCATCGGCCTCATCCGCACTTTCGAATTTCGCGCGCGGAAGCAGAAACCCGATCATGGCCTGGATCTGCTGCTTCTCGGCATGTCCCGCACCCACCACGCTTTTCTTGATGAGGTTCGGCGTGTATTCCGCGACCGGCAATCCCTTCATGGCCGGCGCCAGCAACGCCATTCCGCGCGCCTGTCCGAGCTTCAGTGTCGAGCGCGGGTTTTCATTGACGAACGTCTCTTCCACCGCCGCCTCGGCTGGCCGGTGGGCCGCGATGACGCCGATGATCCCCTGGTAGAGTTCGGCCAAACGGACGGCCAGAAAATTGTCGCCGTCCGACGTAATCACGCCCGACGCGACATAGGTGAGCCGGACCCCATCGCTCTCGATGATGCCCCACCCCGTGCGCCTCAGTCCGGGATCGAGCCCCAGGATGCGTGTCGCCGTCCCCGTCATGCGCCGACGCATACCACGGCGATTGATTCGCCGCTGTCGCGATCAGGCCGCGGTCAGCCGCTTCATAAGCTCGTCGGAAATCTCGAAATTGGCAAAGACGGCCTGCACGTCGTCGTCGTCTTCCAGCGCCGCGATGAGCTTAAGGATCGACTGCGCCGCATCCTCGTCCACCGCCGTGGCGAGGTTCGGCTTCCACACCGATTTAACGCTTTGCGCTTCTCCGAGCTTATCTTCCAAGGCTGCGGCCACCGTACCCAGCGTATCGAAAGCGCACGTGATGAGATGCCCGTTCTCGTCTGAAACCGCGTCGTCCGCGCCGGCCTCGATGGCCGCCTCCAGCACCGCGTCCGCCGACCCGGCCTCTGCCGAGTAGGTGATCTCACCGGCGTGCTGGAACATATGGCTGACCGAGCCCGTCGATCCAAGATTGCCGCCATACTTCGTGAACACCGAGCGCACCACGCCGCCCGTCCGGTTGCGGTTGTCCGTCAGCGCCTCGACGACGACCGCGACGCCCCCCGGCGCGTACCCTTCGTAGCGCACATTCTCATAGTTTGCCGTATCGCTGCCCGACGCCTTTCTGATCGCCCGCTCGATGTTGTCCTTGGGCATGTTTTCCGCGCGGGCATCCGCAATCGCGAGGCGAAGGCGGGGGTTCATCGCCGGGTCCGGGCTGCCGAGCTTTGCCGCCACTGTGATTTCGCGGGAGAACTTGGCGAACATCTTGGCACGGGCGGCATCGGCCTTACCCTTCTTATGCATGATGTTCTTGAATGCTGAGTGGCCGGCCATGACGATTTCCGTGCGCTGTGCGGGAGGCGAAGGACGAGCGTTATCGAGCGAGGCGCGCCCGGCGGTCAAGCCTGCGCCGGCGCGCCGCCCGGCTCGGCGTTAACCTTTTGTTAACCTCTTTTACCCAAAAGTTAACCCGTGAAGACGATTCGCCCCTTCACCCCGGTGACTGCCGGAGCTGCCCAGCAGGCAGTCCCATGAGACGACGGGTCTGTTTGGCCTGTCCCATCCCGATGAAGAGACCCGCTCTTCGTCCCGATGTTTGAAGCCTAGTCGTACCGATTGTGCCCAAAACCAGCGGCTCGGCCTGCTCACCCGGAGCGCCGAGCCGCCCTTTTTTTATGGGTCGTCTGTCCGGCTCCACGGCAAGGGTTGCGACGGCTGCAACACGCCGCCGATCCGGACGCCGCGTGCCCAGATCGCAAGCCCAGTCTTGTCGTCGATCTCCACCGCCAGCCCAGACAACGTCGCAGGCCCGTTCGACGGCTCGAACCGCTCGCGCGGAATTCGCGTCAGGAAACGGTTCAACGGCTCCTCGGCGTCCATGCCGAGCACCGAATTGTAGTCGCCGGTCATGCCGGCGTCCGACATGTAGGCCGTCCCCGCCGGCAGCACCCGCTCATCGGACGTCGGCGTGTGGGTGTGCGTACCCACGACGACGCTCGCCCGGCCGTCGGCGAAAACCCCCAGGGCCTGCTTCTCGCTCGTCGCTTCGGCGTGAAAATCAATGAGGATCGCGTCCGCGCCTTGCTTCAGTGCGCATGCCGTCAACTCATTGTCGATCGCGCGAAAGGGGCAATCGAGTTCCGTCATGAACACCCGGCCCATTGCGTTGATCACGAGAACGTCGGCCCCATTCTTCAAGCGAACAAGAGCCGCCCCGCGACCCGGCGTGCCTTGCGGAAAGTTGATCGGCCGCACCAGCCGCGGCTGCCGGTTGATGAAAACGAGTGCGTCCTTCTGATCGAACGCATGGTTTCCCAGCGTCACCGCGTCCGCGCCGGCATCGATGAGATCTTCGAAAATGCTCTCGGTGATCCCGAAGCCCCCTGCGGAATTCTCCGCGTTGATCACCACGCAATCGAGCGCCCACGCCGAACGCAGTCCCGGCAGCAGGTCCGCCACGGCCTTGCGACCGGCGCGGCCAACGATGTCACCGATGAAGAGGAGGCGCATTCAGGTTCCGCAGCGCACGGGCCCCGACGGCGTCAGAACCCAATCCAGAGGCTCGTCATAGTCCGCATGCGGCACCGCGTCGACCCTTTGCTCGTCGAGCGCCAGGCCGATGGCGACGACCGGCTTCAAGGAGCGCAGCCGCGCCAATGTGCGGTCGTAAAAGCCACCCCCATAACCCAGCCGATAGCCCTGGCGGTCGAACGCGAGGAGAGGGCTCAGCAGCACATCGGGCTCGACGGACGCCGCCGTGGGCAACGGCTCGCGAATGCCCCACATCACCTCGACAAGGCCATCGCCCGGCTTCCAGGCGCGAAAAAGCAATGGCTTTCCCTTCCCCTCCATGACCGGAAGACATAGCCCGTACCCTTGATCCGCCAAGCGTTGCATCAGCGGCGTCGGATCGAGTTCCGCTCCGATCGGCAGGAAGCCGGAAACCCAAGCCGGCGGCCGGACGGACCCAAAGCCGATACCGTGTTTGCCGATCAGCTCCGCCGCACGCGGTCCGTGCTCCGCGATCGCTGCAGCGCGAATTTCCCTCATCTCCGCCCGCAGCGCTTTCTTTTCCTGGAGGGTGCTGTCGGCCAAATGCGCGCTCGGCAACGGAAATTTCCTTGGGCGGAGGCTTCAATGAAAGTGCCGCGGTGGCCGTTGGAACGATCGATCTCGCCGGGTCCCTACAAAAGTAAGGTGGGCGCCATGTGTCCGGAACCACGGCTCCAGACAGGGACAGCTCCCTGGCAGATCTTATAGGCCCTGGAGATTCATGTGTTCCTGACGAGCCCCGCAGCAGGCGGAATGTAGGCCCAGCCGGGTTAAAAATCGAGCCCCCAGGCGGCAGTTATCCGGGGTTACCCGTTGACGGCGCCCAATCTGGCGTAGCGGCACGGAACCTCTGTCCAGCTTCCAGCGGACCTCACGCCCGCTTTTCGAGCGCGGACCCGAGCGTGTCGATAAGCCAATCGATCCGGCTTACGACCAGCGTTCGGCTTTTCTCCAGTTCGGCGATCCGCGCTTCGGCCTCTTCCAGCCGCATTTTCAGCCTGTCGCGTTCCGCTTCCACTAATTGCAGCCGCTGAACCGGCTCCGTCATGGAGACGGACGCTAACGTCTGTTCCTTGCGCGTGGCAGTGCGTTTTGTACCCGCCCGCGCGTCTCGTGCGCGTTGAACCATCGGCTAACCCATCGATGTGTCGGGAAACGGCACGTTGTGCCCTCGGCCGCGCCCCCGTTACCTGCGGTAACCATAGGTCTTCGAATGCGCGCGCGCAACAAACGACGACCGCCATTCTCGACACAATTTCGCAAGGCCGGCAGATCGGCGCTGGACTACTCCCGATGACGCATTGACAGGTGGGGGGTGCCTCCACTTAATGCCGCCGCAACAAGGCTCTGGGTCGTACAAACTCGATTTTCGAGCCCGGATGGGGGCATCGGAACAAGCAAGCCTCCCGCAATGTCGAAAGGACGCCTCGAGATGGCAGTGAAGGTCGCAATCAACGGTTTCGGGCGCATTGGCCGTAACGTCTTGCGCGCGATCGCCGAAAGCGGCCGGACGGACATCCAGGTGGTCGCCATCAACGATCTCGGCCCCGTTGAAACGAACGCACACCTCCTGCGCTACGACAGCGTGCACGGCCGCTTTCCCGGCACGGTCACGGTGTCGGGCGATACGATCGACATCGGAACCGGTCCCATCAAGGTCACCGCCATCAAGAACCCCGCCGAACTCCCCCACGGCGCGATGGGTGTCGACATCGCCATGGAATGCACCGGCATCTTCACCGCCAAGGACAAGGCATCGGCACATCTCACGGCCGGAGCCAAGCGCGTGCTCGTCTCCGCCCCCGCCGACAACGCCGATTTGACCGTCGTCTTTGGCGTCAACCACGACAAACTGACCAAAGATCACCTCGTCGTCTCGAACGCCTCGTGCACGACGAACTGCCTCGCCCCCGTCGCCAAGGTTCTCCACGACCTCGTGGGCATCGACAAAGGCTTCATGACGACCATTCATTCCTACACCGGCGATCAGCCGACGCTCGACACGATGCACAAGGATCTCTATCGCGCCCGCGCTGCGGCACTGTCGATGATCCCAACCTCCACAGGTGCCGCAAAAGCCGTCGGCCTCGTGCTGCCTGAACTGAACGGCCGGCTTGACGGGACCGCCATCCGCGTACCGACGCCCAACGTCTCTGTCGTCGACTTCAAGTTCATCGCCAAGAACGAAACGACCGTCGCCGAGATCAATGCCGCCATTCTCAACGCCGCGAACGGCGCGTTGAAAGGCATTCTGGGCGTCGCCGATCAGCCCAACGTTTCGACCGACTTCAACCACGACAGCCGGTCGTCGATCTTCCACTTGGACCAGACCAAGGTCATGGACGGCAAGCTCGTGCGCGTGCTGTCCTGGTACGACAACGAGTGGGGCTTTTCCAACCGCATGAGCGACACGGCCGTCGCCATGGCAAAACTCATCTAAGCCAATTCAACCACTGGCTGATTGAACAACGCTGGCCCGCACGTCTGCGACCATAGCCTTGTGCGCCGGTGACACCAACGCGGCGTCGGCAAGGTCGGCGGCGACGTCTGACATGCGCATGGCTTGTTCGCGAAGCTCCGCATCGGGCAGATCGGCCAGCATGCCAAGGACCTTCTGGAGACGTACGCCGACCTCGACCGAGCCAGCGCCATCCCGGGCAATTGGCGTGAACGCGTCGTTGACGATCTCGCGCGCCGTCAGCGGCGGCATCGATACGCGCGAATAGGTCACCTCTTTCGACTCCGGCTTCTGGCGCACTTCCGACCAATGTGCGAGCAGTTCAACTAGAACATTGAGGATGTAGATCGCGGTACCGGGATCGTTGACCGCAGGCGAGAGTGCGCGGTCGGCTGTCTCAGCAAGATTGACGACATTGAAACGGATATCGACGTCCTCGTGCCGGTCCTTGTCCCTTTCCACCGCGCCGTCAATCGCCTTCCGAAGATCTTCGCTCAACGCGTCTTTAGGAACCACGTCGGCTAGCATCGATCCGGGACCACAATAATCTCCCGGCCTGACCGCGAGACCAATATAGGCTCCGGCCGCTGCGGCCGCTTCGTTCAAGCGTCCGACGTCGATGGAGCTCACATAGCCGCACTCCGTGCAGCAGACGGGCGCGCCAACTGAGGTCGCACCATCCTCGGCGACCCGGGCCCCGAAAGTCCCCGCCGCAGCGGGCGTGATTGACTGACGCGCCACCGTTCTGAGTTTCTCGATCGTGGTCGATTGCCGCCCGAGCTTCATCGCGTGGTCGATCCAGTTGATGAAGCTTGCCAACACGAACGCGACCAGCGCGATCAATCCGGCAAACAACACGAACCGCCCTGTCGGACCGTAACTGAAGACCTTCAGCGCAATGATCGCGATGAACGAATAGATGAAGGCGGCAATGAACGCCGACAGCACAAGCTGCGCTTTGCTGTCTGACACCACTTGCCGCGCAGCCCGTGGCGTTGTGGTGCTGGCCGCGGTTGAGGCCGCCGTCACGATCGCCGAAACCGTAAACGTCGCCACCGTCAGCATGCTGGACGCAAAGATTGTGAACAGCGTGACGAGCGACTCTTCGTCGATCTTCAGCCCGAGGGTGGCATCGCTCACCCGTCCGGCGATGAGGGCCAGACCGGCCACGGCAATCGAGAACAAGCTCGCCAGCGCCGGCCGGACCCAGAGCTGGTTGCGCAGAAAACGCTTGATGCGAACGGCCTGAATTTCAAAAAACATTGCCTGGCTATGTTTGCTCACGCCCTCGGAACGATCCAACCCATTTGAAGGTTGCCGCGCACCCCGCGTCAATGCTGCACACGCAGTAATTGTATATGAACCCCCACTGACGCAGGCCGACCGCTTGGCATCGCCAGTGGCAGGGGTTAAGTCGTCACCCATGAAAGTCTTGCAAGTCCTGCCCCAGGAGATGCTCAGCCGATGACCGAGAAACTGGAAGATATCGCCCGCGCCATGGTGGCGCCCGGCAAGGGCATTCTCGCCGCCGATGAAAGCTCGGGCACGATCAAAAAGCGCTTCGACAAAATCAATCTCGCCTCGACCGAAGACAGCCGTCGCGATTACCGCGAGATGCTCTTTCGTTCCACAGACGCCATGAAGAACTACGTCTCTGGCGTCATTCTTTATGACGAAACGATCCGCCAGAAGGCCAAGGACGGTACCCCTCTCGTCGATATCATGAAAGCGGCCGGGTCCATTCCAGGCATCAAAGTCGATACCGGCGCCAAGCCGCTCGCAGGTCCCACGTCGAACATCGAAACGGTCACCGAAGGTCTCGACGGCCTTCGCGAACGCCTCGCGGAATACCACGCGCTCGGGGCCCGCTTCGCCAAATGGCGCGGCGTCATTACCATCGCCGGCGGCCTGCCCTCCTGGAACTGCATCAAGGCCAACGCCCACGGCCTCGCACGCTACGCGGCTCTGTGCCAGGAAGCCGGCATCGTCCCGATCGTCGAACCCGAAGTATTGATGGACGGTGCCCACTGCACCCACGACATCGACGAATGCTACCGCGTCACCGAATGGACGCTCCGCACCGTCTTCCGCGAACTTTACGACGCCCGCGTGCAACTCGAAGGCATCGTACTGAAGCCCAACATGATCGTTGCCGGCCAGAAGTGCGCCAAGCAGCCGTCCGCCGCCGAAGTCGCCGAGAAGACTGTACGCTGCCTGAAGTCCACCGTTCCCTCGATTGTGCCGGGCATCGCCTTCCTGTCCGGCGGGCAGTCCGATGAGGCTGCAACCGAACACCTCTCGTTGATGAACGCCATGGGCAACTTGCCGTGGGCGCTGACCTTCTCTTACGGCCGCGCATTGCAGGCGGCAGCTCTTCAAGCGTGGGGCGGCAAGTCGGAAAATGTCGCCGCCGGCCAGCGCGCCTTCACCCATCGCGCAAAGATGAACAGCCTCGCAGCACTCGGTAAGTGGGACGCGAAGCAGGAAAAAGCGGCTTAGCAGGATCGCCGCCGAGACCGGCCGTGCTCATTGAGTTGCGAAGCTGGCCAGTCGGGACGCGCCGACTTGATTATTCCGGCCCGCGCCCTGCGAGCCTCTCATCGAGCAAGGCTTCGAGGTCGGCGAGATCCTGCGGCAACGGCAGCCCCATCGCGCGAAACTCATTGAGCTTCTCGCGCAGCAACACTTCCACTTCCTGAAGGTCTTCCGGCTGCTCATTCATACGGATGAGCAGCGACGCAATCTCGGCCTGAAGTTCTTCGAAAGCCATGGCACGCTCCAATAGGGGTGTAACGCGCATTGGCGCCGCCTTACGCGAGCGCCCATCAGTTCGCCATCAGACCCGACATGGCCTCGGAGAAGCTACCCGGCATCGTCATCGACTTCGACGACGGTTTATTTGCATCCCGGTTCTTCTTTTTCTTCACCGGCTGCTCCTCGGGAGCATCCTCTTCCCCGATCGACGCGGTTTCAACATCCTCGCTGCGCGTCTCAATGGAGCGCACCGCGCGCCCGCCCAGCGCCTGGGAAACGCGGCTATCAAGACCATAGACGTCACCGAAATTGACGACCTTCCCGTCGTCCTTCACCCATGTCGTAAAGTACACGGTGTGAACCCAGATGTGATTGTCGAGGGTGATCGTCTCGGAGGACCGCCGCGCCGCAACCGCGCGGTCGGCACTCCATCCCTTGTCCTGCTCCAGCAGCACTTCGGCGAACCGCATCGGATCGTTCACACGAATGCAGCCGTGCGAATATGGCCGCCGCGATTGCGCGAAAAGGTGCCGCTGCGTCGTGTCGTGCATGTAGACATCATGTGTGTTGGGGAACATGAACTTCACGAACCCCAGCGGGTTCTGCGCGCCGGGCGGCTGAATAAAGCTGTACTGCCTGAGATCGGCCGTCGACCAGTCAACTGAACTGGGGTCAACAGGCCGCCCGTTCCGGTAAGGTGTAAACCCATACGCCCGTATCACGGAGGCGCCGCCCCCACCGCCGCCGAACAGTTGATCGAAGAATCCGCCGCCGCCTGCACGTTGCAGACGGGGCTTCAATTCCTTTGCCTTGATGCCGTCGGGAACGCCCCACGACGGATTGAACACGATCGTCTTCATTTCCGCCGAGAACGAAGGCGTCGGCCAGTCTGGCAAACCGACAATGATCTTTTCTTCAAAGATCACCTTGCCGTCCTTGTAGGTACGTGTCGCGTACTCCGGCACGTTGTTAAGGACATGGGTGGCGCCCAGATCGTCCGGCATCCAGCGCCAGCGTTCCATGTTGACGGCCAACCGCTGCGTATCGCGCGGATTGTCCGCAGACTCGTCGCGATCGCCTTCACGGTTGAGCGCAACCCGGGTTCGATTGTTAAGCTGCCCGCTCGCCTTCAGCCCCTTCTCTGTCTGAAACGCCTTTACGGCTTCCGACAATTTCTCGTCGTACAGCGTCTCTTCACCCGCAAATGACGCAGGCAATTTCAGTCTCTTACGTAAGAGCGCGATATCGGTGTGAAGTGAGCCGGGCTTTACGGTCGGGCCGCGGGCCGGCAGTTTCACAAGCAATGCCTCGTCAACGGGCGCAGGCGGTTCGACCGGCCCCAGCCGTTTGACGAGTTCGGCCCGCAGCCGTTGGAACTGCTCGTGCTTGGGATGCAGCCCCGTCAAATAGCCGGCGGCATCCGAAGCCGCATCGAGGTCTTTGAGGACAATGTTCGGATCGCGCACCGGCGGCGTGAGATCGAGCATCTGGCTAATCGACAGCGGCCGAACGCGCCCGCCCTTGGCGTGCCGCGCGTACGTCAGCGCGGCCAGGGTCAATTGCGCGTCCGCGGAACCCTGCGCGTCGGCGTCGGCAAGGGTCGCCGATGCGTCAGGCAGAGGAAATGCCCTGGGATCTAGCCCCCAGTGTTCTGCTTTGCCGATCTCGCCGATGAGCGCCTTGGCGCGATCGTTGAAACCCGTCCCCGTGATCCAGAGCGGATCCTTGCGCGCGCCGTAGAATTGCTCGGCGGCCGCAACATCGTCCTTCGCGTAGTTGGCCGAGAAAGACCCGTCCTGAAGCCGCTTGAGTGCTGCTGCCAGGATCGGCGGGGGTTCGACGGCAGGCGTCGCCGCTGCCGGGGGCGGCGACCCTGCTTCCGTTGCGGCAGGCGCGGCTTGAGAGGGTTCATCGGCCGGCGCGGCCAAAGCCCCGCCCGTCAACCAAATGAGACCCAGCATCCCGGCGGTGGCCGCGGTGCGAATCGGATGCAATGGGCTCATTAAGATGGTCTCCGGATGCGCGATTGTTCTGTCGGTCAAAATTCTTTTTCAAACGCAGCACGAAAGTCCGGGCCGATCATGGCGATTTGGTGGGCATATGCCAATCCGGACGATACCTTTGTGCCCACTTTCCAATGTCTCGTGTGGCCACGTTTCCGCCTCAATCCGCCCGGATAGCGCCTAGCGCAAACAGCGTCCGCGAGCCGCGCGTAAAGCCCGCAGGCTCCAAAATAACGTCGCCCGATCAAACAGTTGAAAGAACCGGCCAGCATGGCTGACGACGAGATTCGCACGCAGATCGTACTCATGATGTCCGCGCGCGCAGGATCGGCAGCCGCGTTGCATACCAATGCCAAAGTCGCGGCCGAAGCGGCACCTGTGGCCACGATCGTCCTGGAAATCGATCCCACTGAGCCGATGCCCACCCCGGAACTCGCGCTCGCCGTTGAACAAATCCAGGCACTCGGCATCGCGACTCTTATCTTCGGGGATGCCGCCCTCGCCCGTGTCGTGAAAGCGGACGGCCTCCATGTGCCGGCTTCCAAGTCCATAGCGGCGGACTATCGCGAGGCGCGCGACATCCTTGGCACACGCTTCATCGTCGGCGTCGATGTTGGCCGCACGCGCCATGACGCGATGACACTTGGCGAGGAGGGCGCGGATTACATCGCCTTTGGCATCCCGCCGCACGTCGAGGATCGTGCGACCGCGCGCGCCCGCCGCCTGGAGTTGATTTCCTGGTGGTCGGAAATTTTCGAGATTCCGTGCGTCGCCTTCGACGTCGAAACACCCGACGAAGCGCAGGCGCTTGCCGCCGCCGGCGCTGACTTCATCGCCGTTCGCGTCCCAGCGGAATTGCCCGAAAGCGGCGTCGCCGCCTTCATAATGTCCTTCGCGGCCGCTGTGTCTTCTCCCGCACTGGCGTCCTGAGAAAAGTAGATGAACAAAACGGTACTAGCCCTCCTGCTTGTTACCGGCGCCGGCGCCGGCGCGGCGGCCGTGCTCGTGGCAACCGGCCAGATCGCTCTGCCCGACCTTGTCTCCGGCAAAAGCGGTGTGGACGATCCCGCACCTGCCGAAGTGCCTGCCGCCAAACCCTTGCCCGACGACGATGCCGCCTACATGGCCTTCGACCAGGGCCAGTACCTCACGGCACTTTCCCTCGCCGAACGCAGGGCAGCCCTCGGCGACCCGCAGGCCCACACACTTGTTGCGCGCATCTATGAAGGCGGCCTCGGCGTCGGCAAGGACGACATCACTGCGGCGCGTTGGTATGCCCGCGCCGCCGAACTTGGCGACATCCCCGCCATGTTGGCCATTGGCAACATGCTGGCCGAAGGCCGCGGCATCGGTAAGGATCGCGTTGCGGCTGCGGCCATGTATGAAAAGGCCGCTGCCACGGGCGATCCGCTGGCCAATTACAATCTTGGGCTTCTCTTTCTGAAGGGCGACGGCAAGCCCGAAAACCCACATCGCGCCGCCAAGCACATCCAGTACGCCGCCGAAAAGAACATCGCCCAGGCGCAGTACGACCTCGCCGCGCTGTACCAGAAGGGCGTCGGCGTCGAAGCGGACGCGATCGCGGCGGCGACCTGGATGTCGAAGGCCGCGCGCCAGGGCCTCGTTTCCGCCCAGTACGAATATGCGGTCATGCTGATGCGCGGGTTCGGCCTCAAGGAAGACGAGAGCAAGGCCATACCATTTCTTCAAACCGCCGCCGAAAACGGAATTGCCGGGGCGCAGAACCGCCTCGCCTGGATTCACCAGGAAGGCGCCGGCGGTGTTCCCAAGGACCCCGCCGAGGCTGCCAAATGGCGCCTGATCGCCAAGGCCGGCGGCGTTGCCGATGAAAAACTTGATCTCCTGGTCGATGCGCTGCCGGACAGCCAAAAGAAAAGCGCCCAAAAGGCCGCGCAGGAATGGCAGGACAAACAGCTCACACTCCGCTAGAGCGTGATCCCCGGCTAATCCCCTCCTGTTGTCCGTTCGACCCGACACCCATGCCCGCTTCCGCACTGATGAATGTCATGACTCAGGCTGCCCGCAAGGCGGCGCGATCTCTCGTGCGCGATTTCGGCGAAGTCGAACAGTTGCAGGTCTCGGTGAAAGGCCCCGCCAATTTCGTCTCAGCCGCCGACCACAAAGCCGAAGAGGTTCTTTTCAGGGAACTGAACCGTGCGCGCCCACAGTATGGCTTCCTGATGGAAGAGGGCGGCGAGGTCGAAGGCGCCGACAAGTCGCACCGCTGGATCATCGACCCCTTGGACGGCACGACGAATTTTCTGCATGGCATCCCGATGTTCGCCATCTCAATCGGGCTCGAACGCGAAGGTCAACTCGTCGCCGGCCTCGTCTATAACCCGATCGCCGACGAACTCTTCACCGCCGAGAAGGGCAAAGGCGCCTTCTTGAACGAAAAACGCCGGCTGCGTGTTGCCGCGCGCAAGATCGTCGGCGATGCCGTCGTCGCCACCGGCATTCCCCACCGCGGCCGGCCGGGCCACCCGAACTTCATGAAGGAAATGTCGACCGCCATGCGCGAAGTCGCCGGTATTCGGCGCACCGGTTCAGCCGCGCTCGACCTCGCCTGGACCGCCGCCGGCCGATTTGACTGCTACTGGGAACGCAATTTGAAGCCGTGGGATCTGGCTGCGGGCATCGTGATCGTGCGCGAAGCCGGCGGCATCGTCACCGACCTCAAGGGCACCGACAAAATGCTCGAAAGTGGCGACGTCATCGCCGGCAACGGCCATATGGTCAAAGCCGTGCGCAATCTCGTTGCCGGCTGAGCCCACCACGTTTCACGGATAAAGCCGCGTCTTCGTCCAGCCCGCATCCGGCGTCTCGCGCCGGAATTGCACGCGGTCGTGCAGCCGGAACGGCCGGTCGGCCCAGAACTCGATCTCAAGTGGCGTCAGCCTGAAGCCGGACCAATGGGGCGGCCTGGGAACCGTGCCGATCCCGAAGCGCGCGGTCGCCACCGCCACCGCTTTTTCCAAGGCCAGCCTGCTTTCCAGCGGCCGTGACTGCTTCGACGCCCACGCACCGATGCGGCTCGTGCGATGCCGGGAAGCGAAATAGTCATCCGCCTCGTCGTCCCCAACTGGCGTGATGACACCTCGCGCCCGCACCTGGCGGAGCAGGCTCTTCCAGTGAAACACGATTGCCGCCTGCGGATTGGTGGCCAGTTCCTGCCCCTTCGCACTTTCCAGGTTGGTATAAAATACGAATCCGCGACCCGGCACGCCCGGTCCATCGACGCCCTTCAACAGCACCATGCGCACGTTCGGCATCCCCGATGCATCGCTCGTCGCGAGCGCCATGGCATTCGGATCGTTGATCTCCTTTTCGCGCGCGGCTGCAAACCAGCCCTCGAAAAGCAAAAACGGTTCGAGGGCTTCGGCGAAATCGCCGGCACTCGCCTCGTGTGGCCTCTCGCTCATGCCGCCTGCCTCGTCTGTTGTCCGGCCCGCAATGATGGGCGCTTTGCATTCAATAGTTCTTAATGGGTACGCCCGCTGACACGGGATTGGTACGTCCGTTGATACTTTTTTATCCTTGTTGGGCGAACATGGCCGCTGGCCCAGTAGCGGCCAATCGTGTGTCGTTCGTTTCGAGTGCGAGTAAAGTCATGCGTGAAGACCTCTCCCTGCTCCCGCTTGCCGCCGGCGGCCTGACCGCCTTCGCATTCGTCGCGGCCATCCTTCTTTTCCCCGGCGACGCGCTCGCAGAGGGCACACCGCCGGTCGCGGTTGCACAAGCTCAGACCCCGCAATGCAACTGCCCAGGCACATCGATCCGCCGCCAGAAACCGAAGTACGCCGACCTGACACCCGGTGACAGGACCGATCAAGCCCTCGATCCAGCCGACGAAGTGGCCGTACTCGCCCGCGTCCAGCAGGCCCTCTCCGGCACGGCTGACGGCGCCACCTACGTCTGGCATCGCGGCAACGGCAGCATCTCCGGCCTCGTCAAGCCAACCACGTCGTTCAAGAATGTAGAGGGCAACGTCTGCCGCCACCTCATCGTCATGCTGACGACAGGCGACAAGACGCGCAAAGCCGAAGGCGTCGCCTGCCGCAGCCCAACAGGTGTCTGGACGCTCGAAGGCTGACGCTCCGGCTGCGAACCGAGCCCCGCCGGGGCGATCGGCCGCGCCTGCGTTACCCAACAAGGCGCACCGTCGCGCAATAAATTATTCCATGCAAATCAATAGCTTGACATTCATCGGCTGGAATCCGCAGTGCGACCCCCTTTCCGACCGAAGAACAGCAGGCCTGTGACTGGACCGCACAAGTCTTTTGTGTAGGATGCGGCACAATTCACACGCACGGGACATAAGGAATTAACAGCTCATGGCTGAACCAGGAGCAGGCGATGGCGTGCCGGCGGGCAACCTCATGGCTGGCAAGCGCGGCCTCATCATGGGCGTCGCCAACAACCGGTCGATCGCTTGGGGTATCGCGCGCGCAGTCGCCGCCCAGGGCGCCGAACTGGCACTCACATACCAGGGCGACGCACTGAAAAAGCGCGTCGAACCGCTCGCCGCCGAACTCGGCGCCTCACTGGTCCTTCCCTGTGACGTCTCGGACAAATCGTCCATCGATGCGCTGTTTGCCGAAATCGAAAAGCAATGGGGCCGTCTCGATTTCCTCGTCCACGCCATCGCCTTTTCCGACAAGAACGAACTCGACGGCCGCTACGTCGATACCACGGAAGCAAACTTCTCCCAGACGATGCTGATCTCGTGCTTCTCGCTGACCGCGCTGGCCCAGCGCGCCGAGAAACTGATGACCAACGGCGGCTCGATCATCACGCTGACCTACTACGGCGCCGAAAAAGTCATGCCGCACTACAACGTCATGGGCGTCGCCAAAGCAGCCTTGGAAGCGAGTGTCCGCTACCTTGCTTCCGATCTTGGCCGCACCGGCATCCGCGTCAACGCAATTTCCGCTGGTCCCATCAAGACGCTTGCCGCGTCGGGGATTTCCGATTTCCGCTACATCCTGCGCTGGAACGAATACAATTCGCCGCTCCGCCGTACGGTCACGATCGAAGATGTGGGCGGCGCGGGACTCTACCTACTCTCCGACCTGTCCCGCGGCGTAACCGGAGAAATCCACCACGTCGACAGCGGCTATCACGTCCAGGGCATGAAAAACGAAGACGCGCCCGATATATCCGTCGTGAAGAGCGACGGCTGATCGCTGCCTTCAACGGGTCGCATCGCGAGCCGGGAACTCCTACATTGAGTGAACCGAGCCCGCGAACCCGACCAGACAGAGCATGCGCCCCGGCCTGAAACTCTACTTCGTTCGCCACGGCGAAACCGACTGGAATGCCGAGCGGCGTTACCAGGGCCAGACCGATATTCCATTGAACGCCCGCGGCCGTGATCAATCCCGCCGTAACGGCGACGCACTTCGCGCCTTTCTGCCTGCCATCACGCAAGCCGATTTCGTCGCAAGCCCCCTGGTCCGCACGCGCGAGACGATGGAAATTCTGCGCACGTCCCTCGGCCTCGACCCCGCCGCGTACCGGATCGACCGCCGCCTGATCGAACTTTCCTACGGCGCCTGGGAAGGCCAGCTCCAGTCAAGCCTGCCGCAATCCGACCCCCACGGCCTCGCCGACCGCGAGCGCGACCCATTCCGCTGGCGCCCGGTCGGCGGCGAAAGTTACGCTGACCTCCTGCTCCGCACGATCGACTGGGCCGAGACCCTCCAGCGCGATACGGTCATCGCCTCGCACGGTGGCGTCTCGCGATGCCTGCGCGCGCACGTCTTGGGCCTCGACCCGGAATCGATCCCCGATCTGGTAAGTCCGCAGGATAAAGTGCTGGTTCTGGCCGGCGGTGAAATGACCTGGGTGTAAAATCCGGTGAACCAACCGAATGTCCACGCCGTTTACCTGTGAAGTCAGCATCCGGCCGGCGTCAGGACGGCGCTCACATAAGGTGAACCATGCAATACGCCGTCGCTTATCTCGCCGCCGGCCTCTACATGGCCCTCGTCGACAGCGTTTGGCTGACGTCGATGATCAACGTCTATCGCCAGAATATCGGCGAACTCTTGCTCCCTGACGGCATTCGCGTCGCCCCGGCGATTGCGTTCTATTTGCTCTATATCTTTGGCATCGTGTGGTTCGCCGTTTCTCCCGCGCTCGCCAACGGTGGCAGCCTTCAGACCGCGGCGCTGAATGGCGCACTGCTCGGCCTCGTCTGCTATGGCACCTACGATCTGACCAATCAGGCAACCCTGAAAGTCTGGCCCACATTCATTACATTGATGGATCTTGCCTGGGGCACGTTCCTCACCGCAACGGCCGCTGTCGCCGGTACGCTCGCGGCCAAGTGGTACGCGGGCTCTTGAGGCCTCAAGTTGCCGGGCGCAGCCGGTAGTGCTTCACGCCCCACTCGTCCCCATTCGCATGCCCGAACAGCCCCTCGGTCGCCAGATAGAAAAGCCGCCAGCGCCGCTTCCACAATCCGGCCTTGGGGCCATAAACTTCGCGCAAAATCCGGTCGATCGCGGGTTCGTTGCGATCGAAGTTTTCGATCCACTGCGTGGCGGTGCGCGCGTAGTGGGTCCCGCTCCAGCGCCATTCGTCCTCGACTTCCACCAGACCCGGAAATTGCCGGATCAAGCCGTCGCTCGGCATGATGCCGCCGGTAAAGAAATGCTGCCCGATCCAGTCCGTCGGATCCGTGTGATCGAAGCGGTAGGGCGTCGAGCGGTGCGAGAAGACATGGATGAAAAGACGGCCCTGCGGACCCAACGCGCCGCGCACCTTCGCGAGCAGTGCCTCCCAGTTCGACATGTGTTCGAACATTTCGACCGACACCACGCGGTCGAACGGACCGTCCGGAGAGAAGGCATTCATATCGCAGGTCACGACGCGCACATTGTCAAGACCGCGTGCCCGCGCCTGCCCTTCGATGTACCGGCGTTGGCTGGCCGAGTTCGAAACCGCTGTAATCGCCGCCGCCGGATACCGCGCAGCCATGTAGAGCGTCAGCGAACCCCAGCCGCAACCCAGTTCGAGAATCCGCTGCCCATCAGCCAACCCGGCCCGTTCTGCCGTAATCGCAAGAGCCGCGTTCTCCGCCTCGCCCAGCGTCTCGTTGCCGGTTTCGTAGTAGCAGCACGAATACTTGCGCTGCGGACCAAGCGTGAGCCCGAAGAATTCTTCCGGAAGTTCGTAATGTTGTTCGTTCGCAGCCTCGGTGTGCAGCGCGATGGCACGCCGCTTCATGTCGTCGGCAAAGGCCCGATCGATAATGTCGCTCGGCTCCTGAGATCGCGCACGCGTGCCGATGAGCGACTGAACGGCGAACCGCAATACGCTGTCGGGCAGGGTCACGCTCTCGACGGTTCGAATGGCTCCAGCAATTATCGATGCCGGCATGAGTGTCATTGCAATTCCCTGCTATGTCCCCTGATCCCTACGGCAGTTTAGGAAAAAACACAGGCACGCGCGCTTTGTAAGCGGCAAATGCTTCCGGCCTGGAACGCTCCATGTGTGCCTCCAGTGGCGGCACACCCGACACGTGAACCAGCAGATAGTACATCAACACGGGTGCGAGCAGCGCGAAGAGCCCGATGGGATAGCCCACGATATCGAAGGCGATCAGCGGCCAAGCGCACCACGCGAGCCACTCGAAGAAATAGTTGGGATGCCGCGACAAACTCCATAGCCCCTCGTCGCAGACGCGGCCCTTATTTCCCGGATCGGCCTTGAAGCGCGCCAGTTGCCAATCCGAAACGGCACCTCCGATCACGCCGGCCAACAATACCAGCGCGCCCGCGACATCGAAGGCATCGATCGGACCCGGCCTGTTCGCTGCCAGAGCAATGGCCCCGGCCAACGGAATTGCCGCGAGGGCCTGCGCTTGCAGGAACAGGAAGAGCCGTTGCGGATGCGCGTCGCCCCATTCACGCCGCAGGGCGGCGTAGCGCTGATCTTCCCGGCTGCCGCGCGTCCGCCCATAGAGGTATAACCCGAGCCGGAGCGACCAGATTGCTGCCAGCCCCCCGGCCAGTAAGTGGCGCGGGCCAAGCTCGGGAGAGCCCAGCATCCAGATAGCGGTCAGCGCCGCCAGCCCGACGCCGAAGGTCCAGATTGTATCTGCCCATCCGCCGTTGCCGGTCCGCATCGCCACCAGAAACGCAAATCCCATGACGGCTGACAGCACGGCAAAGCTTGCGGCGAGGGCAATCAGCATAACCGGGACCTAGAGAGTTTTGCGAGCAACACGCGAATAGTTTAACGCCTTGAGGGGGCGACCGGATCCAATGTGAACCGCCGCGAGACCCACTTCGTAGATCAACATACGGGCGAGTGGGGATACGGAACAGTGGCGCGCATAGCAGTTGTCGGAGCGGGGATCTCGGGCCTTTCGTGCGCATATATGTTGAGCGAAGCCCACGACGTGGTCGTGTTCGAGGCCGGAATGCGGCCCGGCGGTCACTCCCGCACCGTCAATGTGACCCGCCACGGAGCCGCTCTGCCGGTCGACACGGGCTTCATCGTCTACAACGAAGTCAACTACCCGCTCCTGACGAAACTTTTCGCCGCGCTGTCCGTACGCACCAAGCCGAGCGACATGTCGTTCGGTGTCCGCTACGGCGATGGCGAACTTGAATTCTGCGCCAGTTCGCTGGCCGGGCTCTTCGCGCAGAAAAAGAACATGGCATCTCCCCGTTATCTTCGCATGCTGACCGACATTGTGCGTTTTTTCCGTTCGGCCAAGAGCGTGCTCGACGAACCCGGCGACCCCACACTGGGTGAATTCATCGACCGCCTCTCACCCGGCGCATGGTTCAAGGATCGTTTCCTGGTGCCCATGGGCGCCGCCATCTGGAGTACGCCGCCTCGCCAGATGCTCGAATTTCCGGCCAAGACCTTCGTCCGATTTTTCGACAATCATGGACTTTTGTCGGTCAATGGGCATCATCAGTGGCGGACTGTCGATGGGGGAAGTCAACAGTACGTCCGCCGCATCGTCGAGCGTCTCGCAGACCGCGTTCGCACCGGCGATCCGGTCCGGGAAGTTCGCACGTCACAGGGTGGGTTCGAGGTCGTGACGGCAGCAGGAAGGCAAGAACGTTTCGACGAAGTCGTGCTGGCCGCGCACGCGGACGCGTCGCTCGCGATGCTGACCGAACCCACGCCCGGCGAGCGTCACGTTCTGGGCGCTTTCGAATTTCGGGACAATCCTGCTGTACTGCACACCGACGCAGCGCTGATGCCAAAAGCCAAAGCAGCCTGGGCGAGTTGGGTTTATGCGGCGGGCGGCCCCGAAACGGCCAATCAGGTTTCGGTGACTTACTGGATGAACAAGTTGCAGTCCTTGCCCGGCGAGGACGTTTTCGTCAGTCTCAATCCCGACCGCGAAATCCACCCTTCGAAAGTCATCGATCGCCACATCTTCCGCCATCCCGTATTTTCGCGCCAATCCGTCGCCGCCCAGAACGACATCCCCTCAATTCAGGGCCAGCGCGGACTTTGGTTCTGTGGTGCCTGGCAACGCAACGGGTTTCACGAAGACGGCCTGTGGAGCGCCGTGCGTGTCGTGCAAGCAAAGGGGATGACGATCCCATGGCTTTGAACGCGGCAACGGCATTCAGCAACGACGCACCCATTGCACGCGGCCTGCTGCAGGCGCGCATTACCCACGCGCGATATACGCCGAAGCCCTATACGCTTGCACACGATCTCACCTATCTCCACGTCCCGGTCGCAGCCCTCCCGCACCTGAAGCGCCGCTTTCTCAACCGCAACGGATGGGGTCTGTTCGCACTCAACGATCGCGACTATGGCGACAGCAAAACCGGCATCGAAGTCTGGTTGCGCGCAGCATTCCACAGCATCGGTGCTGAACTTCCAGACGGCGAGGTCACGCTGGTCACGCTCCCGCGCGTCCTCGGGTTCGGCTTCAATCCGGTCAGCTTCTGGCTCTGCCACGACCGCGGCGGCGCACTATCGGCCGTCCTCGCTGAGGTCAACAATACGTTTGGCGAGCGCCACTGCTATCTTTGCCGAAAGCCGGATGGCGCGCCCATCGGACCCGATGAAGAAATTGCGGCCGAGAAAGTTTTCCATGTGTCGCCGTTTTTTCCCATCGACGGGGAATACCGCTTCCGTTTCATCGAGAAGCCCGACCGCGTATCGATCCGCGTCGATCTCTATCGCGAAGGCCGCCGTGCCCTTTCCGCAACCATTGGCGGCCGCCTGACGGAACTCACGTCCCGCGCGTTGTTCCGCAACTTCCTGCGCCATCCGTTCCCGACCCTGCAGGTCGTGCTGCTGATTCACTACCATGCCGCCCGCCTGTACATGCGCGGCCATAGGATCTTCTCAAAACCGGCCGCCCCCGGCGAACTGGTGACACCCTCTCACGGCCCCAGGCCGGCGTCCATTACTCCGGAGCAGACATGACGACGATGCCACTTATCGGCCGCAAGGCGCTGAGCATTTTGGAACGCGCGACGCGCGCCGGAACCTTGACCGTCACCACGCCCGAAGGCATCGAGCGCACGTTCACAGGCGCCAGCAGCGGTCCGCACGGCACCATGCACATCAAGGACTGGCGCACCATCAACGCCGCGCTCGCCGAAGGAGACATCGGCCTCGGCAATGCCTACATGGCCGGCTGGTGGGAAAGTCCAGACCTGGAGCCCCTGCTCACGGTCTTGATGTTGAACATCGACGGCCTCGGTCGCCTCGCCTGGGGCACCTATCTGCACCGCATCCGCAGCGTTCTCCTGGAATGGATCTTCCGCCGGAATTCCCTCAAGGGTTCGCAAGCCAACATCATGGCCCATTACGACGTGGGCAACGACTTCTATGCCCGCTGGCTCGACCCGACGATGACCTACTCGAGCGCGCTCTTCGCTAAGCCCGAAACGGATCTCGAAAGCGCACAAAGGGCCAAATACGCGCGCATTCTGGAGCGCATTGGGGGCACGTCCGGCCAAGTGCTCGAAATTGGCTGCGGCTGGGGCGGATTTACGGAAGCAGCTACGCACGCCGGCCACGGCGTCACGGCTCTCACCATATCACCCCGCCAGCACGCCTACGCCGCGGCACGCGTAGGGCCGTCCGCCGATATCAAGCTTCAGGACTATCGCAAGGAACGCGGCACGTTCGGATCGATCGTTTCCATTGAAATGTTCGAAGCCGTCGGCGAACGCTATTGGCCGGCCTATTTCCAGACGTTGCGCGAGCGCCTTGCAACAAACGGCGTCGCCGTCATCCAAACCATCAGCATCAGCGAAACTCTCTTCCCCAGCTACCGCCTGTCGAGCGACTACATCCGCCACCACATCTTTCCCGGCGGCATGCTGCCGTCCGTCTCGCGCTTCAAACAGGAATCCGAACGCGCCGGCCTCGCGGTTTGCGATGTCTTCTCGTTTGGCCAGGATTACGCCCGCACCTGCCGCGAGTGGCTCGGCCGCTTCGACGCCGCCCTGCCCGACATCCGTGCGCTTGGCTATGAAGAAGGGTTCCTGCGCGGCTGGCGGCTTTACCTCGCCATGTGCGCCGGCGCGTTCGCGTTAGGCCGCACCGATGTTCACCAGTTCGAACTCGTGCCGGTCCGCCGCTGAACCCGGTGCCGTCACACCCAGGCCAAACCGTTCATGGCCGCGATCGGACGGCCAGCCACACCGGCGAAAATTTCCTCCAAAGTCGCTTCATCGATGCGCCCGCCCGGCCCGGCATGCACCCCGCTGGCGATATAGACGGAATCGATGCCCGCGGCTGCCGCCCCCGCAATGTCCGTGCCCACTCCGTCACCGATCGCCAGCACGCGATCCCGTGCGACCGGTTCATTGCGCAATGCGGCCAGCCGTTCGAAGGCAAGATCATAGACCGGCAGATGGGGCTTCCCGGCGTACGCAACCTGACCGCCCATGTCTTCGTACGCCTTGGCCAGCGCACCGGCGCAGTAGATGATCCGCCCGCCGCGCTCCACAGTCAGATCGGGATTGGCACAAATCATGTCCGCACCCCGCTTCTTGAGGTGCGCCAGAACTTCCAGATACGTCTCCGGCGTCTCGCGCTCGTCGTCGAACAGACCCGAACAGACAACCGTCTCGGCTTTCTGGAGCGGCACAACGCTGACATCAGGTCCGAATAGGCCCCGGTCTCTCTCCGGTCCGATATGGCCAAGCATCCGTCCTGCTCCGGCCTCACGCACGATCATGTCCCGCGACGCATCCCCCGACGTCAAAATCGCATCGTAGGATCCGCGCGGGACGCCGATCCGATCGAGTTGCTCCACCACCGAAGCGGCGGGCCGCGGCGCATTCGACAATAACAGCACCGTGCCGCCGGCTTTGCGGAACCGTTCGCACGCCTCAGCAGCGTTGAGAAACGGCGAGACGCCGTTATGCATCACGCCCCAAATATCCACGAGCCACGCACTTCGCTTCTGTGCCAGCGGAGCAATTGATTGGAGAATTGGAATGGGCGCTCGATCCTGCATGGATCGTGCGTAGAGAACACACGCGCGCCGATCAAGCGCCAGGATGTCCTACGCGTCCACCAACCGTAACCAGACCCCGAACAGCGTCCCTACTCGGCGGCCAGCCGCACGAACTTGCCGTTCGCCATTGGGCAGGCATTCCAAAGATCGCTGAGAGCCGCCACCAGAACCGCCATCTGCTGGTCGGTGTGCGTCGGTCCCGGCGTCAGCCGCATCCGCTCGGTTCCCTTCGGCACGGTCGGATAATTGATCGGCTGCACATAAATGCCGTAATGGCCGAGCAGCGTATCCGTCACCGCCTTGCAGTGTACAGGATCGCCGACCATCACCGGCACGATGTGGCTGGGATTGGCCATGAACGGAATGTTCGCGTCCTTGAGTTTCGTTTTCAAGGTGCGCGCCCGCTCCTGATGCCGCTCGCGTTCCACCGTGCTGGCCTTGAGGTGCCGCATACTGGCAAGTGCTCCCGCCGTGATCGCCGGCGCCAGCGATGTCGAGAAAATAAAGCCTGAAGCGAACGAGCGGATCGCGTCGCAGATATCGCGTTTCGCCGCGATATAGCCGCCCATCACGCCGAAACCCTTCGCAAGCGTGCCGTTGATGATGTCGATTCGGTCCATCAGGCCTTCGCGCTCGGCAATGCCGCCGCCGCGCGGGCCATAAAGGCCCACCGCATGCACCTCGTCGAGGTAGGTCATGGCACCGTATTTCTTGGCCAGATCGCAAATGGCGGCGATAGGCGCGATGTGACCGTCCATCGAATAGACGCTCTCGAACACGATCAGCTTCGGCGAACCGATCGGCGCCTCTTTCAGCTTCTTTTCCAGGTCCTCGACATCATTGTGCCGGAATATCTTCTTCGGCCCGTTGCCATGCCGGATGCCTTCGATCATCGAGGCGTGGTTCTTCTCGTCCGAGAAAACAATGATGCCCGGGATGAGCCGCTGGAGCGTCGACAGCGTTGCTTCGTTGGCCACGTAAGCCGATGTGAAAAGCAGCGCCGATTCCTTGCCGTGCAGGTCGGCGATCTCATATTCGAGTTCGACGTGATAATGCGTGGTGCCGGAAATATTGCGCGTGCCACCAGAGCCTGCACCCGCCTCGTCGATCGCCTTGTGCATTGCTGCCAGCACCGCCGGATTCTGCCCCATCCCGAGATAGTCGTTGGAGCACCAGACAGTGATTGCGCGCGTACCGGCCTGCGAATGATGCAGGGCCGTGGGAAACGAACCGCACTGCCGTTTCAAGTCCGCGAAGACTCGGTAGCGTCCTTCGGCCCTGAGACCGTCGAGTTGCTCGCGGAAGATCGACAGGTAGTCCATTGTTCTTCTCCGGTTTCTTTCACGCTTACGGCCGCTCGAAAGGCACAGCCGGTAGTCTAGAAGATGGTGGCACTCACGGGTTGAGGCGGATCGGGTTTGACGGTGACGGCGGCACGCGACAGGCCTGGCGATGCGTCAGCGCCGCCGCGATCCTGTCGCGATGCAAGACCCCAGGACCACAGCGCGGCCGATGGCAACGGCACCACCAGGAACCAGTGCTCGATCAGCGCCAGCGCCATGAGGGTGGCCAGGAATGTGAAAGCGATCTGTTCGAATGGGGCGGCGGCATTTCCGGCCTCCCCAATCAGCAGCCACGTGGCGATGGTCGATAACGTCACCGACACGGGAAAAAGCAGGTTCATCCCGCGCCGGCAGAAGTAGGTCTTGAGGTAGGTGAGATGCGCCGGCAGGAATTCTTCCGTCAGGTTCGGAACACCCAGAAAGACATTGAGCTTGGCGCTGATTCGCATCACCCAGAGGATGACGAACGTCCAAAGGCCGACGTCATTGGGCGAGCCCCACAGCATCGCAAACAGTGCGGCGCCGGTCAGCAGAATGGCGGCCTCGTGATAGAGCAGCGTCTCGACTGCCGGCCATAGTTCCGCACGGCCCCGGTAATGGCGCGGCGCTTCCGTCGTCCGCGGACCGGTAACGGTCCCCGTCAGAAAACTCACCTCGTGCCAGCCCCAGACGAAAAGAGCCGCAAGGAACGCCGTGTAGGCGGCGGCCGGCGACGTATCGCCGGCCGTAAGCCAGAGCGCCATCATTGCGCCAAGAGCGACGACCGTCGCCGAGACCATCGACCAGCGCACCGTCTTTCGCGGCAGCCCCACGATGTAGAGCACCGCCCCGGTGAGAAACCACCAGGCGAACAAAACGAACAGCACGGGTAGGCCGTAGTCCAGCAACGATGTCTCTCCCTCGGTCCCTTACCAGATCGGCTCCAGACGGATCTGCTGCGGCAGCGGATTGTCCCGCGGCTTCATCAGATACATCCGCACGAACGTTCCGGCGGCCGACACGCCAAGTCCGAAGCGGCGCAAACGGGCACCGATCCCTTCCTGGCCTTCCAGCGCGTCGATCCGGTCGTTGATCGCACGCAACTTCTGCAGCCTCTGCAGGAATTTCGGATTTTCGATGTCAAGCTCGACCGGAAAAACTTGGCGGGAAATCTCCGAAGTGAGCCGAAATACCCGCATATCGTAATCCGTCGGATCAATTCCGATTGCTTTGTGGAATTCGGGCCGGGCGTGATCGCGCACAAACATCGTGGCATAGACCGCCAGCACGAAGAACCGCACCCAAAGTTTATTCACGCCCTCCAGCAAATGCGGATTGGAACGCATCAAGAGCGCGAACGCTTCGCCGTGGCGAAACTCGTCGTTGCACCACTTTTCGAACCACTTGAAAATCGGGTGGAAGCGCCGGTCAGGGTGCCGCTCCAGATGCCGGAAGATCGTAATGTAGCGGGCGTATCCGATTTTCTCGGACAGATAGGTCGCGTAGAAGATGAACTTCGGCTTGAAGAATGTGTACTTCTTCGCTTTCGTCAGGAACCCCAGATCGATGCCGATATCGAAATCGCGCAGCGTGTCATTGATAAAGCCGGCATGTCTGGCTTCATCGCGGCTCATATATTTGAAGAGCTCGACAATATCCTTGTTCTTGCCGCGCTTCTTCATTTCCGCATAGAGCACGCAGCCGGAGAATTCCGATGTCAGCGAACTGACGAGGAAATCGATAAATTCCTTTCTGAGGCCTTCCGGCAGCGCATTCAGATCGAAGTCGTCCCAGGCGTCCGTTCGCCGGAAATGACCCCGGTTCGTGTCGGCCCGCATTTCGGCCAAAAGCGCATCCCACTCGGTCCTGAGCGACGACACGTCGATCCGGTCGAGTTCTTCGAAATCGGTCGTGTAGAAGCGTGGGCTGAGCAGCGTTTCGCTGGCTGCCGCCGCCGTGGTCTCGTTTGGCGCCGTGCGCCCGAATGTTTCGATGGTCATAGCTTCCTCCCCGAAGAAAAACTCACTTCGTAGAGTTCGGTGAATTCCAGCCGGGCGGCGATTTTCGTCATCAGACGCTCGACGGGCGTCGCCCGCGTCACGGTCGCCTGCCGCTTGAGCACGACTTTCTCGCCGTAGGGCACGCGGATGGGATCGCCGTGCACGAGAACTTCATCGCCCGCTTCCACCGGCTTCGTGCCGTGCAGGTCGACGTGCGCATGCAGGCTCTCGAACGTGTTCTCGATTTCAATGGTGCAACTGACCACTTCGGGTGGCGGTCCGCGAAAGATTGAAAGCATCATGGTTTCGTTCTCCCCAAGGCGAGAAAGGGTTCGAAGGCCTTGGTATTCATGGCCCCGAACGCATTGAGCATGACGACCTCGCCAGTCGCCAAGTCAGTCAGTGACAGAGTACCGTCGTTGTGCCGGGCGAGGCGGAACGCCTTGTCCGACTGAATGCCCGCGACCGCGCGGTCACGGGCCATGCTGCGCATCACCACGCGGACGAAGCCGTCTTCACCGGGCTTCAGTTCCGCGATCTGCTGCTGGCGGTCGGCATCGACGACGCCGACCGAGCCGGCCTCCAGATCCGTGAAGTGGAGGTCGCGTTGATCCGCCACGGGCGCGTACGCGACCCGCGTCGCCCCGAAGTCCCACAGCCGTGCAGATCCGGCCAACACGATCGACAGGCCGATCATCGCGGCCGCTGCGATCAGCATGCCTCTGGGAAATGGCTTGGCGTCGATGGCTTCTTCGTGCACGGCGGTTCTCCTTCAGGTTTACGCGGCCGCTGGCGTGGCGCCGCCAGGTGCCGTCTGTGCTGCCGCTGGCCGCACGGCCGCCTGAGGCCGAACCGCCTTCTCCGCCGAACCCACTGCCGTATGCAGCGCGCGCGACAGGAGCGTCGCTACGTTCTGCGCATCGGGCAAAGCGCGCAGTGACGGTTGCGCCTTGCGCACATGCCAGGCCCGCGTATGCGGCCAGAGATGGAAGTACGAGAGCCGCCCGAGATCGTCGACTTCGAGCGCCACGTCACCCGTCCCGTCGCCACGCAAAGCGGCTCCCGCGCTGCGGATCGCTTTGAACGGCACATTGACGGAGATCGGAAGTGCCACCCCGAAGCGCATCACGACGCGGCGGTTGGTAATCGTGTAGATCGTCGTCCGCGCGATGAGACGCGCGACCAACGCGAGAATGCAGATCGCAGCCACCGCAACCGCGGTTAGCGGGATGCTGTCGAATGCGATTTGCGTGAGGGTGTGGCCGTCCGACAGACCCGCGAACAACCGCCAGATCAGGAGAACGGCGAAATAGGCGCCCACCCAGCCGATATGCAGCACGCTCCATGCTGTGGCTGCAGCGGATGGGGAACCCTGCCAGAGGATCTGTTCCCCCTCCGGCAGGTTTGCGGGCAGCCCGGGAATGGGCTCGTGTTCGAACTCTTGACTCACAGCATTGGCTCCGCGCGCGAGGGATCGGCATAAAGGGTGCCGGCGCCGTAGTAGGCCGTTACCTTTTCCTCTTCGAGCAGTGTGATCTGATCCGGGTTCGCCAGCGCCGGCACATTACCGAACTGCGATCCCATCAGAGCCTTCACGTTCACGGTGCCGCGGCGGCTGTCGATCTTCAGGAACGTCATCGGAATGAGGACCGAACGGCCTGCCACGCCACCGGCCGCGTTGAGGTCGGCTTCGAGGTAGCGGATGAGGATTTCCGAGCGGTCGATCCAGATATCCTTGATCGTCCCGACAGAAACCCCGTTCGCGCCGACGACGGCAAATCCGCGCGGATCGCGATCTTCGACGTTGACCGCGAAATTCGACGCCACGCGGAATGGGACGATCTTGGCGCTGCCGTCGACCATCCGGTCCGGAACGTTGGCGCGTTCCGCATAAGAGCCGGGACCGATTTCCGCGAGCATCGGATCACCCGTCGGCTCGATTGGCGCGCCGGGCCACACGGCGATTTTCTCGCCCTTGATCGGCCGCTGATCCCATTTGCCGTTGGGCGCCGTCGCCTCGCCGCCGTGCGGCAGCTTGAAGACCTTTGCCTCCGGAATGAAATACGGGTCGCCCGGCTTCAGCGTGTTCGACGGCTCGGAGAAGAGCGGATAGCCCTCGCGGCGAGTCTCGCGCTGGAGATAGAAAATCAGCCCGATGAAGAAAATCCAGAACACGTACAACGTGACCTGGGCGACATCGAAGTTGCCAATAATTTCACCCTTCATAGTTCACCTCCATGGAAGTCCTGAGCTAACCGGGAAATTCGGCGAGGCCGAATTTTCCGGACATGCGTGTCCTGTTCATTCGCTCCAGACCGGCGAGCGGTCCGATGGCGATGAGCGTTGCGAAAAGCAGAATAATCTCGAGATGGTAGACCGCGGTGTAGCCCGTCGCGGCGCCGCCGAGCCCTTCCCCGAGCTGGCCCGAAGCGGCAAGCGCATTGACGCCGTCGCGGATGATGCCGCCGAGCGCGATCGCCGTACCGGCCGCCGTCGCCTGCACCGCGCCCCATGCGCCGAGCGCCAAACCGTTGTTAGCCCCCGTCGACATGTTCATCGCGGCCGTCAGCGTGCCGACCGAGAACAGCCCGCTGCCAAATCCGATCAGCATCGTGCCGGCGCGGAACAGTTGCACCGACTCCACGTGCGCCGAAAGGATGACCGCAGGAAACGCGAAGAGACCAGCCACCGCACCCAGAGCGGCCAACCGGAACGGATCGAAGCCCGACGTCAATGCGCCAGAAGCCACGACGAACCCGAGCAGTGTCCCGCATGCGAGGAACCCGGTCAGCGCCGTCGTTTGCCCGACCGACAGATGCAGAATTTCGCCGCCGTAGGGCTCCAGAAGAATGTCCTGCATGCTGAAGGCGGCCGTGCCGAGCCCGACGCTGATCAGCACGCGCGTCCACGGACCGGATTGGGCCAACTCGCGCCAGCTCTCCATGAATCCCGGCGCATCGGCAGCACGTCCGCGGGTCCGTGACGGATCGCGCACCTCTTGTTTCCACAGCGCCACGACATTCAGGATCATCGTCACAGCAGCCGCGCCCTGCACCACCTGAATGAGGCGAAGCTGGCTGAATTCGGACAGTAGCCAGCCCAGCACGATCGAACTCACCACCATGCCGACGAGCAGCATCACGTAGAGGAAGGCCACCACCCGCGGCCGCGCATCCTCCGGCGCGATGTCCGTCGCCAGAGCCAGCCCCGCGGTCTGTGTCGTATGCAGCCCCGCGCCGACCAACAGGAATGCCAGCGCCGCACCAGCATACCCGATCCACGCTGGCCCGGTCGTGTCGCCAGAGAGGAGGATCAGCGCGAACGGCATGATCGCGAGCCCGCCGAACTGCAGCAACGATCCGAACCAGATGAACGGCGCCCGCTTCCAGCCGAGGACCGACCGGTGCGTATCGGACTTGAATCCGATCAACGCCCTGAAGGGTGCAAACAGCAGCGGCAGCGACACCGCAATGGCCACCACGAAGGTCGGCACGCCAAGCTCAACGATCATCACGCGGTTGAGCGTGCCGTTGAGCAGCACGAAGGCCATCGCCACCGAAACCTGGAACAACGACAAGCGCAGCAGACGGCCGAGCGGCAATTCTGCCGACGCCGCGTCCGCAAACGGCAGGAAGCGCGGGCTCACATTCACCCACGTCCGCGCCAGCTTGTCGTTGAAGCCCTTCATACCCTGCGAAGCTCCATCGCCGCCGAAACATAAAAACCGCTATCCACGCGGGCGTCGTTGGTTTCGCGGAAAGTCGAAAGTGCCGGCTCTGCCGCGATATGCCGGCGGAGTTCGCCGGCATCGACCGGCTCGATGGCCGGGGCTCGGTCCTGCCTGGGGAAGAAACGGCCGACCGCGTGCATCAACGTCAGAGCCGGCGTCCGGGGAGCGAAGGTGAAGATCATCCCCCGCTCGACGTTCGCAGCGAGCCGTCCAAGCATGGCAACCATGTCGGCCGACCGGTAGTGGATCAGTGAATCCATGGCGACGGCATAATCGAAGCGGCCAAGCGCCGGATCGAGCATGTCTCCGACATGGAACTGGATCGAGCCGTACCCCTCCCGCGACGGCAGCTCTGAACGCAATTTCGCAGTCCGCTCCGCAGCGAGCGTCACAAGTGTCTCGGCCAGATCGATCGCGACCACATCGGCACCGCGCCGCGCGGCTTCGAACGACATCGATCCCGTCCCGCACCCCGCATCGAGCACGCGGCAGCCTGAAAGATCGGCCGGCATCCAGTCGAGAAGCGTCGCCCGCATCCGGTCCCGGCCGGCCCGCACCGTGCGGCGAATACCGCTGACCGGCGCATCCGACGTCAACCGCGCCCACGTCTCCGACGCTGTCCGGTCGAAGTACGTCTGCAATTCACTGCGCCGCTGGCGATAGGAAAGCGTATGCATCAGTCGTACCCCAGGAAATCGAAGATCTCGCGATCCTTCATCGGCCGTGCGTCGAGCGGTACGGTGCCCGCCCACAACGAAGCCGCCAGCCGCAGATATTCTTGCTGAACGGCTTCAAGCTCCGGCGACGGCTCCATCTCGAACAGCGTCGACTTCTTCAGCCGGGAGCGGCGGATCACGTCGAGGTCCGGGAAGTGAGCCAGACGCGCCAATCCGATCTCTTCGTTGAACCGGTAGATCTGATCTGTCGCCTTCGAGCGGTTGGCGATGACGCCGCCAATCCGTATTCCGTAATTCTTGGCCTTCGCCTGGATCGCCGCCGCGATCCGGTTCATCGCGAAAATGCTGTCGAAATCGTTCGCGCAAACGATGAGCCCGCGTTCCGCGTGCTGCAGCGGCGACGCGAACCCGCCGCACACCACGTCTCCCAGCACGTCGAAGATCACGACATCGGTTTCGTCCAGCAGGTGATGCTCCTTGAGAAGCTTCACGGTCTGGCCGACGACATACCCGCCGCAGCCCGTGCCCGCAGGCGGACCGCCCGCTTCGACGCACAGAACGCCGTTGTAGCCCTCGTAAACGAAGT
>CAYWIF010000015.1:70157-72063 GCA_964458265.1 uncultured Hyphomicrobium sp. | reverse complement strand
CATCGACGATGCGCGGACGTTGTTTCACGAGTTCGGGCATGGGCTGCACGGGCTGTTGTCGGACGTGATGTATCCGTCTCTCTCTGGAACCAACGTGTCGCGCGATTTCGTGGAGCTGCCGTCGCAGCTTTATGAGCATTGGCTGACGCGGCCGGAGGTGCTGCGGAAGTTCGCCACGCATTTCAAGACCGGCAAGCCGATGCCGGAGAGCCTGATGAAGCGCATACAGGAGTCGCGGACGTTCAATCAGGGGTTTGCGACGGCGGAGTATGTGGCGTCCGCGCTGGTCGATATGGATCTGCACGCGCTGGAAGCCGCCGACGGTCTCGATGTCGGCGAATTCGAGAAGACGACGCTGTCTCGATTGGGAATGCCTCGGGAAGTGGTGATGCGGCATCGCATTCCGCACTTCCAGCACATCATGGGCGGGTATGCGGCGGGGTATTACAGCTACCTGTGGTCGGAGGTGATGGACGCGGATGCGTTCGCGGCCTTCGAGGAGGCGGGCGACATCTACGACCGGAAGACGGCGGCAAAGCTCAAACAGCACGTCTATTCGGCCGGGAACCGGCGCGATCCGCTGGAGGCGTATGTGGCCTTCCGGGGGCGGGCACCGAGGGTGGAGAGCTTGCTGAAGAAGCGGGGGTTTGGGGGGTGATGGTATTCGCGGACCGCCACCGCAGATTGTCGTTGCACGGGTTTTCAGAATCAAAAGTTGCGTATATCCAGAAGTGGAAGTGCTGATGATTTGAGGGAAAATCGATTAGGGAGCTACGTATGTCGAAGATTACTGAATCAGAAATTGGACAAGCAGTGCTGCGTATTCTCGCAGATAGTCCGGGTGGCAGCGCAACAATTGAACAGTTGAAAAAGGCACTTCCTGATTATGTGAAATTGTCAGATGAGGATCGCCGACCTTCGGAAACCCGCAATGGAGAGGAAGTTTGGGAGCAGCAGCTTCGAAACCTTGTCTCGCATCGAACGGCCGAGGGAAACATAATTTGCGAAGGCTATGCAGCGTACGAGCCCGGAAGGCTGACCATCACTGAGGCAGGCAGAAATTACCTGAAATAATTTCAGCCATACTTGGCCTTGTATCCCGGACGGAACCATTTGAGTTCTGTGGTATTCGGGGCGTCTTTGTCCCAAACATACCACGCGTATGCTGTGGTGCCCGATCCCTTGCGCTCGGCGCCTGCAGGATAAAATGTGATGCGCTCGCTAAAGACCCACACGCGAGCTGGAGGATGAAGCGCAAAAATTGTTCGTGATCGGTTTGCGCCCTCGAGGAATGCAAGCCTAAGCAAAAGTGCAAACTTATTCTTTGATTGCTTCAGCCCCGCATCAACAAATTGCTCAGCACTGTTGTAAGGCGGGTTCGTGATAATGTTTTGAACTTGTCGAGAAGACGCGGTGAAGTCGATCCCGTGATCACCGTAACCCCGGTCGAACAGATCCGAACTCGAGACCTTCTTACAGGCGGTCTCGAGAACCTTCGACATTGCGCCGTCTCCACAAGCGCATTCCCACGTCTCTCCTTTGAAGTTCTCGTTATCAAGTAGAGCAAAGGTTGCCCAAGCTGGAGTCGGAAAATAGTCGGGTCCGTCAAGATCGGCGAACCTCTTCATTGTGGGCTTAAAGCCACCATTGAGATTATATGTTGCGTCAGCCATGGCAAATCTCCCCTGTTTGAAAAGAGTATAAGAATCACCGGGTTAGTAAAGACTCATCACTGAGTCAAAACGACTCGGGGAGGGGTTAAAGCAGTATTTTGGAATGGTTTTGCAATGCGGTGCGTTTTTTTTGAAACATATCGGGACGCAAAAAGCGAAACGGGCGTGGGATTCGGTCCACGCCCGTTTTGTTCGTCCCGGTGATGGTGCCGCACGCTAGCCCGCCCCTACGC
>CAYWIF010000015.1:30629-70147 GCA_964458265.1 uncultured Hyphomicrobium sp. | reverse complement strand
TTCATACCCTGTACCCGCTCTGCTTCGGCATCGGGCTTAAGTCCTCCGCAAGGAGGCCGTCACGCGTTGGCGATTGCAAGCTATGCGTGATGTGACTTGGCCCCGCTTCGGCGGGGCCTCTGCTTTTCTGGCGGTCAACTTTGTTTGTTGGGACGTCAAGTTCCGGCCGAATCTTTCCCTAGATACATAACACCGCACCCTACGCCGCCAGGTTCCGCAGGACGTACTGGAGGATGCCGCCGTTGCGGTAGTATTCGATCTCGTCGAGGGTATCGATGCGGCAGACGATGGGGATGGCGACTTTGTTGCCCTTGGCGTCGGTGATTTCGGCGATCATGCGCTGACGCGGTTTGACATCGGCGAGGCCGCGGATGGTGACGGTCTCATCGCCCTTAAGGCCCAGCGTCGCCCAGGACGTGCCTTCCTCGAACACGAACGGCACGATGCCCATGCCGACGAGGTTGGAGCGGTGGATGCGCTCGTAGCTCTGCGCGATGACGGCTTTGACGCCGAGCAGGTTGGTGCCTTTGGCGGCCCAGTCGCGCGATGATCCGTTGCCGTATTCGACGCCCGCGAAGACGACCAGCGGCACGCCTTCTTCCTTGTAGCGCATGGCGGCGTCGTAGATCGCCATTTGCTCGCCCGAGGGGTGATGGATCGTGAGGCCGCCTTCCTTCACGTTGCCGGCCGCGTCTTTCACCATGTGGTTCTTGATGCGGATGTTGGCGAAGGTGCCGCGCATCATGACTTCGTGGTTGCCGCGGCGCGTGCCGTATTGATTGAAATCGGCCTGTGCGACGCCGTGGTCGAGCAGGTATTTGCCGGCGGGGCTGGCGGCCTTGATGGAGCCGGCGGGCGAGATGTGGTCGGTGGTGATCTTGTCGCCGAAGAGGCCAAGGACGCGCGCGCCGACGAGATCGCCGTTGCCGGTGGCGTCCTGCTTGATGCCGGTGAAGTAGGGCGGGTTCTGGACGTAGGTGGAGCTGTCGTCCCAGGCGAAGGTGAGGCCCTTGCTGGTGGCGATGCCCTGCCAGTTGGTGTCGCCCTCGAAGACGGCAGCGTAGCGGCTTTCGAACATTTCGCGCGTGATGTTCTCGGCGATGAAATCCTGGATCTCTTTGTTCGTCGGCCAGATGTCCTTCAGGAACACGGGGCCGTCCTTGCCGATGCCGATGGGCTCGGTGGAGAGGTCCTTCTGCATGGTGCCGGCGAGCGCGTAGGCGACTACGAGCGGCGGGGAGGCGAGGTAGTTCGCCTGCACGTCGGGCGAGACGCGGCCTTCGAAGTTGCGGTTGCCGGAGAGGACGGCGGCGGCGACGATGCCGTTGTTGTTGATGGTTTTGGAGATGGGGGCGCGCAGGGGGCCGGAGTTTCCGATGCAGGTGGTGCAGCCGAAGCCGACGATATTGAAGCCGATGGCGTCGAGCGATTTTTGCAGGCCCGATTTTTCGAGGTAGGCGGCGACGACCTGCGATCCGGGCGCAAGCGAGGTTTTCACCCACGGGGCGGGTTTCAAACCTCTAGCGACTGCATTGCGCGCGAGGAGACCCGCGCCGATGAGGACGCTGGGGTTCGATGTATTTGTACAGGACGTGATGGCGGCGATGACCACGTCGCCGTGGCCGATATCGAAGGATTCGCCTGCAACGGGGAAGCGATTGGCCGCTTCGCCGGGCTTTTTGTATTCGGTGTCGAGGGCCGCGAGGAAGCCGGCCTTGGCGGCGCTGAGCGCGACGCGGCCTTCGGGGCGCTTGGGTCCGGCGAGGGAGGGTTCGACATCGCCGAGGTCGAGCGCGAGCGTGGCGGTGAAGACGGGATCGGCGGAGCCGGCTTCGCGGTAGAGGCCCTGCGCCTTGGTGAAGGCTTGGACGAGGGCAATGCGTTCGGTCGAGCGGCCGGAGAGTTCGAGATACTTGAGCGTCTCCTTGTCGACGGGGAAGAAGCCGCAGGTGGCGCCGTATTCGGGGGCCATGTTGGCAATCGTTGCGCGGTCGGCGAGCGTCATGCTGTCGAGGCCGGGGCCATAGAATTCGACGAATTTGCCGACGACGCCCATTTTGCGCAGCATCTGCGTGACGGTGAGCACGAGGTCGGTGGCGGTCACGCCTTCCTTGAGGCGGCCGGTCAATTTGAAACCGACCACTTCGGGGAGGAGCATCGACTGCGGCTGGCCGAGCATGGCGGCTTCGGCTTCGATGCCGCCGACGCCCCAGCCGAGAACGGCGAGGCCGTTGACCATGGTCGTGTGGCTGTCGGTGCCGACGAGGGTGTCGGGATAGGCGACGATGGTGCCGTCAGCGGACGGTGCGGTCCAGACGACCTGGGCCAAATATTCCAAGTTCACCTGATGGCAGATGCCGGTGCCCGGCGGGACGACGCGGAAATTCTGAAAGGCACCCTGGCCCCATTTGAGAAAGGTGTAGCGTTCGCCGTTGCGCTCATATTCGAGGGCCACGTTGTCGGAAAGCGCTTTGGGCGTGCCGAACTCGTCGACGATGACGGAGTGGTCGATGACGAGGTCGACGGGGACGAGCGGGTTGATCTTCTTCGGGTCGCCGCCAAGCTGGAGCATGCCGTCGCGCATGGCGGCTAGATCGACCACGGCGGGGACGCCGGTGAAGTCCTGCATCAGCACGCGGGCGGGGCGGAAGCCGATTTCCTTGCCGGCCTTGCCCTTGTCGTCGACCCATTTGACGGCGTCGATGATGTCTTGCTTGGAGACCGTGCGGCCGTCTTCCGAGCGGAGCAGGTTCTCGATGAGCACCTTCATGGAGAAGGGGAGCTTGGAGAGGCCGGGGAGGCCATTCTTCTCCGCTTCGGGGAGCGAATAGTAGCTGTACGTCTGGCCGCCTGCGGTCAGCGTCTTGCGGCACTTGAAGCTGTCGAGGGAAAGAGGTGCGGTGACAACGCTCAAAGTTCGTCTCCTCGGAAGCTCAATGGTGAACGATCCATCGCCGGTGCGCGGCGGCAGGCAGGCTTAGAGGAGCAGTGTGAACGCGCGGGCCACAGCTGCTCATTTTTTTGCACTGGCGAAATCAAAGGCAACGCCTTTATATAGGCGCAAATCAGAGAGAACCAGCCACGGCGCGCGTGCGATTTTGCGGCAATCCGCCTCTCTTTAGTGCACCTTAGTTGTGCATTGGCTGCTCCCCCGCGGGGAGCCGGCCGCCATGCACGTTGAATGGATTTCCTAGTGCGCTTGTCGGTTAAAAATCTCGTCGTGGATCGCGGCGCGCGGCGTATTGTGGATGGACTGTCGTTCGCGATCGAGGCGGGCGAGGCGCTGGTGCTGACGGGTCCGAACGGCGCGGGCAAAACGACGGTCATCCGCACGGTGGCCGGTCTCATCGGCGCCGCGGGCGGGACAATCAATCTGGATGGCGGCGACGCGGAGAAGGACATCGCCGCGCAGGCCCACTACATCGGACATCTCAACGCACTGAAGCCGTCACTGACGGTCGAGGAGAACCTGCGTTTCTGGGCAGCTTATCTGGGTGGCGGCACGGCTGACGATGCCGCCATCGATGACGCGCTCGTGGCGTTCGATCTGGAACCACTGGCGTCGATCCCGGCGGGATATCTGTCGGCGGGTCAGAAGCGGCGCGCGTGTCTGGCGCGGCTCATTGTGACGCGACGGCCGCTGTGGCTGCTGGATGAGCCAACGGTGTCGCTCGATACCGCATCGGTGAAACTCTTGGCGGAGTGTGTCCGCCAGCATCTCGCGGGCGGCGGGCTGCTGCTGGCGGCGACGCATATTCCGCTCGGTCTGGTGTCGGAGCGCCGGCTCGAGATCGGTGTGCGGAGTGCGGCCGCATGAGCGCATTCTGGACGCTTTTGAAGCGCGATCTTCTGTTGCAGGTGCGCGAAGGCGGGGCGGTGGGCACGGCGCTCGGGTTCTATCTCATCGTCGTGACGATGATGCCGCTCGGGCTCGGGCCGGATCTCAACCTGCTATCGCGCATTGCACCCGGCGTGCTGTGGATCGCGTTGCTTCTTTCCGCCCTGCTGTCGCTGCCACGGATTTTCGAGGCGGATGACGAGGACGGGTCGCTGGACGTCATCGCGACCGGGGATCTACCGCTTGAATTGGCGACGGCCGCGAAAGCGCTCGCGCACTGGATTTCGACCGGCATCCCGTTGGCGTTGCTGGCACCCGTGCTGGGGCTTTTGTTGAATCTGGATCTTGGCGCTTATCCCGTTCTGGTCGCGACCATGCTGGTGGGGACGCCGGCAATCAGTTTTCTGGGTGCCGCCGGGGCCGCGCTGACGCTCAGGGCGCGGCGGAGCGGGCTATTGCTCGCACTCCTGGTTTTGCCCCTTTACATTCCAACGCTCATTTTCGGGATTGCGGCGATCTCGGCGGCGACCGGTGGTCCATCGGGCTTCCAGGCATCGTTCCTGATCCTGGCGGCCATATCGTTGTTCTCGCTGGTGATCGGACCGCTGGCGGCGGCGGCGGCGATCCGCTTCCAGACACAATGACATATTAGCCATACGGCCTTCCCGCAGCGTTGCACGCGCGGATCAAAACCCCTAAGTCAGCGCCATGAGCCAGATCGACACCACACCGCAGCAGACCTTGACCCAGAAGCTCGCGAACCCGACGCGGTTCATGCAGCTGTCGGGTACGCTGATGCCCTGGTTCGCCGGAGCGGCCGCCGCTCTGATCCTCTATGCCCTCTACCTCGCGTTTTTCGTGGCGCCGGAAGACTACCAGCAGGGGCAGACCGTCAAGATCATGTTCATCCATGTGCCGGCGGCGTGGCTCGGCATGTTGGGGTATGCACTGATCGCGGTTTCGAGTTTTGGGTATCTCGTGTTCCGGCACCCGCTGGCTGATGTTTCGGCCAAGGCGGCAGCGCCGATCGGTGCGGCGTTCACATTTCTCGCACTGGCGACGGGCTCGCTGTGGGGCAAGCCGATGTGGGGCACCTATTGGGTGTGGGATGCGCGGCTGACCTCGATGCTCATTTTGTTGTTTCTCTATTTCGGCCTGATGGCATTGCGTTCGGCCATCGAAGACGAAGCACTGGCCGGCAAGCTATGCGCGGTGCTCGGGCTTGTCGGGGTATCGATCCTGCCGATCATCAAGTTTTCCGTCGATTGGTGGAACACGCTGCATCAACCGGCGAGCGTCATCCGCATGGATGGTCCGACGATCCATCCGGATTTGCTGTGGCCGCTGCTGATCAGCGCGCTCGGGTTTTCGCTTTTGTTCTTTGCGCTGCACATGAAGGGCATACGCAATGAGATCCTGCGGCGGCGCGTGAAGTCGCTGACGATGGCGGAGGTGGATCGCGCGCGAGGCGTTTCGGCATCGGCGGCGGCGGAGTGAGTTCAATGATCGATCTGGGTCCGCACGCGGCATTCATCTGGGCTTCGTACGCGATCTATGCGGCGGTGCTGGTGGGCGTCATCGGCTGGCTCGTGTGGGACGGCGCGCGGCTCAAGTTGCGGCTCGCCGAGCTGGAAGCCCGGGGCGTGTCGCGCCGGTCGCGGGCGGCCAAGGAGATCTGAGACGATGACCGAGCAGATTGACGGCGTGGCCGGCGGCCGCAGCGGCAGGGCGTGGGTGTTCGTTCCGCTGGCGATCTTTCTGGCTGTCGCAATCCTGTTTCAGTTCGCCTTGAAGTCGGGCGATCCGTCAAAGCTGCCGTCGGCGCTGATCGGCAAACCGGCGCCGGCGACCGATTTCCCAGCACTGGACGGCCAGGCCGGCGTTCCGGGGTTTAGCGCAGCCGATCTTGCCAAAGGACGAGTGACGGTCGTCAATTTCTGGGCGTCGTGGTGCGCACCCTGCGTCGAGGAGCATCCGCTGCTGGTCGAGCTGGCGAAGGAGCCGGGTGTCACGCTCTATGGCGTCAATTACAAGGACGAAGCCGAGAATGCGCGACGGTTCCTCGGCCGCTATGGCAATCCGTTCGGGGCACTTGGCGTCGACCAGAAGGGCCGCGGCGCAATCGAGTGGGGCGTTTACGGGATGCCGGAAACATTCGTCGTCGATGGGCAAGGGCGGATTGCCTACAAGCACGTCGGGCCGCTGACCAGCCAAAGCGTGGCGGAACGCGTGCTGCCGGCGGTTCGCAAAGCGCAAAGTGCTGTGCCGCCGGCAAGCTGAAACGGTCGGACTTCGCGCCTTAGAGTGGAAAGAACGTTCCGCGCGAGTGGTTGAGAACCGAGAGGGTTCCCGTACGGATATCGAAGTGGGCGCCGTGAAGGTTCAGCTTGCCCTTTTCCTCGCGCTCGCGGACGAACGGGAACGAGCGCAAGTTCTTGATCGACAACTTGACGCCTTCCTTTTCCAGCGCTTCCTGCTTTTCGGCTTGCGATTTGGTCTGGTTGGCGGCGAGGACCGATAGCCGTGCTTCGTCGAGCATCGACATCCAACGCGAGATAAACATCGATTCCGTTTGGATGGCGGCGGACTGATCGAGGGCCGCTTTGACACCGCCGCAGTTGGCGTGTCCCACCACGACGATGTGCTTCACGCGCAGGTTCAACACGGCAAACTCGAGTGCGGCGCTGACGCCATGAAACTTGCCACCCAGTTCGTAGGGCGGGATGAGGTTGGCCACGTTGCGGGCGACAAACAATTCGCCTGGCATGGCGTTGAAGATCGTCTCGGGGTCCACGCGGCTGTCGCAGCACGAAACGACCATGATTTCGGGGTTCTGGCCAAAGGTGGCCAGCTCTTCGTAGCTGTCGGCGTTCGGCACGTAGATGCGGTGTTTGAAGCGGCGGTAGCGGTCGGTCAGCGATTCAGGAAAAGAAGACATCGTCAGTTATCCCGTTCGATCGAGTGGCGTGTCATTCCGCGGGATAGGTTGGCGTTTGACCGGCATTGTCAAGCCGACATGAAAGCGTTCCTAGGCTCTACACGGGTGCGACCAAGAGGCCGGTCGGAGGGGCCGCATAGAGCCGGTCGAGGGAAAGGTCATCGCTGTCAGCGTTCGTGGTCAGGATTTCATCCAGCCAAGCGCTCGAAACTGCCAACGCTTCCTGGGCGGCGGAGCCGCTGGCAAGTAGGCCGGCGAACAGCCCTGTAAGTAGATCGCCGGTGCCCGATGGCGCCGACGCCCGCCGGGCAACGCGGGTCAGTACCGCGCCGCCGCCACTGGCCAACATCGTGGCGAGGTGACCGGGGCCGGCGGCTATGGAGGTCGCCAGAACCATGGGAATATTTAGTGCTTTTGCTGCCTTTATCGCGTCGTCGACGTTGGCGATGGACCGATTGGCCAGCCAGCCGAGTTCGAAGGCGTTCGGCGTGATCACCTGGGCGCGCGGGAGCAGGCCGGTCTTGACGAGCGCGGCGGTCTCAGCCGGCAGATATAGTCCGCGAGGTTCGTCGCCGAGGACGGGGTCGCAAACATATGTCGCCCCCGGCGACCGGCGGCGGATGCGATCGACCAGATCAGCAGCGAAAGTGACGTGGGTTGGTGAAGGGAGGTAGCCCGTGATGACCATGTCGGCCGTCAGCCACCCGTTCGCGTCGATGGCTGCGGCCATTCGCTCCAATTGTCCGGGTTCGAGCGCGTGGCCGGCGACGTGCGGGTAGGCCGCGTGACTGGAAAAGGTCACGGTCGGCAGGGCGATCACGTCGTGGCCGCATCGTTCAAGTGCTGGAACCAAGGCCCGCAGCCCGACGTGGCCACGCGACACGAACGATGACAGTGCAACAATTCGTGCCACGATCAATGCTCTCCCAGTTTATGGACGGTATTCGCCGAAAGGCCGTTTGTGAACCGGGTTGGCCTGGCGTATTGTTGCGGTGCAACAATTAGGTCCGGATCGCACTTTCGATGAAGACGAACATCCGCCCACACCGCAGCGTGCTCTATATGCCGGGCGCCAACAACAGAGCGCTGGAGAAGGCGAAGTCGCTGCCGGCCGACGCGGTGATCCTCGATCTGGAAGATTCGGTGGCACCGGAAGCGAAGGTTCAGGCGCGTGAGCGGGTGTGCTTTGCGGTGCGCGAGGGTGGATACGGCCGGCGCGAACTTGTGATCCGCACGAACGCGCTGGAAACGGTGTGGGGGACGGCCGATCTCTTGGCGGCTGCGGAGGCGGCTCCGGATGCGATCCTCATTCCCAAGGTGGCGCACCCCGGCGACATCATCAGCGCCGCCAAGATCCTGAAGTCGGTGAATGCACCGGAACGGACGCGCATCTGGGCGATGATGGAGACGCCGCAGGCGATCCTATACGCGCGCGAGATCGCGGCGGTGGCCATGGATCCGGAAAACAGGCTCGAGTGCTTCGTACTTGGAACCAACGATCTGTTAAAGGAGTCGCGGGCGCGGGCCCTCGATAACCGCTTTGCCATTGTGCCGTGGCTGGCCCTGACGATCGTGGCCGCGCGGGCCTTCGGTCTCGACATCATCGACGGCGTCTATAACGACTTCAAAGACGAAGACGGGTTCCGCAAGGAGTGCGAGCATGGCCGCACGCTTGGCATGGACGGTAAAACGCTGATCCATCCATCCCAAGTCGGACCTTGCAACGAGGTGTTTACGCCGACGGACGAAGAGGTGGAGTGGTCGCGCAAGATCATCGATGCCTTCTCTCAGCCGGCCAATGCGCACAAAGGCGTCATCACAGTCGATGGCAAAATGGTCGAGAGGCTGCATCTGGTTATGGCGCGGCGGACGGCGGCGATCGCGCACGCAGTGCGCGAGATCGACGACTGGTTCTGAGCGCTGCGACGCTTGCGCGCGGCGCGGGATGGCATTGGCGACGGCATTGCCGATGGACAGTCAGGGCGAGACTCTCTAATCGCGTCGGGAAACCTTGATTTTCCGATCGAATTCCGACCTTGCGAGACGAGGGTGCGCCATGACGACCACGAAGACCAATCCGGGCAACTTCTTTGAAGACTATACGTTCGGGCAAATCCTGACGCATGCAACGCCCCGGACCGTTACGGAGGGCGACGCCGCCGTTTACATGAGCCTCTACGGGCCGCGATTTGCGGTGACTTCGTCGGACCAATTCGCCAAGGCAATTGGGTATCCGCGCGCGCCGCTCGATGATCTGCTGACGTTCCACGTCGTCTTCGGCAAGACGGTGCCAGACATCTCGCTCAATGCGATCGCAAATCTCGGGTACGCTGGCGGGCGTTTCCTTCGGCCGGCATATCCGGGCGACACCCTGGCGACCGTCTCGGAAGTCATCGGTCTTAAGGAAAACTCCAACAAGGAAACCGGTACGGTCTACGTTCGTTCGACGGGGCGCAACCAGAAGGGCGAAGTGGTTCTCGAATACGTCCGCTGGGTCATGGTGCGGAAGCGCGACAAGAATTCGCCCGTCGGCGAGGCGGTGGTGCCGAAGCTGCCGGACCGGATTGATCCTTCGGAGCTGGGGTCGGCGGTGCCCGCGATCAACAGCGCGGCCTACGATTTGGCCCTGGCAGGAAGCCCCTACCGTTGGGGCGACTATGAGGTGGGCGAAAAGATCGATCACGTCGACGGCATGACGATCGAGGAAGCCGAGCACCAGATGGCGACCCGGCTCTACCAGAACACCGCCAAAGTGCATTTCAACCAACACACGGAATCGAAGGGCCGGTTCGGCAAGCGGATCATCTATGGCGGCGTCGTCATCTCGCTCGCCCGCGCACTGTCATTCAATGGGCTGAACAATGCCTTCCATTTGGCGGCCATCAACGGCGGCCGGCATGTCGCTCCGTTGTTCGCTGGCGATACGGTTTACGCCTGGTCGGAAATTCTCGAAAAGTCCGAGATTCCCGGCCGGACGGATGTGGGTGCGCTGCGCATACGACTGGTTGCCGTCAAGAATCAGGATTGCGCGGCCTTCCCGCTGAAGACTGAGAGCGGCGACTATGCCGACGGCGTCATCCTGGACTTCGATGCCTGGGTCGTGCTGCCGAGGTAAGGTCACACTCGGTGGCAGGTCTGGAACGAGCCTTACCGAGGCAATTGTCGATGCGACTGACACGACTGACGCCAGACAGATCATCATTGGCTTCGGCTTCGGCAGACTGGCGCGGCTGGCGCACTCAATACCTTCGGTCTGCGCCCCTCTGGCAAATTGCGGCGCGGGCCGGGCCGGGCTAGAAGGCGGAACGTGCAAATCCCGAGGGCTTTCATGCCGGATGCAAAAACGGGTCGTGGAGCGCATATCCAGCGCCCGCTGTCACCGCACCTCCAGATCTACCGTCCGCTCATCAACATGGTGATGTCGATCCTGCACCGGATCACCGGGGCAGCGCTGTATTTCGGAACGCTCATTCTGGCGGCATGGCTCGTAGCAGCCGCGTCCGGCGCGGACGCATTTCACACGCTCAGCGGATATCTCAATACCTGGCCGGGCTGGATCGTTCTGGCCGGCTATACGTGGGCTCTCATCCACCATGCGCTCGGCGGCATCCGGCATTTCATATGGGATTTCGGCCTGGGATACGACCACGAGACCATCGATCTCTTATCGTGGGGCACAGGCGTGCTGTCGGTGCTTTTGACCGCGGTGGTTTGGTATTTCGCACTCGGCGCGCTGGGAGGTTGACGGATATGTCGCTGCGGACGCCACTCAAAAAAGTGCGCTACCTCGGCTCCGCGAAGGAAGGCGCCGATCATTTCTGGAAGCAACGGGTGACGGCGGTTTCCAATCTCGTTCTCGCCGTGGCGGCGGTCATCATTCTCGTTTCGTTGGCTGGCGCCGATCATGCGACCGTTGTGAGGGAATTGAAGCGCCCCGAAATTGCGTTACCACTCATCCTTCTGGTGCTGTCGGCCGCCATCCATATGCGGCTCGGGATGCAGGTGATCATCGAAGACTACGTGCACGGCGAAGCCGTGAAGATTGCGCTTTTGATGCTGAACACCTTCTTTGCGGCAACCGTGGGCGCGGCCAGCATTCTGGCCGTCCTGAAACTCTATTTCGGAGCTTGAACGCAGCATGGCTGGGAAGGCGAATGGGCCAGCGGCCAAGGCGTCCGTGAATGGACGGGCGTACCAAATCGTCGATCACACATATGATGTGGTCGTGGTGGGTGCTGGTGGCGCGGGTCTGCGGGCAACGCTCGGATGCGCCGAGGCCGGTCTGAAGACAGCGTGCGTGACGAAGGTGTTTCCGACGCGCTCGCATACGGTGGCGGCGCAGGGCGGCATTGCCGCGTCACTTGCCAATATGGGCCCCGACAACTGGCGCTGGCACATGTACGACACGGTTAAGGGCTCGGACTGGCTCGGTGACCAGGATGCCATCGAGTACCTGTGCCGGAACGCGCCGGAAGCCGTGTATGAGTTGGAACATTACGGCGTGCCGTTCAGCCGGACGGAAGAGGGCAAGATCTATCAGCGTCCGTTCGGCGGGCACTATACCGAATACGGCGAAGGTCCGCCGGTGCAGCGGACGTGCGCTGCGGCCGACCGGACGGGGCATGCGATGCTGCACACGCTCTATGGGCAGTCGCTGCGGTATTCGGCGGAATTCTTTGTGGAGTATTTTGCACTCGATCTGATCATGGATGATGAAGGCGCCTGCCGCGGCGTCGTTGCCATGAACATGGAAGATGGGAGCATTCACCGGTTCCGGTCGAAGCGCACCATCCTGGCGACCGGTGGTTACGGGCGCGCGTATTTCTCGGCGACGTCGGCCCACACCTGCACGGGCGACGGCAACGCCATGGTGCTGCGCGCTGGCCTGCCGCTGCAGGATATGGAATTCGTGCAGTTTCATCCGACCGGCATTTACGGCGCCGGCGTGCTGATCACCGAAGGTGCGCGCGGCGAGGGGGGGTATCTGACGAATTCCAAGGGTGAGCGCTTCATGGAGCGTTACGCCCCCCATGCGAAGGACCTCGCTTCGCGCGACGTCGTCTCGCGGTCGATGACCATCGAAATCCGCGAGGGCCGGGGCGTGGGTCCGGAAAGCGACCATATCTATCTGCACCTTGACCATCTCGATCCGAAAATCCTGGCCGAGCGGCTGCCGGGCATTACGGAAAGCGCGAAGATTTTCGCCGGTGTCGATCTGCGGCGTCAGCCGATCCCGGTGATCCCGACCGTGCATTACAACATGGGTGGTATCCCGACGAACTATCATGGCGAGGTTCTGACGCTGAAAGGCTCCAATCCGGATACGATTGTGCCCGGCCTGATGGCGATCGGAGAAGCGGCCTGCGTTTCCGTCCACGGCGCCAACCGGCTGGGTTCGAATTCGCTGATCGACCTCGTCGTCTTTGGACGGGCGGCAGCGCTCAGGTGCGCCGATACGGTGGAGCGCCGCGCAGGCCAGCCGGATCTGCCGCAAGCGGCTACGGACAAGGCGCTCGACCGTCTGGACCGCTACCGGGGCGCGAACGGCAGTACGCCGACAGCCGCGCTGCGCCTCAAGATGCAGAAGACGATGCAGGCCAATTGCGCGGTGTTCCGGGACGGACCCATTCTGGAAGAGGGCGTCAAAAAAATCGCTGAGGTCTGGAAGGGTGTCGACGACATCCGTGTGACCGACCGCTCACTGGTGTGGAACTCCGATCTGATCGAAACGCTGGAATTCGACAACCTCATCGCGCAGGCTGCCGTGACCGTGGGCGGCGCGGCCAACCGCAAGGAAAGCCGTGGCGCGCACGCGCGCGAGGACTTCCCCAAGCGCGACGATGTGCAGTGGATGAAGCACACGCTTGCATTCGCGGACTACGATACGCGGCAGGTGCGCCTCGACAGCCGTCCGGTGCACACGCGAACGCTGACGAACGAAATCAAGTATATCGAGCCGAAGGCGCGCGTTTACTGAGCCGGGACAGGGGCGTTCCTGGGCATTCCACGGATATGCTCACGCAAGGTTCGTTCGCCGTGGGTAGCGGCGCGACGCCAGCTGGGTTAAGGGAAGCGTTGCACAGCAGAGGCGACCCGGAGTGCGCGTGGCCCTTCCGACCCGCAAAGGCAGCGACAAGGGCAAAGTGCCCGCCAAAACGAGCGAGCCGCGTGAAACGGACAGCCGGATCGCGCCCGATCCCTTTACGGCCGTCCTGCCTGCTTTGGCGGCGCTGGGAGCTATTGCGTCGATCGCAGCAATCAACTGGACCGCCGAGGAGCGGACGCCCGATCGCTCGAAGGCCAGGCGGAAGGCGGCCACAGCTATCCGGGAACTGGAAACGTGCTGCCTTGGGCTTTCGGAGATATTCCGGCGCTTCCAGCGCAATCCCAGGCTGTTTGCCGGAGAGGGCGCGCAGGGGTCGTCGCCCTTAAAATTCGGCGTGCATGGGCCGCGCGTGGGGCCAGACGGAAGCCGGCTGTTTCACCAACTTATGAATGACGTCGCGTCGATGCTGGTACTGGCGTCGCAGAATGCGTTCGATGTGATGTGCGCGGTGGAGGACGGCGAGGTGGATGCGCCCGAGACGCTCTATTTCGCATTCGGAGAATGTCAGGAGCGTCTCAACAAGCTTATTCAGAACAGAGCCACGCTGAAGGTGGCCGTAGACGGCGGCGCCGAGATCGCGGAGCGGCTGACGCAGCTCGTACGCGAGCTTAAGAAGTACCGGCCGGATTAACGGGTTCAACCAAAGTGGAACGACATCGGGCCTGTTGAGCGAGAATGTGGGCAAAGAACCGCATCCGGCGGCCTTTCGGCTGCGTTGACAGGGTGTGCCCGGCGCTCCAATTCTTCGGGGCTCATTGGATTTTTTGCTCAACCGCGAGGATCGACACCGGCCCATGGTGCAGTTGACGCTTCCCAAGAACTCGAAGTTGACCCCGGGCAAGACCTGGAACACGCCGGCTGGCGACGGCAACTGGCGCGAATTCCGCATCTATCGCTGGACGCCGGATGATGGGCTCAATCCGCATGTCGACACGTACTGGGTAAATCAGGATCAGTGCGGACCGATGGTCTTGGACGCGCTGATCAAGATCAAGAACGAGATCGACCCGACGCTGACGTTCCGCCGCTCATGCCGCGAGGGCATTTGCGGGTCGTGCTCGATGAATATCGACGGCACGAACTACCTTGCCTGCCTCAAGGGTATCGACGAGGTCAAAGGGCCGGTGTCGGTATATCCGCTGCCGCACATGCAGGTCGTCAAGGACCTGGTGCCCGACATGACCAACTTCTACGCGCAGCACCGGTCCATCGAGCCGTGGCTGAAGACGGATACGCCGACGCCGCCGAAGGAATGGAAGCAGTCGCGCGAGGATCGCGAATTGCTGGACGGCCTCTACGAGTGCATTCTGTGTGCGTGCTGCTCGACGTCCTGCCCCAGCTACTGGTGGAATTCAGACCGGTATCTGGGGCCGGCTATCCTGCTGCAAGCCTACCGGTGGGTGATCGAAAGCCGTGACGAGGCAACGGGCGAACGGCTGGATGACTTGGAAGACCCATTCCGGCTGTACCGCTGCCATACAATTATGAATTGCACGAAGGCATGTCCAAAGGGGCTTTCGCCGGCAAAAGCTATTGCCGAACTGAAGAAACTCATGGTGCAGCGGCGGGTTTGATCCGCGAGATGGACGAAGAATTGAGATTGCGAATTGCGCAATCAACTCGTGCAAGTTGGATATGCAGACATGAAGAAGGTCGATGGCGCATCTCGCAGCCATCGACCTTGAAAGATTTCGGTCTTGTGAACCGGCCCTGCGCCCCGGTGCCCAACCGGGAGCAGAGCTAGAAACGCTGGCCTTAGGCCGCGCGCTTCTTCTTTGCAGCCTTCTTGGCCGGCTTCTTCGCTGCCTTGGTGGCCTTCTTCGCCGGAGCGCGCTTCGCCGTGGCCTTCTTCACTGCCTTCTTTGCTGCCTTAGCCATAGTTCTCTCTCCCTCTAGGAATAAGATCGAATCATTTCGATCACGAAAAAAATATGCGCAAGTTCGATGATTTTGTTGACATCGAATTTCGATTTCACATCGATATTTTTGTCCAATTGCGGAAAGTGTGGCGGAAACGCCGCAATTTTTGAGCGATTCCGGGGGTCTAGATTGCCATTCGGCGAATTCAACTGAAGTGAAGCTTGTCAGGCGACTCTTCTTTCGATGGAATTCGTGACTGCATTCTCTCCCGTAACCTCACTCATCCACAGGTCATCATCACCTTTCGATCGCGCGCCGTGCACTGTCGCGTGCCGGAGCGTGTTCTTCACTTGCGCATCGCTTCGATGGCGTTCTGCGCGTAACCGCAGCCGGCATCTCTGCTTCGATCCCTGCCCGACATGCAGACCGCGAAACGGCTCTGAGGTTGGGCCGGGTATGCTGCACGTCACGTGTCTCGCACCAGCGGACCGGTGAGGGGCTCTCTTGAAGCCCACACTCGGTAAACCGGTGTGGGGCTCTTGATGCCCACACTCGGTAAACCGGTGTGGGACTCTGTTGCTACCCTCACTCGGCAAGCCGGGGAGGGGATCTGTTGTGGCCTTCACTCCGCATGGGGGTGGGGCGCTCTTGCTGACCACACTCCGCAAGCGGGTGTGGGGTGGTCTTGTCGCCCACACTCCGCAAGCGGGTGTGGGGCATACTTGCCGCCCACACTGCGCAAGCGTGTGTGGGGCATACCGTCACGAGGTGCTTGCTCCGCGTGACGAGAATGAGGCTAGCTCGTGCAACGTACAAAAGGGTGCAGGATGCCGGGCCGCGTTTGGCAATACTATCAGCAAAGAGTAGCAGCGGGCCAGATCGAAAACGATTCGGCACAAGCGCGCATCGCCGAGCGTCTCGATGAGCTTGCGACGTTGCTCGAAGAGCATCGTTCCGAACGCGGATCGCGACGCTCCATCTTTCGCGTCACGAAGCGCAGCACGCCCCCTACTCCGCGCGGCCTTTACATTTGGGGGGCGGTCGGCGGCGGCAAGACAATGCTGATGGACCTGTTCCACCTGACCGTGGGGTTCAGTCCGCGACGGCGCGTTCACTTCCATCAGTTCATGGCGGAGGCTCACGAGCGCATTGCGCGCGGACGGGCGACGACCGACGGCGATCCAATCCCGTATGTTGCCGCGGAGATCGCGGGCGAAGCTCAGCTACTGTGTTTCGATGAGTTTCATGTCACCGATATCGCGGATGCGATGATCCTCGGACGGCTCTTCAAGGCCCTGTTTGAACGGGGCGTGGTGGTGGTCGCAACGTCGAACGTGCCGCCGGACCGGCTCTACTGGAATGGACTCAATCGCCAGCTTTTCCTGCCTTTTGTCGCTATGCTGGAGGAGCGGCTCGAGGTCCTCCACGTTGACGCGGAAAAAGACTACCGGCTCGACAAGCTGCAGGGGCGGCAGCTTTATTTTCATCCAGCCGATGCGACCGCGAAGGCAGCGATCGATGCGATCTGGGCAGGACTTGCCGGTGCGGGCGAGAGCGGGACGGCCGAGGTCGCATGCAACGGGCGGATGATCAAGGTGCCCGCGGCGGCGGCCGGGGTCGCGCGGTTCTCGTTCGCCGATCTGTGCGCGCAGCCGCTGGCGGGTCCGGACTACCTTGCCATCGCGCGGACTTTTCCGACCATCATCGTCGAGGACATCCCGCTGCTCACGCCGGACCGGCGCAACGAGGCGCGCCGGTTCATTACGCTTATAGATACACTCTATGATCGTGGGACGTTCCTGGTCGCCTCCGCTGCGGCAGAGCCGGACAAGCTCTACTTGGATGGGGACGGCGCTGATCTGTTTGTCAGGACAGCGTCGCGGCTGATGGAGATGCGCAGCGAGGCGTACCTCACGGAACGGGTAGCCGCGCGCATGGATCCGTGAGTCCGCGCCGGCCGCAGTGCCGCCTGGGCCTCCCTTATGGCTTGAGGGGACGCTGGTTTCGGCCTACGAACGGACAGGTTGCCTTCGCATCTGCGGAATGGCAGGGCAAAGGTCACGCATTTGAAATTCGGGTCCGCGGCTGAACCGCGGGATTGACTGGGGAGATTGGTTTGCGATGGCGCGTACGAAGATTGCCCTGATTGGCGGCGGCATGATCGGTGGGACGCTGGCCCACCTCATCGGGCTCAAGGAGCTTGGCGATGTGGTGCTGTTCGACATCGCTGAGGGACTTCCGCAGGGCAAGTCGCTCGACATCGCGCAATCCGGAGCGGTGGAAGGGTTCGACTGCCATTTGAAAGGCACCAATGCCTATTCGGACATTGAGGGTGCCAGCGTCTGCATCGTCACGGCCGGCGTGCCGCGCAAGCCGGGAATGAGCCGCGACGATCTCATCGGCATCAATCTGAAGGTGATGGAGCAGGTCGGCGCGGGCATCAAGAAATATGCCCCCAATGCATTTGTGATCTGCATCACGAACCCACTCGATGCGATGGTGTGGGCCTTGCAAAAGTTCTCAGGTTTGCCGCGCAACATGGTTTGCGGGATGGCCGGTGTTTTGGATACGGCCCGGTTCCGGCATTTCCTGGCTGACGAATTCAAAGTGTCGGTCGAAGACGTGGCGGCATTCGTGCTGGGCGGGCACGGGGACGACATGGTACCGCTGGTCCGATATTCGACGGTCGGCGGGGTGCCGCTGCCCGATCTGGTCAAAATGGGCTGGATTCAGCAGGCGCGGGTCGACGAAATCGTGGACCGGACGCGCAAGGGCGGTGGCGAGATCGTCGCGCTTTTGAAGACCGGATCGGCCTACTATGCCCCCGCAGCGTCGGCCATCGCCATGGCCGAGAGCTTCCTCAAGGACAAAAAGCGCGTCCTGCCCTGCGCCGCCTATCTCAATGGAGAATATGGGGTAAAGGGACTTTATGTCGGCGTGCCGGTGATCATCGGATCGGGCGGGGTGGAGCGGATCGTGGAAATCGATCTCAATTCGTCCGAGCGGCAGATGCTGATGCGGTCGGTGGAGAGCGTGAAGGGTCTCGTGGACGCCTGCGTGCAGGTCAACCCGCCCTTGGGCGCCTAATTCCCGAACCCTGATCCGCGGTCCCAGCCACATCGCCGCAATGCCCGACAGGGTAGGCCCGGGCGGCCCGTTCGGGGGTGGCCGGAGGATCAAGTCCGCGATTAAACACGCCGTCATTCATCCACAATAGAGATCGTCCAGGAGCGCCATGAATATCCACGAGCATCAGGCGAAGGAGCTATATCGCCAGTACGGCATCCCGACCGGCAAAGGCGGTGCAGCGTTTACGGTCGAGGAAGCGGTTGACGCCGCCAAGCAGCTCCCGGGACCGGTCTGGGTCGTCAAGGCACAGATCCACGCCGGCGGTCGCGGCAAGGGGACCTTCAAGGAGAAGGAGGCCGGTGAAAAGGGCGGTGTCCGGCTTGCGAAGTCGATCGAGGAGGTGAAGCAGTTCGCAGGCGAGATGCTCGGCCGGACGCTGGTCACGATCCAGACGGGCGAGGCGGGGCGGGTCGTTCGGCGTCTCTACGTCGAAGACGGCACGGCGATCGACAAGGAACTTTATCTTTCCATGCTCGTCGACCGCGCGACCTCGCGCGTCGCGTTCATCGCCTCCACCGAAGGCGGGATGGACATTGAGAAAGTGGCGCACGATACGCCGGAAAAGATCCTGACCATGTCGGTCGATCCGGCGTCAGGTTTCCAACCCTTTCACGGCCGCAAGCTTGCCTTCGCGCTGGGGCTTAAGGGCGAAGCTGCCAAGCAGATGCAGGCGACGGCGGCCAACCTCTATCGGATGTTCCTTGAGAAGGACATGAGCCTTCTGGAGATCAATCCGCTGGTGGTGACCAAAGAGGGCCACCTGATTGCGCTCGACGGCAAGATGAACTTTGATTCGAACGCCCTCTTCCGGCACCCCGAGATCGTCGCCTACCGCGACATCACGGAAGAGGAGCCGAGCGAGATCGAGGCTTCGAAGCACGATCTGGCGTTCATCAAGCTCGACGGCAATATCGGCTGTCTCGTCAACGGCGCCGGTCTTGCCATGGCGACGATGGATATTATCAAGCTTTACGGCGCGGAGCCGGCCAACTTCCTCGATGTTGGTGGCGGCGCTTCGAAGGAAAAGGTCAGGGAAGCCTTCAAGCTGATCCTTGCCGATCCGGCGGTGAAAGGCATTCTGGTCAATATTTTCGGCGGCATCATGCGTTGCGACATCATCGCGGAGGGCGTGATCGCGGCCGCACGCGAAATGGCGATCACCGTTCCGCTCGTCGTGCGCCTGGAAGGCACGAACGTCGAACTGGGCAAGAAGATGCTTGCCGAATCCGGTCTGAAGATCGTCCCCGCGGACGATCTCGCCGATGCCGCCCGCAAGATCACCGATGAAGTCAAGAAGGTTGCCTGATCATGTCCGTACTCGTCGATAAGACCACAATTACCATCTGTCAGGGCATCACCGGCAGCCAGGGAACGTTTCACACCAAGCAGGCGAAGGCTTACGGCACGAAGATCGCCGGCGGCGTGACACCGGGCAAAGGCGGGACGAACCATCCCGACGCAGAGCTTGCCGACGTGCCGATGTTCAATACGGTGCTGGAAGCGAAAGAGAAAACGGGCGCGACGGCGAGTGCCATCTATGTTCCGCCGCCGTTTGCAGCGGACGCCATTCTGGAAGCCATCGATGCGGAGATCCCGCTCATTGTCTGCATCACGGAAGGCATTCCGGTCATCGACATGATCCGCGTGAAGCGCGCGCTCACGGGTTCGAAGTCGCGCCTCGTGGGACCCAACTGCCCCGGCGTGCTGACGCCTGGTCAGTGCAAAATCGGTATCATGCCGGGGAACATCTTTTCCAAGGGGTCGGTCGGTGTCGTATCGCGTTCCGGCACACTGACATATGAGGCCGTGAAGCAGACGACGGATGCCAAGCTCGGCCAGACGACGGCGGTGGGCATCGGTGGCGACCCTGTAAAGGGCACGGAATTCATCGACGTGCTCGACTTGTTCCTCAATGACCCGGAAACGACGTCGATCATTATGATCGGCGAAATCGGCGGTTCAGCCGAAGAAGAAGCGGCCGAGTGGCTGATGGCTCAGGCGAAGAAGGGCCGCAAGAAGCCGATGGCAGGATTCATTGCCGGGGCGTCGGCCCCTCCTGGGCGGCGCATGGGTCATGCCGGTGCGATTATCTCGGGTGGGAAGGGCAAAGCCGAAGACAAGATCGAGGCGATGCAAAAGGCGGGTGTGGCCATGGCCGACAGCCCGGCGGCGCTCGGAACGACCTTGCTCAAAGTCCTCGGCAAGTAGGCAACTCGACTTACGGTCAGTTCAAGCGGCGCCGTGGGCAGAATGCCTGCGGCGCCGCATCATTTTTGACATGCAACCGCAAGATGCCTGAAAATAGGGCCCGACCTGCACTTTGGAGGGTCTTAAAACACAAACGCAAAGGGAGTAGGGTCTTGAGCGCTGCGGTGCAGCATGGCCGTTTGACGTCGTATTCTGAGTAGTCTGACCAGTCATCCGTCGCAGCCCAGTGATGTGCGTATTGCCCGCTAGATCGACGGCTGGCACCTCAGCCGGGTTCCGTTCAGGACATCAAAAATGACACGCCACGCGCGCAATGAGCAGTTTCTCAAGACGTCGTTTCTGCAGGGCACGAATGCCCCCTACATCGAAGAGATGCAGGAGCAGTACGCGCGCAATCCGGGGTCGGTCTCGGATGAGTGGCGCCATTTCTTCGAAAGTCTGAAGGAAGACCATCAGCGGCCGCGCAGCGACGATCAGTTGATCCCGGTGACCGGTGGCAACGGCGGGCCTTCGTGGGGCATTCCGCTTTCGGAGCTGATGCAGCACGACGAGATGATTGCAGCGCTGACGGGGGACGAGGGTCCGGGCGAACCGCAGTTGCGCACGCGTCTGCACCAACGGGCGCACGAGGCCGGCATCGAACTTTCGCCGGCGGCGTCGGTCCGGGCGACGCAGGATTCGATCCGCGCATTAATGCTGATACGCGCCTATCGCGTCATGGGGCACTTGGCGGCCGATCTTGATCCGCTCGGCATTGCAGAACGCAATGTCCACAAGGAACTGCGCGCCGAAACGTATGGCTTCACAGAGGCCGATCTCGACCGGCCGGTGTTCCTCGATCGCTATCTGGGCCTAGAATTTGCGACCATCCGGCAAGTGCTGTCGATATTGCGGCGGACCTATTGCCGGAAAATCGGCTTTCAGTTCATGCACATTACGAACCCGGCGCAGAAATCGTGGCTGCAGCAGCGGGTTGAGGGCGAGGAGAAAGGCATCAACTTCACGGTGCCCGGCAAACGCGCCATTCTCAACAAGCTAATCGAGACCGAACTCTTCGAGAAGTTTTGCGATCTCAAGTATACCGGGACGAAGCGGTTCGGGCTGGACGGCGGCGAGGCGATGATCCCCGCGTTGGAGCAGATCATCAAGCGCGGTGGGCAACTCGGCGTTGCTGAGATCGTCTTTGGGATGGCGCATCGTGGACGTCTGAACGTGCTCGGCAACGTTCTCGGCAAGCCGCTGCGGGCGATTTTCAACGAATTCAAGGGCGGGTCGTTCAAGCCTGACGACGTGGAAGGTTCGGGCGACGTCAAATACCATTTGGGTGCCTCCTCCGACCGGTCATTCGACGGCAACAATGTGCACTTGTCGCTCACGGCAAACCCATCGCATCTGGAAATCGTCGATCCTGTGGTGCTGGGAAAGGTCCGCGCGAAGCAGGATCAATATGGGTGCGATCCTTCGGACCGGTCGCCGATCCTGCCGCTGCTCATTCACGGCGATGCAGCGTTCGCGGGCCAGGGCGTGGTTGCCGAATGTTTCGGGCTTTCGGGATTGAAGGGACACCGGACGGGCGGTTCGATCCACTTCATCATCAACAATCAGATCGGCTTTACCACCAGTCCGCGGTATTCGCGTTCGTCGCCATACTGTTCCGACGTCGCGCGCATGATCGAAGCGCCCATCCTGCATGTGAACGGCGACGACCCAGAGGCGGTCGTGCATTGCGCGAAGATCGCGATTGAGTTCCGGCAACGGTTCCAGAAGCCGGTCGTCATCGACATGTTTTGCTATCGCCGCTTCGGTCACAACGAGAGCGACGAGCCGATGTTCACGCAGCCGCTGATGTATAAAAAGATCAAGGCGCATCCCACGGTCGTCGAGGTTTACGGTCAGCGTCTCGTCGAAGAGGGCGTGATTGCACAGGGCGAAGTTGAGGATATGCGGGGCTCCGTGCGTGCGCGGCTCGACGATGAATTCGGGGCGGCCGACACCTATAAGCCCAACAAGGCAGACTGGCTTGACGGCCGGTGGTCGGGCTTCGAACGGGCCGGCGAAGACGACATGGCGACGGCGACCGGCGTGGCAGGTGAAGCGCTGCGCCATGTGGGCCGGCAGATCACGGCGATCCCGAACGAGTTTGATGCGCACAAAACGATCGTGAAGCTGATGGAGCGGCGGCGCGAGATGGTCGAAAGCGGGCAGGGGATCGACTGGGCGATGGCGGAGGCGCTGTCGTTCGGAACGCTCCTGAAGGAAGGTTATCCCGTCCGGCTTTCGGGCCAGGACAGCGAACGGGGAACCTTCTCGCAGCGTCACTGTGTTCTGATCGACCAGGATAGCGAGCGCCGCTACACGCCGCTAAAATTCGTTTCACCCGATCAAGCCAAGTTCGAAGTCATCAATACCATGCTGTCGGAAGAGGCGGTGCTCGGCTTCGAGTACGGCTATTCGCTGGCAGAGCCCAACGCGCTCGTGTTGTGGGAGGCGCAATTCGGCGACTTCGCCAACGGGGCGCAGGTCATTTTTGATCAGTTCCTGTCGTCCGCCGAGCGCAAATGGCTCCGCATGTCGGGTCTTGTATGTCTGCTCCCGCACGGATTCGAGGGGCAGGGACCGGAACATTCCTCCGCGCGGCTGGAGCGCTTCCTGCAATTGTGCGCCGAAGACAACTGGCAGGTGGCGAACTGCACCACGCCAGCGAACTATTTCCATATTTTGCGGCGCCAGTTGCTGCGCAAATTCCGCAAGCCGCTGATCCTGATGACGCCGAAGTCGTTGCTGCGGCACAAGCGGGTGGTGTCGCGCATCGAAGAACTGGGGCCCAACACTTCTTTCCATCGTATTCTGCAGGACGACGCCCAGACGCGGCCGGGAGAGAAGATCACGCTCGTGCCGGACGATCAGATCGTCAGGGTCGTGCTGTGCTCCGGCAAGGTTTACTACGATCTTTACGAGGCGCGCGAACAGCAGGGCATCGACAATGTTTACCTCTTGCGCGTTGAGCAGCTTTATCCATTCCCCGCACGGGCGCTGATCAGCGAACTGGGACGGTTCAAGTTCGCCGAAATCGTCTGGTGCCAGGAAGAGCCGAAGAACATGGGGGCGTGGCACTTCATGGATGCCAACATCGAGTGGGTCCTGACGCACCTTGGCTATATTCACCGGCGGCCGAGGTATGCGGGCCGCGCGGCGGCAGCTTCGCCGGCGACAGGCCAGCTCAGCAAACATCTGGCCGAACAGGCGGCGCTCGTGAATGACGCGCTGAAGGGCAGCAGCAAATAACCGCCGCCGGGCGCATGGACGTGTGGTCCGCGCACGGCGCAAATCGAGGATGCGCATGACGATCGATATCAAGGTTCCGGTGCTGGGCGAGTCGATCACCGAAGCGACGGTGGGGCGTTGGTTCAAGAAGCCCGGCGAAGCGGTGAAAATGGACGAGCCGCTGGTCGAACTCGAGACGGACAAAGTAACCGTGGAAGTGCCGGCACCCGCGGCCGGCGTGATGGGTGACATCCTTGTAGCGCCGGGTGCGACCGTGGCGATCGGGGCGTTGCTCGGCGCGCTCAACGATGGTGGTGCCACCGCGACGCCGCCCGCAAAGGCAAAAGCCGCTCCGGCTGCGAAGGCCGAGACCGCAAAGGCAGCGGCAGCGAAACCTGCACCCGCGAAACCGGCGCCGCCGCCGGCGCCCGCGGCGCGAAAAGTGCTCGCTGAAGCGCAGATCGATGCTGGAGACGTTGATGGGTCGGGCCGGCGTGGCCAGGTCCTAAAGGAAGATGCCATCGCGGCTGCGGCGGCCAAGCAGACCGCGCCGCAGGCGGCTCCGGCGGCCGCGGTTGCGCCAAGGCGAGAAAGCCCATCGACCCCGGTACCCGTCCCGATCCAGGAATTGAGGGTACCGACGACGGTGGGTGAGCCGGGCCGGGAAGAGCGCGTGAAGATGACCCGGTTGCGGCAGACGATCGCCCGTCGCCTGAAGGACGCTCAGAATTCGGCGGCGATGCTGACGACGTTCAACGACGTCGACATGAGCGCCGTGATGGGGCTGCGCGCACAATATAAGGACTTGTTCGAGAAGCGGCACGGCGTGAAGCTCGGATTCATGGGCTTCTTTGTGAAGGCCTGCGTGCAGGCCCTGCGCGAGATCCCCGCCGTTAATGCCGAAATCGACGGCGACGACATCATTTACAAGAACTACTACCACATCGGCGTCGCCGTCGGGACAGAGCGCGGACTCGTGGTGCCGGTGTTGCGCGACGCGGATCGCATGTCGCTGGCCGAGACGGAAGTGACGATCGCGGAGTTTGGCAAGCGCGCGCGGGACGGAAAGCTTTCGATCGAGGATATGCAGGGTGGCACGTTCACGATTTCGAACGGTGGCGTTTACGGGTCGATGCTTTCGACTCCGATCCTCAATGCACCACAGTCGGGCATTCTTGGTATGCACCGCATCGAAGAACGGCCGGTGGTGAGGAACGGGCAGATCCTGGCGCGTCCGATGATGTATCTGGCGCTCAGCTACGATCACCGGATCGTCGACGGCAAGGAAGCGGTAACGTTCCTGGTGCGGGTTAAGGAATGCCTCGAGGATCCGCAGCGGTTCATTCTCGAACTGTGATTCAATTCAGAGCAATGCAGACCTTATTCTGTAGAGCGCGCGCGCCCGTGACTATTGGGATGAGATTATTGGAATGTATGACCTGATCGTAATCGGCACCGGACCTGGCGGCTACGTCTGCGCCATTCGCGCCGCGCAATTGGGAATGAAGGTCGCCGTCGTGGAGAAGCGTCCGACACACGGCGGGACGTGTCTCAACATCGGATGTATTCCGTCGAAGGCTCTCCTGCACACATCGGAGCTGTTTGACGAGGCGTCGCATCGTTTTGCGTCGATGGGCATCAATGTGAAGCCAAAGCTCGACCTGGAACGCATGCTCGCATTCAAGGATGAAGGCGTAAAAGGTAACGTGGATGGCGTCGCGTATCTTTTGAAGAAGAACAAAATCGACAGTTTCCACGGGACGGGCCGCATTTTGAACGCCGGGACGGTCGGCATCACGTTCATTAACGGCGAGATGTCGGAGCTCGCCGCGAAAGCCATCGTCATTGCGACGGGATCGGACGTCGTGTCGCTGCCGGGCATCGCAATTGATGAAAAATCGGTCGTGTCGTCAACCGGCGCGCTGACGTTAGCAAAGGTGCCCAAGAAACTTCTGGTCATCGGTGCCGGCGTTATCGGCCTTGAGCTTGGATCGGTATGGCGGCGGCTTGGTTCTGAGGTCGTGGTGGTGGAGTTTCTCGATCGGGTCTTGCCGGGCATGGACTTGGAGGTGGCGCGCACGTTTCAACGCATTCTCGAAAAGCAGGGTTTCACTTTCCGGCTAGGGCAGAAGGTGACGGGCATCGCCGGCGCCGGTGACGCGGGTCTCTCGGTCAGTGTCGTGCCGGGTGCGGGCGATGCGGCAAGCGAAACGGTCGAGGCGGATGTGGTGCTCGTTGCTGTCGGACGCAAGCCATACACTGCAGGTCTTGGGCTCGAAGAAGTTGGGGTCGATCGGGATTCCAAAGGACGAATTGCAGTCAACGAACATTTCGAGACGAGCGTCGCGGGTATCTACGCCATCGGCGACGTGATTGCCGGACCGATGCTGGCGCACAAGGCCGAGGATGAGGGCGTTGCGGTTGCCGAAATTCTTGCGGGCCAGGCTGGGCATGTGAATTACGACGTGATTCCGAGCGTCGTTTATACGGCGCCGGAGGTTGCGAGCGTTGGCATGACCGAGGAAGACCTGAAAGCGGCAGACATTGCCTATACGGCCGGCAAGTTTCCTTTCACCGCGAACGGCCGCGCCAAGGTCAATCGGACGACGGACGGGTTTGTGAAGGTGTTGGCCGATGCAGAGACGGACCGCGTGCTTGGTGTGCATATCATCGGCCCCCATGCGGGAGAAATGATCGCGGAGGCTGCAGTTCTGATGGAGTTCGGCGGTTCCGCGGAGGATTTGGCGCGAACGTGTCACGCGCATCCAACGCTTACGGAAGCCGTGAAGGAAGCCGCGCTCGCAGCCGGTAAACGGGCGATACACTATTAGTTGTGCGAGGCGACTCCCCTGCGGGGAGCCGGCCGACTCGCACGGTCGGTTTTGATTGTTCGCTCTGCTCCTGCCCTGTGGTGCGCCGACCCTCGCACGTGAATGCCGTCAGGTGCGCGGATGGGCGGCGTCATAGACCCGCAAGAGAAGTGCGCGGTCGACTTCCGTATAGACCTGCGTCGTCGATAGCGATGCATGACCCAGCAGTTCCTGTATCTGCCGAAGATCGGCACCGGCCGAGAGAAGGTGGGTTGCGAAGGAATGGCGCAGCGCGTGTGGCGTGGCGGTGGCGGGAAGCTGCAACGCGTCGCGCATGCGGGCGACGGCGAGTTGAATGATGCGTGGCGAAAGTGGGCCGCCTTTGGTGCCGCGGAACAGCGGCTGATCCGGTTCGAGTGTGAAAGGCACAAGGCTCATGTAACGATCGATCGCGGCTTGAGCCACCGGCAGGATGGGGACGAGGCGTTCCTTTTCACCCTTGCCGGTGATGCGGATCACTTCGCGTCCGCGCGCCGGTGCATCGCGCGGGGTGAGCGCCAGGGCTTCGGAGATGCGCAACCCGGCGCCGTAAAGCAAAAGCAAGACGGCTGTATCGCGCGCGCCGACCCAGGTCTCTCGGGCTTCGAGGCCCGCATCGATAACAGCCGAGGCCTTCTCGATTGTGAGCGGTTTCGGGACAGCGTGCGGCAGTTTTGGCATTCGGACGCGCATGATGGCGCGGGAATCCGACGCGCCTGTCGCGTCCAGCCAGCGCATGTAGGTCCGCAGCGCAGACATCGTGCGAGCCAGGGAACGGCTGGTCAGACCGTCCTTCCGCCTTGCCGCCATGAAGCCGCGAAACGTCTTGAGGTCGAGACGCGCGAGGTCTCCAAGACACGGTGGGTGACCAAGCTGGCTGCGAAGGTAGGCGACGAAGTTACGCAAATCGCGTTCGTAGGCTTTGACCGTTTCGCGCGAGCGGTGTTCGGAGATTTCGAGGTAGGTCAGCCAGCTTGCCACGGAACCCGTAAGATCGGCGCCGAGTTCAAGCTCGGGTGATCGATTGCTGGTGTCGCGGTGGCTTGGCATGAATTCCCGGTGCGGCGGCCATTCTGATTCGAGAGCGTCATCCGCAACGGTTAATGAACGGTAAATGGGACGCACTTGCGACCGTTGCCGGTGTGACCTACCTGCCTAAGTCTCGCCAAATGTCAGGAATTTCGTATCATGCCGAAACTGCTCGACCCGTTCACCGTCGGTGACTTTTCGCTGCGCAACCGCGTCATACTGGCTCCGCTCACGCGCTGCCGGGCGAGCGCGGGGAGGGTGCCCAATGCGCTGATGGCCGAGTATTACGCTCAGCGGGCTTCGGCAGGCATGATTCTGTCGGAGGCTACGTCGGTCGAACCGATGGGGGTTGGTTACCCCGATACGCCGGGTATCTGGTCGGATGAGCAGGTGGCCGGCTGGCGGCAGGTGACCGACGCGGTGCACCACGCGGGCGGGACCATTCTTTTGCAGCTCTGGCACGTTGGCCGGATTTCCGATCCCCTCTATCTCGATGGCGCGCTGCCGGTTGCGCCGAGCGCGATCCGGCCGGCGGGGACAGTGTCGCTCGTTCGGCCAAAGAAGGAGTTCGTGACGCCGAGGGCGCTCGATCGGGACGAGATTCCAGGCGTCATCGCGGCGTTTCGCAAGGGTGCCGAGAACGCGCAGCATGCGGGGTTCGACGGTGTGGAGGTGCACGGCGCGAACGGGTATCTGCTTGATCAGTTTCTGCAGGATAAGACGAACACGCGGACTGACGACTACGGCGGCGCAATCGAAAACCGGGCGCGGCTCATGATCGAAGTGGTGGATGCGTGCATTGGGGTTTGGGGTGCCGGACGTGTCGGCCTGCACTTGGCGCCGCGCGGTGATGCGCACGATATGGGCGACAGCGATCCGCTCGCGACATTCGGCCATGTCGCGGAGCAGATGAAGGCGCGCGGGATCGCATTCCTATGCGCACGCGAGTCGCTCGGGCCGAAACGCATCGGTCCGCAGCTGAAGAAAGCCTTCGGTGGCGTTTACATCGCCAATGAGGGGTTCACCGCCCAGACCGCTCAGGACGTGCTGGACGCGGGTGAAGCGGATGCCGTGGCCTTTGGGAAGATCTTTATCGCAAACCCCGATTTGCCGCAGCGATTCGCTGTTTCCGCACCGTTGAATGAGCCCCGGCCAGAGACGTTCTATGCTCAGGGACCGCACGGATATATCGATTATCCGGCTCTTTCCTGAGCCCGACCGTTGCAGAGGTGCAAAAAACCCCGGAAAATTGCGGGTTTTTTGCATCCTCGGGAGCGATTGGCCGTTGCAAATCGGCGCGACGCACGTACTTTGACGCCACCGGAGAACCCGGCGGCCGCCCCAAAGCAGCCGTTGCTTGTGCAAGCGTTTCCCCGATTTCGAGAGCAGCGGTCCGCGGTTCGCTTCGCGCCCCAGCTGTCATTCTTCAACAGTCGCGGACGGTTCAACCGATATCGGAATTCATCTCAGGGACGACAACAATGGCAAAAGCTGCTGCAAAGGCTACCGTAAAGCCCAATACTGTCACACTCCGCCAGCTCGGCGCGGCACTCGCCGAAAGCCACGAGCTTCCCAAGAAGCAGGCGGCCGCGGTGCTGGAAGATCTGGTGACGATGATCACCAAGCATCTCAAGAAGGGCGACCGCATCCGCATCGGCGGGCTCGGTGTTCTTCAAGTGCGCAAGCGCCCGGCACGCATGGGCCGGAACCCGGCGACCGGTGAAGCAATCAAGATCAAGGCTTCGAAGAAGGTTGCCTTCCGCGCAGCCAAGGAGCTGAAGGAAGCCGTTTAAGGTTTTCTTCTTTGGAAACGAGAAGGGCCCGCAAATGCGGGCCTTTTTTGTTGCTGGGCAAGGTTCGATCGCGCGATGCGCGAGGTTTCGGGCTGCATTTCGCTAGATGGTCTGCCCGGTTTTCTTCCAGTCGGCGACGAACGCTGCGAGCCCGGCGTCGGTGAGCGGGTGCTTGACGAGCGCCTTCAAAATCGACGGCGGAATGGTGGCGACATCGGCACCGATCATGGCTGCTTCCTTGACGTGGTTCACTGTGCGGATCGAAGCGGCGAGGATGTCGGTATTCAGGTCCTGGTAGTTGTCGTAGATCGTGCGAATTTCGCGGATCACGTCCATGCCGTTGAGACCGATGTCGTCAAGGCGACCAATGAAAGGCGAGACGAACGTCGCACCGGCTTTGGCGGCGAGCAGAGCCTGATTGGCCGAGAAACAGAGCGTGACGTTGACCATGGTGCCTTCCGACGAGATGGCCTTGCAGGCTTTCAGGCCGTCAAGGGTGAGGGGCACTTTGATGGTCACATTCTTGGCGATCTTGGCGAGGATTTTCGCCTCGCGCATCATGCCGTCGTAGTCCGTGGCGGCGACTTCCGCTGAGACAGGGCCGGGGACGATTTTGCAAATCTCGGCAATGGTCTCTTTGAAATCGCGGCCGGACTTGGCAATGAGTGACGGATTGGTGGTGACGCCGTCGAGCAAACCGGTCGCGGCCAAGTCCTTGATCTCGCTCACGTCGGCGGTATCGACGAAAAACTTCATCGTGTGCGGCTCCTTGTATGCTGCGGCCTGAGTGTGATGGCTTTTGCCCCGCAGCCGGCCTTATGTCTAACCCCCCGGTGGTCCAGGCGGCGCCGGGGTTGCTTCTAAACCCTGAGGGCTGGTTTTGGATAGTCTGCTCGACGGCATGGCAAATGATGGCGCGCCCACGGGTCGTCGCGTCCCCGTGCTGATGCCGGTCGCCCTCGATCAGACTTACGACTATCGCGTGCCGTCCGAACTGGAACTGGAGCCGGGCGCGTTCGTGCTCGTACCTTTCGGACCACAAACCCGGATCGGGGTGGTGTGGGACAGGCCGCTCGACGATAGCGGGAAGCCGGTCGATCCGAAAAAAATGAAGGCGGTGGTGGACCGGCTCGAGGTGCCGTCGCTGCCTATCGTGTCGATGCGGTTTGCGGAGTGGGTGGCCAAATACACCCTGGCGCCTGCCGGCATGGTGTTGCGCATGATGATGAGTGCGCAGACCGCTTTCGAGCCGCCGAAGCTCAGAACGGGCGTGCGGGCTGTCGAAGGGGCCGCGCTGCCGCCGAGGATGACGCCGGCGCGGGCGCGGGCTTTGCAGCTGGCTGAAGATGGTCTCATTCGCTCGAAATCGGCGCTTGCAGAGTTGGCGGGATGCTCGACCGGCGTTGTCGACGGGTTGGTGGAGTCCGGCAATCTGGTAGAATGCGCGATCCCACCAAAGCCTTGTCCGCAACCCAATCCCTTGCATCGCGTGACCGAGTTTGGGGACGATCAAGCGCGGGCCGTGCATGCACTTTTATCGGCGGTGGATGCGCAGAATTTTTCCGTGTCGCTGCTCGATGGCGTGACGGGCTCCGGCAAGACGGAAGTTTATTTCGAAGCGGTGGCCCGGACGCTGGAGCTGGGGCGGCAAGCGCTGATCATGCTGCCGGAGATCGCGCTGACCTCTCAGTTCATGCAACGGTTCGAGCGTCGCTTCGGCGCGGCGCCTGTGGAGTGGCATTCCGCAGTTTCTGGCCCGGAGCGCGGTCGCATCTGGTGTGCGGCGGCGACCGGTGAAGCGCGAATCGTGATCGGTGCGCGATCCGCGCTGTTCCTGCCATTCGCGGATCTTGGGCTGATCGTCGTCGATGAAGAACATGACGCGGGCTACAAGCAGGACGATCGCGTGCACTACCAAGCGCGGGATATGAGTGTCGTACGCGGGCGGCTTGGCAATTTTCCCGTCGTGCTGGCGTCAGCCACGCCGGCCATTGAAAGCCATGTCAACGCGCGTACGGGCCGATACCGTCATCTGATGTTGCCGGGCAGATACTCGGGGGCGGAGCTGCCGGAGATCGCAGCCATCGATCTTCGCGCCGAGCAGCCGGACAAGGGGCGGTGGCTTGCGCCGCGGCTGGTCTCGGCGATCGCGGAGACGATCGAAAAGGGCCAGCAAACGCTGCTTTTTCTGAACCGGCGCGGCTATGCACCGCTCACGTTGTGCCGCAAGTGCGGACACCGGTTTGAATGTCCACAATGTACAGCTTGGCTCGTGGAGCATCGCTTCAAAGGACGGCTCAACTGCCATCACTGCGGGTTCACCACGCCTCCTCCGGCGAAATGCCCGAAGTGCGGCGAGCCCGATGCGCTTGTTGCTTGCGGTCCCGGCGTTGAGCGCGTGGCGGAGGAAGTCAGCGAGCGATTTCCCGATGCGCGTGTTGCACTCCTGTCATCTGATCTCATTCCCAGTCTCACCGAGATGCGCGATGCGATCCATCGTATCGAGAGCGGTGAGACCGACATTATTATTGGAACGCAGATCGTCGCGAAGGGTCATCACTTTCCCAACCTGACACTGGTCGGTGTGGTCGACGGCGATCTTGGTTTGTCGATGGGGGCGGACCCGAGAGCGGGCGAGCGGACGTTTCAGTTGCTGCACCAGGTGACCGGGCGCGCGGGACGTGCGTTCGCGGAGGGGCGGGGGTTCATCCAGACGCACCTGCCCGATCATCCCGTGATGCAGGCAATGCTGTCGGGAGATCGCGAAGAGTTCCTGGCACGGGAAATCGAGATGCGGCAGCGGGGCATGCTGCCTCCCTTTGGGCGGCTAGCGGCGCTGATCGTCTCGGCGCGCGACAAAGGCCTGGCGGAACGCTTTGCACGTGATATTGCGCGGCGGGCACCCGGTTCGGAACGCATCAGCGTGCTGGGGCCGGCCGAAGCGCCGATCTTTGTGGTTCGTGGCCGGCATCGGTGGCGGTTACTGGTCAAGGCACCGCGCGAGACAGATCTTCAGGCCTACTTGCGCGGTTGGCTTTCGGCCGCTCCCGAGCCGAAAGGGGATTTGCGAATGTCGGTCGACATCGATCCGTATAGTTTTTTGTAAGCGTCGTCCGGGCGATCCACGGCTATGGCAGTCCCGTGTAGGCGCGCCACCAAACATCCTGATTGTTACCGGCCATCAGCGCCAATCCCTTGATCAAGGTGATCGTCGCCAGCCAGCCGGTGACGACTGTGGAGAGAAGAATAGCCGCGATGATCAGGTTCGGGGTCAATCCGATCTGCCCCTCCAGACCAAGTCTCTGACGGTTGCGGCGTTCGCGACCAACCATGAGCGCGACGTAAAAGCCAAAGCCAGGGATTGGGATGCTCGCTTTGAAATCGACCCAATGGGGTGCACGCTGCGGGGCCAAGGCTTTTGCATACGCAGCGAGCTCGGCTTCCGTCAGCCGTTGCGCCATCGCCGTCGGAAGGCGGTGCAGGAAGCGCAGTAACTCCGGCGTGCCTTTGATTTCGTTTTTTGGGCTTGGTTGGTGCTGGGCGGATGGGGCAGGCATCGAAAAACTCCCAAGTATTCAACCTTAGATTGCCGTAGCTGCAGTAAAGACACTCTTAAGGTAGTGCGACTTCTTAGAATTTTTGAGAGTGTCGCAAAAGTAGGGCGACAATGGTGGTCGTCGCGAGCGCGCTGCAGGCACCATTTGAACGCAGCGAGCAAGACCGATGACGGCCCCGTTCCGTGCGGCATTGGTGCGTCCCGCCAGCGGTTGATGCCATGTGAGGCCCATGATACACGGAGCGCGCATTACAAAAGGGGGCCGCGCGGGGAAGACATTTCGCGCCCGCCTTTTGCATTAAAAATCCCACTTGAATCAGGGACGTGCTGGCTCTTTTCCGAGCCGTGGCGGGCCCTCATCAGCGCATGAGAGCGGTCGACGTGGCAACAGACGAACCCCTGATGGCGAGCGTGGCGGGGCGATATGCTTCGGCGCTGTTCGAGTTGGCGAGGGAAGACGGCAAAGTTGCCGAGGTCGAAGGGGATTTGGCCAAGTTTCAGGCTCTTTGTGACGAGAGCGCGGACTTCGTGCAGATGATCCGTAGCCCCGTGATCTCTTCAGACGATCAGGAGAAGGCGCTGGCATCCGTTCTGGCCAAGGCCGGCGTGGGGATGTTGACGGTCAACTTTTTCAAGCTGCTCGCCAAGAATCGCCGCTTGTTCGCCGCCTCAGACATCGTGCGCGACTTCCAGTCGCTTGCGGCGCGGGCGCGGGGCGAAGTCCGGGCGGAGGTCACGGCGGCAACGCCGCTGTCGGAAGCTCAGGTGGCCAATCTCAAGGCGGCTCTCAAGTCGTCCGTCGGCAAGGACGTGACGCTGGTGCAGCGCGTGGACCCGGTCATCCTCGGTGGCCTCATCGTGAAGATGGGCAGCCGTATGGTCGACAGCTCGCTGAAGACCAAGCTGGAAAGCATGAAGATCGCCCTGAAGGGCAGTACATAAGGAATTCAGGCAGGCCCGGTCTCGCGAAGAGCGATCCGGGCTTTTTGTTTGGAAACGAGAAACGACGCGCGCCGCGTGCACGAGACGCCGCGGATCGCGACACAGACAACCGAGAAGGCAAGAGGTCGAGGCATATGGAAATCCGGGCCGCAGAGATCACGTCGATCCTGAAGGATCAGATCAAGAATTTCGGCAAGGAGGCTCAGGTCTCCGAAATCGGGCAGGTGCTGTCGGTCGGCGACGGCATTGCACGCGTGTACGGCCTCGACAATGTACAGGCCGGCGAAATGGTCGAGTTTCCGGGCGGTCTGCGCGGTATGGCGCTGAACCTTGAATCCGACAACGTCGGCGTGGTGATCTTCGGCGACGACCGCGGCATCAAGGAAGGCGACACGGTCAAGCGCACGGGCGCCATCGTGGACGTACCGGTCGGCAAGGGCCTTCTCGGCCGGGTGGTCGACGGTCTCGGCAATCCGATCGACGGCAAGGGTCCGATCAAGTCCGACGTGCGCATGCGCGTGGACGTCAAAGCGCCTGGCATTCTGCCGCGCAAGTCGGTGCATGAGCCGATGGCGACCGGTCTCAAAGCCGTTGACGCGCTGATCCCGATCGGCCGCGGCCAGCGCGAGCTGATCATCGGCGACCGTCAGACCGGCAAGACGGCAGTCATTCTCGACACGTTTCTCAACCAGAAGCCGCTGAACGAAGGCACCGACGAGAGCGCCAAGCTCTATTGCGTGTATGTGGCCATCGGTCAGAAACGCTCGACGGTTGCCCAGTTCGTGAAGGTCCTGGAGGAGCGCGGTGCGCTCCCGTACTCCATCGTGGTCGCGGCCACCGCTTCCGACCCGGCGCCGATGCAGTATCTGGCACCGTTCACGGGCTGCACGATGGGTGAGTATTTCCGCGACAACGGCATGCACGCCGTGATCGCCTACGACGACTTGTCCAAACAGGCCGTCGCCTACCGCCAGATGTCGCTGCTGCTGCGCCGGCCGCCGGGCCGCGAAGCCTACCCGGGCGACGTGTTCTATCTCCATTCGCGGCTGCTGGAGCGTGCGGCCAAGATGGGCGATGCCGCGGGCAAGGGTTCGCTGACGGCACTGCCGGTCATCGAAACGCAGGCCAACGACGTGTCGGCCTACATTCCCACGAACGTCATTTCGATTACCGACGGCCAGATCTTCCTTGAAACGGACCTGTTCTATCAGGGCATCCGTCCGGCCGTGAACGTCGGTCTGTCGGTTTCCCGCGTGGGCTCGTCGGCACAGACGAAGGCGATGAAGCAGGTTGCCGGCAAGATCAAGGGCGAGCTGGCGCAGTACCGCGAAATGGCAGCCTTCGCACAGTTCGGTTCGGACCTTGATGCAGCGACGCAGAAGCTGCTCGCGCGCGGTGCGCGTTTGACCGAGCTTCTCAAGCAACCGCAGTTCTCGCCGCTAAAGATGGAAGAGCAGGTCGCGGTCATCTTCGCAGGAACGCGCGGTTATCTCGATCAGTTGCCGGTCAACGCGGTCGGCAAGTTCGAACAGGCGCTGTTGGCGGGACTGCGCGACGAGAAGTCGATCCTGTCGTCGATCGCGGCCGAGAAGGCGCTTTCGGGCGAGACGGAGAAGAACCTCGTCGCCTACCTCGACAAGTTCGCCAAGAGTTTCGTCGCTTAAGAACCAGCTCGCGCTCAAGGAGACGGCTCCATGCCGAGCTTAAAGGACCTACGAAATCGCATCGCCTCGGTGAAGGCGACGCGAAAAATCACGAAAGCCATGCAGATGGTGGCCGCGGCGAAACTGCGCCGCGCGCAGGAAGCTGCGACCGCGGCTCGGCCGTATGCGGAGCGCATGGATAAAATCCTCGCCAATCTCGGCGGGCGTGCGATCCGGGAGACGGCTTCACCGCTGCTCGTCGGCAACGGCAAGGACCAGGTGCATCTCTTGGTCGTCATGACGGCTGAACGCGGTTTGTGCGGTGGCTTCAACTCCAATATCGCGAAACTGGCACGGGCGGACGCGAACCGGTTGATGGCTGAAGGCAAGACCGTCAAGATTCTGACGGTCGGCCGCAAAGGCGCAGATAACCTGCGGCGCGATCTTGGACGCAACATCGTGGAGCGCCGCGATCTCGCCGGCGTTCGTCAGCTCGGCTATAGAAACGCGGAAGATATTGCCGACCGGCTGCTCGCAATGTTCGAAGCGGGCGATTTCGACGTGGCGACGCTCTACTTCTCCGAGTTCAAGTCGGTCATCGCGCAGAAGCCGACGGCGCTTCAGCTTATTCCGGCCAAGCTGCCCGATGCAACCCAGGCGAAGGACAACGGCGCCCAGGCGATCTACGAGTACGAACCCGAAGAAGACGTGATCCTGTCGGCGCTGTTGAAGCGCAATATCGCAACGCAGATCTTCCGTGGGCTTTTGGAAAACGCAGCCTCCGAGCAGGGCGCCCGCATGAGCGCCATGGACAACGCGACGCGCAACGCAGGCGACATGATCAACAAGCTGACGATCAAATACAACCGTCAGCGGCAGGCGAACATCACCAAGGAACTGATCGAAATCATTTCGGGCGCCGAAGCGCTCTGAGAGATGTAAGGAACGAGGAAACGGCAATGGCAACGAACACAGTTGGTAAGATCCGCCAGGTCATGGGCGCCGTCGTCGACGTCCAATTCGACGGTCACTTGCCCCAGATCTTGAATGCTCTGGAAACGAAGAATGGCGGGCAGCGTCTGGTTCTTGAGGTGGCGCAGCATCTGGGCGAGAACACCGTGCGGACCATCGCGATGGACAGCTCAGAGGGGCTCGTCCGCGGGCAGGACGTCATGGATACGGGTGCGCCGATCATGGTGCCTGTCGGTGACGAAACGCTCGGCCGCATCATCAACGTCATCGGTGAGCCGGTGGACGAAGCGGGTCCGATCGGAGCGTCCACCACACGTGCGATCCATCAACCTGCGCCGACGTTTGCCGATCAGGCCACGGAAGCGCAGATCCTCGTGACGGGCATCAAGGTGGTGGACCTTCTCGCTCCGTACGCGAAGGGCGGCAAGATCGGCCTGTTCGGAGGCGCCGGCGTCGGCAAGACGGTTCTCATCATGGAACTCATCAACAACGTCGCGAAGGCGCACGGCGGCTACTCCGTGTTCGCAGGCGTCGGTGAGCGCACGCGCGAAGGCAACGATCTTTATCACGAGATGATCGAGTCGAACGTGAACAAGGACCCCAAGAAGAACGGCGGTACCGCCAAGGGTTCGAAGTGCGCGCTGGTTTACGGACAGATGAACGAGCCGCCGGGTGCGCGTGCGCGCGTCGCGCTGTCGGGGCTGACGGTTGCCGAGCACTTCCGCGATCAGGGTCAGGACGTGCTGTTCTTCGTCGACAATATCTTCCGCTTTACGCAGGCGGGTTCGGAAGTGTCGGCGCTTCTCGGCCGCATCCCGTCGGCGGTGGGTTATCAGCCGACGCTGGCCACCGACATGGGCGCTCTTCAGGAACGCATCACCACGACGCAGAAGGGGTCGATCACCTCGGTGCAGGCCATCTACGTGCCGGCCGACGACTTGACCGACCCTGCGCCGGCCGCTTCGTTCGCACATTTGGATGCGACCACTGTGCTTTCGCGCGCGATCGCGGAAAAGGGCATCTATCCTGCTGTCGATCCGCTGGACTCGACATCGCGCATGCTCGACCCGCGGGTCGTGGGCGAAGAGCACTATGCCGTGGCGCGCCGGGTGCAGGCGATCTTGCAGAAGTACAAGTCGCTGCAGGACATCATCGCGATCCTGGGCATGGACGAACTGTCGGAAGATGACAAGCTGACGGTCGCCCGCGCCCGCAAGATCGAACGCTTCATGTCGCAACCGTTCCACGTCGCGGAAGTTTTCACGGGCTCGCCCGGCAAACTCGTGACGCTTGCGGATACGATCAAGGGCTTCAAGGGACTGTGCGAGGGCGAGTACGATCACCTGCCGGAACCGGCATTCTACATGGTGGGTTCGATCGACGAAGCTATCGCCAAGGCCGAGAAGCTGGCGGAAGCCGCCTAATAGCCGGGCGGCATTCGGTTCCCGAGGCTTGCATCGCATAAGGACGAGGAAAGATGGCAGGTGACGGAACATTCGGCGGCTGCTGTGCCGAATTGAAGGAAGCGATGAGCGGGGAGGATTTCGAACCGCTCATCACGGTCGGCGACGGCGGAATTCTCTACATGTCGGTCGGATTGATCGAGATGGAAGACGAAGAGCCAGGCATGATCGACCACCCTGTGTTCTTCTGTCCGTTCTGCGGAACCAAGTTGCAGACGGCTGACGAGGTTCGGGCGAAGTCTGGCGCGATCGAAGACGAGCCAGCGAACTGACATCGCGCGGCGGGCGCAAGTTACGTATTCAAGGACGACGGGACATGGCCGGCACTTTCAAATTCGAACTTGTTTCTCCCGAGCGGGTGTTGCTCTCGGTGGATGCCGAGCAAGCGATGGTTCCGGGCGTGGAGGGAGACTTCACGGTGTTTCCTGGTCATGCGCCTTTGATTTCCACGCTGCGCCCTGGGTTCTTGGAAGTGCTGACCGCGTCAGGCAAGAAGCAGATCTTTGTGAAGACCGGCTTTGCCGATGTGAATGCCGCGTCGGTGACGGTGCTTGCCGAAACGGCGTTCGACGTGGCTGAGACGACCGGCTCCCAGATTTCGGACGAGATCGCCCAAGCCGAGGCTGATCTGGCAGCGGCGAAAGACGACGATAGCCGCACTCTGGCGCAGACGGCCCTCGACCGGCTGCGGTCGCTGGGATCGAAGGCGGCTTAAGCGCCTCTCGCGATCCGACAACCGCGACCGACACAAAAGGCCGGGTGAGTACCCGGCCTTCGTTATTTGTGACGTCGTTGGCTCTCTCAGCCAGGAGGACGGGCGTAGGGGGCAAAGATACGTGTCACGTCCTCATAGACCGCCCGCTTGAACGGAATGACGATTTCGGGGAGCTCGCTAATCGGGCGCCATTTCCAGCGGTCGAACTCAGCCTTGCGGCCATGGCGTGCGCCAATGTCGATCTCGCTGTCGTCGCCGTAAAAGCGCATGGCGAACCAGCGCTGGCGCTGGCCGCGATACCGGCCCTTCAGGGCGACGCCTAGGAGTTCGGGCGGCAAATCGTACGTCGTCCAGGCATTGATTTCGGCAATCAACTCGGCGTTGCGGATGCCGGTTTCTTCTTCCAGCTCGCGGTGGGCAGCGTCGAGCGGGTTCTCGCCGGCCATCAGGCCGCCTTGCGGCATCTGCCAGATATGACCCTGGCTGCCCCACGGAGCGATACCAGCCCATTTCGGCAGGCGGCGGCCGGTCCACACCAGCCCGCGCCGGTCGAACAGCATGATACCGACGCCCACCCGATACGGGAGGTCGATGCGCTGCGAATCACCAATGGGCTGTTCAATTGTCATGGTGCAAGTCTGCCCAAAAATGAGACGACAGAGTGACAGACGAATCAAAGGGTTACAATATGATCGCGGATCCGGAGGGATTCGACCGTGACTTTGGTATCGCAATGTTGCGTGAACGCGCCAATGCCGGCGTAGCCGGGTCAGCGATCAGGCACTGCATGGGCGCCCAATTCGGAGACGACCGCGGCATAGACATCGCGTTTGAACGGCACGATGAGTGATACGAGGTCCGTGACCGGCACCCACTTCCAGGTGATGAATTCAGGGCTGTGGCCCGGTGGCGCGGAGATGTCGATTTCCGAGTCGTTGCCAACGAAGCGGAGCGCGTACCATTTCTGCTTCTGGCCGCGGAACTTGCCGCCCCACGCGACGCCGATCAGGTGCGGTGGGAGATCGTATTTGAGCCAATCGGTGGTTTCGCCGGCGATTCTGGCGGAATGGACCGATGTTTCTTCGAAGAGTTCGCGGAACGCCGCGTCGCGGGGATTTTCGCCGTCGTCGAGGCCGCCCTGCGGCATCTGCCACCAGCTGCCTTTGCCCTCGGCTTCGCCGGGTGTGTCGGCGCGTTGACCGACCCAGACCAG
>CAYWIF010000015.1:0-30529 GCA_964458265.1 uncultured Hyphomicrobium sp. | reverse complement strand
TGCCTTTGCCCTCGGCTTCGCCGGGTGTGTCGGCGCGTTGACCGACCCAGACCAGTCCGTCGCGGTTGATCAGCATGATGCCGACGCAGGGACGGTAGCCGAGTTTTGCAGGATCGACGACGGGCCTCTCGGTGCTCATGGGTCGGGTTGCGCTCTCAATTTTATTTATGCGGCCGGCTGCGGCCATCGCGGGAAAAAACTGAAGGGGCGCCGGTGAGCGCCCCTTCTGGTCGATGCAAACAAACTGACATAGGGGATCAGTTCGGAACCGTGGCCGGCTTTGCCGTATCGGTGGTGGGAGCCGCCGGTGGCGCCGCCGGCTTGGCGACGTTGGCTTCGGTGGCCGTGCCGCGCAGGAAGCGCAGCGCGTACTGAAGCTGGGTGTCCTTTTCGGGCTCCTTGGGGACGTAGGCCAGCGAGCCGCTCTCTTCCTTGGGTTCGACCTTGGGCGCTTCCGAGCCTTCCGCTCCTTCAGCGTCTTCAGCGCCATCGGGCTTATTTTCCGAAGGCTGCTTCAGGCTGCCATCCGGATTGCGAAGGTGGCCTCGGAGGCTAGCCTCGCCGCGAGGCTTTTCACCGGCAATCTTCTCCTTCAAGTCGTCGGGCAGTTCCTGTTCGACCACGATGTCGGGATCGATGCCCTTAGCCTGGATGGAGCGGTTCGAGGGCGTATAATACCGGGCCGTGGTGAGGCGAATGGCGCCATTCGTGGTGCCGAGCGGGATGATGGTCTGCACGGAGCCTTTGCCGAACGATCGCGTGCCGATGATGGTCGCGCGCTTATGGTCCTGCAGGGCGCCGGCGACTATCTCGGATGCCGAGGCCGAGCCGCCGTTGATCAGAACAACGACCGGCTTGCCGTCGGACGTGTCGCCAGGACGGGCTTGCGAACGCTGGGTTTCCTCGTTGTTGCGCCCCTTGGTAAGAACGATTGCACCCTGATCGAGGAAATCATCGCTGACAGAAATTGCCTGATCGAGAAGGCCGCCGGGATTGTTGCGCAAATCGATGATGTAGCCGCGCAGTTTCGAACCGATTTCCTTCTTCATGTCATCCATCGACTTCACGAGCATGGCGTGGGTCTGCTCGTTGAAAGTGGAGACCTTGATGTAGGCGATATCGTCCTCGGCGCGAGCCTTGACCGGGTTGATGCGGATGATGTCGCGCGTGACCTTGACGTCGAAGGGCTCTTCGCGGCCTTTGCGGATAACCGTCAAACTGATTGGCGTGTTGACCGGGCCGCGCATCTTCTCAACGGCCTGCTCAAGTGTCAGGCCGTTGATCTGCTCGTTGTCGAGATGCGTGATGAGGTCGTTGGCCAGAATGCCGGCTTTGAAGGCCGGCGTGTCGTCGATGGGCGAGACGACCTTGATGACGCCGTTTTCCATCGTGACCTCGATGCCGAGACCACCGAATTCGCCGCGCGTCTGAACCTGCATATCCTTGAAGTTTTTGGGGCTCAAATACGAAGAGTGCGGATCGAGCGCGCTCAGCATTCCGTTGATCGCATTCTCGATGAGAAGGGTGTCATCCGGCTTCTCGACATAGTCGGAACGAACGCGCTCGAACACGTCGCCGAAGAGGTCGAGTTGCTTATAAAGTTCGGCATTCGGCGAGGTCGCGGAATTCCCGCGAGTTACATTCATCACCGTCGTGATGCCGGCGAGTCCCGCCATCATCAGGAATGTCCAAAACGCGAATTCGGTCTTGCGCATTAGCCTTGTGCCTTCTGAGGAATCGAGACCCACCAGGGGTCTGGATCAATGGGCTGCCCATCCTTACGGAATTCTATGTAGAGTACCGGTGCGGTGCCTGCCGCGCCAGCCGGTTCTTTCTTCACCGTCATCATTGTACCGATGGGCTCAGCCGCGAGCACGAACTCGCCAGGCCGGACATCGATTTGTGATAGCCCCGCCAATACAACATTGTATCCGCCGCCTGCATCGATGATCAAGAGTTTGCCGTAGCTCCGAAACTCGCCGGCGTAGAGAACCCAGCCGTCGTTGGGAGATGTTACCTGAGCTCCGGACCGCGTCTCCATTACAAGTCCTTTAGATTGGGAGCCGTATTGCGTACGCTCGCCGTAGTTGAGTACGCGCTTTCCGGATGCGGGCAGCGGCAGCTTACCGCGCGCTTGTTGAAAAGGGATCGCAGGCTTTATGCGACCCGGGTTGGACATCACTGCGGCGGTTTCAACCGGCGCGAGTACGACGACGTCGGCCGATTCCGGTGTTTCGCCAGCGGGCAGATCGGCCGTGACCACGGCCGGGGTGGCCGCAGCGGGCCCACCAGGGTTAGCGCGAACTTCAGCGTCGTAGGCACCAAGGCCGGTGTTGTCCTGGACGGCCTTACCAATTTTGGCGATCAATTCGTTGAGGTCGGTTACATTGCTGGCAATTTCATCGGCCGCGTCCCGGACTTTGCGCAATTCATCCTGCCGCTCGATGATCGACCGGCGCTTGGTCTCCATGAGACCCGCCAGTTCGGTTTTCAGATCGTTCAAGCGCTTGCTCTCGGCCTTTTCTTTCTCCGCCTGCGCCCGGCTTTCGTCGACGACCCGCATCAGTTCGCTGAGCTGATTGGCCAGTTCCAATGCCTGCGTGCGCATGCCAGGAAACGCGGCCGCAAGCAGCATCGCACTGCGTACCATTTCCAAGGCGTCTTCACGCTTCGTGACTATGACGGGCGGGGGATTGCGGCCCATGCGCTGGAGCGCGGCAAGCAAAGAGGAGATCTGGCCGTGGCGCTGAGCAAGCGAGCCGCGGATCATTTTGTTTTGAACGTCGAGTTCCCCCAGGCGAGCCTCGATCACGGTTAGCCGGCCTTCGCTGTCTTGGATCTGGCCGGCGGTTTCCTGGAGCCGCTGATTGATCTTGCCGCGCTCCTCGGCGAGCTTGGCCACGTCCTGTTCAATGGCGCCTGCCTTGTCCAAGGTGGATTTCAGTTCCTCGCGGCGCGCGTCGAGGGCCTTCTTCACCTCCTCGGCGGTCGGTGCCGGTGCCTGGGCTAGCGCATGCGGCTGCGCGGCCGCGAAAGCGGCAATCAGGGCCAAAGCCGCAGACAAGGTCTGCGTCTGGCACCAAGGCCTGCGCCGTATCGAACTTTCGCTCCCGGCCGTCACTGATCCCGTTCTCTCACCTGCCGGCCCCTCTTCAAGTCTATCAATCAGAACCGATGCGTCTCGCTAAAAGGCGACCTTTTGTGGACAGCGGCACGGGGGCACGCCATGGCCAATTGCCGCCAACCCGGTCTCCGGGATCGGTCCTTGGCCGCCAATAGGGCCGTGGCTGCGCGCTTTGGCATTTGCCGAGAGCGGCCTCCCACCCTATCCTGGCAGCGAAAGCCCACCGAACCGTTACATACCCCGGACCCGGCACGAACGCGATGCCACGCGCGGCGTACTTTGGTCTCCAACCAATCGTCGAGGTTTCCCGCACTATGGAAGGACTGCTTTACCACCTGACAACGATCGCGGTCGCGGCCGTGTTTCTGGTCCTGTGCCTTGGCCTGTGGACGATGTCACGCGGCACCGCTCCGAATTTGAGCCAAAAACTGATGCGGTGGCGTGTCGGGCTGCAATTTGCCGCCATTGTGATCATTATGCTGTTTGTTCTCGTCACCAAGCAGCAGGCCGGCTAGACGAAGCCAGCAGGAATATCTCCGTGGTAAAACTGAACAAGATTTATACGAAGACCGGCGATGCCGGTACGACCGGTCTCGGCACGGGTGAGCGCGTGGCCAAAGATGCCGCGCGCATCGCCGCCTACGGAACGGTTGATGAGGCGAACTCCACAATCGGCATGGCGCGCATTCATCTGGGCGGCGGTCACCAAGGCCTGGACGCGAAGTTGGAGCGGATCCAAAACGATTTGTTCGATCTTGGGGCCGACCTGTGCGTGCCTGATCGCGGCGAACCCCTTTCCTATGAGCCGCTGCGCATGACCGAGGCGCAAGTCGAGCGGATCGAAGCCGAGATCGACGAACTCAATGCGGAGTTGCAGCCGTTGAAGTCATTCGTTCTGCCGGGAGGGTCGGCCGCGGCGGCCGCGCTGCACGTCGCGCGGACTGTCAGCCGGCGGGCGGAGCGGGACATGGTGACACTCTCGACGTTGCCGGGCGAGACGGTCAGCCCGGCGGCGCTGAAATACATCAACCGGTTGTCGGACTTTTTGTTCGTGGCCGGGCGCTATGTGAACGATCGCGGGCGCAGTGATGTGCTTTGGGTGCCGGGCCAGAATCGTTGACGAACCGTGCGGAACGATCAGGGGGACTTAGATGTTCGTGCCGCTTCATGATGACAACGCTCTGAAGTCGATCCAACTGCAGTACGTTACAATCGGTCTGATCGCGGTGAACGTGATCGTGTTTGCCCTCGAAGTCCTGATCCTGCAGGAACCGGCGATCGCGAGCTTTGCGATTGTTCCGGCGGAACTCGTTTCGACAGCCGGTATGATAATACCGGCCGATATGCCTTTTCAGAGCGTGCCAGTACCGGAGCGATTGACACTCATTTCCTACATGTTTTTTCACGGCGATGTCTTTCATCTGGCCGGCAACATGCTGTTCCTCTGGGTGTTTGGCGACAATGTCGAAGATGCGATGGGGCACATAAAGTTCCTGGTTTTTTATCTTCTGTGCGGGGTCATCGCGGGACTGGCGCACACCTTCATGATGCCGGGGTCGCCCAATCCGCTGATTGGGGCGAGCGGCGCCGTGGCAGGCGTGATCGCAGCCTACCTGATGCTGCATCCGCGCGTGCGCGTGTGGGTTCTGGCGTTTCAGTTCATCCCTCTGCGCTTGTCGGCGGCGGTGGTATTAGGGGTGTGGATCTTGACGCAGTTCATCATGGTTCTGGTGCCGGAAATCGGGCCGGTTGCGTGGTGGGCGCATATCGGCGGGCTGGTTGCCGGAGCCGTCTTGATCGTGTTCATGAAGCGCCCCGACGTGCCGCTTTTCGACCGGGGACTGACCGTCGCCTGAAAGGCCCTGCGCGATGCCGTAACGGCTGGGCATCATTCGGGTTAATTGCGCCCACTTCGTCGCGGTGGGGTGACAATTGACTCGGCTTCCGGGCACACTTACTGTGCAATCTCGCAGTTGCGAAAAACCTCAGCAGGCCGGGCGTTCTGGACCTTGCCGTGGTTGCGCGTGGACGGCCGCGATGCGCGATGGAGCCCAGGGGCTCGTGGTCCTGAAGAAACAAGACGAAACCCAGGGCTGTTGGGGAGCGCCGCAGGAATGAAAATACTCGTCGCGGTCAAACGCGTCGTCGATTACGCCGTCAAGATCCGCGTCAAAGCGGACGGGTCGGGCATCGAACTGGCCAACGTAAAAATGTCCATGAATCCCTTCGACGAGATCGCCGTCGAGGAAGCGGTGCGTCTGAAAGAGAAGGGCACCGCTAGCGAGGTCGTGGTGGTGTCGATCGGTTCCACCAAGACGCAGGAGACGCTGCGGACGGCGCTTGCCATCGGTGCCGACAGGGCCATCCTGGTGGAGACGGCCGAAGGCGCGCTGGTGGAGCCGCTTGCGGTTGCGAAAATCCTGAAAGGTGTCATCGCTGACGAACAACCGCAGATGGTCATCATGGGTAAGCAGGCCATCGACGACGATTGCAATCAGACGGGCCAGATGCTGGCGGCACTGCTGGGCTGGCCGCAGGGGACATTCGCGTCGAAGATCGAACCTGCCGGTGATAGCGTGAGTGTGACGCGCGAAGTCGACGGCGGCCTGGAGACGCTGAAGCTGAAGCTGCCGGCAATCGTCACCACGGACTTGCGCCTCAACGAACCGCGCTACCCGTCGTTGCCCAACATCATGAAGGCTAAGAAAAAACCGCTCGACACGAGAAAGCCGGATGTTTTCGGTGTCGATATTACGCCCCGCCTGCAAGTGCTCAAGACTACCGAGCCTCCTCAGCGCAAAGGCGGCGTCAAAGTTGCCGACGTCGCTGAACTCGTACGGAAGCTGAAGACCGAGGCGGGAGTTCTCTGATGGCTGTTCTGGTACTAGCCGAGCATACGAATTCGGCACTTGGGTCGGCGACCGCGAAGGCCGTAACGGCCGCCCGGCAACTCGGCGGCGACGTGCATATTCTGGTGGCCGGCAGCGGTGCGTCATCTGCAGCGGCCGAGGCTGCAAAGATCGACGGCGTCGCAAAGGTTCTCGTCGCCGATGCACCGCATTTGGCGAATGGGCTAGCCGAAGAGGTTGCAGCACTCGTGGTGCCCCTTATGAGCGGCTACGACGCCTTCGTCGCCCCGGCGACCGCTTCGGGTAAGAACATCGCGCCGCGCGTGGCCGCACTGCTCGACGTGATGCAGGTCTCCGATATCACCAAGGTCGTCGCGCCGGATACCTTCGAGCGTCCGATCTATGCGGGCAATGCGACCCAAACCGTGAAGTCGGGCGAAGCGAAGAAAGTCATCACCGTGCGGACGGCGAGCTTTGCCGCGGCGGCGCAGGGCGGTCCGGCGGCCGTGGAGGCGGTTACGGCTCCGGCGGCGGCGGGTTTGTCCTCGTTCGAAAAAGCTGAGCTTTCCAAATCGGACCGGCCAGAACTCACCTCGGCACGCGTCATCATCTCCGGTGGCCGCGGTATCGGCAATGCGGAGAATTTCAAGACGTATATCGAGCCGGTTGCCGATCATCTTGGCGCAGCGATGGGGGCCTCGCGCGCCGCCGTCGATGCGGGCTTCGCTCCGAACGATCTGCAAGTGGGGCAGACGGGCAAAGTGGTGGCGCCGGAACTTTACATTGCCGTCGGCATCTCGGGCGCTATTCAGCACCTGGCCGGGATGAAGGATTCGAAGGTCATCGTCGCAATCAACAAGGACGGCGAAGCGCCGATTTTCCAAGTCGCGGACTACGGGCTCGTGGGGGATCTATTCCAGGTCCTGCCCGAACTCGCCAGCGAACTTGGCAAATCCGGCGGCTAGCAGACATTGAAGTTGACCGGTGCGCCGGTCAGGGGAAGGACGCCATGGATGTGGCCGTGAAGTCTTCAGACCGGGCGAAGGCAGCCGTACAACCGGTCACCGAAATCAAGAAGGTTGGCGTCATCGGCGCAGGACAGATGGGGTCGGGGATCGCGCATGTCGTGGCGCTTGGAGGCTTCGATGTTCTGATCAACGATATCAAGGCAGACGCGGTCGATCGCGCCGTCAAGTCGATCGAGAAGAATATGCAGCGTCAGGTCGCCAAGGGTATCATCAGTGCCAGCGATATGACGGCGGCGCTGGACCGCATCAAGCCTGCGGCAAGTATCGACCACCTGGCGCAATGCGATCTTGTCATTGAAGCTGCCACCGAAGACGAAAGCGTCAAGCGCAAGATTTTCGCCGAACTCTGCCCGCGTTTGAAGCCCGGTGCGCTGGTCGCGACGAACACGTCGTCCATCTCGATCACGCGGCTGGCTGCGACGACGGACAGGCCGGAACTTTTTATCGGCATGCACTTCATGAACCCGGTTCCGCTGATGGAACTCGTGGAGGTTATTCGGGGGATCGCGACCGAAGACGAGGTGTTCGCCACTGCGCGCGCCTTCGTCGATAGCCTGGGCAAGAAGACCACAGTTTCGGAAGATTTTCCGGCATTCATCGTCAACCGCATCCTGCTGCCGATGATCAACGAGGCGATCTATACGCTCTATGAGGGCGTGGGAACGGTGGAAGGCATCGACAAAGCGATGAAGCTCGGTGCGCACCATCCCATGGGGCCGCTGGAGTTGGCCGACTTCATCGGCTTGGATACGTGCCTGTCGGTGATGCAGGTGTTGTATGAGGGTTTGGCGGATTCTAAGTACCGGCCCTGTCCGCTGCTCGTGAAATACGTGGAGGCCGGTTGGCTTGGCCGCAAAACCAACCGCGGCTTCTACGACTATCGCGGCGAAAAGCCGGTCCCTACGCGCTAGTCCGCGCGGCGGTATCCTGAGGTTTTCGAATGGCTGCAATTCCGCGCGTTGCGATTGTGACCGGCGCGAGCAGCGGCATCGGACGCGCCGTTTCGATCAAGCTGGCCAACAACGGCTACCTCGTCGTGCTGGCGGGGCGGCGCAAGCCCGAGTTGCAAGAGACGGCGGCGCAGTGTCCCGACGGGTCAACACTGGTTGTCGCGACGGATGTGACCGATCCGGTGTCCGTGAAGGCGTTGTTTGCCCGAACGAAGGATGCTTACGGCCGCCTTGACGTCCTGTTCAACAATGCGGGCATGTTCGCGCCTCAGGCCGCATTCGAAGATCTCACCTTCGAACAGTGGAAGAGCGTCGTCGACGTGAACTTGAACGGCGCGTTCCTGTGCGCCCAGGCAGCGTTCCGAATTATGAAGGCGCAAGATCCGGAAGGCGGTCGGATCATCAACAACGGCTCGATTTCGTCCAACGTTCCGCGGCCGAACGCGGCACCCTACACTGCAACCAAACATGCCTTGTCGGGGTTGACAAAATCGCTGGCTCTCGATGGGCGGGTCTACAACATCGCGTGTTCTCAGATCGATATCGGTAATGCTGCGACCGAACTGGCCGCGCCGATGGCGGCGGGAATCCGGCAGGCCGACGGGTCGATCAAACCTGAACCGGTCATGGACGTCTCGCATGTGGCGGATGCCGTACTGTACATGGCAAACCTTCCGCTCGAAGCCAACGTACTGTTCATGACCCTCAAGGCGACGGCGATGCCCTACGAAGGCCGCGGTTGAGGTGTGGCGGCCACTGTCATGGATTGAGAAGGCTTGCTATATCAAGTCGCGCTCGTGCGGCGGATCGAAGAGCGGTTTAAAGGGAACCGAGATGATTGGCACCAGATACATGACTGTTTTGTCGGGAGAAAATCCGATTTTTCAGACGCAACGCCGCCCGTCGATGACGCTAGCGGCCGTGCTGATCGGTACGGCAATGGCCTGTGCGATCCTTCCCGCCCGCGCGGATACCGTCAACCTCGACGGAGCCTGGAGCGGCGGTGGTTCGGTCAAGTTTCCGTCCGGAGCCAAGGAAGCGGCAAGGTGCCGGGCGAACTTCAAGAGGCGGGGCGCGGAAAGCTATCTCGTCAATGCTCGGTGCGCGAGCGCCTCGGGCAAAGTCGAGCAGTCGGCCTTGCTGACGCATGTCGGCGGCAACCAGTTCTCCGGCAGTTTTTTCAATGAAGAGTTTAAGGTCGACGGTACAATAACGGTAACGGTCAGCGGCAACTCGCAGAGTGTGTCGATTTCGTCGCCGGCCGGCAGTTCGGCCAACTTCAGGCTGACCCGCTAAGCTCGCGATCCCGGTTCGCCTGGACTGTCCTCAATTGCAATCGCGCGCAGGAAGGCCGTCAGGTCGTCCGTTAAATGATGCACGTGGTCGGGGAGCGCCGTCCAATTGAGCATGTCGCGCTGGATCGGGTGGTCCATGTAGGACGAGTGGACAAGAACGGTCGCCATACCGAGCTTGTGGGGGACTTCCAGGTTCTGCGGCATATCTTCAAACATCACCGCGGCGGATGGCGCGACGCCATGGTGGCGAACCATTCTGTCGAAGGCCGCGGCCGAGGGTTTGGGTTCGTAGCCGCACGAGGCGATGTCGGAGATCCCTTCGAAGAGGTCGAGAATGCCAAGCTTGCCGGCGACGCGCTCCGCATGAGCCTTCGAGCCGTTGGTAAAGATGAGCTTGCGGCCGGGAAGGCCTTCGATCGCCGTACGAAGCTGCGGTGCGTCGGGAACGACCGACACGTCGATGTCGTGGACGTATTCGAGAAACGGTTCGGGCTGCATTTTGTGGACGCGCATGAGGCCGGCGAGCGTGGTGCCGAATTGGCGATAGTAGCTTTTCTGCAGATGACGGGCGTAGGCAAACGGAACGCCAAGCTGTTTGGCGATGAATTCGCCCATGCGCTGGTCGACCTGCGCAAAGAGGTTGCACTCGGCGGGATAAAGCGTGTTGTCGAGATCGAAGATCCAGACACCCTTGGCTCCCAGAACGACGGGTGACGCGGCCCCCTTCAGCGCGCTATTCAGTGTGGGATATGATGTCTTACCGGAATTGACGGCGTTCATTCGGCCGCCTTTTTCACTTTCGGTTTGCGGCGGCCGACCAATGTGCCGGCACCGTGGTCGGTCAGGAGTTCGAGAAGGACGCAGTGCGGAACCTTGCCGTTGATGATGACAACGGCTTCGACGCCGGCTTCTACGACCTCGATGCAGCCTTCGATTTTCGGAATCATGCCGCCGCTGATCGTGCCATCCCGTATCAAATCTTGGGCCTGATCAACGCTCAATTCCTCAATCAGATTGCCGCTGGTATCGAGGACGCCTTCGACGTCGGTTAAAAGCAAAAGGCGCTTGGCCTTCATGCGGGCAGCGAGCGCGGAAGCAAAGCTGTCGGCATTGACGTTCAATGTCTCCCCGTCACGCGAAAGAGCGACCGGTGCGATAACCGGGATAAGATCCGACTTGGAAATCACTTCGACGATGTGGGGGTTCACCTGCAGGGGATCGCCGACGAAGCCGAGATCAACGCTGCCAATGATCCCGGTCTTGGGGTCGGGCATTTCGGTAATCTTGCGCGCAATCATCAAATTGGCGTCCTTGCCACAAATGCCGACGGCCTTGCCGCCCTGGCGATTGATGGCGGTGACGATCTCCTTGTTGATGGCTCCGGCCAGCACCATTTCGACGATTTCGACGGTCGGCTGGTCGGTCACGCGCAGGCCGTGCACGAATTCCGATTTGATGCCGTGCTTCTGCAGCATCTGGGCAATCTGTGGTCCTCCGCCATGGACGACGATGGGGTTCACGCCCGACTGCTTCAGGTAGACGATGTCTTGCGCGAATGCGGCGGCAAGCGCCGCATCGCCCATGGCATGGCCGCCGAATTTCACGACAACGGTCTGCTCGTCGTAACGCAGCATGTTGGGCAGGGCTTCGGCCAGGATGCGCGCCTGGACATGGGCACTGAGCGGCGTCATTTCGCTGTTGGCGCCGTTGGACGCCGGATCGGTCGGCTTCTTCGTCATCTGGTCGGGAAAACCCTGGCAATGGTTGACGGGTAAGACCAAGGGACGGCATTCCGGCAAGGCGCCCCGCGGTGCCCGCCAGGGTTATATCCGTTGTGGTCCTGGCCTCAACGGATTTCCCTCACAATCAGGTGTTAGTTGTAATGAAGAAAGGCGGATTTCTGGGGCTCTGATGCGGTATGGCGGCTTGCCCGCCAGGGCCGGATCACGTTCTATCTCAACGCAATACGGTGAGGGCGCAGCGCACGGACGCCGCTTGGGGCGGGTCGCGGGCCAGAGCATGGTTTGGGCGGATGATAGTCGAAGATCTCGGGCGCATTCCCATGTCGCAGCACCTGGCTGCGACGCTTGCGCGCGCCGCGAGTTATGCAGATGCCCAGCAGCACCCGGAAGTGACGCTGGAGCATCTCCTGCTGGCGCTGACCGAGGACCAAGATGCCGCGGGAGTCCTGCGCTCGTCGAACGTGGATCTAGCGCGGCTCGCCGGAGAGATTTCGTCGCATATCGGCCAGATCGCTGAACGTCGCAATCCGAACGGTCCTGCGCAGGTTTTTATTTCGCAGGATCTGAAAAGAATTCTCGAAGCGGCTGCCGCGGCGGCTCGGCAGGGCCGCCGGCCGGAAATCAATGGCGCGATCGTGCTCGCCGCCATCGTGGGGGATGGCAAGAGCACCGCTGCAAACCTGCTGCGCATCCAGGGCCTGACGTTCGAGCAGGCAATCCGGGCCTTGCAGCGGGCGGCATCTGCTCCGCCTGCCAGACCGGATTTAGCGACGCAGCAACCGGCAACGGGACCAAAGGCGCCGCCGACCGGTTCGACGGAAGACATTCTCGCTTCGGCGCGCGAGAGAGTGCAGTCGCGGTCGGCGCAGCCCGCGCCAGCGCCAATCTCTCCTGCTCAGCCTGTGCCGCCGCCTCCTCAACCGACTTCGCAGCCCGCGGCGTACGGCGAAGTTTTCGGAAACGCTGCGCCGCAGTGGGAGCAGGTTGTGAAACCGCCGCCCACCGAGCGTGAGACACCAGTCACGCAAACGCCGCCACCAAGGACGGGACCGCCACCCGCTCCGCAACCGTCGCCGTTTCAGGTGCCGCCTACCCAGCGGACGCAGCCGCCACCGGGACCGCAGCCCGGTGGGATGCCGGGGCCTCCGCTGCCCGCGCAGCGGTCGGCGCCTCCGGCTCCATTTCAAGTCCCGCCGTCACAGGTTGGGATGCCTCCTCCGCAAGGCCGAATGGCGCCGCCGCAGCAGCCGCGTCCGCCGCAGCAGGCCGGCGGTGGCATGCCTCCGATGCCAACGCGCCAACGGCGGCCAAGCAAAAATGTCTGGGTGGCCGCCGGCCAGTTCGTCGAGAACATTCCACGCAAGATGCGCGTTGGCGTGTCAATGGTCGTCGAAGCGCGTATTGGTCGCCGAGACGTGAAAGCCATAGCCGAAGGGATGGACAACGGTGCAGCCGTCGTTCGTCACGAGATCACGGTTACTAAGGCGATGTCGGTCCGACTGAGGTCGCCGGACGGCGGCTTTTTTATCGAGTCGTCGTCGCCGGAAACCCAGTGGATCGAGGGGGCGCCCGGCTTTGACGCCGATTATGCGAGCTGGCGCTGGACGATTACGCCGCGCGAACGCGGGAAGCGGCGGCTGCAGTTGATCGTATCCGCCCGAACCGTGGGCGATGACGGGTTGACCGCTGAAACGGCGCTTCCGGATCAAGTCATCGAGGTCAAGGTCGGCGTGAACCTTGCCAAGACAGCGGCGCGCTGGGCGGGGTGGATGACGGCGGCGGTCCTGGGCGGAATACTCGCGAGATTCGGCGAGGGGCTGTTTGAGCCGTTGATCGCAATTTTGCGCGGCGGAAGCGGAAGCTGAGTAAACTCGTTCCAGGCGTCTATGCGTGCTCGCGCGCGACACGCGCGGCTTGCGCCCGCAAATCATCAATTCCTTCTCCCGTTTCAGAAGATGTGGCGATGACGAGAGGGTAGGCGGCCGTGTGGGTGGCAAGTGTCGCGTGCGTTTTCTTGATCAGGGCTGCAAGATCGGTTGGTTTGATCTTATCGGACTTCGTCAGCACGACCTGATAGGAGACGGCGGCTTCGTCCAGAAGGCCCATGATGTCCTGATCGACTTTCTTAATACCGTGGCGTGCGTCGATCAGGAGAAAAACGCGGGCGAGGCGCTGGCGGCCGGCGAGGTAGCTTTTAACGAGCTTCGTCCAGGCTTCGACCTTGTCCTTGGGAGCTTCGGCAAAACCGTAGCCCGGCATGTCGACGAGGAACGGTGCGCCGCGCTCCGGTACGAAGTAATTCAGCTCCTGCGTGCGGCCCGGCGTGTTGGAGGTTCGGGCCAGCCCATTCTGGCGAACGAGCGCGTTGATGAGGCTCGATTTGCCGACATTCGAACGGCCGGCGAACGCGATCTCGACCGGGCCGGAAGCCGGTAGATGCTCAAGCCCAACCACGCCTTTGACGAAGGTCCAGCGCTGTTCAAACAGGGCGCGCCCGTCCGCATGGTCTTCGGTCGAGAATGCATACGGATCGGCCGAGGCCATCATCCCTTCGACTCGCTGCCCATGCCGATCCACTTCAGCACGGGATTGAATGTCCGGCGCAGGTTGGCCATCAAATGGATTTCAGCACCCTGTTTCTTGGTGATGTACCATTGCTGCAGGATCGAGAGGATGTTGTTCCATGCCCAGTAAATGACGAGACCGGCGGGGAACGTCGCGAGCAGGAACGTGAACACCAGCGGCATCCAGCTGAAAATCTGCTGCTGAACCGGATCGGGCTGGGGTGGATTGAGCTGCATCTGAACCCACATCGACACGCCCATGATGATCGGCCAGACGCCGACCAGCAAAAAGTCCGGGACGCCCCAGGGGAACAATCCGAACAGGTTGAAAATGGACGTGGGGTCGGGCGCCGAGAGGTCTTGAATCCATCCGACGAAGGGTGCGTGGCGCATATCGATCGAGGTATAAAGGACTTTGTAGAGGGCAAAGAACACTGGGATTTGGACGAGGATCGGCAGGCAGCCGGCGGCCGGATTGATCTTTTCCTTCTGGTAAAGCTGCATGAGCTCCTGCTGCATGCGCGGCTTGTCATCCTTGAAGCGTTCGCGCAGGGCCTCCATTTGCGGCTGCAGCTTCTTCATCTTCGCCATGGATTCATATGACTTGTTGGCGAGCGGATAGAAGATCAGCTTGACGATGACGGTGAGGGCCAGAATGGCAAAGCCGAAGTTGCCCAGTATACCGTACAGCCAGGTGAGTGCGTGGTTCATGGGCTTGGTCAGGAAGTAGAACCAGCCCCAATCGATCATGAGATCGAATTTCTCGATGCCGAGATCGTCCTGATATTTCTCGATGATGGCCGCCTGCTTGGCGCCAGCGTAGAGGTTGGTCTTGACTGAAGCGACGCTGCCGGCGGCAACGACGCTGGGTTCGGTCTCGAATTCGGCCAGGAACATCGGCAACCCGGTGGCGTCCTTGGCAGCTTCGCCTTCCAGCGTCGCAGCGTAGGACGTCTTCTGATCCGGGATGATGGCCGAGGCCCAATACTTGTCGGTGATGCCGATCCAACCGCCGGTCTTGCCCGTGAACGTGGCGGCAGGTTCGTTGATGGCGTCGTAGAAGGTGATTTCCTGGAGACCCGCGTCGCCGGGTACGCCGAGCAGGCCTTCGTGTTGAATCCAGACCGAGGGCGTGCTGGGGGCTCCGAAGCGGAAGATACGAGCAAACGGCTTCAGGGCGACATCGCCAGCGGTTTTGTTCTCGACCTCGTCGTTGATCGAAAACATGTAGTTTTCGTCGACGGTGATGACGCGGCGGAAGGTGAGGCCTGCACCGTTGGACCATTCAAGCGTGACCGGGGACGACGGCGTCAGAGGGCCCGCAGATTTCGCGGTCCAAACGGTCTCGCTGTCGGGAAGTTTGATTTGCTTGCCAGGTGAGGTCCAACCGAGACGGGCAAAATAGCCGCCCACTTGCGAAAGCGGCGAGAAAAGAACGATGTTGGGGCTCTTGGGATCGACCGTCTCATGATGCTTCTTCAGGGACAAGTCGTCGAATGTGGCGCCCTTCAAGGCGATGGAGCCCTTGAGGGAGGGGGTGTCGATGGCAACGCGCGGCGAGGCGGTGATGGCCTGCTCACGCGAAGCCGGTTTCACGACGGCATCTGCGGAGGCTGACGGCAAAGCGCTTTCGCTGGCGGCGCCGGCTTTTGAAGCCGGTGAGTCGGCGGGTTTGGAAGCCGCCGTCTGGCGGATTTTGTCGGCCTCGAGCTGTGGCCCGGCAATAAAGTAGCTCCAGCCCAATAGGACCGCCATCGACAGAACAATGGCGATCAGGATGTTGACCTGATTGTCGGGCTGTTGGCTCTTCATCGTGGCCTCGGTTGGGCGGTGTGACGGCACTTGCAGCCGTGTTCGTTCAACATTCGGATTGCGGCGCTTCTGCCTGTCATAAATGTGGCGCCGCGGCAAAGGGGACATGCGGTCACTGCGGTGTGACCGCGAGGTGGCCGTACGCTCATATCAGCCGGTCTTGTCACGGCTTTTTCGACCGTGGCTTGGCTGCGGTGGCGTGATGCACGCGATGGAAGGCGCGTTCAAGGTCTTTCTTGAGGTTGTCGAAAGGCATCTCCAGCGCGACCTGACGCGCGATCAGCACATAATCATGCCCCGGCCGCGCCGAGGCGTCCGACACGGCCGTCACCGCAGCCCTCAGTCTGCGGCGGATGCGATTGCGTTCCACCGCGCCGCCCATGGCCTTGGTCACGGTGAAGCCGAAGCGGGGAGGAGCGGACGCGCAAGCAGGTTCGGCGCGAGGCTTCGTTTCGAGAACGAATGGCGCCGTGGGGCATCGGGCCCCACCGCGGATGCGCAGAAATTCCGATCTCTTCTTGAGGGTGGTGATTTTCATCGATCCCACCCAGGTTCGCGGCGGGAGAAGTCGCGCCGGGTCGCTACTAGGCCGACAGGCGCTTGCGGCCTTTGGCGCGGCGGCGGGCAAGGACTTTCACGCCACCTGCGGTTTCCATGCGCTTGCGAAAGCCATGGCGGCGCTTGCGCACAAGCTTGCTGGGTTGATACGTGCGCTTCACAATAAACTCCGTCTCTCGTCAGTCCGCTCTTGAGGCCGGGGCCTATTTGAGGCCGTCCGCCGAGCGATTTGGTTGCAACTTCAAAGTGCTGCCGAATGCGGCGTAGGTGGCCGCCGCAGCCGCGACAAGCCTTCGCCCGTTCCGGTAGGAATGGAATTGGCGTTTCTATAAGGCTCAGTGTGGGGCAAGTCAATCGGCGGTGCCGGACGAAACTCTGGCAGAGCCGTGCCGTAAAGCATGACACGATCTTGCAAAGTCATCGACCGATGGGCCCCGCAGCATGTATGTAGATGCATCGATAGGCGTTGGCACGCGTTCCGTTCTGGTGAGCGTCTGTTTGGCCGCCGTATTTCTCCTGCAGGCCATGGTCAGCACCGGCGCGCGTGCCGAAGATTTTGCGGCGCACTTTGGCCGTTCGACCGAGGGTAGCGGGCGCGCCGTCGATCACAGCGCGTTTGGAGACCTGCTCAGCAGGTATTCGACCACCGGACCGGACGGCGTCGTGTACGTCGACTATGCGGGTCTAAAGGGCAGCGATCACGCAGCATTGAAGGCATACATCGACCGGCTTGCGGCGATGGATGTCGCGGCGCTCTCCCGCCGCGAGCAATTTGCGTTCTGGGCCAACCTCTATAACGCAAAGACATTGGACGTCGTGGTCGACCACTATCCGGTGGAGTCGATCAAGGACATCTCACTTGGCGGGGGCGTTATCGCAGCCTTTACCGGAGGACCATGGAAGGCCAAGGTCGTGACGGTTGGTGGCGTCGCGCTCAGTCTGGATGATATCGAGCACGGCATCATGCGGCCAATCTTCAAGGATCCGCGGGTGCACTATGCCGTCAATTGCGCATCGATCGGCTGCCCCAATCTGCCGCGCGCTCCGCTGACCGGCGAACAGCTTGAACAACAACTCAACGATGCCGCGCGTTCGTATGTCAATCATCCGCGAGGCGTGGCTGTTGGCAGCGACGGCGCGACAGTTTCCTCTATCTATCATTGGTACAAAGCGGATTTTGGCGGTACCGACGAGGGACTGCTGGCGCATCTGAGGCGCTACGCCGAAACCCCGCTTCGCGAGAAACTCGATGCGGCCAGCGGAATCGCCGATCATCGCTATGATTGGTCGCTCAATGACATCTCTAGAAAGCCTTGATGACCACCCGTCAGGAGAAGTTGTGCCGTGACACGTTCTGAAACCAACTCCGGCAATGCCGTGAAGCGCTGGATGCCGTTGGTGGTCCTCCTCATGGTCATGGCACTCGTGTTCGGCATGGGTTGGCATCGGCTGTTGTCGTTTGAAACGCTGGGCCGGAATTACGCGGAACTCCGGCAGTTCATCGAGACGAACCTTGCCGGGGCGTTGGGGCTCTATGTCTTGCTCTATATTGCCGTGGTGGCGCTGTCGCTGCCCGGCGGTCTCGTGATGACGCTTGCCGGCGGGCTGCTGTTTGGTTGGCAAATTGGCGCCGCTGCGACCGTCTTTGCGGCGACGGTGGGTGCCACCGTCCTTTTCATGGCAGCCAAAACGTCTCTCGGCGAGACGCTGGCAGAACGCGCCGGACCGTGGCTGGCGCGGCTGAAGGATGGTTTTCAGAAGAACGCGCTCAGCTATCTGCTGTTTTTGCGGCTCGTGCCGGTTTTCCCCTTCTTCATCGTCAATCTGGCCCCGGCGCTGCTTGGCGTACCGCTTGCAACTTATGTCATCGGCACGTTTTTCGGCATCATTCCGGGAACCGTTGCGTTCTCGGTGGCGGGATCAGGTCTCGGCAGCGTGATCGAGGCGCAAAATGCTGTGCATGCCGCTTGTCTCGAACGTCAAGCGCGCGAGCCAAATCTCGACTGCCCCTATACGATCGATACCGGTCATCTCATCACCGGCGAATTGATTGCGGCCTTCGTTCTTATCGGATTGGTTGCGCTCATCCCGGTCGCCTTTAAGTCATGGAGCGCGCGCAATGAAGCCCAATGAGGCGATGCCGGCGGAGGATCGTGCTCCGGGGACGACGAACGTCGAGGCAGATATTTGCGTCATCGGGGCGGGGTCCGGAGGGCTTTCCGTTGCGGCGGGCGCGGCGGCTTTCGGCCGGCGGGTGGTGCTGATTGAGAAGCACAAGATGGGTGGCGATTGCCTGAACTACGGGTGCGTGCCGTCGAAGGCACTAATCGCGGCAGCGCGGCGGGCGCACATCATGCGGTCGTCAGAGCCATTCGGAATTGCAGCCGTGGAACCCGCGATCGATCCGGTTGGCGTCAATCGTCATGTTCGATCGGTCATCGCCGCGATCGAGCCGAATGACAGTGTAGAGCGCTTTCAGGGCCTCGGCGTTCAGGTTATCCAAGCGGCGGGGCGATTTCTCGATCACCATACGGTTGCCGCCGGCGACTATGTGATCACCGCGCGGCGCTTCGTGATTGCCACCGGGTCCTCGCCCGTGGTGCCGCCTATCCCCGGTCTCAACGATGTCAGCTATTTCACGAACGAGACGCTGTTCGACAACACGGTTCGGCCGGAGCATTTGATAGTGATCGGGGGTGGCCCGATCGGCATGGAAATGGCGCAGGCGCACCGGCGGCTCGGCAGCCGCGTGACAGTCATCGAAGGTGCGAAGGCGCTCGGCAAGGACGATCCCGAAATGACGGCGCCTCTTCTCGATCTCATTCGCGCCGAGGGCGTCGAGGTTCGAGAAGGATTAATTGCCGAGGCGGTACACAAAACCGCTGATGGTGTGCGCGTCGACGTGAAGGGACCGAACGGCCGTGAAAGCATTGATGGCTCGCATCTTCTGCTAGCCGTCGGACGACGGCCGAATACTGGCGATCTCAATTTAGCCGCCGCGGGCATCCAATTCGAGAAGGGCGGAATCACCGTCGATAGCGGACTTCGGACCAGCAACAAGAAAGTGTTTGCCATCGGTGACGTCGCCGGCGGACCGCAGTTCACGCACATCGCCAACTATCATGCCGGGATCGTCTTGCGCCGTGCATTATTTCGGCTGCCCGCGAAGGTCGATCGAAAACTTTTTTCCTGGGTCACGTTCACCGAGCCCGAGCTTGCGCATGCGGGACTGAGTGAGGCCGACGCAATTGCGGGCAAATATAGGGTCAAGGTTCTGCGCTGGCCGTTTCATGAGAACGACCGCGCTCAGGCGGAGCGGGAGACGCACGGTCACGTCAAGGTCGTGGTCGACAAGAAGGGGCGAATTCTGGGTGCGACCATCCTAGGGGCGCATGCGGGCGAACTTATTCAGATGTGGTCACTCGCCATTTCGCAAGGGATGAAAATCCGTGCCATGACCGGATGGATTTCGCCATATCCCACCTATAGTGAAGTGAACAAGCGGGCGGCATACCGGAACTACGTCGATAGTGCGGGTAGTCCGTTGTTGCGTCGCATTATCGAGTGGTTGGCCAAGCTCGGCTGAGAGCCGGCGGCGGAGCGGCCACACTCCCTTGGCGTGGCGGCGAATAAAGCTTATCTTACCAATCAGAAAACCGCTTAGGGCTAACCCGGGCGAGCGGCTGACAAGTTGCTCCCGAAGTGCCACATTCCCGGCCGCAACGGGAAGAGGGCCCTGACGACAGTGCTGCAAGACCTGGAACGTCCAAAGGCTATCGACGGAGAGGCTCAGGCCTTGCCGGAGACGCCGCTTGCCGGGCGCTGGGCTGGTTCATTGCGCCAGGCCGCAGCTTGGTTGGCATCGCACATTCGGTTCAGCCTGCCCGTCAAGCTTCTCGTGATCACCGGCGTGTTCGTGATGATCGCGCAGATCCTGATCTTCCTTCCGGCACTCGCGAGCTTTCGCGTCAACTGGCTCAACGACCGTATCAATACGGCACTTGTTTCCGCACTTGCGGCGGATGCCGTGCCCGGTCGGGAAGTGCCGCCGGCGCTGCGCAACGAGTTGCTCCGTACCGCTTTGGTGCGCGCAATTGCGGTGCGTCGAGGCGGTGCGCGGCGCGTGATACTGCCGCCGGTGCAGGAAATTTCGATCGATGTCACCTACGACATGCGGCAGCCGACACGTTTGTCGTTCTCGGAGCAAATCGGTCTCAGGCTGGTCAACATTAGCGACGCACTTGAAGTGATGCGCTCCAACGGCGAGCGAACCATGCGCGTGATCGGTCTCGTCGGCCCGCGGTTCGACGACGTTATCGAGATCGTTATGCCGGAAGATCCGCTGCAGCGGGCCATGTGGCGCTACGGCACGGAAATATTCTGGCTGTCGCTGTTTGTGGCGTTGACGACGGCCGCGCTGGTTTATGTCGTCATCAATCAGTTGCTCGTCAAGCCGATCCGCAAGCTGTCGCGCAATATCGTCGACTACAGTGCGAATCCGGAGGACCCCTCGCGCGTCGTGGTTCCGTCGAGCCGTTCCGATGAAATCGGACGAGCGGAAGAAGAGCTGGCGCAGATGCAGCGGCAGCTCTCGCAGCTCTTGAAGCAGAAGACGCGACTGGCGCAACTTGGCCTGGCGGTCTCGAAGATCAATCACGATCTGCGCAATATGCTGGCCAATGCACAACTCATCTCCGACCGCCTGGCCGACAGCTCCGACCCGACGGTGCAGCGTGTGGCACCAAAGCTGATTGCGTCGCTCGACCGGGCGATCAACTTCTGCAACGAGACATTAAGGTTCGGGCGAACGGAAGAAGCATCGCAGCGGCGCGAGTTCATTGCATTACAGCCTCTCGTCGAAGAGGTTGCCGACACTTTGAATGTCGGGCGCGGAGGGGGTATCGAGCTCTCCATCGATGTCGATCCTGCATTGAAGGCCGATGCCGACCGCGAACAGCTCTTTCGAATATTCTCGAACCTCACGCGAAACGCCGTCCAAGCCATCGAGGCGCGTGACGAGGGGCCGGCCGGTGGCCGGGTGGAAATTCGCGGTTGGCGCGAGCGAGATACGGCAATTGTCGTCGTCAGTGACAATGGTCCGGGCGTGCCGGCCCGTGCACGCGACAAGCTTTTTCAGCCGTTTCAGGGTTCCACCCGGCGTGGCGGAACCGGGCTCGGCTTGCCGATTTCGGCGGAGCTGGCCCAGGCCCATGGCGGCAGCCTGAAGCTTCTGGATACGGACGAGGGGGCCGCGTTTGAGTTGCGAATTCCGGATCGTCCGCAAGCGTAGGCCGATGCCGTTGGGGCAGCTTTGATCCTTGGACTTCGAGGCCAGCACATCGGTCGATCTTATCGCCCCAAGGGTTGCAACCTTCTGATATTGCGACGGCCATTGGGCGCGACCTTGGCGGCATCGGGTGCCCCTTGCGCCGGGCGGGCTCTGCGATTAGAAGGGGCGCTCTTGCCGCTCTGGTCCGTGCCGGGTCTTCTGACCGAGGCCGCCAAAGCACACACCGGCAGGTCACGCGCCCGTAGCTCAGCTGGATAGAGCACCAGACTACGAATCTGGGGGTCGGAGGTTCGAATCCTTCCGGGCGCGCCAGATTTTTCAAAGGCTTAATCCAAGGTCTTCATCCAAGCAGATTTGTGTGGGACGCAAATGGGACGCAAATCGGACGCGCTTCATTGAGTGTCGTCGGTTCGCTATGAGCGGCCCGCAGTTGGGTCATGTATCGCTTCAGGTGCTGCGAGGCGATAGCTGGTACTGCGACCGCCGCCTGGGTTCTGAATAAGGATTCCGCGTTCCACCAGTTGGCGAATATCTCGCAGTGCGGTGTCGGACGAGGACTTGGTCATCTTGGCGTACTTGGATGTCGTCAAGGTACCTTGGAAACCGTCCAGCAACCTGTTGACGATGGCTCGCTGGCGATCGTTGATCGGCTTGCGGTTGATGGCCTCCCACGTCTTCGCTTTGATTGTCACCGCTGTGAGGGTGTCGTCAGCGCGCGTGAGCGCGCGATCAAGACATGCGAGGAACCAGCTCAGCCAGGTCGTAACATCGAGCGAGCCGCGCTGCTGCGCTTCGAGCTGCTCGTAGTACTCGCTGCGCTCAGCCTCTATCTGCGACGACATACTGTAGAAACGGTTCTTGGTGCGGTCCGCTCGGGCAAGGGCCATGTCGGCGATGGCGCGCGCGATGCGGCCATTGCCGTCCTCGAACGGGTGAATGGTGACAAACCACAGATGAGCGAGGCCCGCCTTGAGAACGGGGTCCAAATCGTTGCCAGTATTGAACCACTCGACGAAGCGCGTCATCTCAACGTCAAGCCGGTCCGCGGACGGCGCTTCGAAATGGACGCGCTCGCGGCCAAAGGGGCCAGAGATAACCTGCATCGGTCCTGCTTCGATGGGACGCCACGCGCCGACGGCGATACGGTGCAGTCCGCTGCGGCCTGTTGGAAACAGGGCTGCATGCCAGCCGAACAGACGTTCGGCATTGAGGGGGACCTCATAGTTTTGTGTGGCGTCGAGCATCATCTCGACGATGCCATCCACGTCCCGGCCGACCGGAATGTAGCCGCCGACATCCATGCCAAGCCGGCGCGCAATCGATGAGCGCACTTCGTCGGCGTTAAGATCTTCGCCCTCGATGGCTGAGGATTTCACGACATCCGCCGTCAGTGTGCGGAGCGTGGCTTCGGCCTGCAGTTCGAATCCCAAACCTTCCATCCGTCCCAGCAGGCGTCCCTGCCGGTGGCGCACGTTCGCCAGCGGCTTTTCAAGGGTCTGGGCCTCCCAGGTGAAGGCTGGCCATTCAGGTTTCTCGTGAATATAAAGCATAATCACCGCATCTCCTGCGGCGATTATGCCAGCTAATCGGCGCATAAGCAAGTATCACCGCAAGTTATGCGGCGAATACCTCAATTAATTACCGCGTGGCGCGGATTTGACATTGGCAGTATATTTTGCAAATATACCTGACATGGAGATTCGATCATGAGCGACGGACCGTTCAAAAGCCCCTTGCCGCAAGACTGCTGGCGACCCGTTCTGGAACGGGCCGAGAATGAGGGTTTCACGATCGAGCAGCTCCAGGAAGCTATACCTCTTGCGCTGGCAGCCGAGTGCCGGGACCTGCCGGACGGTTTTCTCGACCGCGCCAGGCGCATTCTTGAAAGCGCTCGGCAGCCTTCGCTTGGCCTGCCGGATGAGGCCAACGCGGTCGATGCACTTGCGGATGCAGCAGAAGGCAATCCTCTGGCTCAAATGCTGGCTCGGTGGGTTGAAGACGCTCTCGCCTCCGGCATCACCGGCGAAAACGCCCCGCTCGATGTGCTGACGGCGGGGCTCCGCCAGTGCTGGAGCGAGCGGGCGCGTTCCATGGAGGAGCATGCCCAGCGGGAAGCAACCGACCGGCATATTGCCCGGCGGGTGCGCGAGCGACTGAACCAGTCATCTCCTTCGGATGAGCAGCTGAGAAAGGTCGCCAAAGGAATTCTTCGCGTGGAGGGAGAATCTATTCCGCGGTCCGTGCCCAAGCATACCGAGATCGAGGATGGCCCAGCCATCAAGAGTGGCGCCGATGAAACGTGACGGAGCCCCGCCCGTGAGAGCGATCGAAGTAGTTCCGCGCGGCGTTGCGAGCGGCGCAGGGTATGGAGCCTGTGAAATCGGCACGCATATCAAGCTCGATCCTGAGCAGCTGGTTTCCTATCGGCTCGCGAAGTGGGAGCCAGTGATAGAGGATGCCCTCGTCGTCTGCGCAGCGATTGAATATTGCGACCGGCGTCAGAGCAGGCCGCAGAAGGTTTGGGGGCGAGTGTTTCCACTGCGTGTGCATGTCCATGAACCCGCGCGCTGGTCAGCGCCGCAGGTTCAGGGTGCGCTTGTGGCAGCACTGCGCTGCCTGACCGGTGACGTGTGGCGCCTTGAGTTCGTCCAGAGGCAAAAAGATCCAGAACACATCATCCAAACGAATTTTGAGCTGCCTGAACCCAACTCGCTCATGATTCCGTTCAGCAACGGTATGGATTCGTGGGCACTGTGGCAGCTCGTCAAAGAACATAATCCCGTTCTGGTCCGGCTTGGAGGCGGATCTAAAAATCCCCGCCGTCGCAAGGGAAAGCGTGAAGCGTTCGAGCGCATTCCCTTTCGAGTGCCCGATCAGGATTTCAAGGAGCGGACGGGGCGGTCGCGAGGTTTCAAATTTGCGATGGTCAGCGGCCTCGCCGCCTATCTGTCAGGATCGACGAAGGTGATCGTCCCTGAAAGCGGGCAGGGAGCGTTGGGTCCGGTACTCGTGACCCACCGTTACGGCGACTATCGCTCACATCCCGTTTTCCTCAACAAGATGGAGAAGCTATTTCGCGCGCTTCTCGACCACGACCTCCGCTATGAGTTTCCGCGTCTGTGGTCGACGAAGGGGCAGACGCTGGCTGCGGCAATAGCAAAGTCCAAAGATGAGGGCTGGAGAAAGACGCGGTCCTGCTGGCAAAAGCCTCGGCAAATCCGTGTGGGAAAGAACCAGCCATTGAGACAGTGCGGGTTTTGTGCCGCCTGCATACTTCGGCGGATGAGCGTGCATGCCGCCGGTTTTCAAGAACCTGCAAACGCGTATGCGTTTGAAAACGTGTCGGCGGCCACGCTGTCGGCGGGCATGGCTGAAGGCTTCCCGGTCGATAGCCTGCATGGGAATCAGCATGCCTATGCCGTGGCAGGCGCCATGCATTTCGATCATCTGGCAGCCCTCCGTCGGTCGGAGGATGCGGCCGTTCTGTCATTGCAGGCACGTGAGCTGGCCAGAGCTTTAGGTGAGGATGAAGTGAGCGTGAAGCAGAAGCTTGACGGACTATTGGCACAACACGAAGCGGAGTGGGACGCGTTTCTCAAGTCGCTCGCTCCCAGATCATTCATCCGGCAGCGGAGTGCGGGGGCATCATGACCTCAGCACTCGACCAGTTCAAACCAACGGAAGTCGGCGAGCGGCTGCGGATCGCGCGTGATAACGCGAAGCTGACTCAAGCTCAGGCGGCAGAGGCGATAGGCGTTGCCCGCACGACGCTCGTGGCGATTGAGTCGGGGCAGCGGCGCATAAAACTCGATGAATTGCGGGAACTGGCGCGCGTCTATTGCACGACCGTCAATGCGCTTCTGCGTGTGGAAGCCGTCCACGCTGATTTGATGCCGCGGTTCAGAAAGCTCACCACCACGTTTCCTGTAGGAGTCGACGAGGCGGCGCAGCTGCTCAATCGGCTGGCCCGCGCCGAAGTCGAGCTTGAGAATTTGCTGGGAATCAGGCGGGCACGCAACTATCCCGCCGAACGAGCGATCCTGCCGGGAGATGTAAAACTGCAAGCCGAGCAGGATGCGCTGGAACTCCGCCAGCAGCTGGGTCTCGGTATCGGGCCTATTCAAGACATCGTCGCGCTGCTTGAGCTTCAGCTTGGCGTTCGGGTTTTCATACGCCGGTTGCCGGATCGTATCTCGGGACTCTTTGCCTTCGATGAGGCGACAGGTGCCTGCATCCTGCTGAATGGCAATCATCCCCGTGGACGCAGGGCTCTTACCGCAGCCCATGAACTTGGCCATCTAGTGACCCGTCAACCCGCCGAGGTTCTCGACGAGGAGCAGATCGAAGAAAGCAGGGAGGAGCGATATGCCCATGCTTTCGCGCGAAGCTTTATGATGCCGGCGCGAGCCGTAATGGCTCATTTCAAAGAACTGACGGCGGGTGCGAAGAATTTAAGCAGACGACACGTCATCGAGCTGGCGCATCTTTTCGGCGTGTCGCGCGAGGCGCTGGTTCGGCGATTGCAGGAGTTGCGGCTGGTTCCAGCAGGAGCCTGGGATTGGTTCGAAAGGAACGGCGGAATCTCCAATGAACAAGAGCGCGAAGTCTTGGGTGACCGGGTCGTCAACGACCGCCTGCGCGAGGAAAAGAGGCTGCCAACCACAGTCCGACTGAGCCTGCTCGCCGGCACGGCCTGGAAGCAGGGGCTTCTGAGTGAAGGTCAGCTGGCGAGCCTTTTGCACCTCGATCGCGTAGAATTGCGCCGTCTGATTCAGGTCGACGAAGCAGAAGGGAGCAATGGCGATGACGCCCCCGAGCTCCTGGCCTGACTTAGGAATCCCCATTGTCCTTGATGCAAGTGCGGTGATCAATCTTAACGGCTCCGGCGCAGCACACACGATCCTCGCAGCGCTTGGCCGCGATTTTGTTGTGCCTCAAGATGTGTACGATGAGCTGAGACGTGGGGCGGCAAACGGGCGCCGGGATTTCGAAGTTCTGGATGATTTGATCGTCCAGAAAATCGTCCAGCTCCAGGACATCGGTGCTTCGGGAGCAGAGCTGTTCGAGTCTTTAACGGTCGGGCCGTCGGCGATGACGCTGGATGACGGCGAAGCGGCGACCATAGCTATGGCGTTCGAATTGCGGGGCGTGGCTGTCATCGACGAGAGCAAAGGCAGACGTTTAGCTCTTCAGTTCGCCCCAGACGTGCCGCTGCTGGCAAGCGTTGAGTTTTTCTGTCATCCGCTCGTCGAGCGGGTGCTGGCGGGCAGCCTGGCTGATGCCGTATTCAACACCTTGCAACAAGCTCGTATGCAGGTGCTTTCAACCCACCACGATTGGGTCGTGCAGCTGCTGGGCCCGGAGCGCGCGCCGCTCTGCCTCAGCCTGCCTCGATCTGTACGTCAGCCTTAGAATTCACAGCCCTTAGTTACATTCGGCAGCCGGCGGTCTCGCAGTGTGCGTGATTCCAATGTTTTGCGTTGTTTCCTCCTATTCAAAGACACCCCACCATCTGAGCCTTCCCTCAGGGCATGGTGGCGGCGGGAGCCCGAAAGGCTCCGATGGTCGGGGCCTCCATTGAAAATGGAGGAAGCAAACATGCTCATCATCTCACGCAACAAAGCGGCGTCCTGCACCGACAGCGAGCTGCACTCTTTCCTTAGAGTGCTGTTCAATGATCTGGCCAATGACGCACTTGATGAAAGCAGCCGGCGCTGCTGCCACGCCTCAATCGAGGCCGTGCGCGCAGAGCAGGCGCAACCGCGGCGGGGCATCTAGCCCCGCCGTCTACTCGCGCTCCTGCTCCCGCCCGCGATCAGGCTCATTGCTCTGCTCAGCGGCCTTCTCACGCTGGGCTTTTGCCATGGCCCTGAGCTTGTCAAAATAGCTCTCACCGGTTGCCGCCTGTTTGAACGCCTCTCGATGCTCGTGCGCGGCGCGTAGCTGCACATAGGCCTCGGTGCGTTCCTGCCGCAGTGCCGCCCATTGCGCACGCAGTTTGGCGCGGTCGGCGCTGTGAGCCAGAACAAGCGATGAGCGTTCGGCGATAAACGCTTTCGCTGCCGAATGCAGCCGCAGACGATGCTCGGCATGAATCGGCAGGACTTCGCGGCGAATTGCCTGATGCTGCCGATTCTGTATCGCCGCCCGGCGCCGCGCGTGATCTTCCTGCAAGATGCGCTTCCGCGCCTCGGCCGAGAACATGCTGCTCCAGATCAGGCTGGCGCCCTGGACGCGATCACCTTCCAGTATGCTCCGCCATTGGCCGATCGTCCGAAGAACTGAACGGGCACGGCCCAGCAGCGACCGCTCATCCTGTGCCAGACGGGCCAAGTCCTCCTGTTCGCGGCGGCGATTGTCGCGCCAGAGCGGTTTGAATTCCTGCACGATCAGCTCGCGCGCCCGGACGCGCGCCTTGGCAAAGGACTGCGCGATATCACGGCGCTTCGCACCGAAACCATCTTCGAGCGTCTTCCATTCGCGGCGGTGACGATTGATGTTGGATCGCATCGAGCGACCAACAATGGCCATCCGGGCGCGAAGCTTTTCGCGGACCTGCCGGGTCTTGTCCGGATTGTCGTTGGCGGCTTCACGCGCAAGGCGCTCGGCCTTCATGATCTGCCACGGGATGCCTTTTGCGGCGCGCGTGAACTCGCCGCGCTCGCGGGCCTCGTTGTTGAGGACGCGATCCTCGCAATAGATTTTCCCGCGCTCTTCCTCATAGCGCTGTGCCCACTTGGAAAGCATGAGCTTTTCCTTTGAGCTGGACAGCATGCGCCCGTCACGCGGCGAGACGCGGTTGATGAGCAGGTGAATATGAGGATGCGCCGAGTCGTTGTGGGCAATGATAAGGGCCTGCCTGTCGGAAGCGCCGATGGCTTTGAGCGCGCCTTCGGCGGCGGCCAGCATCTGCTCGCGGTCGAGGTGCTCTGCTTCTTCGGGATGCCAGGACAGTACGAGATGCAGGACGCTCTGGGCGCTCTTGCGGCCGGTCGCCTTGATGCCCGCATTCTCTTTGAGCCGTTCAGCATCCATCGCTGTCGCGGCCATGATGCGCCAGGCGGTCTGCGGGCTGGATGAGGCGAGATTGCGGACTTCCGTCCAGGCCACACGCGCGCGCGAGTCCGCGCCAATATCGTGAAGGAGATATGCGGCTGCGCCTTTGAACGAAGATCCGCGAATAAGCTTAGGAACCATAGCGCGCCGCGACCTCATCGAGCAGGGTGGTGAGGCGGTCGGCAATGGCCTTCCAGAATGGCGGAAGGTCCCGGCCGCGATGCACTGCGCGGGCAAGCTGGTTCACGTTATTGCCGATGGCATTGAGCTCGCTGATGAGCGCCGCATCAGCGCGGGCGCGCGCGGGCTTGACCGCGAGCCCGGTGGCCGCGCGGCGCATATATTCGGCTTCGGTCAGCCCGGCAGATGCAGCTTGCACGCGAATGTATTCCGCCTCCGCAAGGGTGAGGCGGATATTCATCTGCGAGCAGCGGCGTTCGTTCGGCTGCTTGACCGGTCGGCCTGTCTTTTGAGCGGGGCCACGCATTTCTCTCCTTCCTTTCACTGCCCACAACACAAATCCTCGCAAAGCAAAGCGGGTCCAGGGCACGCCCTGGCCGCAGTGGAGCGGCGGTCCGCTCCTCGCAGAGTGCAGAGACGGCGAGGACTGTCTCTGCCCTGGGTTGTCAGGGGCGGGGACGCTCCTGACTCGGCACCGGGGCCGAGACCGCGGTGCTGGGTTGAGGGGCAGGCACACGCCCCTCATCGCGGGTCCAGGGGGTGCGAACACCCCATGGGCCGAGAGGGTTGAGGGAGACGGGCAACGTCTCCTCACCAGATGAGCCGGAGGATGGGAGCAGTAAGGAACGGAAAGCGGAGCTTTCATCCTGACTTGCGACCCCGAAGGCGGAGTTTTTGCGTAGCAAAAACACATCTGGCTCCTCGTCAACGAGGGTAATTTGCCATAATGCGTTTATTGATCTCAAGGATATTCAAAAGAGAATTGAATCAGTTCGCCGCAACACCGCAGATTATATAATAAAATCGGAGTCGAAATTTATAATAACATACATGCTTATGTATGCGGAGGACGCAAAATAAATTTGCTAATACCGGGGAATGGAAAACACCGACCTTCATGCTGCGATTTTTAAGGCAGTGGAAAGCGCCCTTCAGGATACATGGCATCGAAAAAAAGTTTCATGATGTGCGTATCCCGGCGGTCGGCGGCGATAGCGTAAGGAAGAAGGCCGCGTCGACTGCGCGCCCATGGGTTGGCGGTGGGATGAGAGAGGGCGGCGATGATGAAATCATTATGGCCCCAGAGAGCCGCGGTATGTAGCGGTGTGTGTCCGTTCTCCGGGATTATGATGTCGAGCCGCTGACCTTGTTCCAGAGCGAGCTTCAACTCCTGAAGGTCGTTGTTTCGTGCCGCGAGAAAAATATCTGCCTGGCGCTTTTCCGGTTCATGCTTTTCATCCGAAAGGGCCTCGCTCATTTCTTCCATCCGATCGCGAATTTTTCCGCCAGTCGTTGAAGCCGGATATTGAGGGGCAGGCTGTACCACTCATTCGAGTAGATCGGTGTGTAGTCGCCCTGCCGTCGGTGCCACGGGCGAAACGCTGGCTCGTCATAGCTGAAATTGAGGTCGTTCGGAAAGCGCAGCCGGAATGATGTTCTTATCGGTCGCCCGTCGTGGACTTGAATTCGAAATGTGCCGAACATGTCGCAATACCTGTCTGGTAACTTGAGGGCGGGCAGGCGGGCCTCAAAGGACGTGTGATGAGTGGGGGCCTTCAGTACGATGTGTCCCCAGCTGTGGTCCTGAGCCGGGGACTCCACGGGCGCGGTTGTAAAAAGATAGCCGGTATAGAGCCTGATTGTCGATGCCGCGTCGAGCGGTTCATCCCGGACGATGTCCTCCGGCGCGTAGTGTCTGGTAAAATCAAGATCGTCCAGCAGCGTGGCGGTGATACTTACCGGCGCGAAGCCGTCTAGCACCTCGCCTGTAAAAAGCAGAATTATAATGGCCTCGGCAGATGTGCCGGGATGGCCGGAGCGGGGGCTGTTGGATGGAAGCTGGCAGAAGATTCCACCATGCACACTGTTTGACAGGGCGCGGTAGATCGGAAGCTCCGGTACATCCTGATACGACCTGACGTGATGGAATCGCGTTAGTGACTCGCGGAGCAGCCATTCATTTTGTTTTCGTATGATCTCCTGGATTTCCACGCCCAGATCTTCAAAGTCGAGTGAACGTACAAAGCGGTTGACCTGAGACCCTTCTCTCATCCAGTCAGAAGGTGAGTCCTGGGCTCAAT
>CAYWIF010000014.1:0-74764 GCA_964458265.1 uncultured Hyphomicrobium sp. | reverse complement strand
AAATTCGACGAACTTCCGCGGAACCGCCTGCCGCGCTCCTCGACCGCGAAGTTTTCCGAGAAGTGGCAGAATTCGGTCGGCGACGAGAACTATTTGGACCAGGTCGTCGAGCGCTGGCGCACGGCGGGCACGGGCCATGGCGTCGATACCAACCAGCAGGCCGCAATGCTTGCCGATGCGATGAACCTTGGTGGGGGGCGCGGCGACGCGGCCGAAACGAGCGATGCGCATCCCCGTCATCCGGGAAGCCATGCAGGCGGAATGCGGCCAGTTCACGCACCGGCCGGCGGGCATTCTTCAAGTCCGGCGCGTCCGGCCAACGGCGGCATGGCCCGCCGCGAGGCTGCGGCGCCGGCTCCTATCCAGCAGCACGCGCCGGCCATGGCGCCCGCCGGCGGAGGCGACCGCCTGTCGCTGCGCGAGCGGTTGCTCCGCCCGAACGCGCCGCGCTGATCAGAAGAGAGCCGGGGCCTCACTGAACAAAGGCTGATTGCGGTCCTTGTCGGATAGGATCGCAGCGTCTTCACTCACGCCCCAGTCAATGGCGAGTGCGGGATCGTTCCACCGGATGCCGCGATCCAGGCCTGGCGCGTACAGGCTTGTCACCTTGTAGATGACCTCCGTATGCGGTTCGAGCGTGACGTAGCCATGCGCGAAGCCGGCAGGCACCCAGATCTGGCACCAGTTTTCCGCAGAGATGACCGCAGAGACGTGCCGGCCGAAAGCCGGAGACTCGCGCCTAATGTCGACGGCAACATCCAATATGGAGCCGCGCGTGACGCGGACGAGTTTTCCCTGCGCGGCCGGCGGCAACTGGAAATGCAGACCGCGCACGACGCCCTTCTCTACCGAGTAGGCATGATTGTCCTGCACGAAGCGTTCTGCAAATCCGGCCTTTTCCCAGGCGCTCTCATTGAACGTTTCGGAGAAGAAGCCACGCGCGTCCGAGAACCGGCGCGGCGTGATCAGCTTAACGTCGGGTATGGCCAGCGCTTCGATCTGCATTCTGATTGTACCCGCCTCAGCGCTTCGGCTCTGCCGATCGCATGTCGATGACGCGGCCTGGATCGGTACTCGACGGGGATGGCGTCACCGGCGATGAAGGGCCTGCTGCCGCCGCTTCGGCGTGACCCTCTCGCTCCTTCGTGACGAACCGGCGCCAACTCAGCGGGATCACTGCAAGGTAGGCCAGCGACGCGATTGCCAGCGTTTCGTAGGGAAAGGTCAGAAGGCAGGCGACGAGGCCGACAGCAAGAATGAAGATGGGCAGCACCCATTCACGGCTGATGCGCTCGCCAAGCAACTTGCCGGAATAGGTCGGGATCGTGGAAACCATCATAATCGCGATCAGAAGCGTATAAACCAGCACGACGCTCATTGCGATGCGCGATGTATTTGCGTCGAGACCGAGCTTGGCGAAATAGAACGGCAGCAACACCACGATTGCGGCGGCGGGTGTCGGCATACCGGTGAAGAAATTCGATTGCCACTTCGGCTTTTCCTCATCAACCGCGACGTTGAACCGGGCGAGCCTTAGAGCAGACGCGAGCGCAAACATCATTACGCAGATCCAGCCGACGCTCTTGATGTCGACGAGGCCCCACGTAAAGAGCAGGATGGCCGGCGCGACCCCGAAATTCACGAAATCGGCGAGGCTATCCAGCTCAGCACCGAAACGCGACGACGCTTTGAGAAGCCGGGCGACGCGGCCGTCGATGCCGTCGAGCATCGCGGCGAACACGATAGCAGCGAGTGCGACATCCCATCGGCCTTCAATGGACATGCGGATCGACGTGAGACCCGCGCAAAGACCGAGGAGAGTAAAGAAGTTCGGCACCAGCATGCGAACCGGCACGCGCTGATGTGAAAACAAGCGGCGGCGGCGGCGGCGCGACATTTCCTTTTCGATGCCCGGCAGCAATGGATCCATTTTTGCCTCCAATTCGCGGGGCCCAGGGGCTTACTCAAACCCGGCGCGCTTCGCGTTCCGGTTCGGTAGATTTCAAATCGGCGAAGACCGTTTCACCAGCGATGGCCCGCTGGCCGATCGAAACCAGCGCACCATGGCCCGGCGGCAGAAACGTGTCGACGCGCGAGCCAAACCGGATCAATCCGAACCGTTGGCCGACACCAACGACGTCGCCTTCCTGAGAGAAGGTTACGATGCGGCGCGCGACGAGGCCCGCGATCTGCACCACGCCGATAGTCTGGCCAGCGGCAGTTTCGATCACGATGGCGCGACGTTCGTTTTCTTCGCTCGCTTTGTCGAGCGCGGCGTTGAGAAAGGCGCCGGGGATATAAACGGAACGTATGATTCGCCCGGCAACGGGCGCGCGGTTGATGTGAACGTCGAAGACGGAGAGGAAGACGGAAACGCGCACGCGCTCCTCGTCGCCAAGGCCAAGTTCCTTTGGCGGGCGGACCTTCTCGATCATGGAGATGCGGCCGTCGGCCGGAGAAATCACCAAGCCGTCGCGCAGCGGCGTGACGCGGTCGGGATCACGGAAGAAGTAGCAGATCCAGGCGGTGACGGCGGCCGCGATCCAGCCGAGCGGGTCCCACAGGAAAAATCCGGCGAGCGTGGCGAGAAGACCAATGGCGACGAACTTGTGTCCGTCCGAATGGATGGGCACGAAGATGTCGAGAATGGTGTCGATCAGGCTGTGATTGCGGTCGGCCACAGTGACGTCGCTCCCAGGCAATTTCAATTCGGCTAGTTTGCTTTAGACCCTGAGGCATCAGGTGCATAGTGGCTCGGTGTGGGTTGCGCCGCCCGCCCAGCGGTCTAAAGCGGCAGAGCGACGAAACGGGTGTCGCCCTTGGCATCTTCGACCAGCATCAAGATCTGACGTCCGCCGGACTTTTTCACCTTGTCGATCGCGGCGTTAAGGTCGGCCACGCTTGCGATCTGGCTCTGCTGCGCCTCGACAATGACATCGCCCAGTTTGAGATTCTTGCCTGCTGCTCCGCTCTCCGGATCGATCGCGGTGACAAGCAGCCCGTTAATCTTCTTGTCGAAACCGAGTTGCGTGCGCAGATCGTCCGTCAGCGGCGTGACCGTGAGCCCGAGGACATTTTCCGGGTTGGCCGGCTCATCTTCCGGTGCATCTGGATCATCGCTTTTGGGCTCGTCGTCGATCTCTTCCAGTCGCCCGACGACGACTTGCAACGTCTTTTTCTCGCCGGCACGCAGGAATTCCACGTCGACCGACTTCCCGATCGGCGCCTGGGCCACGAGACGGGGCAGCCCCCGCATGGTCGAAACCTCTTTGCCGTCGAATTTCATGATGACGTCGCCCGGCTGCAGACCGCCCTTTGCCGCGGGGCCTTCGGGCGTCACCGCGGAGACGAGCGCGCCGGTGTTTTCCGCAACGCCTAGGCTTTCGGCGATGTCCTCGGAGACGGTTTGAATCTTTACGCCAAGCCAGCCGCGGCGTACTTCCCCAAACTCCTTCAACTGTTGGACGACCGCCTGCACCGTGTCGGAGGGGACGGCGAAACCAATGCCGATAGAGCCACCGGTCGGTGAAATGATGGCCGTGTTCACACCGATGACGTCGCCATTCATGTTGAACAAGGGGCCACCGGAGTTGCCGCGATTGATGGCAGCGTCAGTCTGAATGAAGTCGTCATAGGGACCGGCATTGATATCCCGCTGCTTGGCGGAAATGATGCCAACAGTCACGGTGCCGCCCAACCCGAACGGGTTGCCGATTGCCATGACCCAATCGCCGACTTTCATTTCGCCGGAGGAACCGAATGCGACCGATTTCAAAGGCGTTTTCGGTGTGACCTTCAAAAGCGCGATGTCGGCCTTGCTGTCCTTGCCCAGAACTTTGTCAACCTTGAGCTTGGTTCCGTCGTGGAAATTGATGACGATTTCGTCGGCGCCTTCGATGACATGGTTATTGGTGACGACGAGGCCTTCGACGCCGTCGATGACAAAGCCGGAACCCAGCGATGAAACCTTGCGATCCTGCGGCGTGCTGCGTCCGCCGCGCTTGTTGAAGAACTCTTCGAAGAAGTCCTCAAACGGCGATCCCTTCGGCACCTTAGGCAGCGGCACACCATCCGGCGATTTCGCGACCTGGGTTGTGGAGATATTCACGACGGCGCCGGACAATTTCTCCGCCAACGGCGCGACGGACTGCGGTCCATCCCGGAATGCCGCAACAGGGACAGTAAGGAGCGCAGCGCATGCCGCGACGGCAGATGCCAGACAGGTCTTGCGCATTGCCGCACAGGTCACCGAACGCATGCTTGTCTCCCGAAAATGCTCGTTCATGGCGCGCTTAAGGACCACCATTCTGGTCGCGCGCGCCTCCAAGTCAACGCGGCGCCTTTCCTTTCCGGCGCACAACTTCCGTCATCCCCGTATGAGCCAGATGAGCAGCAGGCCGGCCACGACCGCTGCCCATCCGGACGCGCGGAGCGTAACTGGCGGGGTCTCATTGGCCATTTCGAGGAGGCGTCGGGCCAATTGTGGGGCCAGGGCCCACATCAAACCCTCGAAAACGAGAACGAGACCGGCTCCAACAATGAGATCGCTCATAGCTGCAACCGGTCCCGATTAAGCTTCAGCCGTAGGATCAGGGCTTGGGAGCCTGACCCGACGGGTCGTTGAAGTATTTGAAGAACGGCGAATCCGGGGAGAGCACGAGCTTGCTGTCACCGGATTTGATCGCCTGCTCATAGGCCTGCATGGACCGATAGAACCCGAAGAAGTCCGCGTCCTGGCCGTAAGCATCGGCAAAGATGCGGTTGCGTTCGGCGTCGCCCTGACCCCGCATTTCTTCGCCTTTGCGCGTCGCGTCAGCCTTGATGACCGTGACCTCGCGGTCGGCTGTTGCGCGGATGCGGTTGGCTTCGGCGGTGCCCTGCGAACGGAACTCGGCTGCCTCGCGTTCGCGCTCGGCGCGCATCCGCTCGAACACGCGGATCGCGTTCTGCTCGGGCAGGTCGGCGCGCTTGATGCGGACATCGACCACTTCGATGCCAAGGGGCGCGGCTTGGGCATTCACCTGCTTGGCGATGCGCGACATCAGCTCTTCGCGCTTATCGCGCACGATGTCGGAGAAGCTCACGCCACCCAGAACGCCGCGGACCGCCGACTCCACGATGGGCCCCAGCCGCGACGGCACGGCGCCTTCGAAACGCAATGTTTTGTAGAATTCGAGCGGATTGGTGATGCGGTAGCGAACGAAGCTGTCAACGACGAGACGCTTCTGGTCGACGGCGGTGACTTCCTGCGGCGAGGCATCAAGGTCCAGGATCCGCTTCTCAAAGATGTCCACCGTATCGACGACGGGCACCTTCCAGTTCAGGCCGGGCTTGGTGATGACGCCCACCGGTTCACCAAAGCGCAGCACGAGTGCTTGCTCGTTCTGGTGGACGATGAAGGCGGAGGCGTAAAGCGCCGCTGCGCCGGTAAGCAGCAGGATGAAGATGAAGGCGAGGAATGTGCGCATCTCAGTTGCCTCCCGTCGCCGGTGCGGTGGGAGTCGTGCGCCGCTGGAGCTGATCGAGCGGCAGATATGGCACGACGCCCTGGCCGCCCTTGCTGTCCAGGATAATCTTGTCAGTGCCGCCCATCACCCGTTCCATCGTTTCGAGGAACATGCGCTGGCGCGTGACGTCGGGCGCCTTCTTGTATTCTTCAAAGACCTGCAAAAAGCGCGCGGCCTGGCCGTTGGCTTCAGCGACCGTCTGCTGCTTGTAGCCTTCGGCGCCCTGCAGAATGCGTTCGGCTTCGCCCTTCGCCTCGTTGACAGACTTATTGGCGTAGGCGCTGGCCTGGTTCTGCAGCGTCTCCTTTTCTAGGCGGGCGGCCTGCACGGAGCGGAACGCCTCGATGACCTCGGCGGGCGGATCGGACTTCAGAAGCTGCACTTCCGTGATCGCAATACCGGCCTTGTAGCGGTCAAGCGTGTCTTGGACGAGTTTCTGAACATCCTGCGCCAGCTTCTGGCGCTCTTCGGTGAGGATCGGCTGAATGCGGGATTTGCCGACGATTTCGCGCATTGCGCTTTCGGCCACTTCCTTGACCGTGTTTTCGGGGTTCTGGATGTTGAACAGGAATTCGGCTGCATCGCGGATGCGCCAGAAGACCGCGAAATCGATGTCGACGATGTTCTCATCGCCGGTCAGCATGAGGCTTTCCTCGCGCACATCGGAGGTGCTCGTGGCGATGCCGCGGGCGCCTTGTGAAGAGCGCATGCCAATTTCCGTCACCCGCTGCTGGGTCACCTTCGGCAGGGATACCTCTTCGATCGGGTATGGCAGACGGAAATGCAGACCCGGCGGTTCCTGGCGAACGAATTGACCGAAGCGCATCACGACGCCAAGCTCGTCCGGGTTGACTCGGAAAAAGAACGCGTTCCACGCGACCACGGCGATAGCGACTGCTCCGGCCAGGAAAAGCAACGGACCCGGCACGCCGCCGCCGCCGCCCATGGCTTGTTTCATCTTGTCCTGGCCGCGCTTCAAAATCTCTTCCAGATCGGGGGGTGGACCGCCGCTGCCACTACCGCCGCCTCCGCCGCCGCGCGGCCCTTGTCCCCACGGACCGCCGCCGCCTCCGGAGCTGCCTTTCCAGCCGCCACCACCACTCTGATTGCTCCAGGGCATTGCTACTTCAGCCTTTCGGTTGATTTTGAAGGGATGTGAATGACCGGCGCGCCGCAGCCACTGGCACCCAAGGTTGCATCGGCATAATATTGCGGCGCGAAGTTCGACTGCTTATAGGCGAGCGCCCTTGGCTACGCAAACATGCTCGATACGGATGTGGGCGTTCGGCGGCGGGGATCAAGACACGGCGGCGGCTGGCACATCAGGCGCGCGGGTGCATCCGGCGGACCGGATCAAGCGGGCGTTCGTTCGTAGATTTTGAGAACGGCGTCGAACTCGTCGCGCGGGCCGCGCGGGAGAGCTTCGCGGGACACCTCGTGCCATTCTGCTGTGTCGAGTGGGGGAAACGTGACGTTGCCCGCCGGCTCGCCTTCGATTTCGGTCCAATAGACGCGCTGCGCATCGGGCAACGTGGCGGCGAAAATGTCCGCGCCGCCGATCACCATGACTTCGTCGGTGCCGTTCGTGCGCGCGAGTGAGCGGGCGAGGACCAGGGCTTCGGTGACGCTGTTGAAGACGGTGACGCCGTCCGCCGCGAAATGGGGATCGCGGGTGATGACGATGTTGTCGCGGCCGTCGAGGGGGCGGCCGATGGACTGGAACGTCTTGCGGCCCATGACGATCGGCTTGCCCATGGTGAGGCGGCGAAACGTCTTGAGGTCGGACGGCATGCGCCAGGGAAGTTGGCCGTCGCGGCCAATGACGCCGTTTCGCGCGACGGCAACGATGAGGGATGTGGTGACGGTCATGATTGTCTTTTCGCGATCAGTGCCATTCCACCTATGATGTGGGCTTACATCCCGGCAGCGGGACCATCGCGATCTGGTTGTCCGCGTTATACTTATTCATCGCGCCGCTCGCCGCATCAATGCCCAATCCGATTACGCCGCCCGCCAAAATGTTGCCGGCAGCCATCGTTTCCGTGTTCGAAGCGATGATCCCCGTTCCGTCCTGGAAGCACTCCTTCTTGCAGACGACCGTTATCGAACTCTGGCTTTTGTCGAGAACGAGCGTCGCAGGAGTGGTCACGACCTTGGTGCCAATTGCCGGTGAATTCAAAGTGCACTGTGCGCCCGGGACACCCGGAGTCGTCAGAACAATGGGCTGTGTGGTTCCCTTAGTAATCGTGGCACATGCGGTAACTAAAAAAGCCAACACCAAAAAAACGCTGATCCTCGGCACACATCCCCCCTGGACATCTTACCTGTGGTTCAATTGCTAGCGACGAGCACAGAAAGTTGCAATGTGTTTTGCTCAAACCGCAACCGGGGCGGCGATGTGGGGATGGGGGTCGTAGCCCGAGAGGGTGAAGTCGTCATGGCGGAACGCGAAGATGTCCTTGGCGTCGGGGTTGATCGTCATCGTGGAAAGCGAACGCGGCGCGCGGGACAGCTGGAGATCGGCCTGTTCCAAGTGGTTCAGGTAGAGGTGGGCGTCGCCGAAGGTGTGGACGAAGTCGCCGGGCTCCAGATCCGTCACCTGGGCCATCATCATGGTGAGGAGCGCATAGCTGGCGATATTGAACGGCACGCCGAGGAAGATATCGGCGGAGCGCTGGTAGAGCTGACAGGAGAGCTTGCCGTCGGCGACGTAGAACTGGAACAGGCAGTGGCAAGGTGCCAGCGCCATCTGTGGAATGTCTGCAGGATTCCAGGCCGAGACGATCATGCGGCGGCTGTCGGGATTGGTTTTGAGCGTATGCACGACCTCGGCGATCTGGTCGATGGTGCGTCCGTCAGGCGTGGACCAGGACCGCCACTGCTTGCCATAGACGGGACCGAGGTTGCCGTTCGCATCCGCCCACTCGTCCCAGATGCGCACGCCGTGCTGCTTCAGATAGGCGATGTTCGTGTCGCCGGCGAGAAACCAGATGAGTTCGTGAATGATCGATTTGACGTGCAGTTTCTTCGTGGTGACAAGCGGGAAGCCGGCGGCGAGATCGAAGCGCATCTGATGGCCGAAGACGCTGAGCGTGCCGGTGCCGGTGCGGTCGGTTTTCCTGACGCCGGTCGTGCGCACGCGGCGCAACAAATCAAGATACTGTTCCATAGGAGCGTTCTACCGCGATTCCCTTCGCCGCCTCATGCAGGGACCGGCGCGAAGCCGTAAGTGAAGGCGAGGGCGAAAATGTTGCCGATCGCATGCGTGACGATGGCCGGTTTGATGGACCCGGTGCGCCACACCAGCCACGACAGCAACAGACCTGCCACGAACACGCTGGCGACACCCGCCCAAGAGTAGGTGGCATGGAGCGATGTCCACAGAACATTGGCTAACAGCGCCGCGCCCCAGAAGCCGAGGCGCGTTTTGGCCAGAGCCGACAACAGAAAGCCGCGGAAGGCCAGTTCCTCCCACAGCGGCGCCAGGATGACGGCAATAATGAAAACACCCAGCGCCGTCGAGGACATGAGGCCCTCGCGCAGCCATGCCGTGTCGGCGAAAATGTCGATCTCCAGTGTCTTGTAGAGAATGAACTCAAGGATTCCGGTGATCAGCAGAAGCAAGAGACCAGCCGCAACGTAGAACCCGGCCGTAAACCGGTCACCGGTCAGGCGCAGGACCGCCTGGCGCTGACCGCCGCGTCCCGCGAGCATCCAAACGAGGGCGAGCGACAAAATCTGAATAGCCGCGGCGAACGCGACGCCCTCGACGGTGGCGAGCGAGAGAAACGACTGACCGCCGTCCCCGTTCGCCAACCGCGGCATCGCCAGCGACAACGCAGCGACGCCTATAACGCCCGGTCCCAACGCAATGACCCCGGTCGCCCCGAGGGCTGCCAGCGGGGTCCAGGGCGTCTCCGGCAGATAGCGCGGCGGGCCGTCCGTCAAAACTTCCGTACCCACCGTCATGCGCCGGATTCCCTACCTGTGGCAAAAGTGTTCATCATGCTGCCAAAGCCGTCATGCCGCCCCGGCATGCCCGTCTTTCCATCGTCTGTCGCACAGCCTATATACATGGGGCCGGATTCGTCCGGCTATGGCGATAAACGCGGTCGTAATAAGCCATTCGGACCCGGGGGCAGTACCCGGCGCCTCCACCACTATTCCAGCCGCGCCGTGCGGCCGGCTCCTCGCAGGGGAGCCGCACGGCGCAACTCATATGGGGGCGAACTAGGATCGACGAGGGTGTAAAGGGCTTTGCTTTCGCTCGGCATGATACCACCGTTATCGGGTCATTCAGAATAGTTGCCAATGACAACTATGCTGAGGCTGCTGTCGCTGCGTAATGCAGCGCCAAAAGCCTAAACACTAAAGCCCTTGCCCTTAGCCGGGTAAGGCGCGGTACGGAGGGCACCGGGCAACAGAAGCCCTCCACTTCATCTGGCCGCCGGCCAGCGCGAGGGATGCGGACGAGCGGACGCACGCGGCAGGCAGGCTCAACGGGGACGACACGACGGCAGCATGACGAGCGGCTCCTCCTCCATCGATTATGAAGCGCTGCAAAGCGACGCCATGCGCGGCGTCGTGCGCGCAGTCCTCACGCGGACGGCCAAGTCAGGGCTGCCCGGCGATCATCACTTCTATATTTCCTTCGACACGACCGTTCCCGGCGTCGGCCTTTCGAAACGGCTGAAGGAAAAGTATCCGGCTGAGATGACGATTGTGCTGCAACACCGGTTTTGGGATCTCATCGTCTCGGAGGAGCGGTTCGAGGTTAAGCTGACGTTCGACGGCATTCCAGAACGGCTGGTGGTGCCATTTGCAGCGCTGAAGGTTTTTTTCGACCCGTCCGTGCGATACGGTCTGCAATTCGAGGAAGCGGAATTCACAACGCGCACTCAGTCCGCCGCCTCGAACGGTCACGACGACGATCCGACACAGCCTTCGTCGCGGACGACGCCAAAAAAGCCACGCACGAGCCGCAAGCCCAAGACGGATCGCGAGATAGCGGGCAACGCAGCGGCCGAAAACATTACGGAGGTGCCGCGCGCTGGTGCGACGGCGGCCAGTAAGCCGACGAAGTCCACAGCCCCGGTGCATTCAGAATCGCCGGCCGCACTGGCGGAGACGGAAGCGGCCAGATCCGATGCCGCCAGCGGCGCGCAAATCCTTAGTCTCGACCAGTTCCGCAAAAAATAGGGTCACCTCTCTTTAGCGCCGCGCGTCGTGACGCTTGGTCCGGTGACCCCTAGGCCTGGAGCGTGCTATCGGCTGAGGCGAGCAACGTTGGCGCTCGTTGGAATTCCACGCGACCAAAAGGCCCGGCCATGAGCACGAAGAGCACACGAACCGAAACCGACACGTTTGGACCGATCGAGGTCGCGGAGGACCGGTATTGGGGAGCTCAAGCGGAGCGGTCACTCGGCAACTTCAAGATCGGCTGGGAGAAGCAGCCAAAGCCCATCGTTCGCGCACTCGGCATCGTGAAGCAGGCGGCGGCGATCACGAATATGGCGCTCGGGAAGCTCGATCCGAAAATTGGCGAGGTGATCGTCAAGGCATCGCAAGAGGTCATCGACGGCAAGCTCGACGACCATTTTCCGCTTGTCGTCTGGCAGACCGGTTCGGGCACGCAATCGAACATGAACGCCAACGAGGTAATTTCAAATCGCGCCATCGAAATGCTCGGCGGAACCGTTGGCTCGAAGTCGCCCGTGCATCCCAACGATCACGTCAATATGAGCCAGTCGTCGAACGACACGTATCCGACCGCGATGCATATTGCGTGCGCGGAGGAAGTCGTCAGGCGTCTCATACCGGCCCTGGAGCACCTGCATAAGACGCTCGATCAGAAGGCCAGAGCGTGGGCGGACATCATCAAGATTGGACGGACGCATACGCAAGACGCGACGCCCGTGACGCTGGGTCAGGAATTCTCCGGCTACGCCAAGCAGATCGAGAATGGAATTCACCGCATAAAGCTGACGCTGCCGGCACTGATGGAGCTTGCGCAGGGCGGCACCGCTGTGGGCACCGGCCTTGCTTCACCGGCCGGTTTCGCGGAGCGTGTCGCCTCGGAAATCGCGAAGCTTTCGGGACTGCCGTTTACGTCGGCACCAAACAAGTTCGAGGCACTTGCTGCCCACGACGCCATGGTGATGACTCACGGCGCGATCCATACGGTCGCGATGAGTTGCTATAAGATCGCAAACGACATTCGCTTCCTGGGCTCCGGTCCGCGCTCGGGGCTGGGCGAACTGGCGCTACCGGAAAACGAGCCCGGCTCTTCGATCATGCCGGGAAAAGTCAACCCGACACAGTGCGAGGCGCTGACGCAAGTGGCCGCGCACATTCACGGCAACAACGCAGCAATTTCTTTTGCGGGTAGCCAGGGTCATTTTGAACTGAATGTCTTCAATCCAATGATGGCCTACAACTTCCTGCAGTCGACGCGGCTACTGGCCGATGCGGCGGTTTCATTCACGGACAACTGCGTCCGGGGAATCGAACCCCGACTGGACAACATTGCCCTGGGGCTTGCAAATTCGTTGATGCTCGTGACGCCGCTCAAGGAAAAGTACGGCTACGACCGGGCCGCCAAGATCGCCAAGACGGCGCACAAGAACGGCACGACGCTGCGCGAAGAAGCGATCAAGGACGGAATTCCCGCCGAAGACTTCGACCATATCGTGCGGCCGGAGAAGATGATCGGTCCGGACCCGGTCTAACAGTTGGGACGATTCTTGCGCCGGCGAACATCAGTCGGAATGAAACAAACGCGATGCGGGAACACCAGCAAAGCTGAGGCAACACGTCACGAACCTAAGCGGCAAGCGTGATGCAATTATAGTTGCGTGAGACTTGCTCTTCCCTGGCATCTGAGGACTCGCATGACTGCCGAGATCATCAATCTCAACAAGGTGCGCAAGGCCCGGCTGCGGGCCGATAAAGAGCGCAAGGCCGAAGAAAACCGCGCCCGTCACGGCCGGAGCAGGGCCGAGCGTGATGCCGACGACGCCCAGCGTATGCGTGACAAAGCCCATCTCGATGGATCGCGCCGCGACGCTGGCAGCGGCGGGCGCAACGGGGAGACCGAAGAGGACCTCGATCCCGGCAGCGTGTCGTGAGCCGGCCGGTCAAGCGCTCATTCTCGCTGCGGGGGCATCAGACATCGATTTCGCTGGAAGAGCCGTTCTGGGATGCGTTGAAGGATGCGGCCGAGCGCGAGGGGAAGTCGCCCGCAGCGATCGTTGCGGAAATCGACGCGCAACGTGGAAATTCCGGCCTGTCGGGTGCCGTCAGGCTTTGGATCCTCAGCTATTACCGGCGCAAGCACGCCGCCGAGAACTACGACGGCGGCAACCGCGATTAATCCGCGCTTACTGGTAAGGCGAAATCTGGAACGGTTGCCAGCTGTTGGCTGGCTGTTTCCGTTTGGGCTGAGCCTGAACGCGCGGCCGCGGGACCGGCGCGGTTTGCTCAGCGGACGCAGCCTCAGCCGCGGCCGCAGCGGCGGCAGCTTCGGCGGCGGCGGCGGGATCGATGCTTGCAGACCCGTCGACAGGGACGGGGACCGGCTCTACGGCCGGCGTCTCCTGCGGACTTTGGGGAACCGGTGTCGCATCGCGTTCGCGCAGAGCGCGCTCACGTTCCGCTTCGATCGCCTGCTGGCGCTCACGTTCGGCTTGCGCGCGGTCTTCATCAATCTTGCGTAGGCGCTCCAGTTCGTCCACGTCGCGTTCCATCCGTCGAACCGTGAGTTCGCGCTCCAAGGCGCTCGTCTCGATGGTGGGCGGCAGGGTCGCCAAATCGGCGAGGCGGCCGGAGTAGACGACGCTTACGGGCGGCAACAGCGAGCGCGTTGCGGGAGTGGGTTCCGGGACGCCGGCTGCGGCTGTTGTGCCGACCGTGGCGGCTGCCGCCACGCTCGGCTGGGCGCGGGTGAGAGCCTTGGCTTCGATCTTCCAGGCACTGTCGACCTTGAGCGTTTGCAGGTCGAGCATCGTATCGAAGTTGGCGCGGCCCTCGGCGGTTTCTACCTGGACCCGATCAAGCTTGAACAGTCCATCGGCGACCGTGACCGGTATCGTCACCTTGCCCAGTTTCAACTGCGTCGCTCTTAGTGCGGTCTTGACGGCAATTAGCAAAGGCTCACCCGACATGACGCCCTTGGCCTGCAAAGCCTGATCGGCCACGTCGGCGACTGCGCGCGGCGCAACGCCGGTCAACGTTACGTCGCCCAAGCTCAGACTGCCCTTGCCCGTCAAGGCGGCGATCATAGTAGAAGCAGAGAGCGCGCGGCCGGAGAAGGAGATGTCGAGGGAGGCGACATCGCCGTCGACGGCGTCGTCGTCGTCGTCACTCTCGGAACTGCCCTTGCTGGAAATAGAGATGCCAAGTTTGCCGGCGAGCGATGCGCCAGCAGGCTGCTTTTCGAGGGTGAAACCGGAGACGGATTTTCCGCCCAGAACGGCGCCTTCGAGCCGGATCACATCCAGCTTGCCCGGCGCGAATGCGACATCGATCCGGGCGTCCTTCATCGCCAAGTCCGGCTCGAGGGTCAACGCGCGGATGCCGGCCTTCAATGTGCCTGTGACGCCGTCGAGGGGGGAGAAGTCAAAGGGCTGTTCGGGCCAGATGCCGGTGGACGGCGCAACGGCTGCGGCCGCGACCGCAACGGCCGGCCGCCGGCGCGCATCGACGGCCGGCAATTCGACCGCGGATTCAGACTGCAAAACCGGTGCGGCGGAGATGGCGCCCAAAAGCCCCGGCAATGACGCCTTGTCGGCGGAGAGTTCGGCTTGCACGGTTGCAGTTTTGTCGTCGCTTGCGGCGGTGTAGGTCACGACCCCGGACACAGCCGCCTCGCCGATCTTCAACGACGGACTGGCAAGGGTCAGCGTGGCGCCGTCATGGGCGGCGGCTATTGTGCCGGCGACGGGAACGGCGCCCGCGCCCGCACCGATCGAGAGGCCGGTCAGCGTCATGACCCGGTTCAGGTCGTTCGCCGCGACGCGAATGTCACCTTTGGCGGCGGGAGACCCTTCTTCGGGCACCGCAACGCGGCCATTGAATTCGAGTTCAACGGTATCGGCCTTCAGTTCGGCTACGGCGACGAGACCGTCGGCCGCCTTACCGACGGCTTTGACGAAAATGTTGCCGGGGTGTGGCTCGCCGCCCTTGCTCTTGTAGCCGGAAACTTGATCCAAAAATCCATAAACGTCGGGTGTCTCGATTTGCGCCGTGATGTCAGCCGTCGCGGCGCGCCAATCGCCTCGCGCTGCGTCGATCCGGGCATCGGCCACCACCCTGCCGCCGCTGAGGGTGCCGTCGATCGCGACATCCAAGGCATCGCTCAGGCGTTCGCCGAACGAGAAGGTCGTGGCGACGCGCCACGGCGTGAACCCCGACCACCGGGTGAATTTCGCATCGATGCCGGATGGCAGATCCACCAGCTCGGCCAGGGCCGTCACGGCTTCGGGGCTCGGCGCTTCGATAACCCCGCGCAGCCGGCCACGAGTCTCGTCGGGTACGCCGGCCGCGGAGCCTTCGAGGTCGACGGCAAGGCCGCCGCTCGATTCAAATTTCAACTTCGGGACGGTCAGGGCGCCCTTCTGCAGCGCCACGTCAAGGTGGACGTTCTGCAGCTTGCGTTCGCCGTCGATCAGTTGACCGGCGCGGATGTCGAACGAGACGTCGGATGCGAAGATGCCCGTTTTCTGTTGAGGCTCGGTTGCCGTGCCGGCCGTGTCGACCTTTGGTCCGCCGGTCAACAGCCCGCGAAGACCGCGCAGGCCGGGGTTGCCGGGCCATAAATCGTCGAGATTGATCTTCTCACCCTCAAGCGCCACGGCGAGCCGGCGGGGCTCCTCCAGACCCAGCCTCACTTCGCCGATGACGGGCGTGCCCGAGACTTCGGCCGAGGCGTCCGTCAGTTCGATGGCTTGATCATCGAATTTCAGATTGCCGGCGATTGCGAACGGGCCATCGCTGCGCTGGCGGCTGAAGGGATTGTCGCCGAAGCCCCACGTCGTGAAGCGCGTCAGACTCTGACCCGACAAAGACATGGTGCCGGTGAAAGACCGTGCGCCGGCCGTGCCGTCGAGGATGCCGTCAAGCGCCAATTGGGTGCCGCCGGGCAGGCCGGCGTGGACGTCCTTCAGTTGAAGCGGACCGCCGCCGCGCGAGGCCTTTAAGCGCAGGCCGCTGACCGACTGTTTGCCGAGGCCGACCTGATCGACGGCAAGGGCGATGTCCGTGTCGGCGGTTGCGGGGAGTTCATCGACAAGGCGATCGAACAGGGTGCGGGCGAGTTCGAGCGGAATAGCGGCGGCCGACGCCGAGGAGCCGGCGGTCAATTGGTCGAGATCGAGCCATTTCGACTCTAGTTCCATATCGAGCTTCACCGCATCGGCCCAACTCACCGACGAGCGACCCGAGATCAACTGCGGCAGGCCGCCTTGCTCAAGGGCAATCGCGATGTCGTCGAGCCGGATGCGGCCCGGTTCGGAGGCAACTTTTGCCGTGAAATCGAAAAAGCCATCGGGCGGCGACGCCTTCGTGGCAGTTGAGGGGCCGGCAGCGGGATCGGCCGCAACATCGCCGCCGGCCGCGACGACGAACCCCCCGGTCGAAATCCGGGCGGTCAAGGTTCCGTCCAGAGACGTGGCACCGGACAGATTGCGGGCGGTCGCATCCAACGTATAGCTGTTGGAATTGGCGGGAACATTGACCAGAGCCTTGAAGCGCAGGTCGCCATTCGGATCCTGCTGGGCGGTCGTGATGCGAACGTCGCGAACGCCGCCGTCCCAATTCACCGTGCCCCGGTAGCGAAACGGTCCGTCGATGGTGTCGGCGGAAATCTCACCGTTCAGGCCTTCAAGGCGGGCAAGTTCGACGCCTTTCGGGCCGTTCAGTCCCAAGCTGCCGTCGATGACGTTGACCGATCGGAACGCCACATCCTGCGGCACGATGGAAACCCGGCCGGGCGTCAATTTCAGCGTCGACAGGCTGGTGCGGCCTTCCTCGTCGATGGCGACTTCCAAGACCGGCTTGACGATCTCGACTTCGCGCGCCTCGACGATACCTTTCAGAAGAGGTGGAACCGAGAGCCAGAGGGTGAAAACGTCGGCGCGAAACAGCGAGCGCCCCGTTTCTTCGCCGACCGCCCCGCCGATGCGCAAATTTTCGGCCCGGACGTAGGGCGAAGGCAGCAGCCGAACGCCGACGTTGCCTTGCACGCGGACCTCGCGGCCGAGCATCCGCGAGGCTTCTTCCTCGAACACGCCGCGATAGCTGTTCCAATCAACCGCGTATGGCACGCCGAACAGCGCCGCGAACACGACGATGAGGGCGCCACCGAAGTAGAGAAGCAGGTTATTCATGCATCCGGTCTTGTCTGCACCTACAGTTCAACCCTTCGACCTCGATTGCCAAGCTGCGGCCGCCGAATCAAAAATATGCCGGCAACAAGAGCGGCGTTCCGATTTGATTGTGGCAACGGGACCGTGCCGGAACTGAGGCGGCGACTACCGGTCGGGGCAATAGCACGATTTTACCCGAAACATGCGCTTGGAAGAACCAAAAAACCCATCAGCGCGCATGGAAATATGCCAGATCGACCCCAAATAAGCGGGGTCCAACGGACACGGTGCGTGCCCGGTCAAAACAGCAACCTCATGTGGAGAACGTGGCGGGCCCGTTCCCCCTTCCCAGCGCGTGCTATACCCACCCCATGACGAATTCAACGAACCCGCGCCAGGGACCTCAAAGTGAACTCGGCGCCGGTGGCGACGATCCCCCTTTCGATCTGCCGGAAGCGCCGGAAACGACGCGTGCGTCGATTTCCGAGCGGGCGCTTAAGCGCGGCGAACCGCCATATCTGGCCAAACTCAACCCGGAACAGCGCGCCGCCGTGGAGGCGCTCGACGGGCCGGTTCTCGTCCTGGCGGGTGCGGGGACGGGCAAAACGCGCGTGCTCACGACACGCATTTCCCACATCCTCGCGACGCGGCGCGCCTTTCCTTCGCAAATCCTGGCGGTGACCTTCACCAACAAGGCCGCGCGGGAAATGAAGGAACGAATTGGGCATCTCGCAGGCGGTACCGTCGAGGGGATGCCGTGGCTTGGGACGTTCCACTCCATCGGCGTCAAAATACTGCGGCGACATGCCGAGCTTGTGGGTCTCAAGTCGCAGTTCACGATCCTGGACGCGGACGATCAACTCCGGTTGATGAAGCAGGTGATCGAGGCGGAAGGCCTGGACAAAGACCGCTGGCCTGCCCGTCAACTTGCCAGCCTGATCGATGGTTGGAAAAACCGGGGATTGACGCCCGACAAGATCCCGCAGGGTGAGGGGTTTGCGTTCGCGGCCGGCAAAGGCGGCAAGCTCTATGCCGCCTATCAACAGAGGCTAAAGAGCCTGAACGCCTGCGATTTCGGCGATCTGCTGCTGGAGAACCTGCGGCTTTTCCGCGAACATCCCGGTGTGCTGGCGGACTACCAGAAGCGCTTCCGGTTCATGCTGGTCGACGAGTATCAGGATACGAATATCGCCCAGTACCTTTGGCTGAGAATGCTGGCGCAGGGCTGCCACAACATCTGCTGCGTGGGCGACGACGACCAGTCGATCTACGGCTGGCGGGGGGCGGAAGTCGACAACATCCTGAGGTTCGAGAAGGATTTCCCCGGCGCGGCCGTCATCCGGCTGGAACGCAACTACCGCTCGACCGGACACATCCTGGGCGCCGCCTCGGGGCTGATCGCGCAGAACAAGGGGCGGCTCGGCAAGACGCTGTTTACCGACGGCGAGCCGGGCAATCCCGTCAGCGTCATGGGCGTCTGGGATGACGAGGAAGAAGCCCGGTCGGTGACCGACGAGATCGAGCGGCAGCGCAAGACCGGCCAGCCGCTCAATCAAATTGCCGTGCTGGTCCGCGCTTCGGCGCAGATGCGCGCGATGGAAGACCGGTTCATCACCGTCGGCCTGCCCTACCGCGTTATCGGCGGCCCGCGCTTCTACGAGCGGCAGGAAATCAAGGATGCGATCGCCTATCTGGAGGTGACGGCCAACCCTTCGAACGACTTGAAGTTCGAGCGGATCGTGAACGTACCCAAACGCGGACTTGGCGACACTTCGGTGAAGCGCGTGCACGAACTGGCGCGGGCGTCGGGCGTATCTCTGTACGCCGCAGCCCGCGAAATCATCACGACGGAGGAGTTGCCGGGAAAAGCCCGCAAGTCGCTGTCCGATCTCGTGCAGTCGTTCGAGCGGTGGCGCTCCCAGATCGACGGCCTCAGGCATACGGAATTGGCGGAACTCATCCTCGACGAAAGCGGCTATACGGCGATGTGGCAGGCGGACAAGAGCCCGCAAGCGCAAAGCCGGCTCGATAACCTGAAGGAACTCGTGCGCTTCATGCACGATTTCGAGAACCTGGCCGGGTTCCTTGAACACGTTTCGCTGGTGATGGACGCCGATCAAGGCAGCGATGGCGACCGCGTCTCGATCATGACGCTGCATGCCGCCAAGGGTCTCGAATTCGACACCGTGTTCCTGACGGGATGGGAAGAAGGGCTATTCCCGCATCAGCGCGCACTCGATGAGCAGGGCCAGACGGGGCTGGAGGAAGAACGGCGTCTCGCCTATGTCGGCATCACGCGAGCGCGCAAGCAGGCGCATGTTTCGTTTGCACAGAACCGGCGCATGCGCGGCCTGTTTCAGGCGGCGATCCCGTCGCGCTTTGTCGTTGAATTGCCCGAGGCGCATGTGGATGTGCGCGAGATAAAAAGCCCGTTCGGCGGCGCATACGCCAATCCGGGCAGTCTATATGGCAACCCGTACGGCCGTTCGCGGTTCGACGACGCCCCCGCTCCGTTCCGTTCGACCTATGCGACGCCGGGTTGGCAACGGGCGCAGAACGCGCGCAGCGAAACAAGGCCGGCGTCGCAGCCGGCACGCGCGCCGGTGACGATCGAGGGGCAGCTCGTTGCGGCTTCGACCGCGGCAGGTGCCGGATATAAGCCGGGCGACCGCGTCTATCATTCCAAGTTCGGCGAAGGCCGGGTGGCCGACGTTGACGGCAACAAGCTGACGATCGAATTCAAGACGGCGGGCCGCAAGCGCGTCGTCGACAGTTTCGTGCGGCCACTGTAGCCGGCGCCGGTCGCTTCTGGTCACTCAGAGTAGAATAAACTGCGTGACGACCAGACATAATTCGACCACGCAGCCGCGCCATTCCCATCTCATCGGGGCAAAATCTGGGTTCACGAGAGTGGGAGCGTTACATGGTGTTTCATCGCAAATCCGAGCCGGCGGCACCGCCGGCGAAAGCTACCGTGGTGCCCACCGGGCAGAAGCCCGTGGCGCAGCATCTGGCCGCGCAGGGCATGGGTTCACAGATGGGCGGGTCTTCCTACGGATCGGGCGCCGGCCATAACTCGGGAGCTTTCGAAGAGTCGCTGATCGGCAGCGACCTCAGCATCGAAGGTCAGTCGATCACCATTCGCTGCAAGGGCACCTTGCGCCTCAACGGCAATATCCAGGCGGATGTTCATTCGCGGCAACTCGATGTCGGCCGCGAGGCCATTGTCACGGGTTCGATCACCGCCGAAGCTGTCGAAGTGCATGGGCGCGTCAACGGCGCGATACTTTCCAGCAAGGTCGTACTTCATCCGACGGCCGAGGTTGAGGGGGATATTTCGGCGGAGTATCTCGCGATCGAGCAAGGGGCAAGCTTCGACGGCCGCTCGCGGCGCGTTCGCGATCCGGCGGAAATTGCTCCGCAGACCGAACCGGCCTCGACCGTATCGATCAACAAGCAGGCACCCGCACCCGCCTCGAACGCCTATTCGGAGCATTTCAACGGTACGGGAACGCCGCAGAGCTATTCGTAGGGCGTCGCCGCAGCCATTGCCGGCAAGATGAAAAAGACCAGTCCGGGCGCCGTTGGCGGCACCCGGACTTTCTTTTGATGTAGCGACGTTGAGTGTGGGGATCAGCCGGAGCGGCTGGTGCTCTGGGACGCGCTTTGCGTGATGCTTTGGACGCGATCGATGTCGCGCGCGATCTGACGGAATTGCGCCGCCAGTTTCATAACCGGCGTGGAACCGCGGCGCGCGGCAAGCTCGGCGTCTTCGATGCGCGATTTGATAGCGGCGAGTTCGGTTTGCATGACTTCGCGCACGACCGTCGCGCTCGAAAGGGTTGCGACCGCCGCCTCACTGCGCGCCAACATCGCCTTCAATTGCAGGAGCGCGCTGGAGAGCGCCGGATCCCGCGCACTCACGTCGTCCGCCGCCGGTTCGAAGTTGCCTGTATCCGACAGGCGGTCACGCAAAGCATCGACGGCCCCCGTCGCCTGATCCTGCAGCTTGCGCACGCTCCGGCGCGCAGCAGCGGCCGCATTCGTCAGGTCAAAGGATTCCAAATTGAGTTGCGGTTGGCGGTAGTAGGCGAAGGCCGCGGCCAGTCCCAGGCCTGCGACGAGCAGGCCGATCCAGGGCAGCATCATTTGAGCAGGGCTGCCGCCCAAACCCGCAGATGATTGACCGGAGACCGATGACGTCGCGATGACCAGTTCGGGAGCGGCTTCTTCGGCGGTGGCGAATGACAGGGATGTCGTCCATTCGCTCCCGTGATCGGCATCCGAGGAGACCGCCGTCGCCGTGGCCAGGCTGCTGGCCGCGCCGAGCTTGTGCATGGCTCCGAAGGGGTCCTCGGAACTCGTGTCGAGCGTCATGCGGTAGGGACCACTCCCGGACACCGCGGCGGTGACGGGCGGGAATTGAGCGGCGGCGGCATCGACGACGGTGGAGGTGGCATCGGTGAACCGCGCGCCGACTTCGCCTAGCGGCGCGAAGCTCTGCGGAAGAACGAGCCGCTCGGTCGGTTTGCGCATGCTCCAGGGGAGACATTCGCCGTTCGCCGGCTGGTTCGTCTGGCGATCCCGGCAACTGGGTGCGCTTCCCGACGGAGCGCCCGCTTCGCGAGCCAATACGAGATGGCCCTTGGAGAGCGTTGCGTCGCCGGCGGTGGTGCGGCCGATGGCTGCGACGACGCGATGCCAGGACACGCGCTCCAGTCCGCACGCGATGTCGAACTTATGAATCTTCAGGGAGCGGCAGTTATTGGAGAACGGCGGATCGCAGGTTGTGAACAGCCGCTGTTCGAGGCCCGTCACGTCAAAGATCTGCTCAATGCTGGGTTTGACTTGGACCGCGCCTTGGACAATCTCGCAGCTGTAGGGCATGGCGAGACGGACGTTGCCGCCGGGCGGCGCAGGGGGGCTGTCCGTGCCTGCGGCAGGGCCGCTCTGAACACCCGCAAGCGCCAGGGCCAGAAGAAATATTCCCTGCCGGTTCAAAATTGCCCCTCCCGAACACGAACAGCACTCTAATGACTTGTTTTGCGGCCGACAACGGCATGACTAAGGCAAACAACGTGCTTTAGTTATGCTCAATTCCGGCTCTAAAAAACTATGCGGGTATTGTAGAGCCTCCGTCATGGCGCTGCCAAGTTGAACGATCATGGTCCGGCCGGTTTTGCAGGCTGTGATTGCCTCGACAAGGAGAATTTGGCCCGCCAAACTGCGCGTCCTCACGGGGCGGTGCCGCCAAGCTCACGGATAGAGACGGGCGGACAGTGGGAGGGGAGACGATCATGGTGTCGGTAGCGGCCGGGACGGATGTCGCGGGCCAAGCACAGCCGGTGTGGAAAGAAGCCCGGAACGGGGAAGCCCGTTACGCCGATGCCGCGCCCACTCAGCCGATCGTCGAACGGTTCATTCCGGTGACGGCGCTCGCACTTGTGGACCGCCTGACCGTGGCCGACGCGTGGCCGAACGGCGATCACGGGGAAGCCCGGCGCTTTTTCCGCTATCTCGATTTCTGGCGGCGCCAGCAGCACAATCGCCGGCTGATGACGCTGTTGCGGGCCTACGAACCGTTCGACCCGGACAGCGATCTGCTCATCACGCGTCAATATACGCCCGACGAAAAGAAGCGGCTGCAGAAGCGGGCCGTGGCGGACGTGAGGCGCATTCTCGAACGGGCGAATTATGTCTCGATCGATCCAAAGTCGGTCGAATTGATCCTGACCAAGGACAGTCACTATGGCCTCGACCTGCACGTCGATCTCGGCGTGTTCGATGAGTGCCTGCTGTTTTATCGCGGGAAGACGACCAGGCGCGACAAGCGGACGAACTACCGGAAGTTCATGCGCAAGGAAGAGTTCGATGTGCCAATCTTCCGGCGCTTGTGCCTGCTCTTCAAATTGAAGCCGTTCAAAGTGCGCGTCAAAGAGGTGATGGCGGAGAAGAACGTCACGGAGAAGGAAGCAGAGAAAATCGTGACGCGGATGCGCGGCAGCCTTCCCGCGGAGGTCAAGGAAGACAACATCTACATCAAGCTGTTCAAGAACATTCCCCGCAACGATCTGGAAATGGTCTTTCCCAACACGCGGGTGCGCTTCCGGCTGCTGGACAAGATCAAGCTCGGCGTGACGGGCGGCGGGGCCGTCGGCATGGGGCTCGTGGGAACGGCCGGCAAACTTGCGGCGGGCGGTCTGACGATGGCCAATCCCGTGGCGCTGATGGGAGCCGTGGCGGGTCTTGGCGGGATCGCCTTCCGGCAGGGCGTCAACTTCATGAACCAGAAGCAGCGCTACATGGTCGTCATGGCGCAGAACCTTTATTTCCACGCAATGGCCGACAATCGCGGCGTGATGATCAAGCTGTCGGAGCGGGGAGCCGAAGAGGATGTGAAGGAAGAGATCCTGCTCTACAGCGTGCTGGCGAAAGAGACGTGCAACCGGTCCGACCTGGAGCTGATCGACGGCGCGATCGAGAGCTACCTGCGGTCGGCCTTCGATATTCAAGTGGACTTCGACCTGCCGGATGCGCTTGAGCGGCTGATCGCAGACGGCGTCGTGCGCGAAGACGCGGACGGGACATTGCACACGCTACCCCCGGCCCAGGCGGCACAGCACCTCGATGCCAAGTGGGACCGGTATTTGGACGATCTGCCGGACGGCGTCCGCCAGGAAGGCATGGAAGTCGATGCCGAGGACTTCCCTCACCTGTAGAACTGGGTTAGGCCACCGGGTGCTTCGTCCGCGCCGCCCGCGATCTTGCGGCAGCGCCCATTCGCCCGTGTTGCATGACCTCCAAAAAACTCACGCTCCTGATCGCCGACAGGGACGCCGCCCGAACTCTTGCCGCCGCGATGCAGGATTTCGTCGAGCCGCCACCCGATGCGTTGACGCTCTTTGAGTCCGCACATGAAGGATGGCGGATCGACGCCTATTTCACCGAGATTCCGGACGCCACGGATCTCAGGGCCGCCCTTGCCGACATCACGGGGCTCGATGTCCCGGAGATTGCCGTTGAGGACGTGCCGCCGCTCAACTGGGTGGCGATTTCCCAAGCTGCCTTGCCGCCGGTCTTGGCCGGCCGCTTCACAGTGCATGGTTCGCACGACACGGGACGCGTTGCGCAGGGACCCAATGCGATCCTGATCGATGCGGGCGAAGCGTTCGGAACGGCCCACCACGCCACGACATACGGCTGCCTCAACGCCATCGACCGCCTGGCCCGGCGCCGGGCATACCGGCGCGTTCTCGATCTGGGTTGCGGGTCCGGCGTGCTGGCGATCGGCGCGGCGCGCGCGCTGCCGAGGGCGGTCATCATTGCGACCGACATGGACCCGACCTCGGTGGAGGTGGCACGGTCGAATATGGCGGCGAACACGGCACCGGCGCGAATTGCCGTCTATGCGGCGGCGGGGCTCGACCATCCACGGTTGCGGCGGACGGCGCGTTTCGACTTCGTTGTGGCGAATATCCTGGCCGGTCCGTTGATCCGGCTGGCGCGGGATCTCCGGCGGGCCGTTGCGCCGGGAGGGCAACTCGTTCTGTCGGGCATCCTCATACCGCAGGCGCCGGCCGTGATTGCCGCGTATGCAGCACAGGGTTTCGCACTCAACCGGCATGAGCGTGTCACGGGCTGGTCGACGCTGACTTTTTCGAAGCGTTGACCGGCAGCGTTGCGCGAAGCGCCCGCGGCGCTTAAACAAGCGGCCATGTTTCAGACATTCTCAGCGCCGTCCGATCCCTCCGTCGCAGCACCGCGCATCGCAGGATTGCGGGCAGAGTTGGCACGGCAGAAACTCGATGCGTTTCTCGTTCCCCGGGCCGACGAGCACCAGGGCGAGTATGTGCCGCCTGCGGCCGAGCGGCTGCGCTGGCTCACGGGCTTTTCCGGCAGCGCGGGCATGGCTGCCATCACAAAAAGACAAGCGGCGCTGTTCGTCGATGGCCGTTACACAATCCAGGCGGCGCAGGAGTGCGACGCGTCGATTTACGAGTTTCCCGGATTGGCGCGGACGAAGCTCGCCGAGTGGCTGACGGCGCATCTTGGCACGGGCGCGACCGTCGGGTTCGACCCGTGGCTGCATACCGCCGGCGAAATTCGCAGACTTGAAACTCAACTCGCGCCGAAGGGCATCAAGCTCAAGCCGGTGCGCAATCCCGTCGACCGCGTATGGGGCAAGGAGCGGCCCGCCGCCCCCAGGAACCCGGTGATCGCCCATCCATTGAAGAGGGCGGGACGATCGGCCGAGAAGAAAATTGCCGACGTGCAAAAGCGGCTGCACGCCGATCGGCAGTCGCATGTGATACTGACCCTGCCGGACAGCATCTGCTGGCTGTTCAACATGCGCGGCTCGGACATCGCGCACAATCCGGTCGTCTTGGCGTTCGCTATTGTCCCGGCGTCGGGCAAGCCTGAACTTTTCATCGACAATGCGAAGTTGTCGAAGGACGTGCGGCGCGAGTTGGAAGCCGCCGCGACGATACGCGATCCAGCCGGGTTCGCCGCCCGAATTGCAGACCTGAAGTCGGCCGGGAAGCCCGTGCGGCTCGATCCGGAAACCGCCGCCTTTGCGCTGGCGCGCGGACTTGGGAAAAAAGTTGTTTCAGCGGGCGCCGATCCCTGCATCGCGCTCAAGGCGATCAAGAATGCTGCCGAGATCGCGGGCGCACGGAAGGCGCACATCCGCGATGGCGCGGCGATGGTCCGCTATCTCGCCTGGCTCGACGGGGCGGCGGCCGGCGGCAAGCTGGATGAAATCACCGCCGTGCGAAAACTTGAAGAGATGCGGGCGGCGACCCGGCATTTGAAAGAGATCTCGTTCGATACGATTTCGGGTTCGGGGCCGCACGGCGCCATCGTACATTACCGGGTGTCGGAAGCTTCCAACCGGCTCATTGGCAGGGGTGAACTCTTTCTCCTCGATTCAGGTGCGCAATATGATGACGGAACGACCGACATCACGCGCACCATCGCGATCGGCACACCGTCTGCCGAGATGAAGGAGCGGGCAACGCTCGTGCTCAAGGGACACATCGCGATTGCAACGGCGCGGTTCCCGAAGGGCACGCGCGGCATCGATCTCGATCCGTTCGCCCGCCGCGCGCTTTGGCAGCACGGTCTCGATTACGATCACGGCACGGGGCACGGCGTCGGCAGCTTTCTTTCCGTACACGAGGGGCCACAGTCGATTTCGCGAGCGGGTATGGTGGCGCTGGAGCCCGGCATGATCTGCTCCAACGAACCCGGCTACTACAAGGCCGGAGCTTACGGCATCCGCATCGAGAACCTGGTGCTCGTGACGGAGCCGGAGACGCCCGAGGGCGGGGAGCGCCCGATGATGGGATTTGAGACGCTGACGCTGGTGCCCATCGACCGGCGGCTGGTGGCGAAAGACCTACTGGAGCGCGAAGAACGCGATTGGCTCAATGCCTACCATGCGCAGGTGCGCGACGTGATCGGCGCGGAACTTGCCGGCGAGAGCGATGTCTTGAAATGGCTTCACAGCGCGACGCAGCCGGTGTGAGGCGCGATCAGCCGCTGACGAGGGCGATCCACTCGTCTTCGGTGAGAACGGTGACGCCGTGTTTTTGAGCATCCTTCAGCTTAGAGCCGGGTTCTGCGCCGGCAACAACGTAATCGGTTTTCTTCGATACCGAGCCGGCGACCTTGGCGCCAAGGCGTTCGGCTTGCGCTTTCGCTTCGCTGCGCGACAGGCGTTCGAGACTGCCGGTGAAGACGACCGTCTTGCCGGTGACCGGAGATGCGACGGCGACGATGCGTTCATAGGGCTGGACCGCGACCTCCTTGAGGAGAGCCTCGACCGCTTCCACGTTGTGCGGTTCGGAGAAAAAGTCGATCAGCGCATCGACGACGGTTTCGCCGATACCTTCGATATTGTCGATGTCGGCGTAGGCCTCGCAGTCTTTGCCGCCTTGGACCGCCGCGTCCACCGCCTCGCGGAAGGCGGACAACGACCCATAGGCTTTGGCGAGATCTTTGGCGGTCTGTTCGCCGACGTAGCGAATGCCCAGTGCGTACAGGAAGCGTTCCAGGCCGATTTGGCGGCGGGCGTCGATGGCGGCAAAGAGCTTGTCGACGGATTTTGCGCCGAAACCCTTGCGGGATTTTAGCGGCGCATTGCTCGCCGCGTCGCGCGCCTGAAGCGTGAAGATGTCGGCGGGCGTGCGGATCAAGCCTTCGTCGAAAAACAGTTCGATCTTTTCCTCGCCCAGACCTTCGATGTCGAAGGCGAGGCGCGAAACGAAGTGCTTCAGCCGTTCCTTTGCCTGCGCCGGGCAGATAAGGCCGCCAGTGCACCGGCGCACGACGCCGCGATCGCCGTCTGCATCATCCGCGTCGCGCACGGCATGGCTGCCGCAGACCGGGCAGGTGTGCGGCATGTGGAACGGTTCGGCGTTCGCGGGGCGCTTATCGAGCACAACGGAGACGACCTGCGGAATGACATCGCCGGCGCGCTGGACGACGACCGTGTCGCCGATGCGGATATCCTTGCGGGCGATTTCGTCTTCGTTGTGCAGGGTTGCGTTGGAAACAACGACGCCGCCGACCGTGACGGGTTCGAGTTTGGCGACCGGGGTGAGGGAGCCTGTACGGCCGACCTGGATTTCGATGGCGCGCAGGATGGTGGTTGCCTGTTCGGCGGGGAATTTGTGCGCAATGGCCCAGCGCGGCGAGCGGGAGACGAAGCCGAGGCGCTCGCGCAAGTCGAGGCGGTCCACCTTGTAGACAACGCCGTCGATGTCGTAGCCGAGCGTCGCGCGCATTTGACCGATGTCGTTATAGAAGGCGAGAAGTTCGGCGGTCGTCGTGCAGGAACGTGTCAGCGGATTGACGGGCAGTCCCCAGCGCTTCATCACCGCGATCATGCCGTGCTGCGTATCAGCGGGCAGTTCCGGCATCTCGCCCCAGGAATAGGCGAAGAAGCGGAGCGGCCGGGCGGCGGTGATCGCCGGGTCGAGCTGGCGCAGAGAACCGGCGGCGGCGTTGCGCGGATTGGCGAAGATCTTGCCGCCGGCGACAGCTTGCGTGTCGTTCAGCGCCTTGAAATCGGCGTGGCTCATATAGATTTCGCCGCGCACTTCGGCGATGGCCGGGATACCCTTGCCCTGCAGTTTGTGCGGAATTTCCTTGATGGTGCGAACATTGTCCGTGACGCGCTCGCCTTCGGCGCCGTCGCCGCGCGTGGCCGCTTCGACGAGCATTCCTTCTTCGTAGCGAATTGAAATCGAGAGGCCATCGATTTTGGGTTCGGCGGTGAACGCTACGGGATCGCTGTCGTCGAGGCCGAGAAAGCGATGCACGCGGGCGGCGAAATCGATGACGTCGTCGTCGGCGAACGCGTTGCCGAGTGAGAGCATGGGTACGCGGTGGCGGACTTTGCCAAAGCCGTCGGCGGCGGCCGCACCGACCCGTTGCGAGGGGCTGTCGTCCCGGATCAGGTCCGGAAAGCGTGTTTCGATGGCTTCGTTGCGGTGGCGCAGGCTGTCGTAATCGGCATCGGAGATTTCCGGCGCGTCGGATTGATAATAGAGGCGGTCGTGGTGCGCGATGGCGGCTGCAAGTCGCGCGAGTTCGGCCGAGGCTTCGCTCAGCGTCAGTTCGTCAACGGGCTTGGGCTTGGCCGCTTTTGTTGTCATGCCGGCGATGCGATCAAAGGCGCGAAACATCGTGCTCCGGCGCCGCGCCCCATCTTAGCCCGAGTTGCCAACCACAGGCAGGCTCTTCCAGGCCTTGGAGATCCACGAGCCGGAGTCTTCGCGGGGCGCGAGGCCATCGGATTGGAGCAGCGCGAAGCTGTCCTTGTACCACTTCGACTGCGGGAAGTTGTAGCCGAGAACGGCGGCGGCGGTCTGCGCCTCTTCCTTCACGCCGAGCGCCATATAAGACTCGGTGAGGCGCGCGAGGGCTTCTTCGACATGGTTGGTCGTCTGGTAATCGGACACCACGGTCTTGAAGCGGTTGATGGCGCCGACGTAGTTCTTGCGCTTCAGGTAGTAGCGGCCGACTTCCATTTCCTGGGCGGCGAGCGTGTCTTCGCAAATCCGGATGCGATTGTCGGCCTGTTCGGCGTAGGTGCTGTCGGGGTAGCGCGACTTGAGGATCTTGAACTGTTCGAGCGCCTTGCGGGTCGTGCCCTGGTCGCGGTTGGCGCCCTTCATTTCATCGAAGTAGGCCGAACCGATGATGTGATGCGCGAAAGGTGCGTCTTTCGTGCCCGGGTGCATGACGGTGTAGCGCTCGGCGGACGCGATGGCTTCCGGGTACTTGCCGGCCTTGTAGTAGGCGTAGGACGCCAGCACCATGGAGCGGCGCGCTTCGGCCGAGTAGGGGTGCGAGCGGTCGAGTTCCTCGAACTTGGCGGCTGCGGCCTCGAACCTGCCGCCCGACATCATGGCGTCGGCCTCGGCATACATCTTCTCGGGCGGGTCGGAGTTGATGGCCGCAGTCGAGTCGATCGACGATGCGCAGCCGGCGAGCAGAGCCGCAGCGAGGGCCGCGATCAATCCGGCCAGCAGTCGAGACGGGGTGCCGATGCGCATTCTCAATTCCGTGCTCAATGATCGACCTGGACCCTGCACCTTGCAGATGACCGCGCCGACGCTGCCCCCAGATAGCACACGAGTCCCGGCGAAAGAACCGCCGAAGGCCCCAAACTCACACTTCAGCATGCGGCTTGAATATGTTGCTTGTGCGGCCAGAAAAAGCAAAGGGGCCCGCGAGCGGCTCGCAAGCCCCTGAAAAGTGAATGCCATCTGTGCGGTTACTCGCCGACGGCAACCGCCTGCGGGTGACCGAACATGCGCGGGGAGAGTTCCCGGACGCGCGGGGCCTGCACGATCGTCCAGGCGGACTGATCTTCGAGCAGTGCCTTCAGAACCAGCGAGTTGAGGCGATGGCCGCCGCGCACCGAGCGGTAGGCGCCGAGGAGCGGAAGGCCAGACAAGCTCAGATCGCCAACGGCGTCGAGCATTTTGTGGCGCACGAACTCCAGCGGGTCGCGCAGACCTTCGCGGTTCATAATGCGGTTGTCGCCGATGGCGACGGTGTTGTTGAGGTTGGCGCCGAGTGCAAGACCGGCCTTCCAAAGGCGTTCCACGTCGGACATGAAGCCGAAGGTGCGGGCGCGGGCGAGTTCGTTGCGGAAAATGCCGGGGCTCATCTCGAATGCGAGGCGCTGGCGGCCGATGAGCGGGGTGTCGAAGTCGATTTCGATGTCGAGGTGGAAGCCGGAGTGGGGGGCGATTTCGCCCCAGCAGCCGCCCTCTTCAACCCGGATCGGCTTCAGGACCTTAATGAAGCGGCGCGATGCGTTGAGTTCGCGGAGGCCGGCTTCGTCGATCGCTTCCACGAACGGCAGCGAGCTGCCGTCCATGATGGGAACTTCCTTGCTGTCGATTTCGATGATGCAGTTGTCGACAGAGAGGCCGCGCAGCGCGGCAAGGAGATGTTCGACGGTGGAGACCGTGACGCCTGCTTCATCACCGATGACGGTGCAGAGGGTCAGGTTTTTGACGTTGGAAACGTGTGCCGGGATCTCGGCAACGATGCGGCCCCGTTTGGTGACCACGAACAGGAGGCCGGTATCAACGTCGGCCGGGTGGAGCGTGACGGAAACGGGCGCTCCACTGTGAACGCCGGTCCCCTTGAGTTCGATCTCGCGGGCGATCGTGGTTTGTCGCGCGCCGATAAATCGATTCGACATTCTGCGCCGTCCCTCGCATATCCCAGGCAGACAACCCGCTAGAGCCGGTGTCTGCCCCCCCGGACCTTTTTTTGCCTTGCCTACTTCCCAAACCCGGCTGAGCTACTTGTGCGGTTCGCTTGCCGGTTCCGGGACCCCTGAGGCGGGGCAAATCAAGATCACATCCTCAGTGACGATAACTGTCGTATCGGGGTGTCACAAATCACGCTTTCTTACGTTCTGTTACCAGTTAGAATCGCTTTAAAAACATGTCCGTAAATGGCCGCGCACGAGGCCTTTGCTCAGCGGCGCGAGCGCGTGAAAAACGCCGGTAAATCGGGCTTTTCCTCACGTTTGCGTTCGCCGTCAAGCCACTGTGAGCGCGCAGCTTCGGCGTCGCGTCCTACGGTGTAGGAGCGATCGCTTTGCGAAACATTTCCAGTCTCGTGTGACGCGCGTTGGCCGCCATGTTCGCGCGAATCACCGTCGCGCTTTGCACGCCCCGTCAGCCGATCGAAAAAGCTGCGCTTGCGCGGTTCAGGTGCGGCGCGGCCCGACTGTTCGGGGTGAGTGTATGACGGCGCGCCAGCGCCTTGCGACTTGGCGTGGTACTCGCGCTGCCCGACCGGGGGGAACTCTTCGATGTTGGGTATGCGGCTTGGCGGCCGGCGAACCTTCGCTGGCGGTGCCGGCGCGAAATCTTCCGTCTGACCGAGCGGCCGTTGGGGCGCGGCATAGCGCGCGGGCGGCGGCGCGAAGGTGCCGCTCAACATTTCCGGCGATAATTCGGTGATTTCGATGTCGTCGCCCGCGTGCCAGCTTGGGGCCTGGACGATGGGCGCAGACTGAGCCGGTTGAGCACCCGAATGGTAGGGCTGCGCATTGGGCGCCTGCGCCAGTTCCTCGAAGGCCGTGGGCCGCAAGGCATCGCCAATGCGATCCTGCGCCGATGGGCCTGACATGACGGGTGCGGCCGGCATTGCGGGCGGGACGGGGATCGCGGAGCGCGGCGGCTGGGCTGCAATCATGGAGCGATCCATGCCCGAGGCGACAATGGACACGCGCACGCGATCACCCAGCGAGGGGTCGTAGGTCGCGCCGACGATGATGTTGGCTTCCGGATCGACTTCCTGGCGAACGCGCGATGCGGCTTCGTCCACTTCGTAGAGCGTGAGGTCGCCGCCCGTGATGGACAGCAAAAGCCCCTTTGCGCCGGCCAGCGAAACGTCGTCGAGCAGCGGATTGGTGATCGCCTCCTCGGCAGCGCGCGTGGCGCGCCCTTCGCCGGATGCTTCGCCGGTACCCATCATGGCACTGCCCATGCCGCTCATGACGGTCCGCACGTCGGCAAAGTCGAGGTTGATCAGGCCTTCCTTGACGATGAGGTCCACGATGCAGGCGACACCGGAATAGAGCACCTGGTCGGCGAGCACGAAGGCTTCGGCGAAGGTTGTGCGGTCGCTGGCGATGCGGAACAAGTTCTGGTTGGGAATGACGATCAGCGTATCGACGTGCTTCTTGAGTTCGGCGATGCCGGCTTCGGCAATGCGCATGCGGCGCGCGCCTTCGAACTGGAACGGCTTCGTCACGACGGCGACGGTGAGGATATTCTGTTCCTTGGCGGCGCGCGCGATGACGGCAGCCGCACCCGTACCGGTGCCCCCGCCCATACCGGCAGCGACGAACACCATGTGCGATCCGCGCACGAGCTCGCGAATTTCCTCAAGCGTTTCGATGGCGGCGGCCTCGCCGATGTCGGGACGCGACCCGGCGCCGAGGCCTTCGGTGAGTTTGACGCCAAGTTGAATTTTCCTGGGCGCTTGGGAAGCGACCAGGGACTGCGCATCCGTATTGGCGACAACGAAGTCGACGCCGTCGAGGTTGGCGTCCATCATGTTGTTGACGGCGTTGCAGCCTGCGCCGCCGACCCCGATGACGGTGATGCGGGGCTTCAAATCCGTGATGCTTGCCGGCAGCTTTGCGTTCATTTGGCCCTCGGTCTCCCAGAAGAAACGTAGCAGCGCCGGTTCTCTTCCCCGGCCGCGACCGCACGCACCTTCTCTAGAACCCGTCCTTCAGCCACTGCCCGACCCGTCCGAGATAACCTTGCGACGCGCTGGCGCCCGCATGTCCCGGCAAATCGATGACCGCGCTATCAGCGACGGCACGCAACACGCCAACGGCACCGGCGAACGCCGCCGATGCATACATGGGAGGCAAGCCCGAAATCGGCTCAGGCCTCCCCTCGCGCACGGGCCGCCGGAACACGCCTTCTGCGAAGGATTGCAGACCGGGAATCTCCGTGCCGCCGCCGCAGAGAACAATCCGCGCGGCATCGCCGTCGAGAAGCCCGGCGTTCGCCAGTTTGTCGCGAACGAGGTGGAGCAGTTGGGCCATGCGCGACTGGATGATCCGGGCCAGATCAGCCTTCGTCGATCTCTGCTCGAACCCTTCGCCGTCGCCGGTTACGGCGTAAGTGAAGACATCGTGCTGATCCGACTGCGCATTCAGGACTGTGCCATAAACCGTTTTGATTCGCTCGGCTTCTTCAAGTGGCGTGCGCAACGCATGCACAAGATCGAGTGTGACATGGCCCCCGCCCACGGGCACCGTGCCCGTGAAGACGCTGCGGCCTTCGCGGAACGCCGAAATGCCGGTCAGGCCGCCCCCGATGTCGAGCACGATGACGCCGTGGCGGCGCTCGGCTTCGGAGGTGACAGCGAACGCACTTGCGATGGGCCCCGCGATCAGCCGGCGGGAAACAAGATACCCGCGCCCGACGGTTCGCGTCAGGTTGGCAATGGCCGGCGTGTCGGCCGTCACAGCATGAAAATGCGCGGCGATACGGTTTGCCGGCATGCCGATCGGATCGGCAACAAAGGGGCCGTCGTCGAGCCGATAACCCCATGAGTTGAGTTGCAGCAACTGCCTTCCTGCGCCGGCGTGCTGGTGGCCCGCTGCGGCGACGCGCGCGACCGTTGCGTGGGTCACGAAGTCTTCGGCAACGGGAGCGGCGACAGCAAATGTGCGTGACGCCAGCCCGCCGTTGTTAATCAGGAGATCGACCTTTTCGACCCTGACGCCCGCCATGACTTCCGCTTGCGCGGTCGCGGCGCGGATTGCCGTTTCAGCCGCGGCGAGATCGACGATGGTGCCAGATACAATGCCTTGGGACGGGACCATGCCGACACCGGCGATCCGCGCCGCCCGGCCTTCGGCGTCGAGCGCCGCGATCAGGCAGACGGTCTTGAAGCTGCCGGCATCGATGGCGGCAGCGAAGCGGCCGGAGCGGAGGGACTGGAAGCTTGCACCGCTCATGCCAGATCAGCCTCCTCCCGGGCGAGAGGCAATGCCGTTGCGGATGGCAATCTTCGACGGCGAGCGCAGATCGATGATCTGGCCGGGTTCGGCAACGAGACGCGAGAGTTGCGGCTCGGCCGCCAATCGGACGAGCGCAGACGTTTCGCCATCGGCGGGAAGATGGATGCGGCCGCCGTTCGTCAATTCCAACGTCCAGCGGCGGTCCGACAATCGGGTGGCGCGGAGAACATGGCTCTTGATGGCGGGGTAGAGGTCGAGAGCGGAAAAGAGGCGTGCGGCGGCGGCATTCGCCCCCTCGCCAGCAATCCGCGGAAGATCAAGTTCAGCATCGCGCTTGACCGGGCCAAGCTGGCGTCCGGTCACATCAATGAGTTCGGCGGTGTCGCCGCGCTCCCAGACCGCATAGGGACGGCGCTCGGTCACGCGAATGGCCAATTCGTTCGGCCAGACGCGGGAAATTTCGATGGACTGGACCCAAGGCAAATTCTCGAAGCGGCGGCGCGTAGCCTGCGGATCGAAGCTGGCAAATGAGCGGGCGGTCTTGAGATCAAGAGCCTCGAAGAGATCCGCGTCGGCAGTGAACCGGTGGCCGGTCAGCGACACCTGTTCGATGCCGAAGCCGAGGAGGGTTGCGATCCGGTCACGATCCAGCGCAGCCGATTTCTGGATGGCGACGGCTGCGGTCGCAGCGACGACGATCAACGCAACGCCGCACCAACGGCGCATCGTGCGACGCCTCAGATCAAGCCCGCCGGGCGTTGCTTGGCGCAATCTGGCGGGATTGTAGGCGTGGCCGAAATCGAAACCCGGTGGCGAAGTGGGCGGCGGTGCTAAGCGGAGCTGATGCCGGATCTGGCCCGGCGCATCCGGCGCCTGCCAATTTCCGTTCAGATCTGCCTCTACCTTTGGCAACTCGCGTCCTCGGTGATCCATCTGACGAGTTCGCCGAAACTCCAGCCGGCGTGCTGTGCCAGTTCAGGTACCAGCGACGTGCCTGTCATGCCCGGCTGGGTATTGACTTCGAGGCAGATCAGCTCGCCCGAACCACCCGGCGTATCGTCGTAACGGAAGTCGGCGCGCGAGACGCCCCGGCACCCGAGCGCCTGATGCGCCGCGAGGGTGTATTTCCGGACCAACTGGTAAACATCCGGTAAAACTTCGGCCGGAAGCACATGGACGGAGCCGCCCGGCGCATACTTTGCCTCGAAATCGTAGAAGACGAGGCCGTCCTTCGGTTTGATCTCGATGACGTCCGTGACGAACTCGCCGATGACCGCGCACGTCAGTTCGCGGCCGGCGATGTAGCGCTCGACCATCACGACGTCTTCAGGCCGGCCATCGGCCAGAATGGCGCGCGACCAGTCGCTGTTGCCGGGGCGGACGATCAACACGCCGACACTGGACCCCTCGTCGACGGGTTTGACGACGTAGGGCGGCGGCAGCACGTGGGCGCGTGCCGCTTCGGCGCGGTTGACGACGCGGGCCTCCGCGACGGGCACGCCCGCCGGCTGCATGACATCCTTGGCGCGCTCCTTGTGCATCGCGAGCGCGGAGGAGAGCACCCCGGAATGCGTGTAGGGAATTTCGAGGCATTCGAGGATGCCCTGGATGCATCCGTCCTCTCCGAAGCGGCCATGCAGAGCGTTGAAGGCGACGTCCGGCTTCAGGCTCGCGAGGGCTGCGGCTATGTCGCGATCGACGTCGACGCGCGTGACGCGGTAGCCCTCGGTCTCAAGAGCGACGGCGACGGCTGCACCCGATTTCAGGCTGATTTCGCGTTCCGCCGACCAGCCGCCCATGAGGACGGCGACGTGGTCGCGCGTGCGGCGGGGCGAGGCGCCCAGTGTCATGTGGCATTCTCTTCTAGCGCGAGCGCTTCACCGCTTGGACGGCCGGGCCTGGGTTCGCCAAGGCGGATGATTTCCCAGTCGAGGGTGACGCCGGATGCCGCCTTGACGCGCGCGCGCACGGTTTCGCCGAGCGTTTCGACATCTTCGCCCGAGGCCTTGTTGTCGTTGATGAGAAAGTTGCAGTGCATCTCGGACACCTTGGCGCCGCCGACGCGCAGGCCGCGGCAGCCGGCGGCGTCCACGAGCTTCCATGCGCTGTTGCCGGGTGGATTCTTGAAGGTCGAGCCGCCGGTCCGTTCGCGCACGGGCTGATTTTTCTCGCGATATTCCGCCACGTCATCCATGTCCTTCTGGATTTGGTCGGGGTCGCCGGGCTGTCCTTCGAACGTCGCGGAGGTGAATATCCAGTCGGCGGGGATGCCGCAATGGCGGTAGGTGAAGTGCATATCGGTCAGAGACAAGACGTGGATGTTGCCCCGGCGATCGACGGCGCGCGCCGAGACGAGCACGTCTTTCGTCTCGGTCCCGTGGGCGCCAGCGTTCATGCGCAGGGCGCCGCCGATGGACCCTGGAATGCCGCGATAGAACGACAGGCCCGCGATGCCGGCTTCGGCGGCGGCGCGCGCGACTTTTACATCGGGCACGGCGGTGCCTGCGGTGAGGCGCGTGCCATCGGTCGCGATCTCGTTGAAGCCGCGGCCGAGGCGGATGACGATGCCGGGGAAGCCGCCGTCGCGCACGAGGAGATTGGAGCCCAGCCCGACGACGAACACGGGCACGTCCTCACCGATGGTCTTCAGGACGTAGGCGAGGTCGGCTTCGTCGGCGGGGGCAAACAGCACCTGCGCCGGTCCGCCGACGCGGAACCATGTGATCTCCGAGAGCGGCGCGTTGGCGGTGAGGCGGCCCCTCAATGCGGGCAACTTCGCCTGCAGATCGCCTGTGATGTCGGGAAAGCTCATTGCGTCGTGGCCTTTGAAAGGGCGCTATTCGGCGGCCTGGGCAGAGAGCCATTGCGGCAAGCTTGCCGCCCATTCGGTCGAGTTGCCCGCACCGAGGCAGACGACCATGTCGCCGGGGCGGCCGTAGCGGCGCAGAAGCGGCACGATGTCGGCGGGATGATCGACGGAGGTCACGGCGCGGTGGCCCGTCGCACGGATGCCTTCGGCGAGCGCGTGCTGATCGATGCCCTCGACCGGCGCTTCTCCGGCAGAGTAGAGCGGGGCGACGATGACGCTGTCGGCATCGCGGAAGCAGGCGCAGAATTCGGCGAAAAGGTCGCTGACGCGCGAATAGCGATGGGGTTCGCAAACCGCGATGACGCTGCCCTTGGCGCCGGCGCGGGCTGCCTGGAGAACGGCGGCAATTTCGATCGGGTGATGGCCGTAGTCGTCGTAGATCTGGATGCCGTTCCACTGGCCGGTCGGCTGAAAGCGGCGCTTGACGCCGGAGAATTCGGCAAGGCCGGCCCGGATCACATCGTCGGCAATGCCGGCTTCGGCGGCGACCGCGATGGCGGCGAGCGCATTGAGTGCGTTGTGGTGACCGGGAATCGGGATCTGCCAGCCCTGAATGACGCGTTGCCCGCCGCTCACGCGCGACGAGAGCGCGGCGTCGAAAATGGTCGTGAAGCCCTCCTGCCGGCTGCCGAGGAGGCGCAAGTCGGCGCCTTCGGAAACGCCATAAGTGAGAAGCCGCCGGCCGTCGCGGCGCATGTCCAGCCGCTCGATCATCCCGCGCACGATGAGGTGATCGATGCAGGTGACCGCCAGCCCGTAGAAGGGAATGTTGCGGTAGAAGGCTGCGTATTCGGCGTGCATGTTCTCGACGGTCTTGAAGTAGTCGAGATGCTCGGGATCGATGTTGGTGACGATACCGATCTCGGTGGGAAGCCGCACGAACGTGCCGTCGCTCTCGTCGGCCTCGACGATCATCCAGCGGCCCTTACCGAGGCGCGCGTTGGAACCCCACGCATTGATGATGCCGCCGGTGATGACGGTCGGATCGGTGCCGGCTTTTTCGAAGATGGTGGAGACGAGGGACGTCGTTGTCGTCTTGCCGTGGGTGCCAGTGACCGAGATCGTCGAATAGAGACGCATCAGCTCGGCCAGAGCTTCGGCGCGGCGGATGATGGTGATGCCTTTCTGGCGAGCGGCTTCGAGTTCGGGATTGCCGGGTTTGACGGCGGTGGAAATGATGATGTTCTTCGCGCCGACGAGGTTGACGGCGTCGTGACCGATGAAGACGCGCACGCCTTTGGCGCGCAGCCGGCGAACGTTGGCGCTTTCCTTCTGGTCGCTGCCCTGGACCGCAAACCCTTTGGCGAGCAGGATCTCGGCGATGGCGCTCATGCCGATGCCGCCAATGCCGATGATGTGGAACGTGCCTGCGTCGCGGGGTATCTGCATCGTCGTGTCTAATGTCCCGTCAGGTTTGGCGAGGAACCGCGGCCGGAGGTTGCAACTAGCCGCGGCCGGGGACCGGTGAAGCGGTGGAGGCTGCTCCCGCGAGTTCTTCCACGAGCGACGCGAGCCGGACAACGGCATCGGGACGCCCTTGCTTCCTGGCACACTCTGCTGCTTCGCGAAGCACCGCGCCAGCCTCCATAAGCCGCGCAATCTCGCCCGAGAGCCTTTCCGGGCTCAGTGTCTTTTGTTCGATACACCAAGCCCCCCCCGATTCGGCAAGGCGCGAGGCATTTTGCAACTGATCGTTATCAAGGGAATGCGGCAAGGGCACCAGAATAGACGGGCGGCCGATGACGGTCAGTTCGGCCACCGTCGATGCGCCGGCACGGCCAACGACAAGGTGGGACGCAGCAATGCGCGCGGGCAGGTCCTTAAAGAACGGGGCCACGTCGGCGGTGATGCCGCTGGTTGCGTAGGCATCGCGAACGCTGGCCAGATCTTCCTCCCGAGCTTGTTGAACGACGTTCAGTCGATTTCGCAGGTTGGGAGGCAGGAGGTTGAGGGCCGGCGGTACCGCCTCGGAGAAGTACCGCGCGCCCTGACTGCCACCGAAGACGAGCAGCGTGAAGGGGTCGCTCGGTCCGACCGGCGGATAGGGGGTGGCGGCTGCTTCGATCACGATGCCACGCACCGGGTTGCCGGTGACGCGGGCCTTGGCGAGCAGCGGCCCGTCCAGAAATTTGGTCGCTTCGAACGACGTCGCGATGGCATCGACCCGGCGGGCGAGCATCTTATTGGCGCGGCCAAGCACGGCGTTTTGTTCGTGCAGCATCGCCGGGATGCGGAATTGGCGGGCGGCGAGCAGTGGGGGAAACGTCGGGTAACCGCCGAAGCCGACGACAACGGCAGGGCGAACGTCCTGCATGAGTTTGCGCGCGGCCAAGATCCCGCGCGTCAGTGTCAGGCCGGTTTTTGCGACCTCGAGCGGCGACTTCGAAGCCAGAGTGGCCGACGGGACCTGGTGGATGGTGCGCGCGGGAAATCCGGTGCCATAACGGTCACCGCGCATGTCCGTGACGAGATCGACCGCATAATCGCGACGGCCGAGTTCCTCCGCGAGTGCGTAGGCCGGAAACAGGTGGCCGCCGGTGCCGCCGGCGGCGAGGAGAATGGTTTGGTTCCGGGCCATTGTTGTGGTGCTTCTTCCTATCCACGGCGGCTCTTGGCAGCCAATCACGGCGGTTTCTGGATTGTAGCGGCGGCCGTTCAAGTGGCACGGCGTCTCGTCAATGCGAGCAACATGCCGAGTGTGACCGAGATCGCCAGCGTGGAGGAACCGCCAGCCGACAGGTAGGGCAGCGTAATGCCTTTGGCAGGAAGCAGACCGACATTGACCCCCATGTTGATCAGGGCCTGAAAGCCGAACACCAGGGCAAGGCCGATGATGCCCAGTTTGAGCGACAGGTCCGGCTCCTGCCCCGCGCGATAAAGCGCGCGAAGCACGATGAAGGCAAAGAGCAGAGCGATGGCGAGGCAGGCGATGGCACCGTACTCCTCTGCAATGACGGCGAAGATGAAATCGGTATGGGCGTCCGGCAGCGACGTTTTGATCGTACCTTCACCAGGACCACGGCCAAAAAATCCGCCTTGCGTGAACGACTGCAGAGCGCGGTCAACCTGACTGTTGTCGCCCGGCGCGGGATCGAGAAAGCGGTCGATGCGGGATTCGACATGTGGAAACGTGATGTAAGCGCCGTAGATGGCGGCAAGTCCCAGTGCGACGATGGCGGCGGCGTAGACGAGCGGCTGACCGGAGACGAAGAAGAGCGCGCCCCAAACAAGGCTCAAAAGCAGCGTCTGGCCGACATCAGGCTGGAGAATGAGAAACGACGCAACCGCTGCAAAAAGGCCGGTCGCGATCCACAGCCCAGGCATTTCCGGGCGGGTGCGCGCCTCGGCGAGGAGCCAAGCGGAGATCACGACGAATGCGGGCTTCAGGAATTCCGAGGGCTGAATGGAGTGACCGCCAAGGGACAGCCAGCGGCGCGCGCCATTGATTTCGCGACCGATCAGATGCACGGCCACGAGACCCACAAACGCGACGATCAGCAAAGTCAAGGCGAAGCGGCGGACTTCGCGCGTGGTCAGAAACGACAGCGCGACGAGGATGAGCGCACCCAACGCGGAGAAGATGAGATGGCGCTCGACGAAATAATAGGGAGGAAGCCCCTTTTTCAATGCGACCGCGGGACTGGCGGCCAGCGAGAACACGAGCCCCGCGCCGATGAGGATCAGGATCGCGACAAGCAAAACATGATCGACGGTAAACCACCATCCCGCTAAGCGGCTGCGATCTTCGCGCGAGAAACTCATGGCGCCGCGCGGCGGGCTATTTCCTCGGCCACGAGCCGGCGGAAATGGTCGCCCCGCTCCTCGAAGTTCCGGTACTGGTCGAAGGAAGCGCAGGCCGGAGAGAGAAGTACGACACTCTCATCGGCGCCGGAGCGAAGTGCCGCTTCCGTCGCTTTGCTGACGGCAACATCCATTGTTCCGCAGGCTTCAAAGGGTACGTCCGGCCCGAGCGTCGCGGCGAACATTTCGGTTGCTGCGCCGATGAGGTAGGCTTTCGCGATCCGTGGAAAATAAGGTCGCAGCGCTTCTATGCCGGCGTCCTTCGCCTTGCCGCCGAGAATAACATGAATGCCCCCCGGCCAAGCGGCGAGCGCCTTCTCCGTGCTTTCCGCATTCGTCGCCTTGCTGTCGTTGATGAAGAGCGTGGCGCCGATACGGCCGACTTCTTCCATGCGGTGAGCGAGCCCCGGATAGGTCAGCATGTGGGGTACGATTTCGTCGCCGCGCAACCCGGCGAGACGCAGTGCGCCGTAGGCCGCGCAGGCATTCTCACCGTTGTGACGGCCGCGAAGCGACGCGACGCCGGCTAGATCGGCGACAGCTTCCTGCCGGAAAAATACCGTCGAGCCGGAAAACGTAAGGTCGGCGTCGCCCAGTGTCGAAGCGGTGAGAATTTGCTTTTCGACGGATGAATATTTCCCGGCAATCGCGCGAGTCCAGCCATCATCGACCACGACGAGGGCTGCGTCGGCACCCGCGATCAGGCGCTCCTTCACACCGGCGTATCGTTCAATGGTGCCATGCCGGTCGAGATGATCGGGGGTGACGTTCAGGAGAACGCCGACACTTGGACGGATAGTGGGCGCTAGATCGATCTGGAACGACGAGCATTCGACGACATAGACGCGCTCGGGGGTCAGCGGTTCGAGCGTGAGAATTGCGCGGCCGATGTTGCCGCCGAGTTGAACGTCGCGGCCGGCTTCTCTCAGGATGTGGGCAATCAGAGCGGTGGTCGTCGATTTACCGTTGGTGCCGGTGATGGCGATGAAGGGCGCTTGCGGGCAAACGCCGGCTCGTTCACGGCAGAAGAGTTCGATGTCGCCGATGACTTCGACGCCGGCCGATTCCGCCTTCTGAACCGTCCAGTGCGGTTCGGGATGGGTCAAGGGTACGCCCGGCGCAAGGATCAGCGCGGCGAAGCGCGCCCAGTCTTCGCGGAAGAGGTCAACTAGGGGAATGCCTTCCGCTTCGGCTGCCGCGCGGCTCTCTGGATTGTCGTCCCACGCAGAGACGCGGGCGCCGCCCTCAATGAGAGCCCGCGCCGTAGCGGTGCCCGATGCGCCCAGCCCGAATACCGCAACGTCGAGGCCGGAGAAGCTGGTGATCGGGATCATGTCTGGGGGGCCCGTCAGCGCAGCTTGAGGGTGGCAAGACCGACGAGCGCGAGGATGACGGAAATGATCCAGAAGCGCACGACGACCGTGCTTTCCTGCCAGCCCTTCTGTTCAAAGTGATGATGCAGCGGGGCCATGCGGAAGACACGCTTGCCCGTCATTTTGTATGACGCGACCTGAATGACAACCGAGAGGGTTTCAAGCACGAACAGCCCGCCGACAATCGCCAGGACGATTTCGTGCTTGGTCGCCACGGCGATTGCACCGAGCGCGCCGCCCAAGGCAAGTGAGCCTGTGTCACCCATGAAGATCATGGCGGGCGGGGCGTTGAACCAGAGGAAGCCCAACCCGGCCCCGATCAGCGCGCCGCAGATGACGGAAAGTTCGGCGGTTCCGGTGACGTAGTGGATCTGGAGGTGGGCTGCAAATTTCTCCGACCCGATCAGATAGGCGATGAGGCCGAATGTGGCGGCGGCGATCATGACCGGCACAATCGCCAAACCATCGAGGCCATCGGTCAAGTTCACCGCGTTGCCGGCGCCGGCGATCACAAGCATCCCGAGCAGGACGAAAGCCGGCCCCAGGTAGATCAGCGTGTCCTTGAAGAAGGGGACGGCAAGCTGGCCGGAAAGTGCCGGCGCGGAGAGCTGCATGATGCACCAGGCCGCAAGCGCCGCGACGATCAATTCGATGCCAAGCCGCGCCTTGCCGCCGAAGCCGCTGGCATGCTGCTTGGTGACCTTGAGATAGTCGTCGTAAAAGCCAATCGCGCCATAGGCGAGCGTGACGCCGAGGACGACCCAGACATACATGTTCGACCAGTCCGACCACATCAGCGTGGAAAACGTGACGCTGGCGAGGATCATCAGTCCGCCCATGGTCGGCGTTCCGCGCTTGGCGAGATGCGTGATTGGCCCGTCGTCGCGGATCGGCTGGCCCTTGCCCTGTTTCAGGCGGAGCAGGTCGATGATCGCCGGGCCGAACAGCAAGACGAACAGGAGTGCGGTGAAGATCGCGCCGCCGGTGCGGAACGTGATGTAGCGGAAAACGTTGAGCAGACCGATCTGGTCGCCGAATTGGGCCAGCTCATAGAGCATGCGTCGTCACTCCCCGTCCCCCGCGGCACCCGGCCGTGGCGGCGCCGAACTCCTTTAGCCTACTCCGCCGGACCTGTCTCTGCCGGGCCGAATGTGGCCAACAACGCCGCGACGAGGAGGCCCATTTTCGAGCCATTCGAGCCTTTGACCATCACAGCGTCGCCGGGCCGAAGCGCGGACAGAAGATGGCGTTCCAACTCGGCGGAGGTTTTTGCCCAGGCGCCTTGGCGGCCGGCCGGTACCCGCTCATAAAGGTGCGCCATGTTCGGACCGGCGGCAAAGACCAAATCGACGCCCGCGCCGTCGATGGCATTCCAGAGGCCGGCGTGCAGGGCGGGCGATTCGGAGCCCAACTCCAGCATGTCGCCGAGCACAGCAACGCGGCGGGGAAAATCGCTTCGCGGCAAGGTGGGAAAGATCGCCAAGGCGGCGCACATGGACGCCGGGTTGGCGTTGTAGCTTTCGTCGATGAGGAGAATTTCGCCGCCGTCCGTTTGCAACCTCGTGCGGGAGCCGCGTCCCTTCGGAGGCGAGAACGCGGCAAGAGCGGCTAGGCCGGCTTGCGTGTCCGCACCCGCGGCGTCGAGTGCGGCGGAGACGAACAAGGCGTTCGTCAGCATGTGCAGGCCAATGGCTCGAATAGTGACTGCAAGAGGGCTGCGGCCACCAGGGCGGATGATTTCGCCTTCGCTGGTGGTGGGCGTCATGCGGTGAGCGGCGAGAGCGACGATGTCATCGACGCCGAATTCGGCCACGGCATCGGAGACGCCGCAGTCTTTCGTGATCCCGGTGACGTGCGCCCCACAGGCGCGGGCCGCAGCGACGAGGCGGGCGGCGTGGCGATTGTCGAGATTGATGAGCGCGGTGCCGCCCGGTTCGAGGCTCGTGAAAATTTCAGCCTTGGCGTCGGCGATGCCGTCTTCGTTGGCGAAGTTTTCGATGTGTGCGTTCTCGACGGTGGTGACGAGTGCGACGTGCGGGCGGACCATGCCCGCCAGCGGCGTGATTTCGCCTGCGTGGTTCATGCCGATTTCGAAGATGCCATAGCGCGTGGTCGCCGGCATCCGGGCGAGAGTGAGCGGCACGCCCCAGTGATTATTGTAAGATTTTTCGGAGGCGTGCGTGGCGCCCAGCGCGGAGAACGCAAGGCGCAGCATTTCCTTGGTCGTCGTCTTACCGACGCTGCCGGTGACGGCGATGACGCGGGCCCCGGGTGCCAAACGCGCGCGGGCCGCGCGGCCGATCGCTTCGAGGGCGCGCAGCGGATCGCGGATGCGGATCAGTGTGCCGTCGCCGTCCTTGGCAACGTAGTCTTCCGCGACGATGGCGGCTGCGGCACCCCTGGCAAAGGCGGCGGCAACAAAGTCGTGGCCGTCGCGCTGATCCTTGAGAGCGACGAAAACGTCACCGGGTTCGAGCGTGCGGGTATCGATGGAAAAGCCGGTAATGGTGCGATCTGCTTTGCCTGTGGCGGCGCCGCCGGAGGCGCGGACGAGTTCGTCGAACGACCAGAGTGGGGCGCGCGTCATGGAGTTCCCAGCGCCTCCGCCAGGATGTCGTGGTCGGAGAACGGGAGGATGGTGTCGCCGACGATCTGGCCGGTTTCGTGGCCTTTGCCGGCGACGAGGACGACATCGCCGTGGCGCATCATCGCGACGGCCGCGCGGATCGCTTCGGCGCGATCGCCAATTTCCCTTGCGCCGGTTGCGCCGCTCAGGATTTCGGCGCGGATGCGGGCCGGGACTTCGGTGCGCGGGTTGTCGTCGGTGACGATGACAATGTCGGACTTCTCGCTCGCTATGCGGCCCATGATCGGGCGCTTGCCGCGGTCGCGGTCGCCGCCGCAGCCAAAGACGCAGATCAGGCGGCCGGTGGCGAACGGGCGGCAGGCGTCGAGAGCAGCGGCCAGCGCTTCGGGCTTGTGGGCGTAGTCGACCACGCCGAGACCGCCGTTTCGCTCCCCGATGATTTCGAGGCGGCCTTTGACGCCTTTGAGCGTGGGAAGCGCGGCGAGGACGCGCGAAGGTTCCTCGCTGGCAGCGATGGCGAGGCCGGCGGCGACGAGCGCATTCTCGACCTGATAGGCGCCGACGAGCGGAAGTTCGACCGTGGTCGTTACGCCTTGAGCCAAGAGTGTCAAGCGTTGCGCAAAGCCGTTGGCATCCACGGACAAGAGTTTGATCGTCTCGCCGTTGCTGCCAACCGTGAGCACGTTACGGCCCGTGCGGCGCGCGATTTTCTCGGCTTCGTTGGCATAGGCGCCGTCGCGGTTGATGACGGCGGGGCGATCCGGGGCAAGCAGGTTTTCGAACAGGCGCATCTTGGCTGCGAAATAGTCCTCGACGGTGGGATGATAATCCATGTGGTCGCGGCCGAGATTGGTGAAAGCCGCGGCGGCAATTTCCACGCCGTCGAGCCGGTGCTGGTCGAGGCCGTGGGACGACGCTTCCATCGCGAGATGCGTTACGCCGTCAGCGGCGAGGGCGGCGAGCGATTTGTGAAGCGCGACGGGATCGGGGGTCGTCAGTGAACCGTAGACCGTCGATTTTGGCGACACGACGCCGATGGTGCCGAGCGACGCGGCGCTATGACCGCAGGCTTGAAAGATCTGGCGGGCGAATTCGGCGACCGACGTTTTGCCGCTCGTGCCGGTGACGGCAACGACGACCGGCGGCTGGCCGGAATAAATTTGTGCGGCGATTTTTGCCAAGGCGCGTCGCGGGTCCGATACCCGCAGCACAGGAATCCTCAGTCCGTTCGGCAGGCTTGCGGTCTCCGCCGCCACGGCGGCGACGGCTCCGCGCGCTTCGGCGTCGGCAATGAACCGCCCGCCATCGGTTTTGATGCCGGGAATGGCGACGAAAATATCGCCCGGCGCGACGGCGCGGCTGTCGGATGTGACGCCTGTGACCTCAAGGCTGCCTGCCGCCGGGTCTGAGGACGGAATTTCGGCTGACAAGTCGGAGAGCCGCATCGGTGGCCTTTTTCAACGGCGCGCGTCACCCGGATCGCGGCGCGCCGGCTTTTCGGAATCGACGCAAGCCCGTCCGGTGCTGCCGGTTTATGGCGCGCCGCGCGGGCCGTCAAACAATGGCATGCGGGGCTGCGAAAAGACGTGCGTTGCGCGGGGCCGAGAGCCGGGCTGGCGTGGAGTTGCACATGGCGCGGTGCAATCGGGACCTGTGGCGCGCATACTCAAGCGATGGTGATGAAGCGCCGGCGGCGGCTTTTGAGCAGATCACTCAATCCTGCGTGAGTGATCGAAGGGTCGCAACGCAGCATGGAACTCGCCTTTTTGCGGCCGGAAAACCTTTCCTTTTCTTCATGTCAAAACGCCGCGACGGCGCTGCTCACGCCGCATCACAACGCAACGCTTTTGCCCAACGGCAACGTGACTGGCGGTGAGCGGCACGGCTTCCTAGATCGCAGTCATGGCACGGAGCCGATGAAAGGTCCGGCCGCTGCGAGCCCAGCGCGTGTTCGCACAGTTTATCAAACAACGAGGAGACATCCATGATCCGCAAGATTGCTTTGACTGCCGCCCTGTTCTCGGGCGTGTCGATGGCCGCCGTTGCCGCCGAGGCTCCCGCGCAGACGACGGACGCCGATCCGGCGACGTTTACAGCCGGCCTCAACCACGCCTCGAACGCTGATGCCGCCCGCAAGATTCTGATCGGCCGCGGCTACACGCAGGTGTCCGACCTGACGCGCGGCGAAGATGGCCGCTGGACCGGCACGGCGATGAAGGACGGCAAGGTCGTGATGGTCGGCGTGGAACTCCCGCCGAAGGCTGCCCAGCCCGTCACGAACTAAGCACCATTTGACCGGTGACTGCAAAACGCCCGGTTGCCTTGCGCAACCGGGCGTTCTTTGTTTGCAGATCTGCTATTTCTTCTCCGGCGCGACAATACGGATGGAGAGTTCGCGCAACTGCTTGGGCGCGGCTTCCGACGGTGCGTTCATCAACAGGTCGGCGGCCTGCTGGTTCATGGGGAAGAGCGCCACTTCGCGCACGGTCTTGCAGCCGGTGAGCAGCATGACGACGCGTTCGAGGCCGGCCGCCATGCCGCCGTGCGGCGGCGCACCGTACTGGAACGCGCGATAGAGACCGCCGAAGCGGGCTTCCACGTCGGCGCGCGACAGGCCGGTGATTTCGAAGGCTTTGACCATCGTCTCGGGCAAGTGGTTACGCACGGAGCCGGATGCAATTTCGTAGCCGTTGCAGACGATGTCGTACTGGTTGGCCTTCAAGGCGAGCAGCGCGTCGCGGCCCTCCTTCTCGGCGGCTTCAAGCGCAGCATGGCCGCCCTTGGGCATCGAGAAAGGGTTGTGCGAGAAGTCGATCTTCTTGTCTTCCTCGTTCCATTCGTAGAACGGGAAGTCGACGATCCAGGCGAGCGCGAAGCGGTTCTCGTCGACGAGTTTCAATTCCTGGCCGATCCGGTCGCGGGCGCTGCCTGCGAATTTGTAGAAGTTCGCGGGGTTGCCGGCGGTGAAGAACACGGCGTCGCCAGTTTTGAGGCCGAGTTGGGCTTGAATGGCGGCGGCGCGCTCCGAGCCGATGTTCTTGGCGATGGGACCGGCGCCAGCAGCACCTTCTTCTTCACGCCAGAAAATGTAGCCCAGCCCCGGCTGACCTTCGCCTTGCGCCCACGAGTTCATGCGGTCGCAAAAAGCTCGGCTGCCGCCGGTCGGCGCGGGGATGGCCCAGACGCGGACCTTCGGGTCCTTCTCGATCATGCCAGCGAAGACCTTGAAGCCCGAGCCGCGGAAGTGCTCGGTCACGTCCTGCATTTCGATGGGGTTGCGCAGGTCGGGCTTGTCGGAGCCATATTTGGCGATCGCTTCGTCGTAGGGGATGCGCGGCCAGTTGTTGGTGACAGGTTTGGCTTTTCCTTGCCCGCCTTCGGCAGGACCAGCGAATTCCTCGAAGATGCGGGTGAGGATCGGCTCCATCGTGGAGAAGATATCCTCCTGCTCGACAAAACTCATTTCGACGTCGAGCTGATAGAACTCGCCGGGCAGGCGGTCGGCGCGCGGGTCTTCGTCGCGGAAGCAGGGCGCGATCTGGAAGTAGCGGTCGAAGCCCGACACCATCAAGAGCTGCTTGTACTGCTGCGGGGCCTGCGGCAGGGCGTAGAATTTGCCCGGATGGATGCGCGAGGGGACAAGAAAGTCGCGCGCGCCCTCGGGCGAGGACGCGGTGAGGATCGGGGTTGGAAATTCGTTGAAGCCGGCGTCGTGCATGTGGCGGCGCATAGACTTGGTGATTTCGAGCCGCTTCATAATGATGGCGTGCAGCGTCTCGCGGCGCAGATCCAGAAAGCGATATTGCAGGCGCAGGTCTTCCGGATAGTCGGGTTCGCCGAAGACGGGAACGGGCAGTTCCTTGGCCTCCGAGAGGACTTCGATCTCGGTGGCGTAGACCTCGATTTCGCCGGTGGCCAGTTCGGGGTTCGTCGTACCGTCGGGGCGCTGCCTCACCTTGCCGTCGATGCGGACAACCCACTCGGAGCGCAGTTTTTCAGCGGTCTTGAAGGCGGGGCTGTCGGGGTCGGCGACCACCTGGGTGAGGCCATAGTGATCGCGCAGGTCAATGAAGAGCACGCCGCCGTGGTCGCGCACCCGGTGTACCCAGCCGGAAAGGCGCGTTCCGGTGCCGATGTTGGAACTGCGCAGCCCGCCGCAGGTCGTGGAGCGGTAACGGTGCATGCTGGCCGCGGTCATGGCCCGGAATCCCTTGTCTCTGTCTGGAAAAATCGGGCCGGAGAAGCGCACGGGGTATGGTGAATGTCAAGCCGGGGCGGGGTGCGCCGCCGAGGCGGCTACGGCCGTCCCAAGCGGCGGGTTGCAGGCACCTCTCCTGCCCGTCGCCGGGCCGGTAACGGTTCGTTAAGTACAAAAGTGCACTTTTAATTAAGCACGGGGGCGCCGATGGGCGGTGCCAGCCCACCTGCTCCTCCATCGTGTGGGGTGTTAGCCATGACAACCGAAGCCATCAATATCTCCGCGCTAGAGGCGCTTCTCTCGCGGGAGGGGGTCCAGACCGGCAACCACGATCCCGTCCGAGCCCCCGAGGAGCATCCGCTGGCGCGGGAACTGCGGACGGTGTTGGCCGCCCCGAACGCGCATCGCATCGGCGATCTGGCGCGCGTCGTCGACAGCATCCTTAAGGAAATGTCGCTGTTCAAAGCCGCGCACGGCGTCACGGACGATCCGGAAGGCTGACCTGCCGCCGGCCGATTCCGCGATGTTGTGGGAACTCGACCGATAGACCGCGCGCCGCACCCGGCAAGGCTTTCCCCGGCCACGATCTGTTGTATACAGGCCGGAAATGCATCTCGTTACGTCCACATCCGATCTCGCCCAAATCTGCCAGCGCCTTGTCACCGCCGAGTTCATCACGGTCGACACGGAATTCATGCGCGAGCAAACGTTCTGGCCCGAGCTCTGCCTTGTCCAGATCGCGTCCGACACGGTCGAGGCCGTCGTCGATCCGCTGGCGGCGGGGATCGAACTTGCGCCGTTCTACGAACTGATGGCGAACCCCGGCGTGACGAAAGTCTTCCATGCCGCGCGCCAGGACATCGAGATCATGTATTCGGAAGCGGGGCTCATCCCCGCGCCGATTTTCGATACGCAGGTGGCCGCGTCGGTCTGCGGCTACGGCGATAGCGTCAGCTACGTGAACCTCGTCAAGGACATCACGGGTCAGGACATCGACAAGTCATCGCGCTTCACCGACTGGAGCCGGCGGCCGCTGACCGACAAGCAACTCGTGTACGCCCTCGGCGACGTGACGCACCTCAGGGATGTCTACCGGCACCTCAAGACGAAGCTCGATGCGACGGGGCGCACGTCGTGGCTCAGCGAAGAAATGGCGGACCTCACGCATCCTGAAACCTACGAGACGCGGCCGGAAGACGCCTGGAAGCGGCTCAAAATGCGCACCAAGAACCGGAAATCTTTCGGTGTTCTTATCGAACTGGCGGCATGGCGCGAGCGGATCGCGCAGGCGCAAAATGTGCCGCGCAGCCGCGTGCTGCGGGATGAAGCGCTCTACGACATCGCCAACCAGATGCCGACGACGGCGGAACAGCTCGGCGGACTCCGGACGCTCAGCGACGGTTTCTCACGGTCGCAGCGAGCAAGGGAAATCATCGAGGCCGTCAAGGCAGGCATGGAGCGCGATCCGAAGTCGCTGCCGCCGATGAACCATGCGCGGCAGGTCTCGGCGGAGGCCGGCGCGACGATCGAACTCCTAAAAGTTCTGCTCAAGGCCGCCGCAGCCAAGAACGGCGTTGCGCCGCGGCTGATAGCGGACGCGGAAGAGCTGGAGCGGATCGCGGCGGAGAATGAGCCCGACGTGCTGGCGCTCAAAGGCTGGCGGCGGCAGCTTTTCGGGGAGGACGCCCTGAAGCTGAAACGCGGCGAACTGGCGCTGACGCTGGCCGGCGGCGAGGTTATGATCCTCGATGGCAAGACTCGAACTTGACCGTTACTTGCGCCCGGCATCGTAGCGGTGCCGCTCGCGCCAGCCGCGCATGAAATCGGCCAGTTCGCCGTCGATCTCGTCGGGAAGCACGATGCGCACGGTCGCGAGTTCGTCACCCGTCAAGCCCGACGTGGCGTTGACGATGCCCTTGCCTTTGAGGCGGAAAACCTTCCCCGAATTGGTGGCGGGTGGAATGGTGAGTTGGACGCGGCCGGTCAACGTCGGGATTTCGATCTTGGCTCCCAGGACCGCTTCATCGAGGGTTAGCGGGACGTCGATCGTGACGTCGTCGCCAGCCCGCTTGAAAACCGGATGGGGACGGATGCGGACTTCGACCAGGGCATCGCCCACCGGCCCGCCGTTGACGCCCGGCTGGCCCTTGCCTTTCAGACGCAGCACCTGGCCTTCGACAACGCCCGACGGAACGGCGAGATCGAGCGCTTCGCCACCCGGCATAGTGACGCGCTTGCGGGCGCCTAACGCGGCCTCTGTGAAATCAAGATCGATCGTGTAGCGCGCATCCTGTCCCCGGCGGGTTCGCGACTGGGTACCGGCCCCCCGAAAGCCGGCAAAGATGTCGCCGAAGGGGTCTTCGCTGTCGAAGCCGCCGAAGCCGGCGCTCCAGCGCGCCCCGCCGGCAAACCCCTGGCCGCTTTGACCTGATCCCGATGCGCGCCGCTGATCGCCGGCCGCATCGATCTCACCGCGGTCATAGGCTTTGCGCTTGACGGGATCGCCGATGATGTCGAAGGCGACCGTGACTTTCTTGAACCGCTCTTCGGCCGATTTGGCCGGGTTGACGTCGGGGTGGAGTTCCTTGACGAGCTGCCGGTAGCGCCGGCGGATCTCGTCGTCGCTGGCGGTGCGCGGGACGTTGAGAACGGTATAGGGATCGTCGGCCAAGCGTCCCTCCGTTCAACGGGCGATTTCGATTTCGCCGATACGGCCCAGGACGGCGGCGAGACTTTCAAAACGGCGGCGCAGGCGTTCGCCGTCGAGATCGGCATGCTGGCTAGGCAGCCTCAGTACGAGCTTATCGCCGCGATATTCGAGGCGCGTTTCATCGATGATGCCGGGCATGCCGATGGATATCATGTGGGCTGAACGCAATGCGGCGCCGACGATGCGTGCGCGCTTCAGCGTGCGGCGGTCGATGCGCGACAAGAGCTGTTCGGGCAGGCCTTCGGTGTCGCTCACCTGCGCGCCGGCGTGACGGAAATAGACGGTCAGTCCCATGAAAATGCGGCCGGGGTGATCAATTCCGCTCATGCCTGCGTGAGCGATCTTGTCGAGGCTTTGCTCACCCCGGTAGTCGGGATGCGCGCGCCAGGAGATGTCGGACACGAGACACGCGGCGTGGCGCAGGCGGCGCTCGTCGGCGGTCTCGTCCAGGCCATCCTTGTCGAAGAGCTGGTCGGTCCAGTCGCACAACTCCAGAGCATGGGCGAGCGACCGGGAGCGCTGGCGCGCGAACTCCTCGCAGAAGCTCAGCAGCGGGTCTTTGGCGCGTTCGTGCGGCGTCAGGTAGCTGAACAGCAGCCCCTCGCGAACGCCGTGGACAGAAAAGACGACGGCCGACGGCTGCAAGAGACGTAACAGCCGTTCGAGCACGAGGGCGCCGTAGGGGAGCGCTTCGCGGCGGGCGCGCGCGACCTCCTCAATGCCAGGGAGGGACGCGATCTTCTTGGTGCGGCGGACCAATTCGCAGAACTGAATCGCGTCGCGCGTGGGGATCGTATAGCCCTGCATGATACGCAGGGGATATTGCGTCTGCTCCATATGGAGTTTGGCGAGCGCGCGCCATGTGCCGCCCACGGCGAAGAACGGGCGCCCCTTGCCGTTGGACAGCCATCCGATCTTTTCCAGGTGCTGATCGGCGATCTTCACGGCGTCGTCGATGCGGCCGCCTGTCTGGTCGATCATCCGGAGTCCGCCGAGCGGCAGCGTTGCCGCTTCGATGACCGACGTGCCGCCGATGTTGATCAGTTCGAGACTGCCGCCGCCGAGATCGCCTGCTAAGCCATCGTGATTTTGAAACCCCATGCGAATACCTGCGGCGGCAAGTTCGGCCTCGCGCTCACCCGACAGAATGTCGATCTTGACGCCGCAGGCCTTCTCGGCGCGCGCGATAAATTCCGGTCCATCGCCGGCATCGCGAACCGCGGCGGTCGCGAAGGCCTTGAGGGTTTTGACCTTGAGAATTCTGGCCACGGCCTTGAACCGTGTCAGCGCATGAATGGTCCGTTCAATGGGCTCGGCTCCCAGGCGACCGGTGGTCGCGATCGTGCGGCCAAGACCGCAGAGAACCTTTTCGTTGAACAGCGGCGTCGGCGAACGCACGGCGCCCTCGTAAACCACAAGGCGGACGGAGTTCGACCCGATATCGATGACGCCAATGGGCTCGAGTTCGCGCGGCTGGCGCGCGCCGCCAAGCATCTGCATCAGGCTCGTCACGTCTGATCCTTGCTTCAATCCGCACCTCTGACGCGGAATTTGGGCGGCGAACTGGTCTTCAAGGCCCGGCCGCGCCCTGACAGGCTGGGGTTGGTCATGAAGTACTTGTGGGCATTGAACGGGGCTTCCTGCGCACCGGGATAAACCCTTTCGGACGATCCATCGGCCAGGATGCGCCAGCTCTGCTGATTGTCCATCAAGTTCGCGACCATGATCTGATTGAGGACCTGTTCATGCACCGTCTGGTTCAGTATCGGCAGCATGGCCTCGACGCGGCGGTCGAGGTTGCGCGGCATCATATCGGCGGAGGAGATGTAGACCGCAGCCTTGGCCGAAGGCAACGGCTCGCCGCGTCCGAAGCAATAAATGCGTGCGTGCTCCAGGAACCGCCCGATGATGCTCTTGACGCGAATGTTCTCCGACAGGCCCTTGATTCCCGGCCGGAGACAGCAGACCCCGCGGCAAATGATGTCGATGGACACGCCTGCACGGCTTGCCTCGTAAAGCGCATCGATGATCTGTGCATCGACCAGCGAGTTCATCTTCATCCAGATCGCCGCGGGCCGGCCGGCGTTGGCGTGTTCGATTTCCTCGCGGATGTGGGAGAGTATTTTCTGGCGGATGCCGTTGGGGCTCGCAGACATGACTTCGAGTTCGCCGGGATTGCCATAGCCGGTCACGAAGTTGAGGATGCGCGTGACATCGCGGGCGATCGCGGGATCGCGCGTGAAGACGGAGAGATCGGTGTAAACGCGCGCTGTCTGGGGATGATAGTTGCCGGTGCCGACGTGGCAATACGTCGTCAATTCCGAACCTTCGCGGCGTACGACGACGCCGAGCTTGGCGTGGGTTTTTAGTTCGATGAAGCCGTAGACGACATGAACGCCGGCGTTTTCAAGGTCGCGGGCCCAGCGGATGTTGGCTGCCTCGTCGAAACGGGCCTTCAACTCGACGACGGCGGTGACGGATTTTCCCGCTTCGACGGCTTCCTTCAGCGCCTGCACGATCGGGCTGTCGCGGGACGTTCGATAGAGCGTCCATTTGATCGCCATGACATTGGGATCGTTGACCGCCTGGCGCAGAAACTGGACCACCACGTCGAAGCTTTCGTAGGGGTGGTGGACGACGATGTCCTTCTTGTTGATCGCGGCGAAGCAGTCGCCGTTGAACTCGCGAATGCGTTCGGGGAAGCGGATATTGAAGGGCTTGAACAGCAGGTCCGGGCGGTCGGAGACGATAAGCTGGCTCGTATCGCACAGGCCGAGAACGCCGTCCTTGACGAATACCGCCTCCTCGCCGACTTCGAGTTCTTCGGCGACGAGGCGGCGAAGCTGCTCGGGCATCCGGCTCTCCAATTCGAGACGGATAACCATGCCGCGCCGGCGGCGCTTCAGAAGCGTCTCGTAGGAGCGGACGAGATCTTCGGCTTCTTCCTGGAGCTCGATATCGCTGTCGCGAAGCACCCGGAACGCGCCCTTGGCCTTGACCTCGAAGCCCATGAAGAGCTTTTCGAGGAACATGCCGATTAACTGCTCCATCTGGATGAAGCGGATTTGCTTGTCGCCCAGCGGCTCGGCGCGCATGCGGATGAAGCGTTCGAGCTGGCCCGGAATGGGGATGAGGCCGCTCATCGTCTTGCCGTCCGTGCGGCGCTGAAGATGGACCGCGATGGTCAGACCTTTGTTCAGAATGAAGGGAAACGGATGCGCGGGGTCGACGGCGATCGGCGTCAAGATGGGAAAGATGTGGGTCAGGAATAGGTTTTCCAGCCACACGGTCTCGCGTGCGTTCAAGTCATCGGGTTCGACGATCTTGAAGCCCGCTGCGTCGAGTTCACCGCGGATCTGGAGCCAGGTCGCCTGCTTGTCCGAAACCAGCGAGGCGGCGAACGTGTTGATCGCGGCCATCTGCTCGGAGGGCATCAGACCGTCTTGCGTCGTCGAGGTCACGCCGGCCGCGATCTGGCCGTAGATGCCGGCCGCGCGGACCATGTAGAATTCGTCGAGGTTCGATGCCGAGATCGAGAGAAAGCGGAGCCGCTCGAGGAGCGGATGGGACTCGTTTTGGGCCTCTTCCAGGACGCGGCGGTTGAACTGCAACCACGACAGTTCCCGGTTGTAGAACCTGTCCGGTCCCGAAGGAGCTTTCAATTCCGGAGAAGCGGCCGGTTCAGCGGCTTGCGTCTTCGATTTGCCTTTCGCGGTCGACATGCCTGATTACCCTTGAATATGACGGCGGGGCCGACTTAGGACCGCAGCGCACGACGATTGCATGACAGTCAGTCCTTGCCAACGGCGGCGCCCGCCAGGCGCACACGTTCCAGGGCGTCGGCAGCGACGGCGCGGGTCACATTGCGCTGCCGCGCGAGCGCCAACTGGTCACAAGCCTCCACGACTTTCTGGGCGGCCTCGAAGGAGCGTTCCATGTGGAGTGCCAAATGAGCGATCACGTGGGGTTCCGGCGTCAACTGCCGGTCGGTAAACAGCTTGACGAGGATGGCCTTCAGGATCTCGTCACCGGGCGGTTCGATGCGCACCATGGGAAGGGCGCGCAACCGGGACCGAAGATCGGGTAGTGCCACGGTCAGGTCTCCTGGTGCGGTCCGAGAGGTCGCCAACAGGGCGTGGCCCTTCTCCTTGGTCAGATTCAGAAGGTGAAAAAATATCCGCTCGTCGGCGATGCCGCGGTCGAGATCCTCGATCGCGATGGCGCCGGACGTCTCGATTTCGGCGACCGCACCTTCGCCGAGTTCAGCGGCAGCAACGCTGACCGCGCCAGATTTCAAACGCCAGACATTGGTCAAATGGCTTTTGCCTGAGCCGGTGGGGCCGACGACGATAGCGGCGCGGGCCGTCCAGTCCGGCCAACCATCCACCAGTGCGACTGCTTCGGCGTTGCTCGCACCGACGAGAAAGTCTTCGAGCGCGAGCGCGGGCCGGTGCGGCAGATCGAGAACGAGCTGCTCGGGGATGGCTTGGGGCTCCGGCGCGGTCATGGCCAATGTTCCAGCGTTCTCCGCCAGGTTGCAGAGCGAAGGGTTCAAGTGCGCGAGCCGGGCAGATCAGCGGCCGACATGTGCCGCAGCCAGAGGTCGAGATAGGCTGCCAGGGATGTAAACGTCAACGCGCCCGTCAGTCCGATCAGCAGGATCTTCAGTGTGTCGAGCCCGAGCGAAAACGCCTGATCGGCCAGGACGACGGCGACGAGGACGACCAGCGCCGCCGTGTGCGCCTTACTGACCCCGAGCGGTTTCATGGTGAACGGACGATCCATCAACCAGGCGAGTACGACGCCGGCAACGATGAGGATGTCGCGTGACACAACTGCGATGACCAGCCAGGACGGGAGCGCGCCGGATACGCCAAAGGCGACGAACACGCTGACGAAGAGCAGTTTGTCGGCGATGGGATCGAGATAGGAGCCCAGTTCCGTTTTCCAATCGAAACGATTGGCGAGGTAGCCATCGACCGCATCCGACAGGCCGGCCACAAGGAAAGCGAAAAAGGCGAGCTGCGACTGCCCGGTCACGAGCAGCCAGAAGATCACCGGAACGAGGATAACGCGGCCGGTCGTGATGATATTGGGCAAGCTCACGGGCAGGTCTTTTTGTGAATTGTTGCAAACGGGCGGATGCGGAACGGCGGCCAATGCGGCCGCAACTTGAGGCGCTTCCAGACGGTGCGCCAGAGCTGCCATGCTAGACCCAATCGGGCAAGCCCCGGCCAGGAAAAACGCTTACCACGACCGCCGGACGGGATGACCCAGTTATCAACGCCCCTGACGCATGACCCACAGGCCGCCGGTGTCGGTGAGGGACATTCCGTATGCGGCAAGGGCCTGCGCGAGGGCCGGTCCGCCGCCTGGATACTTGACGCTGACCGAAGCGCGCCCTGCGGAAACCGTACCGATGCGAATGTCGTCAATGCCGGGCGCTTCGAGCAGAACACGGCGCATGGCGTTCCATTCACTCTGGCCGGCGAACTGGGCATCGAAGGCAACGTCCTGACCGCCTGGGCCGTAGGCAGCCGCGCCGCCGCTGTTCACGGCCTTCCACCGCCCCTCCAGTATTCCTTGCGAGACGACGGCGGCGAGTTCCAGTGTGTAGGCAAGGTCGCCGTCCTGCATACGGTAGGCGCGGTTCAGCGCGAATGGACCCGCCGCGTCCTGGCCAGCGATGAGAACATTGACCTTGCCGCCTTCGGTGTCGACTTCAGCGACGGCCAGGACGACCTGGTCGGTTCCATAGGCGGCGGCGAGAGTCATAATGGAGGCGCTGCGGGTCGCGTCGTCGTAAAGGCCGCGCAGCGTATCGGGGCCGACTTCGGGGCGCAGAGCCTGCATTTTCAGAGGGGCGACGGAGTTCTCAAGATCGAGCGTCGGCCAGACTGTGCCCCATGATCCGGCGGCGGCGCGAAACTCACCTGCTGGTCCAGCGGCGGCCTTGCCATCGCGGGTCAGGGGCACGACGATGGCCGGCGGCGCTTGCGTGTCCACGAACGGTACGCCCTGCTGGTTCAGCAAGTCGCGGACTTGGTTTGCCTGAAACGAGAAATCCAAGTTGGCGATGTATTCGGTGGCCGAGTTGCGCTCGGAGCGAATGGCGACGCCGTCGATGAGGCCGGCCGGGTCGGTCGCGGCCAAGCGCTCCATGTCACGGTAGGACGTCACAGGCACGATGCGCTTCAAGAGAGAGCGAAAGGCCGCCTTCTGGCCGTCGGCGATGGCGGCATCCTTGGCAGCCACGGCGTTCGCGGCGCGCGCCTGAACCGGATAGTTGGCGATCGTGTAGGCTCGGTCAGCGCCGGGTTTGGCCCACGCAGACCCCGCCAGGACGAGAGCTGCTGCACCCGATATTGCGGCGGTCCGAGCCACCTTCACCGTCCCGCGCATACCGAATTACCTTGCCGTTGAAGTCGTTGCATCCGCGCCCGGCCGTTGGTACCGCGGCGGGACATTGCCCCCGCGCGTTCAAGCTGATAGAGCGCGACCGATGTTCTGGCGAGCAATCGGGCGAAAATCCGGTCGCAAGCCCCGACAGGCCGTTCGCGACGGATCATCCGTTTGATCCGCCCCGGCCCCAGCCGGGCTTTTGGACACTTCCGGGGTTCAATGGGTACCACAAAAGACGAAAAGCCGGGATCGATCACCTACCGCGATTCCGGTGTGGATATCGACGCAGGCAACGCGCTTGTTCATGCCATCAAGCCGCTGGTGAAGGCGACGCGGCGCCCGGGCGCGGATGCGGACCTGGGCGGGTTCGGCGGGCTGTTCGATCTCAAGGCGGCGGGGTTTCGCGATCCGATCCTCGTGGCGGCCAACGACGGGGTCGGCACCAAGCTCAAGATTGCCATCGACAGCGGGCGGCATACGACGATCGGCATCGATCTCGTGGCTATGTGCGTCAACGATCTCGTGGTGCAGGGCGCGGAGCCGCTGTTCTTTCTCGACTACTACGCGACGGGGCATCTTGAGGTGGCGGTCGCGAAGGATGTGGTGGGTGGAATCGCGGAGGGCTGCCGGTTGGCGGGCTGCGCGTTGATCGGCGGGGAGACCGCCGAAATGCCCGGCATGTATCACAAGGGCGATTACGATCTGGCGGGATTTGCCGTTGGCGCGGTGGAGCGGGGCGAGATCCTGCCGCGCGCGGATATTACCGTGGGCGATGTGCTGATCGGGCTGCCCTCGGCGGGTGTGCATTCGAACGGCTACAGCCTCGTGCGGCGGTTGGCGGAGAGCGAGAAAATTGTGTGGGGCGATGCGGCGCCGTGGGCGCCCGGTACGACATTCGGCGAGGCGTTGCTGACGCCGACGCGGATCTACGTGAAGAGCGTGTTGGCTGCGATCGAGGCGACGGGCGGCGCGTCGGATGGGGCGGTCAAAGGGCTGTCGCATATTACCGGCGGCGGCTTGTCGGAGAACCTGCCGCGGGTGTTGCCGGATACGGTGGCGGCGGCGGTCGATCTGTCGGCGATCGTGGTGCCGCCGGTGTTCGGATGGTTGGCGAAGGCGGGCCGTCTCGACGATGCGGAGATGCTGCGCACGTTCAATTGCGGCATCGGTATGGTGGCCATCGCGGACAAGGCGCGCGCGGGCGAAGTGGTGGCCGCGCTGACGGAGGCCGGCGAAGCCCCGGTGGTGCTGGGTGAGATCATCGAACCCACGGGCGAGAAGTCCGACGCCAAAGGCAAGGGCGAGGCCTGGGCTGTGAAATATGAGGGGCGGTTGAGGTACTAGCATCCCCTCTCCCCGTAAGGACGGGGAGAGGGGATGCGCTCACGCCGCTTTTTCCATGGCTTCGAGTTCGTCGATCATGCCTTCGATGACGCGGAGGCCCTTGTTCCAGAATTCGGGATCGCGGGCGTCGAGGCCGAAGGGGGCGAGCAGTTCCGAGTGATGCTTGGAGCCGCCGGCTTTCAACAGATCGAAGTACTTCTGCACGAAGCCGGGATGGGCTTCCTGGTAGAGGCCGTATAGGGAGTTCACGAGGCAATCGCCGAAGGCATAGGCGTAAACGTAAAACGGCGAATTGATGAAGTGGGGGATGTACGTCCAGAACACTTCATAGCCGGGTCTGAAGTCGATCGCCGGGCCGAGGCTTTCCTTCTGCACCTCAAGCCAGAACTGATTGAGCTGTTCTGAGGTGAGTTCGCCCTTGCGGCGCGCCTCATGGACCTTGCGTTCGAAAGTATAGAACGCGATCTGCCGGACGACCGTGTTCAGCATGTCCTCGACTTTGCCGGCAATCATCGCCTTCTTTTCGCGCTGCTCCTTGGTGTCCGACAGCATGGCGCGGAAGGTCAGCATTTCGCCGAAGACGGAAGCGGTTTCGGCGAGGGTCAACGGCGTGGGCGCGAGGAGCGCGCCCTGTTCGCGGGCGAGCATCTGGTGGACGCCGTGGCCCAACTCATGGGCGAGCGTCATCACATCGCGCGGCTTGCCCTGGTAGTTCATCAAAACGTAGGGGTGCACGCTCGGGACGGTGGAGGCGGAGAATGCGCCTTGGGCCTTACCTTCACGCACAGGCGCATCGATCCAGCCCTTGTCGAAAAATTCCTTCGCGGTCGAGGCCATTTCGGGGGCGAACTGGCCGTAGGCCTGGAGCACGGTGTGCTCGGCTTCCTGCCATGTAAACACGCGCTCGGGTTTGTCGGGCAACGGCGCGTTGCGGTCCCAATGGTTGAGTTTCTCCATGCCGAGCCAGCGGGCCTTCATCGCATAGTAGCGATGCGACAGGCGCGGATAGGCGGCGCGGACGGAGGCGACGAGCGCATCGACGACGGGGGCTTCGACGCGATTGGCCAAGTGGCGGCTGTCGGCGACATCCTTGAAGCCGCGCCAGCGGTCGGAGATTTCCTTGTCCTTGGCGAGCGTATTGGTGATCAGCGTAAAGAGCCGCACGTTGTCGCCGAAGACCTTGGCGAGGGCTTCGGCACCGGCTTTGCGGCGCGCGCCATCCGGGCTGGAGAGCAGGTTGAGCGTCGGTTCCAGCGTGAGGGGTTCGGGCTCGCCCGCGACGGGGAATCGCAACGTAGTCATCGTCTCGTTGAAAAGACGCGAGAAGGCGCCGCGCGAGGTCTGGCCCTTTTCGGTGAACAGGCGTTCGAGGCGTTCTTCCAACTGGAAAGGCTTTTCGCGGCGCAGGTCTTCGAGCCAGGGCGCGTATTTCGACAGCTTCGGTGCTTTGACGGCGGCGGCGAGGATGGCCTCGTCGATCTGGTTCAATTCCAGCTCGAAGAAGATGAGATCGGTGCCAATGCGGGTCAGGGCCTCGTTGGTGTCGCCGTAGAATTTCGCGCGCTCCGGGTCGGCTTGATTGGCGTAATAATAAAGGCCCGCATACGAGGCGAGCTTGCCCATCAGGTCGGAGAGATCTTCATAGGACTTGATGATCGTCCCGAGCTTGTCGCCGTCCTGGGCGATATCCGCCAGCTTGCCCTGGCACTGTTCCTTCAGGGTCTGCGCATCGCGTTCGGCGCGGGCGAGGTCGCGGGCGACTTCCGGTGCGTTCGGCGCTGAGTAGAGATCGGAAAGGTCCCAAATGGGCATGGGGCCGAGATCTGGTGTGGTCGAAGCCGAAGTGGCAGCGGTCATGTAGTCCTCTGGGTTGCGTTATTTGATGCGGCGGTGATGACGGGCTTGAATTAAGCGCGCCGGGCGGCGGGAGCAAGGCGTTGTGACAGATTGGTGATGGGCCGTGAAACAAAGCTATTGGTTTCACGGGACATTCTTCGCAAACCTTCAACCACGTCCGGTAAAATGGCGCTTCGTGGAGGCGCCGACCGCTTGAAGCGCGCACGCGAACGGGAGATAATATGGGCAGTTGAAACAGACCTATGAGGATTGATTGCCTTTCACCGCTTCCTACTTCTTTTCCGTCGTTCTTGCCTTTTTCATCGCGGTCATCGCGCTGCTGTTTTTCACGTACCGCCGCCGGCTCCGGTTCATTGATGCCTACGCTTGGCCTCCCGGGCTACTCGACAAGCTGAAGCGGCACCATCCCGGCCTAACACCCGAACAGATCGACCGCATCGGCCTTGGGCTGAAGCAATTCTTTCGTGCGTACCATCGTGGCGGCTACCGGCACGTCGCGATGCCGTCACAGGCCGTCGACGACCTCTGGCATGAATTCATTCTCTACACGAAGGCATACGATACCTTTTGCCAGAATGCGTTCGGGCGCTTCCTGCACCACACGCCGGCTGCGGTTCTGGCGCCGCAGCACAAGAAGACCAACGAAGGTCTGCGGCGCGTGTGGTGGCAAAGCTGCCGGGAAGAAAAGATCGATCCCTGGGAGCCGAAGTCGATACCCCTGCTCTTTGCTCTCGACACCGAACTCAATATTCCGGGCGGCTACCGCTACGTCCCCGATTGCGGCAGCGTGCGTACGATCTCTGTCGGGGTCTCGACACAGTGCGGCGGCGATTTCTCGCTGAGCACGATCGACGGCGGGACGGACGGGATGGGTGACGGAGGTGGGGACGGAGACGGCGGCGGATGCGGCGGCGATTAACTCTTTTGAAGTCCGCAAAACCGGCTTTCCGGCAACTTTGATCAAAAAAGCTACAAGGTTCGCTCACCCGAAACCTCCTGTTTACCGTTGTCGGGCACTCTGAGGCTGTTCAGTCGAGTTGCCGGTGGTTGTTGGCGTCCCTGTCTGGGACGGCTGTCAAAAGAACCCGCGGGCATCAGTTCAGTTGTGTCGAGTCCCGAGTACCTCATGGCCAAGCGTGTTCTTATCGTCGATGACGATCCTGCCCAACGCCGCATCTTGGAAGAGATGATCAAGCGGCAGGGCTTCGAAACCAAAACCACAAATTCCGGCGAACAGGCCATCCAGATCCTCGAAGGTCCGGACCGCGGTTCCATCGCGCTCGTGCTCCTCGATCTCGTCATGCCCGGCGTCGACGGCATGGCCGTACTCGAGCGTCTGTCGCAGAAGCCCGGCATTCCGCCGATTATCGTGCAGACAGCGCATGGCTCGATCGATGCCGCCATCAACGCGATGCGCGCAGGCGCCGCCGACTTCGTTATCAAGCCGGCCTCGCCCGAGCGGGTCGAGGTTTCGATCAAGTCCGCGCTCAAGATCGAAGCGCTGAGCGGCGAAATCAGCCGCATCAAAAAGAAGGTCGAAGGCACACTCACCTTCAACGATCTCATCATCCGCGGCGAAGCAATGCAGCGGGTCATCTCGCTCGGCAAGCGCGCTGCGTCGTCGAACATTCCCGTTCTCATCGAGGGCGAGTCGGGTGTCGGCAAGGAATTGATCGCTCGCGCCATCCAGGGCGAGAGCGAGCGGGCAGGCAAGCCGTTCATCACCGTGAACTGCGGCGCCATCCCGGAGAACCTCGTCGAAAGCATCCTGTTCGGCCATGAGAAGGGTTCCTTCACGGGCGCGTCGGAAAAGCGGATCGGCAAATTCCAGGAAGCCGACGGCGGAACGCTGTTCCTCGACGAAGTGGGCGAACTGCCGCTCGACGCGCAGGTGAAGCTGTTGCGTGCGCTCCAGGAAGGCGAGATCGATCCGGTCGGCTCGAAGAAGCCGGTGAACGTCAACTTCCGCCTGATCTCGGCAACGAACCGCGACATGATTCAACTCGTCAAGGACGGCAAGTTCCGCGAGGATCTGTATTACCGCCTCAACGTGTTCCCGATCTGGGTGCCGCCGCTGCGCGAGCGCGTCGAGGACGTGCCGGAGCTTGCCCAGCATTTCGTCGCGCGGTTCGCGGCGGAGGAAGGCAAGCGCGTTTCAGGACTGGCGCCCGATGCCTTGAGCCTGATCAAGACCTACTCGTGGCCCGGTAACGTGCGCCAGCTGGAGAACGCCGTGTTCCGCGCGGTGGTGCTTTCGGACCGGCCGGAGTTGACCATCAACGAATTTCCGCAGATCGCGGCGCACGTCGAGGGCTTCGATGCCGAAATCCCCGAGGCGCCGTCCGAACCCATGCGCAAGCCCATTTATACTGGGCCGGCGCTGCTCGGGGCGGAAGACCGCATTCCGCAGACCGTCGAAGTCAAAGGCGGTACGGGCGGAAGCTCGCTGGGTATCCCGGCCGTCGATGCGTCCGGCGATATCCGTCCGCTCGAAGCCATCGAGGCCGACATGATCCGGCTTGCGCTCGGGCGCTACCGTGGTCACATGACGGAAGTGGCCAAGCGGCTCAATATCGGCCGCTCGACGCTCTATCGCAAAATGCAGGAATACGGTCTGGAGCAACGCGTCAACTAGCCCTTACGGGCCAGCCCCTTGGGGGCCTCTCCATGAGGCTCCTGAACGCCCTGCAGATCGTGGAGGGTCCGGTGGCTTCACACCGGGCCCTCTTTGCTTTGTGCGCCCTTTACGGCGGGATAGGTCGTCCTGCGGCCCGTCCCGCAGCCGCCGAATCGGCTAACCAGGACACCATGCGGCCATAGTGTCTGCGCACGCATGTGTGCCGGGCAAACCGTGCACGGGGGGCCGCAGCAAACGGGACGCGGAACCGCGGGAGAGACGATGATCGGCCGTTTTCGCTTTGCGACATTGAGCGTGATCGCCCTCGCCGCCGCCTGCCCGCATGCGTTCGCGGCGGAATCGGCGGTGCCGGCAGTGGCTGTCGAGACCGGAAGCCTCGGCGGCAAGGATGCGGCCATCGGGGCCGCAGCGCGCAAGCTGATCGAGCCACCTCCTAAGGCCGAGGGCGCGCATCTCGTGCCGGTGGAACCAGCGCCGGCTGCAAACACGGCGGCCGCTGCGCCTCCAAAACCGACACCGGAAGACTTGGACCGAACCGCGCTCGCCACGTTCTATCAGGCGCGCGCCGACGAGCCGCTGTGGGTGACGGGGGACGGCTTCACGCCGAAAGCCCGCAAGGCGCTCGATGAACTCAAGCGCGCGGGTGACTGGGGGCTTGATCCGGCGAATTTCAAAGTCGATGACATCGCCGGCTCTCCCTCAACGGAAGCCTTGGCGCAGGCCGAGAGCGGGCTGTCGCTGGCGGTGCTTGCCTATGCGCGCCATGCGCGTGGCGGGAACATCGCCAAGCCAGCCGAGCAGCTTTCGTCCTACTTCGACCGGCGGCCGCAGTGGAAGGATCGCGGGGAGCTGCTTGCCGAGCTGGCGCGGGCGGACGATCCGGCGACGGTGCTCGCCGGCCTTAATCCCAAGCATCCGCAGTTCGAGCTTTTGCGCCAGGCGTGGCTGGAAACGCTGCGCGCGAAGAAGGGCAAGGGCGCGAAATTGCCTGCCGGCAGCGATTTGAAGCCGGGGGAGAGCCATGCCGACATTGCCACGCTCCGGCGGCGGCTTGGCATCCTGGCGGACGATGCCGGGGCAGCGCAGGTCTATGACGTGCCGTTGGCGCAAGCCGTGCGCGGATTTCAGACGCTCAAGGGCCTGCCGGCGGACGGTGTGCTGACGGCGGAGACGCGGGCCAAACTCAATCAGCCGATCAAAGGGAACACCGACCAGCTCGCCGCGAACATGCAAATGTGGCGCTATGTTCCGGCTGAACTCGGCGACATGCACGTCATCCTCAATGTGCCCGAGTACGAAATTCGCATCATCAAGGCCGGCGAAGACCTATTCCACGAGCGGGTGACGGTCGGGCTGGTCAACAAACAGACGCCGATTTTCTCCGACCAGATCGAACTGGTGACGTTCAAGTCGCGGTGGCGCGTGCCGGATTCGATCAAGGTGCGCGAAATCTGGCCCAGCCTTCTGTCAGGCGGCGGCATGATGCGTCAGCACGGTCTGGAAATGCGCCGCCTCGATAACGAGGAGCTGGTGGACTGGCGCAAGATTGACTGGTCGAAAACGCCGATGAACGATTACGTCATCTGGCAGCCGCCGGGGAAAATCAACCAGCTCGGGATCGTCAAGTTTTCGTTCCCGAACAAACATTACGTGTTCATGCACGACACGCCGGACAAGCACATGTTCGCGTGGACGCGGCGGGCCAACAGCCACGGCTGCATGCGCATTCGCAATCCGCTGAAGATGGCCGAAGTGATCCTCGCTGCCGACAAGGGATGGGACCGGGCGAAGATCGACGATCTCGTCAAGAGCGGCCCCGACCACAACCTCGTGCCGCTGGACAAGAAGCTCCCCGTGCACATCGTGTATTTCACCGCGCGGGTCGAGGAGGGCGGCAAGATCACGACCTTCGGCGACATCTATGGGCACGAAAAGCGGTTTGCCTTGGCACTGAAAGGGCAGTGGGACCGCATCAAGGTTGGCCCCGATCATCTGGCGCCGGTGGACGAGAGCACGCCACCGAAGGTGGCACAGCGCAGGGCGCCAAAAGCCAAGAGCGACGACAGCGTGTTGGGCCTCGTCAACTCCGTGCTGGGTGGCGGGTTCTAGCGGTCAAGCAACCCCGTTTGAAATGCAGAAAAGGGCGCCTCGCGGGAGGCGCCCTTTTTTCGTGCCAACAGACGGGAGGTGTCTGTCTTAGAACTTGTACTTAAAGCCGGTCCAGATGGTGCGGCCGAGGCCGGGCTTCATGCCGTCTTCGCGGTCGGAGATGTAGAATTCGTCGAGCAGGTTGTCGCCCGAGACGAAGACGCTGGCGCCAGTGTTGCCGATGTCGAGGTTGGCGCGGGCCGAGAGCAGCCAGACGGACGGGACTTCGCCGTCTTCGCCGGCCTCTTCGATTTCGCACTCCCCATCCTCACACTCGACTTCGCCGCCGAAGCCGAAGGGCGTGTTGCCTTCGTCCGTGAAGAACGAACCGCGATAGGTCCAGGTTACGCTTGCGTCCCACCGCCAGCCGGTCGTCTGCTGAACGCCGAGGGTCAGTGCCGCAACGTGGAGAGGTACCTCAGGAATGCGGTTGCCGTCGAACACATCGAATTCGCCCGGATCATCGTCGTCTTCCACGCGAAGATCCTTGAACTTCCCGCGCGTGTAGAGGTAGTTCGCTTCGCCGTAAAAGTTCATCGAACCGCCGGTGAAGGGTTGCGAGTTCAAGCGGCCAAGCAATTCGACGCCGCTGATCTCCACCTCGTCCGCGCGCCCGAAGGAGCGGTCCGACGTGTCGGAGAACGAAGCGCCGAACTGGTAATCACTCAGGAGCTGGTAGAAGCCGACCGCCTCGAAGTCGAGGCCCTTGATCGCCGTGGTGCGCAGACCAAGGCTGAAGTTGTTGCCGATCTCGTCGTCGACGGGGAAATCTTCGTTGCGCAGGACGCCGGTTGACATACCGCGGTGGTAGCCGCCGAAAATCGTCGTGCGGTTGAAGCCCGTGTAGGCGAACGAAACGCCGGGGAGTGCATGGAAGTTGGAGTAGTCTTCGTTGCGGCGATCCGGGTCTAGATCGATGCCGTCAACCGAGAGGCACTCTGCGTCTTCTGGAGGAACATCCGGATCGAACGGTGCACAATCTTCCCCTTCGGCGCCGCCGGCCTCGCTCTCCTCTCGCGCGATCACGCGGTTGATGCGGCCTGCGCGGTACCATTCGAAACGGATGCCGGGAACGACATTGAAGTCCTGAGCGACCGAGATGTTCGTTTGCAGGAACGCCGACACGGCATTCGAATTGAGTTCGCGATCGAAGATCGTGGCACCTGCCTCATCGCCGTCTCTTAGAATCTCGCCTTCGGCGCCGATGAAGTTGCGGTTGGTCATGTCCTGGTATTCGTAGCGGATACCCGCCTGAATATCCTGCTTGTAGCCCATGAACGTCCGATTGGCCCACTCAGCCCGCACTTCAGCGCCGACGTGGCGGAAGGTGCGCAAGCGGCCGAACATCGAATTCTCGCCGAAGAACACTTCGCTTTCACCAGTGACGGGATCCGGATCGCCAAAGAATGCGCCTGCGCCCACTTCGCCGTCGGGTTCGGATTCAAAAGTATTGAGCTGATAGCGGTCGCGGCGGTGGTACTGCGCATAGACGCGCGACGTGATCGTCGTGTCGTCGTCGACGTAGGCATTGTGGACGATCTGTCCGCGCCAAATCTCGCCATTGTAGGTGTTAAGGCCGGCTGCCGGCGCGTAACAGGTCTTGCAATGCTTCAATAGCTTGAACTGGCTTTCCGCGAACCCGGCTACCTGTTCAGCAATATCCTCGGCTTCGGCCTCGTCACCGGTCGGGAGTTCCACCTCACCCAGAAAGTTCTGTTCGTCGTAATTGTCCTTTTGACGAGCATAGGATGACGAGACCACGAGATCAGAGCTCGATCCCTTCCAGCCGATGGCACCGTAGAAATCGTTGAAGCGCAGTTGTTCGGTGTCCCAGGCGCCCTGCACGTTCGCACCCGTGTAGGATGCCACAATGCCGACGTTGTCCGAATTCTGACGCGTGTGGACATGCCAGCGGTAGGAGAGATCAGTGCGATCCTTCTTTGACGTGGTTTCTCCCTCCTCTTCGACCTCACAGTTTGTGGGGCCGGCATCGCATTCGACTTCCAATTCATCGTTGTAGGAACCACGCTCGGTCTTGGTGAAGCCAATGGCTGTGCTGACCACGGTTTCGGCGGGTCCGAACGGCGACAGATTGCGTGCGTTGACGACGCCGAAGTTGTTGTTCGGGCCTTGTGTGATGACCGTTCCACGGATGACTTCGATGCTTTCGAAGCGTTCAACCGGGCCATAGTAGTGAACCGACGGATCGAGCCAGAGGGCAAGGTTGTTGGCGTGACCGTCTTCCATCACAAGGACTTTGCGCGAGCGCCGGGCGGGCGAACCGCGTACCGAGACGCCGCCGTGGTGGGCGTTCGCGTCGTCGTTGATAATCGTTACACCCGGGACACGCTTCAGCGCCTCGTTGATGTTGCTTGGCTGCTGCTCCGCCAGGGTCTCCGGCGTTACATTGGTGGCGGCTCCAGCGAAGCCTTCGAGGTTCGAGGGAATGATTTGCGTCGGGTTGACCGGCGTTGTGGCCGACCGCTCAGCCCGGGCGGCGGCACCGGAGGCTGCCGGCGAGCCGTACGGCGAATTGGGAAGAATCTCAGTCGGGCCTGGCGGCGGCGGCGGGGCCTCGACGACGGGCGGCACGAAGGCCGGCTGCGACGCGGGAGCGGCCTGCTGCTGGGGTTTCGGCTTGGGCTTCGGCTTGGCGGCTGCCGGCTGAGGCGGTGCCGCGGGGGGCTGTTCCTGAATCACTTCGACTTCGGGAACGGGCGCGGCATCAGTGGCGGGCGGGGCGGTGGTTTCAGCGGCCGGCGGGGCGTCCTGCGCCATGACCACTGCGGCACTTGAAACGGTCAAACCCCCGAGCATGACAGCGCTCAGAATTCGCTTCATCTGTTTTCCCCCACGCATCGTGACGATTCGGTGCCAATTATTTGGCCACATCCCGGCGTACGTATCGAAAGCGGAGGGAGCAACTGCGATAAGTTCCCGAATGCAGGATGTTTTTCGCATTCGGATCACGCTGTTGCTGGTGCGCTACGGGATATTTTCCCGAATAATATGATCAACTTACGTATCTTTACTTATATTGGGTTTTTCGAACTTCGAGCGCGGCGGTCTGCAACGGTTCTGGCGCCTGCCAGGTTCACTTGCATTGACTTCGTTGGCGACCGGCCGCAAACCGCCGGGCGACGACATGAACAAACGAGAGTTCACGCGCGATGCCCCAAACGACACTCGATACCGCGCTTACGGTTCCTGCCGAATGGGCACCGCAAGAGGCCATCTGGACCGCTTGGCCGGCCGATCCTGACGAGTGGAACGGCGATCTCGACGCGCCGCGGCGCGACATTGCCGGCCTTGTCCGGGCCTTGGCCGGGCACGGCAATCGCGTGCGGCTGCTCGTCAATGGACGAGAAGCTGAGACGTCCGCGACGGCGGCCGTCGGCAGCCTCGCGGAGATCATTCCGGCGCGCTACGGCGATATCTGGCTCCGCGACACCGGTCCGATTTTCGCACAAGCGGGGCGTGATCTCGTCGCGCTCAGGTTTCAGACCAACAGTTGGGGCGGCAAATATGAGCTGCCCGACGATGCGACCGTCGGTGACGACGTGGCACGGCTGGCGCGGGCCAAGGTCAAGCGGTTCGATTACGTGTTGGAGGGAGGGGCCGTCGACCAGGACGGCGAAGGCACCGTTCTGACGACGCGGCAGACGCTGCTCAATCCGAACCGGAATGGCTGGACGAAGGCGCAGGCGGAAGCCGCCTTGGGCGAAGCGTTCGGTGCCAAATCCGTCATTTGGATCGACGAAGGTCTGAAGAACGATCACACGGACGGGCACGTCGACAACATCGCACGCTTTGTTGCACCCGGGATGGTTGTTTGTCAGTCCGCGAGTGGGCCGGACGACCCGAACGCCGCGACGTTGGATGCCATAGCCGAAACGCTTGCAAAGGCGACCGATGCGTCGGGCCGTAAACTCGAGGTCGTGCGCATTCCCGGTGTTGGGCTCTATCGCAATGCACTTGGCGAGGTCTCGCCCGCGTCGCACATGAACTTCATCATCGCCAACGGTGTCGTCGTGGTACCGGTGTATGGAACCGCCAGCGAGGCAGCGGCGCTCGACGCGTTGCGCGCCGTTTTTCCAGGGCGCGCGGTGGTGGGCGTGCCTTCAAAGGGTTTGCTTGGCTGCGGCACGGCAGGCGGCGGATCGTTCCATTGCATCACGCAGCAGCAGCCTTTGTAGGGACCCGCCATGGCAAAGCCCCGCACTATCACTGTCGCGGCCATCCAGACGCACTACAATCACGACATGGCGGAAAACATCCGGCGGACGGAGGCGTTCGTGCGCGAGGCGGCGCGCAAGGGCGCGCAAGTGATCCTGCCGTCGGAACTGTTCCAGGGCATATATTTCTGCACGAAACAGGACCCGAAGTGGTTTCAGACGGCGTACCCCGCGGACACCCATCCGTGCGTGCTGGCCATGCGTGACCTCGCAAAAGAACTTGGAGTGGTCATTCCTGTTTCCATCTTCGAAAAGGACGGCCCGCGATATTACAACAGCATCGTCATCGTCGATGCGGACGGCGCGGCTCTCGGCGTTTATCGCAAGAGCCACATTCCGGACGGGCCTGGGTATCAGGAGAAGTATTATTTCCGGCCCGGCGATACCGGCTTCAAGGTTTGGCAGACGAAGGCCGGCACCATCGGCGTCGGCATCTGCTGGGACCAGTGGTATCCGGAATGCGCGCGCGCGATGGCGTTGCAGGGCGCGGACATTCTGTTTTATCCGACTGCGATCGGATCGGAGCCTTACGACAGCGCTCTCGATACGCACTTGCAGTGGCAGCGCGCCATGCAGGGTCATGCCGTTTCCAATGCGATCCCCGTTGTCGCGGCCAACCGTATTGGACTCGAGGACAACGAGGGCGTGAAGCAGAAATTCTACGGTCATTCGTTCATCGCCGATCATCGCGGCGAACTGGTCGAAACGCTCGGTGCGCAAGACGAAGGCGTCCTTGTGTACACGTTCGATCTCGACCTCATCGAGAGCTACCGTGCGGACTGGGGATTCTTCCGCGACCGGCGAACGGATCTCTACGCCAAGAGCATCATTTGAGCCGGCAGGCATTCGGCACAACCACTATGCACTGGACGGTCATGGCCGCGCGCACGCCAATTGCGATGGCCGGAATGACGGCAAGCCGCGCTGCGTGATGAATGGGCAGCCGAGTGTCTTGCGCAGAGCTTCGATCAGTTCTTCTTCGGTCTTGACCGATTGGTACTCGCCTCCGGTCTGATCCGACATGCAGCGCGCGGTGAAGTAACCGCCCTGCTCGCGATAGCCGATGACATGGATCGTGAGGTCCTTGGCTTCAGTCTTCAGGGCTTTCGCGGTACGGCAGGGATCGCCGCCGCACGTTTCTTCGCCGTCCGTCAGCAAAACGACGGTTGCGGGCTTGTTGCGAAAGTCGAGTTCTTCGGCTGCGAGTTCGACGGAGCGCGTCAACGGTGTGCGGCCACGCGGATTGATGGTCTTGATCGCGTCAAGCAGTGGAGCGGCGGCATTGGGGGTGGGTTTCAGGCGGAGTTCGATGCTGTCGCAGTCGTTGTAGGCGCCTTCGCCGTAAACGATGAGGCCCAGGCGGCGCAGGGGGGCCACTTCGGGGATGACCGTCTGCATGGAGTTTTTAACGCGGGCGATGCGGGGCAATTTCACCGCGTAATCCGTGGCGCCCATCGACCCGGAGGCATCGAATACGATCATGGCGTCGGACTGGCACTTGCCGGCAGGATCGGCCGCCGCAACCGGGCCGGCCAAAAGTGCCGCCGACATCAGCAACGCAACGCGGCGGGTTGTAGGTGTTGTCGCCATAACCACCCGACCGGAATGAGAGCCCATCGCCGGCCACGTAAGCGCTTCGGTAGGGACTTGAGAAGGCGCAATTTTTTGCGACCCGCAGGGCGGGAAACCGGCCTGCCGCGCGCCGGGATTTTGGCCCGCCACGCCGCCCTTTGGCCGCCCCGGTGCCCAGGAATGCCCGCAATCGAAAGTTACCAAGCGTTAAGGGTTGATCCTTAACCCTTCTGCAAAGAGTTTTCGCGCAGCGCGGGCGGATTCGCCGCCTGCACGGTGCTGAATCCGGATGGCCCACAGCCGTTCGGACGTTGGGGGACCCGGCGCTTGGGCGCACAGCACGGCAAATGGTCGAAGGCAGTTGGACTTGCGGCGGTTCTTGCCGTGGGCGCGACGACGGGCGCGACGGTCAATGCCTCGGGCGAAGCGCGCACCATCTGGCTCTATCACATCCACACCAAGGAAACGCTGTCCATCCTCTACAAGAAGGACGGGCGTTACGTTCCCGAGGCGCTGAAAAAACTCAACTGGTTCCTGCGCGACTGGCGCAAAAACGACGCGACCGAAATGGACCCCAAGACGATCGACATCGTCTGGGAGATGCACAATGAGCTGGGCTCGCAACAGCCCGTGCACATCATCTCCGGTTTCCGTTCCCGCGGAACCAACGACATGCTGCGCAAGACGCGCGGCGGGCAGGCGAGCCAGAGCCAGCACATCACCGGCAAGGCGATCGACATTCACTTCCCCGACATCCCCATCCGGCAATTGCGCTATTCGGCGATGATCCGCGAGCGCGGCGGTGTCGGCTACTATCCGACCTCCGCGCTGCCGTTCGTGCACGTCGACACCGCGCGCGTCCGCTCGTGGCCGCGCATGACGCACGACGAATTGGCGATGATCTTCCCGAAGGGCACCTCGAAACATCTTTCGGCCGAGGGGCGGTCGCTGGAACCAGGTGACGCGGCGGCGGCGCGGCGGCGGCAACCGCAGTTGGCGCAACAGGTCGCCCAGTTCTTCGATATCCGTTCCAACCCACGCAAGGGCGTCCTCGTCGCCGCGGCAGGGCAGACCGCGCTACCGGTCCCGCCGTCGCCGAAGCCGGCCGCGCGGCCCGAGAAGAAGCCCGCGCCGTCGACCGTTATTGCCTCGCTCACCGCCCCGCCCCTGCCGCGTCCCGCGCCCCGTCCGGAACGCAAAGAGCCTGAGCCGCGTCTCGTCCGCGCGCCGCAACTTGTCGAGCGGTCGTCGATTTTCACGCCGGGTCCGTCGGCGCAGGACCGGGCCAAGCTCAATGATCTGGTGAAACTGGCCGGTCTCGATCCCACGCCGGTTGCGGCCCCGCGCGCGGTGGCGGCATCCGGGCCGCCCGCAGCACGGCCGCCGCTACCGGCGACGGGCGACCAGGCCGCACGCCTGCCGGCGCCTGCGGTTGCGGATCTGGCAGAGACCGCCAGTTTCGGTCCGCAGCCCGCAGCCTTCATCGCCGCGCCCGCGTTCGACGACGATCATCCCGAAGAACTCGCCTACGCGCCGTTCCCCATTCTGCCGCTCTTGACCGAGACGGCGTCGGCCGACGATCCGGCGCTCGCCCGCATGGTGCATCCGAACGTGGCGCGCACCTTCGACATGATCGACGACGAGGGGCGCATTCTGCCGATGAAGCTGAGGCCTGGCGAACAGACGGCGCAACTGTTGTTTGCCAAGGAGTTCCGCGGGCAGGCGGTCGATCTGTCGGCGATCGAGGACGCCTACGCGAAAACCTCCGAACCGACGCCGCAGGGTCTGGCCGAGCGCAAGGTCACGACGTCTCCGCGCTGAGGTCGCGCGGGGTTTTCTTGCTGTCGTGCAGAACGCGCGCCAGCGCCAGCGGACCGTTCTGCCAGGCTTCGACAGTCAACCGGCCAAGCTCGCGGAAATCGTCCTTGCGCGGCGACGTGGTGCGCCAGCACAGGCCCACCATGCGCGAGGGTTCCGGATCGGCAAAGCGAATCACGGTCAGGTCGCGGCCGCGCTCCTCGGTGGCGAGGCTCAGTTCGGGCAGCAGCGTGATGCCGAAGCCGGCCGAGACCATTTCAACGATGGTGCCGAGGCTCGACGCGCCGAACGTGTTGACCGTATCGACCTGCTTCAAGCTGCAATACGTGAGCGCCTGATCGCGCAGGCAATGCCCTTCCTCGAGTAGCAGCAGCTTCTCGCCTTCGATCATTTCCTTGGTCGCGCGCAGGCGGCCCGACTGCTTGCGCTGCTTGGGCAGGGCGAGCAGGAACGGGTCCTCGAAGAGTTTGTGCTCCTCGATGTCGGGGTGCTTGATGGGCAGCGCGAGCAGCAGCACGTCGAGCTTGCCTTCGAGAAGTTCCTCGACGAGGTGGGACGTTTGCGTTTCGCGTACGTGCAGTTCGAGGTCGGGATAGGTGTCGCGCAGAAGCGGCAACAGGGGTGGCAGCAGATACGGCGCAATCGATGGGATGACGCCGAAGCGCAGCGAGCCGGTGAGAACGCGGTTCGAATGGTGCGCGAAGGCAACGAGTTCGCGGACATCGCCCAGGATGCGCGACACGCGCTGCGAAATCTCCTCACCCTTCGGCGTCAGGCGCACACCGTTGCGCGTGCGCTCGACCAGCGTGAGGCCGAGGGTCTGCTCCAGTTCGTTGATCTGCATCGACAGCGCGGGCTGCGTCACGGCGCACGCCTCGGCGGCGCGGCCGAAGTGCAGTTCGCGGGAGAGCGCATCGAAGTAGCGCAACTGCTTGAGCGTGACGAACAAGGATCAGGTTCTCTTATGCGGAAGCCAACAAATAACGATTAGTTCTTATCTGGCGCCGCGTCTATTCTCGAATGCGTGAAGTGGAATCTTGGCTTGCCGCTTCCGACGAACTTTGGTGGCCGCTTCCGACTCCCCTGCGGGGAGCCGGCCGGAAGCGGGAAGAGACTTTAGTGGCCGCTTCCGACTCCCCTGCGGGGAGCCGGCCGGAAGCGGCGGAAGAAAAAAATTGGATTTCGGGGGTGTGGGCTTCGGCTCGCATCGCCGGATACGCCCCGGTCGCCGCCGAACGACCGGGGCGTTTTTGTTCGCGGGGGGCTTGCTCATGGCCCCGACCGCAGGTTCGCTGCCAATGCGTAAGGCGGGT
>CAYWIF010000013.1:16193-81994 GCA_964458265.1 uncultured Hyphomicrobium sp. | reverse complement strand
CCACCATGTGGACGAGTTCGGCCTCGTCGGCGGCCGCCATGATGATGAAATTCGGCAGGCAGCCCAGGTAGGCGAGATCGAAGGAGCCGGCGTGCGTCGGTCCGTCGGCGCCGACAAGACCGGCGCGGTCGATGGCGAAGCGAACGGGCAGGTTTTGTACCGCGACGTCGTGGACCACCTGATCGTAGCCGCGCTGCAGGAACGTCGAGTAGATCGCGGCGAACGGCCGGTAGCCTTCCGTGGCAAGGCCGGCAGCGAAGGTGACGGCATGCTGTTCAGCGATGCCGACATCGAACATGCGGTCGGGAAATTCCTTGCCGAAAATGTCGAGGCCGGTCCCGTCGGGCATGGCGGCCGTGACGGCAACGATGCGCTTGTCCTTCCTGGCTTCGGCGACGAGGCTGTCGGCGAAGACGCGCGTATAGCTCGGCGCATTCGGCTTGGGCTTCACCTGCGCACCGGTGACAACATTGAATTTGGCCACGCCGTGATATTTGTCGTCGGACTCTTCCGCCGGGGCGTAACCTTTGCCCTTGCGCGTGACGACGTGCACTAGGATCGGTCCCTGCTTGGCATCGCGGACATTCTTCAGAACGGGCAGCAGCGTATTGAGATCGTGCCCGTCAATGGGGCCGACGTAGTAGAACCCGAGTTCCTCGAACCACATGCCGCCCTGCCAGAGGTGGCGCGTATATTCTTCCATGCGCGCGGCGCGGCGCTCCCAACTCTTGGGCAGCCGCTTGGCGAGTTGCTTGGCGACATCGCGCCAGTAAAGGTATGTGCCGCTCGACGTGGTGCGGGCGAGATAGTGCGAGAGTGCGCCGACGGGAGGCGCGATCGACATGTCATTATCGTTGAGGACAACAATCAAGCGCTCGTCGCGAGCACCGGCATTGTTCATCGCCTCATAGGCCATGCCGGCGCTCATGGCGCCGTCGCCAATGACCGCCACGACATTGTTGGCCTTGCCATCCAGGTCGCGCGCGCAGGCCATGCCGAGCGCCGCGGAGATCGAAGTGGACGAGTGTCCGGCACCGAACGGATCGTATTCGCTTTCCGCGCGCCGCGTGAAACCTGCCAGACCGCCGCCCATGCGCAACGTGCGGATGCGATCGCGGCGGCCGGTCAAGATCTTGTGCGGGTACGACTGGTGGCCGACGTCCCAGACGATGCGGTCGCGGGGCGTGTCGAAAACCCAGTGCAATGCGACCGTCAGTTCCACGACGCCAAGGCCCGCGCCGAGATGGCCGCCCGTCACCGAGACGGCATCAATCATCTCGACCCGCAATTCATCAGCGAGCCGGCGGAGGTCGCTCTCGGGGAGACGGCGAAGGTCTTCTGGATTTAATACGGTATCGAGTAGGGGCGTCTTGCTCACGGCGTGGCATCAAGCTCCTTTGGCAGCGCCCTCTCTGGGAGGCGGCACGCAAGGCGGACCATCAGTTACCCGGCACATTAGCCCCTAACCGGCACCGAATGATAGGTGCCACCAAGTCGCCGTGCCGGGCGTATGCGGGAGAATGGCCAGTCCGTCAGTTGACTTGGCAATTCGCTTCGTATTTTCCGCAGGCGCCCGCATTGCCCTGATTACACTGGGCCTGCCAGGTGGAGCAGCCTTGTTTTTTCCAGGGTTCGATTTCGAAGCCGTTTTTGTTTTGCGGCCACTGACATTTGCCGGCGCGCATCACATAGCCCTTCTTGCAGTAGCAGTCGCCCTCGGGGCTGCGATAGGCGTTGCTGCCGCAGTTCTGGAGGAGAACGCACTTGCCCTTCTGGAGCTGATAGTTTTTGGCGCAGACGAGCTTCTTGGGAGGCGGCGGCTTCTTCTCGACCTTAGCCTTAGCGGGGGTAGCGGCACGCACGGGCCCATCGTCGGCGGCAAGGCGGAGCAATTCGACGCGCGCCGGTTCGGCCGCCGGCAAAAAGATCTGGAGACAATCGCCCGGGCCGGTCGCGATCATCCAAGGGTGCGTCCTGAAGGTGTCGAGCACCAGTTCATCTCCGGAGTTCAATCCGCCGTAGTCCTTCAGGGACCCGTCAAAGTCGATCCACATGATCGCGCGGTACATGCCCGAATGATTGACGAAGGTGATTTTCGTCGGTTCCTTGGAGTGCTGCGATTTAAGGCGTGGACGGTCGGTACACGAGCGTTCGGCGGCGCGCGCGGACGAGGGTGGAAGCCGGGACGGGGGCGGCTCGGAATTCGTCGCCGGCGCCGTCTCGTCTGCCTTCTTCAGATAGGCGCGGGCCAAATCGGCGTAAAAGCCGTTCGGGTAGGATGTCAGGAAGGCGTTCCAGGCATCGGCGGTGCCGAGTTGCTTGGCGCTCTCGAATGCTGCTTTCACCTCGTCCTGCCCATCTGCATCCGACGCAGGAGGCGAGCCTTGCGCAACGGCTCGGTACGTCGAAAGTCCTGAGTGAACAGAGACCAAGCCAATTGCGAGAGCAATCCATGCAACGCGGTGCGACACGGGTATTGCTCCACATGCTGATAAACACTGTTCGGACGGTAGACCGGCGTTAGCAATGGGGCAAGGGGCGTTTGGGCTACTCGTCCAAGGGTGCGGTACCCTTCGGGCTGCCATCGGCTCCCAACGTTATTTTTTCGACCTTGGCCTCCGCCTGCCGCAAGAGACGGTCACAATGATCGCGCAGGACTTCGCCGCGCTCGTAGATGGCGATGCTTTCCTCGAGTTCGACATCGCCGCGCTCCAGACGCGAGACAATGGCTTCGAGTTCCTTCAGAGCGCGCTCGAAGGTCATGTCCTTGATGTCGGCGTGCTTGGACAAAGCCTTGTTCATCGGTTCGAACCCCGCGTTGGCGGCTATCCCGCGAGGGCGGGACGATGCCGGGCGGAATCGTCCGCGCCGGTTGTGATGCGCCGGGATTACCGTCCCCGGCGTGCCCGCACAAGCCCTGAGGCGTGGAACGGTCAACCGGTCAGGACCCAACATCCATCAGGGTGCGGACGTGGACGCCAACGGATTTTGCCAGCCCGTCGAGGTCGTAGCCCCCTTCCAGCATCGAAACGACGCGGCCCTTGGCATGCTCTTGCGCGACGCCGGCAAGCTTTTCCGTTGCCCACATGAAGTCCGCCTCGACCAGTTGCAGACCACCCAGGGGGTCGCGGCGATGGGCGTCGAAGCCAGCGGAAATGACAATGAAGTCAGGGCTGAAATTGTGGAGTGGTTTCAGGATGCGATCGGTGAATGCCTCGCGAAACTGATCACCGCCGTCGCCCGAGCGAAGAGGCGCATTGAAGATGTTGCCGACGCCGGTTTCACTCAGTTCCCCCGTGCCCGGGAACAACGGCATCTGGTGGGTGGAGCCGTAAAAGCAGTCTTTGTCAGACCAGAAAATATCCTGCGTGCCGTTCCCGTGATGGACGTCGAAGTCAACGACGGCGACACGTTTCGCGCCGTGCTTTGACCGCGCGTAGAGCGCGGCGATGGCGGCGTTGGAGAAAAAGCAAAATCCCATCGCCCGGTCGTTTTCGGCATGGTGGCCAGGGGGACGCACTTGAGCGAAGGCGTTGGCGACGCGGTCTGCCATGACTTCATCGACGGCCTGCAATCCCGCGCCAACCGCACGCAACGCGGCCTCCCAGGAGGCCGGGGACATCACCGTGTCGCCGTCGATCCGCACGAGGCTGGTTGTGGCTTTGGCCTGCTCGCCTGCCTTGCGCATGCGGTCGAAGTGGTCTTTCGGGTGAGCAAGCAGGATCTGTGTTTCCAGGTCGTCGCGCAGGGGCGCTTCCATGCGCTGCAAAGCAGCGTACGTATCGTGGGCCAACACCTTATCGATGGCGCGCATGCGATCCGGGCGTTCGGGATGCCCGATACCGGTATCGTGGTCAGTGAAACCCGGATGCGTGATCAGTAGTGTCGCCATAACCTGAAGTGTTCCTTTCGAACTCGTGCGCCCTGATCATGTTAGCGAACCGGAATAGCCCGGCGCCAGCGTTTCGAACGGCCCGGACCGCTCACGATCCGGGAAGGTTCATCGGTATCACTTTGACGCCGGGCGGTGGCGGGCGGTCCTCCGGGACAAAGAAATCCTGCACCAGAGGCTTCGACGCATCGACCCGGTACGGCGAGAAATCGGTGACGCCGCCTTTCTCGTAGAGGACGCTGTCGTCGATGAGGAATTGGCCAGTCAGATCCCGCGATGGCTGAGTGAGGATAAGGTGGGCCGCGTCGGCCATGATGTCCGGCGTCCGGCTCATGGCGATCAGTTCTCTGCCGAGTACGTTCTCTATGGCCGCAGTGGCGATGGCCGTTCGAGGCCAGAGCGCGTTCACGGCGATGCCGTCCTTGCGAAACTCTTCGGCCATCCCCAGCACGCACAGGCTCATGCCGTATTTCGCAATCGAGTAGGCGACGTGGTTCTTGAACCATTTCGGTTGCAGGTCGAGTGGCGGCGAGAGGACTAGGACGTGCGGGTTCTGCGCCTTGCGGAGATACGGGATGCACGTTTTCGTGGTGAGGAACGTGCCACGCGTATTGATAGCGTGCATGAGATCGAAGCGCTTCATGTCGGTTGCTTCGGTGCCGGTGGGCGACAGGGCGGAGGCGTTGTTGACGCAGATGTCGATGCCGCCGAACATTGCGGCTGTTTGCTCGACAGCGGCGACGACCTGGTCCTCGAAGCGAATGTCGCAAACGATCGGCAGCGCGCGGCCGCCGGCAGCTTCGATTTCGGCGGCGGCCGTATGAACGGTGCCGGGCAGCTTGGGATTTGGGTCGCTGGTCTTGGCCGCAATTGCAATGTTGGCGCCGTCGCGGGCCGCGCGCAGCGCAATCGCGAGGCCAATACCACGGCTGCCGCCGGTTATAAAAAGTGTCTTGCCTGCGAGCGTTGCCATTCCAGACCTTTCTTCGTAGACGCCGGCTGCGATCTAGAACTCAGGTGGCGGCGCGCGCAAGCCGGTACCGCAGCCAGCGGACCGCGCGGACTGGCGCCGTCAGAATCGTCCAGGTTTGAATTCCAGCGTAGCGCAAAAACAGGGGAACGCCGGCGAGTGGCAGAAACACGAGCGCAAAGAGAAGTCCGCGCACGGCGCGGGCCGAAGCGTACCCGGCGTAACTGCCATAGTCTTCGCGGCTTTCGGGCGGCCAAATGCGGCGCCACCATGCCGAGCCCGTCGAGAGGCCAAAAAGGCTGAGGAAAAGCGCGATTGCGTAGCCGTATTGAATGCCGGACGGAACACCGGGAATGATGCGGCGATCGAGTTCCGACTGGCGGTCCGCGTCGCGCACGTTCGCCTCGATGCCGGCGATTGCGATATGACCCATCGCTTCACCGGCGAGACTATCGAGCCAGCCGGTGAAGGTTGTGGAGAGCGGTGTTTCGCCGGTTTGAGGTGTTGCATCGAGCACGGCGCGACCGGCTCCATCGCGGCGGGACGAGACAGTCAACGGACTCGCCTCGCGCGTGATGGCAGACAGGAAATCGCCAACGGTTGGTTGCTTCACGGCGGCTTCGAGGCCGGGGATCGATGTTGTTTGCCACAGCCAGTTCTTGCCGCCCGGTTGGCGCGGCGTTTCGGTTTTGACAATCACGAGGTTCACGTCGGCGTCGCGCGCGGCGGCACGGATCTGCTGTAGTGGAAGCGACCCGCTGCCGCCGCCCACGTCATTGAATTTCAGGATGCCCTCGTCGATGCGGCCAGTGACGATAATCGTTTGGCCGCGGATGCGGACCAATGAGGACGCAAGGCCCGTGGGGTCGATCTTGTCGACGAGCGCCATGCGCGTGAGCGGATCGAAGCGTGGTACGGCAGCGAGCGCGTCGGCGCTTCCCGTTTCGAGCGCGATGATGCGCAGGCTGGCGGGCTTGAGCGGTTGGGCAAGCTGGAACAGCGTTTCAGCGAGGAGGTCTTCGCTGTCAATGCGGGCACGCAGGTTGGGCTTCACGTGGGCGAAGAAAGTTTCGGTGGCGGAGCCGGCTTCGCGGATCAGGGGATAGGCTCCGCGGCGCGTCGCGACAAAAAGTTCGGTATCGGGCGGCAACTCCTTCAGGGCCGCGCGACCATCAAAAATCGTGCGAGGCGTCAGATATAGCGCCAGCTTGCCTGATTGGCCCGGCAAAAGGCTGTCGCGCATGCGGGCGAGTTCATCTGCGCTAGCGGCGGTGAACGTTTCACCCTTGGCATTGGCGAACCGCCAGTGACCTTCGTGGCCGGCTTCGGCCGCCAGCGCGTTGACGCCAGGGCGATCGGGCAGTGCTTTTAGATGCGTGAGCGCGTGGCCCAGGTCCGGATCGAGCGCATGGACGCCGCGCGCGGCGCCCTTCCCGGCATCGCCGGCTGCGTCGAGTGCCTTGGTCAGCCAGTTGGCTGAGGCCCGCTCCGGCGAAACAAGTGTAAGGCCCAGAACGATCAGCGAAGCAAGAGTTCGGATCATGCGCGGCTCTTGTCGGGACGCGCACGGGTCATGAAGGCCTGGAACGCGGCGCGGGCTTCCGGGGTGGCCAGGCAGCGGGCGAATTCGGCGGCCTCCTCGCGGGTTCGTTCGAGCACCGCGGCGCTGCCGGAGCGCATCAGCCGCTTCGCAGTGATGACGGCATGCTGCGGCTTTTTCGCGAGACGGGCCGCGACGGCGAGAACAAGAACTTCGAGGGCTTCTGGATCGACAAGAGCGTTTACGAGCCCCGCATCGCAAGCGCGGGCGGCGGAAAAGGTTTCGCCAAGGACCAGCATTTCGAAGGCGCGCGGATAGCCCATCAGGCGTGGCATGAGGAGGCTGGACGCGGCTTCGGGCACGAGACCCAGGTCGAGGAATGGTGTGGCGAAGGTCGCGCGCGGAGCCGCGTAAACGAGATCGCAGTGGAGCAGCATCGTGGTGCCGATGCCGACCGCGTGGCCGTCAACTCCGGCAACAAGCGGCTTCTTCAGGTTTGGCAGCAATTCGATGAAGCGAAGGACTTCGCGCGGCGCGCCCTGTTCTCCCTCAGCAGTCGCGAGAAAGTCGGCGATGTCGTTGCCGCCGGTGAAGTGGCCGCCGCTGCCGAGGATGACGCTTACTCGAATGCTTGCATCCGCGTCGCCGGCTTCAAGGGAATCGGCGAGCGTGCGATACATGTCCCGCGTGAGAGCGTTGCGCTTCTCGGGCCGCGACAGGCGCAGCACTTGAACACTCTCGAAAACCGACCTTTCGACGCTCATGCCAAACCTTCCAAGTCTGCATCGAGGACCGCTGCGTGCCCGGCCATGATCGACGCGGCGAGCCCCCATGCGGCGACGGAACGATTTTCGGCAAAGAACCTGAGAAGCGTTGCAGGCTCCGGTTCGTTGCCCGCACGCAGCACGGCACGAGCCAAAGCGTCGGCACCGGCGACGAGAGCGAAGAGTTGCAGGTAGGGGGTCGCGCCGGCAAGCGCCAGATCGGGTTTCGATTGCATATTGCGTCCGATCCAATCGGTGGCAGTGGCCAGTGCTTCAAGGGCGCGGCCCAACTGTTCGACCGCGAAGTCTAGTCCTGCAAGTTCCGCCTCACGCAACAGTCTCAAAGTGTCGATGACGTCGGCGAAGTACGATGTGACCGCATAGCCGCCGTCGAGGGGAAGCTTTCGGGTCACAAGGTCGATCGCCTGAATGCCATTGGTTCCTTCGTAGATGGGCAGGATGCGCGCATCGCGAAGGTACTGCGCGGCGCCTGTTTCCTCGACGAAGCCCATTCCGCCGTGGACCTGGACGCCGAGCGAGGCGACCTCGACGGCAACATCCGTCGAGAAGGATTTGGCAACCGGCGTCAGGATGGCAACCCGACCGGCTGCGCGGGCGCGCACATCTGGATCGGAGGCGGTGTTGGCGAGATCGGTAGCGGCCGCGGTTGCCATGCAGATGCCGCGCGCGGCTTGCGTCAACGCTCGCATCGTCAGCAGCATCCGGCGCACGTCGGGATGCGCGATGATCGGGACCATGGTTTTGGACCCGCTCGTCCGGCCCTGGCGGCGTTCGCGCGCGAAGGCGACGGCTTTCTGCGTCGCCCGTTCGGCGATGGCGACGCCCTGCACGCCCACCGCGAGGCGTGCCGCATTCATCATGATGAACATGACATGCAGCCCGCGGTTTTCCTCACCGACGAGATAGCCCGTCGCGCCGCCATTCTCGCCGAATTTCATAACGCATGTCGGGCTTGCGACGATGCCGAGTTTGTGTTCGAGCCCGGCACAGACGACATCGTTGCGTTCGCCGGGTTCGCCGTCGTCGCCGACCAGGTATTTCGGCACCAGGAAAAGGGAAATGCCACGGGTGCCTGGTGGCGCATCGGGGAGACGCGCCAGGACAAGGTGGATGATGTTGCCGGTCAGATCGTGCTCGCCGTAGCTGATGAAGATCTTGGTGCCGAATAGATGGTAAGTCCCATCGTCCAACGGGACCGCGCGCGTCGTGACGGCATTGAGGTCGGACCCGGCCTGCGGTTCGGTCAAATTCATGGTTCCGGTCCAGCGGCCGGAGATCATGTGCGGCAGGAAGCGGGATTTGAGTTCTTCTGATCCGCCAATGTGGAGAGCATCGATGGCACCGTTGGTCAGCAACGGGCACATTCCGAATGCCATGTTGGCGGCGTTCCAAATCTCGCAGACGCCCATGGCGACGACAGCGGGCAAATTCTGACCGCCATATTCGGCGGGGCACGGCACTCCCGGCCACCCCGCGTCCGCGAACTGCCGGTAAGCATCGACCCACCCGGGAGGCGTGATGACGCGGCCGTCTTCGAGGTGCGAGCCGGTTTTGTCGCCGAGGCGGTTCAGGGGGTCGAGGACGCCGGTGGCGAAATTGCCGGCTTCCTCCAGGATGGCGCGCACCGTTTCCTCATCGACGGCGGCGTTCATCATGTCCGGCGCCAAGGCTCCGGCGGCCTTGAGTGCCGCAAGGATGTCGTCTACGGGAGCCTGATAGGTCATTGCCGTCTTCCAAAGCAGCCGAAGGCGGCAAGATTAGGCGCGGTGCCGCCAAAGAGGAAGCGCCTCAGCAGGATTTGCCATGCCACGCGTACCGGCCACCGAAACGTCGATCGCCGAAGCCGGCCGGATCATCCGCGACGGCGGGCTGGTGGCGTTTCCGACGGAGACCGTCTACGGGCTGGGCGGGGATGCGACCAACGGCGAGGCGGTGGCTGCAATCTTCGCGGCGAAAGGGCGGCCGAGCTTCAATCCGCTGATCGTCCATGTAACCGATCTGCCTGCGGCGGAAGTGCTGGGAGAATTTTCGGCGGAAGCGCGGGTGCTGGCGGGCGCATTCTGGCCCGGCCCCATGACACTGGTGGTTCGGCGCCGTCCGGGCTGTCCGATCGCGGACCTCGCGACTGCCGGTCTCGATACACTTGCTCTGCGCGTACCGGATCATCCGGTGGCACAGCGGCTTTTGCGGGAAGCGGGACGGCCGATCGCGGCACCGTCAGCCAATCGTTCCGGACATGTGAGCCCAACGCTGGCACGGCACGCCGACGACGATCTTGGAAACCGCGTGCCGGTTATTCTGGACGGTGGTGCCGCGGTGCTCGGGTTGGAGTCGACCGTCATCGATGTGTCGAATGGCGGTGTGAGCTTGTTGAGACAGGGCGCAGTGACCGCAGAGGACATTGCGGCGATCCTCGGCCGCCCCGTCGCGCAGGCAGCCGCGGTGGCCAGCGCGCCGTCTTCACCCGGCCAACTCGCAAGTCACTATGCGCCGAATGCTGTGTTGCGGCTCAACGCGACCGAGGCCGGCGACGGCGAAGCACTGCTGGCCTTCGGGCGCGCCGCACATTCGAATGGTTTCGTTATCAATCTCAGTCCGGCCGGCGATCTCGGGGAAGCAGCCGCCAACCTCTTCGCCGCATTGCGGGCATTCGACACGGCGGGATCGCGGGCCGTGGCCGTCATGCCAATCCCGGAAACAGGGTTGGGGGCCGCGATCAACGACCGATTGCGCCGAGCCGCTGCTCCGCGCCCATGATAACACGTATCGCCATGCCAACGCCGCAACTCAACCCGCCGACACCTGACCTACTCGACACCCTGACGCGCATCGTGGGGAAGACCAATGCCGTGCGGCCGGGCGAACCCGATCAAGCCCGATATCTGCGTGAATGGCGCGATCGATATGTCGGTGTTTCACCGCTTGTCCTGAGGCCGGCATCGACCAGCGAGGTCGCAGAGATCTTGAGATTTTGCAACGAGGCCCGTACCGGCGTCGTCCCGCAGTCCGGAAATACGGGTTTGGTTGGGGGGCAAATACCCCACGAAGACGGGTCGGAAATCGTGTTGTCCTTGGACCGTATGACCGCAATTCGTGCGGTGGATGGGGATGGGTTCGCTCTTACCGCGGAGGCGGGTGTCACGCTTGCGGCGATACAATCCGCTGCGGGCCAGGCCGGACTGATGTTTGCCTTGTCGATGGCGTCCGAGGGGAGCGCATGCCTGGGCGGCGCGCTCGCAACGAACGCAGGCGGGCTGGCGGTTCTCGCCCACGGAACAGCGCGCGCGCAGGTGTTGGGCATTGAAGTGGTGCTGGCCGATGGGCGCGTGCTCAGCGGATTGTCGTCATTGAAGAAGGACAACACCGGCTACGATCTCCGCGACCTCATCATCGGGTCGGAGGGCACCCTGGGCGTCATCACGGCGGCGACGGTGAAGCTCGTTGCGCCACCGCGTGACGTGGCGACGGCATTTGTGGCGCTGAATTCGGTGGCGGACCTCGTGCCGCTCTTCAAGTTCGCGCACGAGCAAGTTGGCTCCCAACTGACCGCGTTCGAATTCATGTCAGCACGGGCGCTGGAGTTCGTGCGCAAGCACGGCCGAACCGTTGGGTTTACCGACGTCATCAGCGCGCCATGCTCCGCTCTACTGGAGGTTTCGACAGCCGAGGCAGATCGGGCCCGGCCGCTCATCGAAGGGCTTTTGGCCGAGGCTCTGGCCAGCGGGCTTGTGGCTGATGCGCGGATTGCAACGTCGCGGGCGCAGCAGCAAAGCCTGTGGCAGCTTAGAGAACTGATGTCCGAGGTGCAGAAGCACGAAGGCGGATCGATCAAGCACGACGTGTCGCTGCCGTTGGCTCGCGTGCCGGAATTTCTGGAGCGCGCATCTAAGATCGTCGAAGAGGTATGCCCTGGCGCACGGCCGGTGCCGTTCGGTCACCTGGGTGACGGCAATGTGCACTACAACGTCTCGCAACCCGTGGACATGGACAGGGGAGCGTATCTCGCGCTTTGGGGTGAAATGTCCGACGCCATTCATCAACTCGTCGCGGAAATGGGAGGATCAATCTCCGCCGAACACGGGATCGGGCGCATGAAGCGAGATGATCTTCGTCGTTTCAAGGATCCGGTGGCGCTCGATCTGATGCGGGCGATCAAGGCCGCCTTCGATCCGAACGGCATTCTCAATCCGGGCAAGGTGTTATAGGCGGCCTTACCACACGCCGCGCGACAGACCCGTTGCCAGATATCCCCACAGCGTCGGCGGGAAAAATTGGCGCGAGGGAAGGTCGACGGTTCGCGGCGAAAGCCTGCCCGCTTTTGCATCCTCGATGGCGCGTGCAAACAGCGGTAGCGCATGGGCGGCCTGGAGATGCTGATAACTCGCGATCGTATCTTCCGGCGCGAATGTGACGCGGGCCTGATAGAGCACCGAACCGGTGTCCACGCCGGCATCGACGAGGTGGATCGTGACGCCCGCGTTGTCCGCATCGCCTTCGGCCAGCGCCCAGTAGCCGGGATGCTGTCCCCTGTATTTCGGATTGATGCCGGCGTGGTAGTTGATGAACGGCGCCGCGACGGCGCGCAGCGTTTCTGATTTCAGAATGCGAGTCCCGTAGACAGCCACCACGCTGGGCCTGAGAGCCTTTAGAAGCGCCCGGCATTCGGCCGAATTTACGGAAGGAACGCGGTGTATGGTCAGTTGCTTGGGCTGCGCGGGGTCAAGGTCGTGGGCCTTCCAGATGGCGGACTGTCGTTTTGAATTCGGCCAGAACAGCCGCTGGGACATTCCGAAACCGACCTGTCCGAGTGCCGTCAGCAAGCCCTGCAGCCGGATGCGGCGTCTCACAACGTCGGATTTCGCTTCCGGGCGTTCCTCGATCACCGTGAGGCGGCCAACACGTTCCGCGAGCCCATTGGCAACGATATTGGCAAGCGGGCCGCCCGACGTCAGCAGGACGATGTTCCGGTCATCTTGATCCATGGGCGCGCCTGTCGCATCAGATCGACACGGGCGGGCAAGTCGCCCGCCGTCGAACGCAACGTGCAGCAAACGCCATGCCAGCATTTACGAGGTGCGTTAACCTTGCCGGTCAACGCCGGCCGGACTTGATGGACTTCAGTTCTTCGGCAATGCGATGCGATTGCGAGGGCCAGCTGGCGGCGACCCAGTCATCGGTGCCGAACAGCCAATACCAGAAACGGTTACGCCGGTAGTAACGCTCGACCGTGACGCGGTGCATGTTCTCCATGGTGCCGTGGAGACCTTCGACGGCGCCGCCGATACGCTGTGCCTCGCCTTCCAGCACGGCGAAACGCGGTGAAAGCGCATCCATGTTCGCTGTCAGGCTGGCGGACGTCACCTTTACGTCGTCTCTCAGCGCAGAGAGACCGTCGCGGGTGTCGTTGCGCGATTGCTCGATATTCGCAGACAGTGTGTGTTGGTTCGCGTTGAGCTTGACGATCGCGTCGGAGACTTCGGTGAGATCGTCGCGCGCGGCCGACTGGCCCTCGATGACCTTTTGCAAGGTATCGGCCACAAGCCGCTCGACGGTTGCCATGCGGTCGCCAAGCGCACGCAGCGTTTGGCCGGATTCGGCCTGACCGCTTTCGACCGATGAGCGAAACTCCGCGATCCGGTCGGCGACCGGGAGCACGGCATTGGCAATCTCGGCACGATGTGCACCGACCGACTGTGCCAGCTGGCCGATCTCGCCGCGAAGGGCCGCGCCCGTTTCGGAGGTGCGCGTGCGTTCACCGGCAAGCGTGGTTTCAAGACGGTCGAAGCGCTCCAGAAGGCCGGCCAGAAGCCTGTCGCCGTCTTTCGATAAGACGGCCTCCTCGATCATCTCTAGACGGCTTGCGATTGGAGCTGTGTCCAGTGCCTGTTGCGAGCGGGTGCGCAGATCGTTTTCGATGGAGGCAAGCGCGAGCGTAAACTGCTCGAACCCTGCTGTTATCGAGCGCTCTATCGCTGCGATCCGGTCCGCGACGGGACCGATCTCGCCCGGAGCGGCATGCAACTCCGCAACGTCGCGCTGAAGATCGCCCAAGAGATTGGACAAGGATTTGCGCTCGCTGCCGAGATCGGCGCTCAAGCCGCGCATCATCTGCTCGAGGACTTCGAGACGGGAATGCTGCGCGTTGTCGACGGTCGCGCTGGTAAAGTCCGGGCGCGACGGCCGGGTCGCTTCGCGCTGGAATGGTGGTGGCGGCGACGGGTGGGTTTCAGGTTGCGCCGTGATGAAGCGGGCGTTGTAGCCGCTGCGGACCGGCCGGCCATACGCGCCGTTGCTAGGACCGAAACGATGGTCGATGCGCGCCAGAAGCCCCAGTCCCGGCAAGTCCGGTTCGACGTCGAGCATCAGGTGCAGGAGGTCATCGACAGTCGCGGGCGCATTGCGACGGGATGCGATTTGGCTCGCGGCACGCAGAACGTGCTCCAACTCTTCGGAGTGGCGTGGCCCAGCCTCGCCACCGCTAAGACCGACGGGAAGTTCGCTGGCGATGGCGGTCGCGCTTTCCCGCCGCAGGGCAGACACGCGGATGCCCCGGATCTCCAAAGCTTCGGCGGCGGTGTCGATCCGCGTCAGGGCGTGGAGAAGATGTTCAAGGCGGACGTCCGTTGCGCGGTGGGCCAAGGCCACATCGTAGGCATGGTTGACGCAGGCGAGCACCACTTCGTCCACCCAGATCGGGCCCGGCGCGTAGGTTCCGCGGACCCGTTGTTCGTAAACCGGGCTCGCGGGCGGTTCCGGCGCCGTCGCACTCCAGGTGCGAGGTGTGCGCAAATCCAAGTCTCCGCCACGATACGCCATACTCGGTACTCCTCGCCGCAACCGCATCGGCCGGCGCACTTCAGGGACGCTTGTTTCGCATCCTGTCACGGGAATTTGTCGGAGGCATGCTGAAGGCGCTGACCCGCCCCTTTTCGCGTCCCCCGACCCGGATGCATTCGACAGGCGTGGACCATAATCCGTTCCAACCGTTCCGGCGAGGGGCGACGATGGTCCGTGACTAAGTTTGGTGAATGACCTGAAAGTATGACTTTTCAGTGGCTTACATAAATGTGCTTATGCGTCATAGTGTTAGCGGGTGGCTCAGCCTGTGGCATGAGGCGCCGCGTGGAGTTCGGGTCCTTCATTGCGCGGATTGTTGAGTTTGGAACTGACATCGACGACTTCGAGCAAGTCGTTGGCGGGCGGGCCGAGAAGCGTTTCGGCAAACTTCGCGGATCCCGACGAGCAGTCGAGCCAGATGTCGAAGTGCTCCGGTGGAATGATGACCGGCATGCGATCATGGTACGGAGCCATGGTCGCATTTGCCGATGTCGTCAGAATGGCCATCGTTTCCAGTTCGCTGCCGTCGGCGCCGACCCAATGTTCCGCCAAGCCGGCCAGGGCCATGAGGCCACCGGTGCGGGGTCGGAAGTGGTGGGGGCGTTTGGCGCCCGGTTCGCCCGTCCATTCATAAAATCCCGTCGCGGGAACAAGGCAGCGCCGGTGGCGCAACGCGCCGCGAAACGACGGCTTTTCAGCCGCAGTTTCCGAGCGGGCGTTGAGGATGGTCGTGAATGCACCCGGATCCTTCACCCAGGATGGGATCAATCCCCATCTGACGAGGTGTTGTTCGCGCTCGCCGGCCGGCGTGCGGCGGACGATGAGGACCGGCTGCGTTGGGGCAATGTTGTAGCGAGCGGGGAACTCCAGCCCGTTTTTAGTCGCAAAGTAGGCTCGAACCGCTTCCGCGGGCGAGGTCAGGCTGTAACGCGAACACATGCTGCCTCACAGTCTTCTCGATCGGACACCGTCTCAACCGGATGCGCGTCGGTGAATGTGCCGCCTTCGAGAATCGATGCTACAAGCGGCGGGCGCCACCCTGGCGTCGCAAAGCGCCTGCAATCGTAAGAAATAGTCGTCCACAACGGAACCGGCAATGTCCGTGCCACCGTCAACATTCCGTCGAAGATTGGTTTCGGGGATCGCGGCCGCGATGGCAACATGCGCTTTGGCCGCCGCCGGTACGGCCACGGCTCTACGTGCACAGGATGCGAAGCCGTATGACGATCAGCTGATGCGCCTGGCCGAGATCCTCGGCGCCGTGCACTATCTGCGCGAGTTGTGCTCTGCCAATGACGGACAGCGCTGGCGCGAGCATATGCGGACGCTGATCGATGCCGAAACCGCGAGCGCGCAGCGCAAGGCACGCATTACGCGCAGTTTTAATCAAGGCTATCGCAGCTACAGCCGCACCTATACGACCTGTACGCCTTCGGCTCAGACGGCGATCGACCGGTTCATGAGCGAGGGCGTGGAAATATCAGAGAATTTGGCTGAGAAGACACCGTAAGGCAGAGGTGCACTGACGGTACTGCCAACGGGTGGGCCGGCCACTTTATCCGTGCGCGGTTTACCCTGAATTGCTGCTACAGCCCCGCGCCCGGCCCGTCCGTGTTAAGCGCGAGATCCAGATCCGCAAACAATCAAGGGGTGCCGATCTTCGCGGACGGGTGGGAGATAACAGCATGAACTTGGAAACACACGATCTGGCCGAAAGCGAGGACCATAGTTTCAAAGCGCTCGGACTCATTCTGGCGGCTTGGGACGAGGGTGCGGAGCACGGGGTTGCGCCGGAGCAGATGGCCTATGCGGCGTTGTTCGCAGCGCTGACCGACCTTGTCTCGCTGTACGGCGAAGACGCCGTTGTCGACCTGGCGCGGGGGCTCGAGCGCCGGCTGATGCAGGGCGAGTTTACGCTCGGCCGCGTGATGCAGTAAGGGACCAAGGCCGGGCTTGCGGCCATCAATGGCCCAGGCCGAGACCACCTTTGAGTACCATTTCGCCGATCAGCACGGCTCCGAATACGAGGAGTGCAACGCCGGCCATTCGATTGATCGCCTGCAAATGTTCGGTATCGACGAGATGTCTGAACCGGCTGATCAGATTGGCCAGGAAAATCCACCACATCAAACTACCAGCCATGATGGCAGCGACCATCAGCAGTGCGTCGATGGTGGTTTGAACTTCCACAAACGTCGAAACGCCGCCAAAAATCGCGAATAATCCCAGGACGGCCCCGGGGTTGGTGATGGTGAGAAAAAAGGTCTGTGGGATATCCCAGACAAAATCGCGAAGCGTGGTGCCGTCAGGCGAAGCGCGCGCTTCCGTTTCGATCGGCGGCACGGTCATGTATAGCTTGATACCGAAGGCTATCAGGGCAAGTCCGCCGACGACTTGAATAGCGGTACGGTGATACTCAATGGCGCCTGAGATCGCGCCTACGCCGAGAGCCGCAAAGAGCGCGATTGTGCCGTCACCCAAAACTGCGCCGATGCCGGCGGCGATGCCGCCGAAAAAGCCACGCTCGATGGCGCGCTGAATGCACAGGACATTGACCGGCCCGACGGGCGCGGCAACGAGCACGCCGATCACGAGGCCGATCGGGATGATGAGTGGGTTGGGAATGTAATCCATGCGGCTGTGGCCCGTGCGCTCCTGGCGTCGCTATTGCGACAGAGCAGTCTTCGTCCGCCATGTCGGCGTCAGTGCAACGCCCCGGACGCGGGCAACGCTTATGCCCTTGATAGGTAGTAAGACCGGTCGCTCTTGTCCATCGCGGGACTGCCCTTGGGTGAGCTTTGCGGCAGGCAGACCAGATGCCGCTGCTAAAACGACAGGGGTGCGCCAACCACTTCAACCAGCAGCAAAAACACCATGTGGACGTCGGCCGCCATTTCGCAGTTGCGGCAAATGGTCAAAACCTCACTGCCGCCCGAGGGTTCCATCGACTGCTTTACTCTGGTAGGGAGCACAAATGGGCTGCAAGTACACACGCCCGCCTCGCGCATCGGCGTGTCTATTCGCCTCCCGCGTTTTCAGTCCCAGTTGAAGGGTTTCGTCATGAGAGTTCGCTTCCTCGCCGCCGTCACCGGTCTGGTGTTTGCGTTGTCCACACCTGCCATGGCCGAAATTCCTGGAGCGTATGGCATGTGGGGCGACGTGCCCCGATCCAAGCCGGGGTCGAGCGGCGGTTTTGGGATGTTTGCGCCGAAGAAGAAGCAGAAGCCGGGCGTTGAGCAGGCCATGTTCGGTCCGGGCTCCGTCAAGCCGCAATTCAGCGGCAAGCCCACGGCATTGTTGCAGGGCGGCGGCAAGCCTGCCATCGCGGCGCGCTCACCGCAGGTCGTGTCCTACGGCGGTGGTTACGGCAAAGGCTCGGTGATCGTCGATCAATCACAGAAGAAGCTCTATTACGTACTTGGTGATGGCAAGGCTTATGCCTACCCGGTTGCCGTAGGTAAAAAGGGTTTCAAGTGGACGGGCTCACAGAAAGTTTCCGGTATCAAGTCATGGCCGGACTGGGTTCCGCCCGAAGAGATGCGCCAACGCAAACCCCATCTGCCGTTGAAGATGACCGGCGGCATCAATAATCCACTGGGCGCGAAGGCCATTTACCTTGGCAGCTCGCTCTATCGCATTCACGGAACGAACGACACCGGCTCGATCGGCACCGAGGCTTCGTCGGGCTGCATCCGCATGCACAATGGTCACGTCGTGCATCTGGCCAAGCTCGTGAAGACGGGCACGCCCGTGCATGTGGTGCACTAGCCGGCTCTGATGCTTCTCAACGTGACGAGGGCCGCCTGAAACTTCAGGCGGCCTTTTATTTTGCATTTCTGAGATGCATGCGCGGTTACCGCACAAGATGATAGAGAAGATCGTGAAGCGGGGACTGCCAGACAAAGACATTGATGCCGAGCGCAGATTTGGCGAGGTACACTCCGGCTGCCGCGGCGATCAGGGCCATCCCACCAATCACGACCTCCACGAACGAGCGCACACCGGCGAGAACTGCAGAGACGGCTGAGACAATCGCGGCGTTTGTTCTGCAGGCTGTTGCAGCCGAAAGGTTGTAAGGAAAGCTCATCCGCTGCGTTTTGCAAAGCGGGTGCCAACCGCACGCCGGCTGGCAACCAATCCACGCCTTTCTCACACGTCGTAAAATCGCACCGGTTCGCCAAAGCCCGATTTGGCCAGCTCACCCTGCCACATGACGCGGCGGCCGCGGACGAAGGTGCCGACGGGCCAGCCGGTGACGTCGTTGTCGTCGTAGGGAGTCCAGCCGACACGGCTCTCGATCCAGTTATCCTTAATCGTTTCACGGCGTTTCAAATCGACGATCGTTAGGTCGGCATCCCAGCCGACGGCGAGCCGGCCCTTGCCGCGAATGCCGAACAGGCGCTGCGGGCCGTGGCTTGTCAGGTCGACAAAGCGTTGCAGAGACAGCCGCCCGGCGTTGACGTGATCGAGCATGATCGGGACGAGCGTCTGCACGCCGGTCATGCCGGAATGGGACTGCGGATAGGCGTGGTTCTTTTCCTCGCGGGTGTGGGGCGCGTGGTCGGAGCCGAGCACATCAACGACGCCGTCGGCCACGGCTTTCCAGATGCGCTCGCGATGACGCGCATCGCGCACCGGCGGGTTCATCTGCGCATAGGTTCCAAGTTTTTCGTAGCACTCCGGCGCGGCCAGCGTGAGGTGATGCGGGGTGACTTCCACGCTCGCCCACTCTTTGTGGCTTTCGAGGAAGTCCATTTCGGCGGCGGTGGAGATGTGCAGCACGTGGACGCGGCGGCGGTATTTCTCCGCCAGCCCAACGAGGCGCTTGGTGGCCATCAACGCGGCTTCCTCGTCGCGCCACACGGGGTGCGATGCGGGATCGCCCGGCACGCGCAGGTTCATGCGCGACTTGAGGCGGTCCTCGTCTTCAGCGTGAAATGACGCACGGCGCGACAGCCGGGCAATGATCTTGTCGAGGGACGCATCGTCGTCGACGAGCAGGTTGCCGGTGGACGACCCCATGAACACCTTAATACCGGCGGAGCCTTCGAGGCGCTCCAACTCCGGGATGTGTGCGATGTTTTCGCGCGTGCCGCCGACGAAAAACGCGAAGTCGCACAGCATGCGCTGGCGGGCGGCGCCGACCTTGGCGGCCAGCGTTGCCGCGCACGTGGTCAGCGGAGCGGTGTTGGGCATTTCGAATACGGCCGTGACACCGCCGGCGACGGCGGAGCGGCTGCCGGTTTCCAAGTCTTCCTTGTGCGTCAGGCCGGGCTCGCGAAAGTGGACTTGCGTGTCGATTACGCCGGGCAAGACATGCAGTCCGCGCGCATCGAGCGTGTCCATTGTCTTGGCCGCACCAAGCGAACCCAGCGCAACGATCCGGCCGTCGCGGATGCCGATGTCGCGGATGCCCTCGCCGTCATGATTGACGACGGTGGCCCCGGAAATGACGAGGTCGAGCGGGGTTGTCATGCTAGGTCCGATGCGTTCTTCGAGGTCTGTGAGGTTGCGTCTTGCCACGGTGGTGGCCGCAGCCTTAGGTACGCAGCAGCACATAGCAATCCTTGGCCCCAATGACGAGTGAGATCAAGATCGCCCTTCTGGCCGACCGTGGCGTCATAAGCGTCGAAGGAGCCGATGCCGGAAAATTCCTGCAGGGGCTCGTGACCAACGATGTCGCCAAGCTCCAGTCGGAACCCGCGATACACACCGGACTTTTGTCGCCTCAGGGAAAAATCCTGTTCGAGTTCTTCGTGGTAAAGGACGGCGGCAAATTTCTGATCGATGTTGCGCGCGATCGCGTCGCCGATTTGATCAAGCGCCTGACGCTCTATAAATTGCGCGCCGCCGTGACGATTGCAGACGTCTCGAAGGACGTTGCGGTCTACGCCGACTTCGGTGGGGAGACCGTGCTCGACCGGGGCATCGTTTATCGGGACCCGCGCCGGGCGGAGTTAGGAAACCGCGTCATTGTCAAGGACGGCCCCGAGATTGCGGCAACCGTCGATGCGCAAGCCTACCATGCGCATCGCGTGGCGCTCGCCGTACCGGAGGGCGGGCGCGATTACATATTCGGAGACGCTTTTCCCCACGAGGCGCGCTTCGATGAGCTTGGCGGCGTTTCGTTCAGCAAGGGCTGCTTCGTGGGACAGGAGGTCGTGTCGCGCATGGAGCATCGCGGAACGGCGCGCAAGCGTGTCGTACCGTTATCGTTGCGTGGCGGAACGCCCACGGAAGGCGCTTCAATACTGGCCGGCGGCGTGGAAATCGGGAGAATCGGCACCGTGGCGGGCCAACGCGCCCTTGCCCTTTTGCGGCTCGACCGCGCGGACGAGTTTGCCGCCAAAGGTGTGTCGCTGATGGCGGGTGACGCAACCGTTACGGTTGATCTGCCGCCGGGGGCTCACGTCACGCCGGCGCCGGCCTGACGTTTACGAGCGTGCTCAGAGGATACGACCGATGGCGAAAACCGCACCCGGCCTGGAGCGCTGTCCGTGGCCCGGCATTTCAGACCCCCTCTACATCCACTACCACGATACGGAATGGGGCGTGCCGCACGCGGATGACCGGCGGTTGTTTGAAAAGCTGATCCTGGAGGGATTCCAGGCGGGCCTTTCGTGGATCACGATCCTGCGCAAGCGCGAAGCGTTCCGCAGTGCGTTTGACGGTTTCGATCCCGAAGTCATCGTGCGATACGGCGAGACAGACATTCAAAGGCTCATGGGGGACGCCGGTATTGTGCGCAATCGTCTCAAAATCGAGGCGACAATCGACAATGCGCGCGCCTATCTGACATTACGCGAGCGAACAACACTCGCCGCATTCCTCTGGGCGCAGTTGGCGGACGGACCCGTGCTCAATGCATTCCAGACGATGAAGGAGGTGCCGGCTGAGACGAACCTGTCGAAGCAAATCTCGAAGGCGCTGAAAGCCGAGGGGTTCCGGTTCGTCGGACCGACGACGATTTACGCTTACATGCAGTCGGTGGGGCTGGTGAACGATCATCTCACCGGCTGTCCGCGGCATGCGGCCTGCCTCAAGCTGCATCGTCGTTTCAAGCGACCGCAATGACCGGGCTGCCGAACACACCACGCCCGCGCGCCTGGCAGCGGATGCTATCGGGCCGACGGCTCGATCTCCTCGATCCCTCGCCGGACGACATCGAGATCACGGATATTGCGCACGGTCTTGCCCGCGTCGCGCGCTGGAACGGTCAAACCGTCGGCGATCACGCCTTTTCGGTCGCGGAGCATGCCTTGCTTGTCGAGGCGATCGTATCGGACCGAATGCCCGAGCGCAGCGATGCGGATGCTCTCGCGGCGCTGCTGCACGATGCGCCCGAATACGTGATCGGTGATCTCATCAGTCCGTTCAAGACAGCGATCGGGCTCGATTACAAGGCGTTCGAACTGCGCATTCTGGCAGCCGTTCACCAGAGGTTTGGACTGCCCGCCACATTGCAGCCACATATGACCGCTGCCATCAAGGCCGCTGATACAATCGCTGCTTACTACGAGGCTACGCGATTGGCCGGGTTCTCGGAGACGGAGGCACGGCTCTATTTCGGCGAACCGGATGGGCTTAGCTCCAAGCTGGCGCAAACTCTTGATCGCTTGTCCGCATCGCCGACGGATGTGGCGGAGCGGCAGTTCGTTGCCCGGTTCATGGAGCTCTACCAGACCGCTGGACGGACCTAGTTCAATAAAGTGGCCGAAGCTTTTGCGCGGCGGGGGAATATTCGCCAAGCCGCCCCGTTAGGCACATTAGTCGAAGCAGTCCACGCCCTAGTTGCACGTGACAAGAGACTGCCTCCTTATCGTCCAACGCAGTTTAGAGACGGGAGACTGAGCCCATGGTATCGGACGCAAATGTGCGGCGTATCCCGCGCGAGACCCTCGAGCGCCATCACCCGAAAGGGACTTCGATGCGCCAGGAAGTACCGGCCGTAGAAATCGGTCTCAATGCCGCCATCGTGGCCGTGCTCGAGAACGAGCCGGTTGTTCTGGTCGTGCGCGATGAAAACAATACCCTCCAGGACAGCCTGCCGTCGGGGCCGTTCTCACCCGTGAAGCACCGCACGTTCGAAGGCGGACTGAGGACCTGGGTATCCGACCAGACCGGGCTCGAGCTCGGGTACGTCGAACAGCTTTATTCCTTCGGAGATCGCGGCCGGAATGCCCAGATCGGCGACGAGAACCCTCATGTCGTATCGATCGGCTATCTGGCGCTGACGGATGCCGGCCAAATCGACGAGAAGCAGCGCGGGTCGTGGCGTAGCTGGTATCATTATTTTCCATGGGAAGACTGGCGCAAGGGGCGCCCGGCAATTCTGGAAACGGAGATCATTCCGCGTCTGCGCGAGTGGGCGGAACGGCCGCACCAATTGTCGGAACCCAACCGTCCCGTCGCGCGCCAGGATCGTGTGCGCATGTGTTTCGCCATCGATGGGGCTGCCTGGGACGAAGAAAAGGTCCTCGACCGCTATGAGCTGCTCTACGAGGCCGGACTCGTGGAGGAAGCACGCCGCGACGGGCGCGAGGCAGCGCTGGCGTGGGCGCCGGTGCCAAAGCTCGGTGCGATGATGCGCTTCGATCACCGCCGCATCCTGGCGACGGCGATCGGGCGGACGCGCGCCAAGATCAAATACCGTCCGGTCATCTTTGAACTGATGCCGCCCGAATTCACGCTGTTCGAGTTGCAGAGGACGGTGGAGGCCATTCTCGGTCCGCATCTGCACAAGCAGAATTTCCGCCGGCTCGTGGAAGGTGCCGGACTTGTGGAGCCGACCGGCGAGATGAAGACGCGAACGGGCGGCCGTCCCGCCAAGCTCTACAGGTTCCGCAAGGAAGTTCTGTTGGAGCGGCCCGCACCGGGCGTGCGCGTCAAGCCAGGGCGCGTCTGACATCAACTCAACGAAACAAGGCTCGGCGACGGAATCGCCGAGCCTTTGAATTTCCGGTGTTGGCGTTGCGCGGCTGTGAGCGTCGAGCGCACGCGAAGGCCAAGTGGTGGCGTTGCGCGAATTATTTATGTCAGCGCGCGCCATTCCGCTGGAAAAGCGCGCGGCTATCCCTTAAATTAGGCAACAGAGTGCTCGACTAGAGCATAAGTAACGGGTTCCGGCAAGCGCCGGGCATTCTCAGGCTCAAGATATGCTCGATATGAGTATTATCGGGAGCCGGTGTCAAGGAGGTTTCGGTCCATGATGCAGGTGACCCTTCCGCTCAGCCGGCCGGCAGCCGCTCAGGCTGCACGACCGTCTGCCAAACCGGCGCCGGATCACGGCATTCAATTCACGCCCGCCCTGGAGCGCGAGCTGGCACCGATCTACGATCGCATGAAGCGCGTCGTGACGCCGATGGAGTGGGTGCACTACGCACCGCTCGTCAAGGCGATTAACGAACTCAAGGCGGAGCGCGGGGCCGTCATCCTGGCGCACAACTACATGACACCTGAAATCTTTCACGGGGTTGCCGACTTTCGCGGCGACAGCCTGCAACTTGCGCGTGAGGCAGCGAAGGCCAAGGGCGACATCATCGTCCAGGCCGGCGTGCACTTCATGGCGGAGACGTCAAAGCTTCTGTCGCCGAAGAAGACGGTGCTGATCCCTGATCTGCTGGCCGGCTGTTCGCTGGCGGCGTCGATCACGGCGGCGGATGTGCGATTGTTGCGCGAGGCCTATCCCGGCGTGCCGATCGTCACGTACGTCAACACGTCCGCGGCGGTGAAGGCCGAATGCGATATCACCTGCACGTCGTCGAACGCGGTGAAAGTCGTCGAAAGCCTTGGCGCACCGCGCGTGCTTCTCATCCCCGACGAGTATCTGTCGAAGTACGTCCAGTCGAAGACGGATATCGAGATCATCGCGTGGCGTGGCCATTGCGAGGTTCACGAGCGCTTCACGGCCGAGGAACTTGAAGCCTATCGCGACGCTAATCCGGGCGTGAAGATCATCGCACATCCGGAATGTCCGCCGGATGTCATCGGCGTGGCCGACTTCACCGGCTCCACGTCGGGAATGATCAACTGGGTCAAGACAAATAAGCCGCGCAAGGCGCTGCTGGTCACGGAATGCTCGATGGCGTCGAACGTTGCCGACGACGTGCCGGAGGTCGAGTTCGTGCGGCCGTGCAATCTGTGCCCGCATATGAAGCGCATCAGCCTGGAAGCCATCTACGAGAGCCTCAGGGACCTGAAATACGAAGTGACCGTCGATCCGGACGTGGCGGACCGCGCGCGCCGGGCTGTTGAACGCATGGTCAATCTCAATCACTGATCCGATCCTGAAGTCTTGGGCCTTCGCAATGGAGGCCCGCGAGCGAGGTGCCAGCCCATGGCCAAGCACGTTCGAAACGGCAAGTTCAAAGGCTTCTCCAATCCGAAGAAGCCGCTCGGTCCCGGCGATATCGTCATCGTCGGAGCGGGACTGGCCGGACTTTACACGGCGCTGAAGCTGGCTCCGCTGCCGGTCACGATCGTGGCCGCTGCGCCGCTCGGCGAGGGCGCATCCAGCGTCTGGGCGCAGGGCGGCATCGCGGCCGCCGTGGGCGAAGGCGACTCCGCGGACGCGCATGCGCACGACACGATCGTTGCGGGCGCAGGTATCGTGGACGAGGCGGTGGCGCGGACGGTGGCGGAAGAGGCCGGCGACCGCGTACGCGACCTGTTGCGCTACGGCGTGCCGTTCGACCGCGATCTGGCAGGGCATTTCGTGTTGTCGCGCGAGGCAGCGCATTCGGCGAAGCGGATCGTGCGCGTGTCGGGCGACCGGGCCGGCGCGGCGATCATGCAGGCGCTGATCGCGGCCGCACGCGCGACGCCGTCCATCCGCGTCATCACGGGGCACGAAGCGGAAGATCTCGTGATCGAGAACGGGCGCGTGGTCGGCGTCCGGCTGGCGCGGGGCGAGACGCGCGGGCAAGGCACTTACGAACTCATTCCGGCGAGCGCCGTCGTGCTGGCGACGGGCGGCGTCGGCGGGCTCTATTCCGTGACCACGAATCCGGCCTACGCGCGCGGCGAAGCGATTGCGTTCGCCGCACGGGCGGGGGCAGTCATCGCCGATCCGGAATTCGTTCAGTTTCATCCCACAGCCATCGATACCGGCGCTGATCCGGCCCCGCTGGCGACGGAAGCGTTGCGCGGGGAAGGGGCGGTGCTCGTCAACAAGGCGGGTGAGCGCTTCATGCAGCGCCATCACCCGGACGCTGATCTGGCGCCGCGCGATATCGTGGCACGTGCGGTATTCGAAGAGGTCATCGGCGGGCGCGGGGCGTTCCTGGACTGCCGCGAGGCTATCGGCGCGCGCTTTGCATCGGCGTATCCGACGGTTGACGCGCATTGCCGGGCGGCGGGGATCGATCCGGTGACCGAACTGATCCCAGTGGCGCCAGCCGCGCATTATCACATGGGCGGGATCGCGACCGATTTGCATGGGCGGTCGAGCGTTGCGGGGCTGTGGGCGGCGGGAGAAGTCGCCTCGACGGGACTGCACGGGGCCAATCGTCTGGCATCGAACTCGCTGCTCGAAGCCATCGTGATCGGTGGCCGGGTGGCCGACGATATCCGCGCGCTCGTGCCGGCGTCCGATGCGAAGCCGGTTGCGAGATTGCGGCTCGTCAAGGGCGGCAGGGTCGTCGACATGCGGAACAGGGCCGAGGCGATCCGGCACATCCGGCGCATCATGAGTGAGGATGTGGGTGTCGTCCGTGAGGCCAAGGGTCTGCGTCACGCGCTCGGGGAGTTGCGCGAGATCGCCGCCGAGGCGGCCGGCGATCAGGTCGTCACCAACATGGCGTTGACGGCGCGGCTCATCGCAGCGGCGGCATTGGCGAGAAAGGAAAGCCGGGGCGGGCATTTCCGGAGCGACTACCCGCACGCCGAGGGACGGCTGCAGAAGCGAACGTTCGTGACACTCGATGACCTCAAGGCGATCGAAGAGGCGGCCCTGACAAAGCGCCGGCGCGCGGCGCTGGAGATGGCGCTGTGAGCCTGCCGCAATTGCCGAAGGCGCTCGTGCAGCGGGCCGTGAGGGAGGCGCTGGCCGAGGACTTGGGTCTGGCAGGCGATCTGACGACCGATGCGACGGTCGCCCCGGACACGACGGCGGATGCGGCGATCGTATCGCGGCAGAGAGGCGTTGTCGCGGGGCTCGATCTGGCCGAGGCGGCATTCGCGGCGCTGGATGCCGGCGTGGTTTTCAAGCGGCTCAAACTTGATGGCGACGCTGTGGTGGCGGGCGACGCGATTGCGCGCATAACGGGCAACGCGCGGGCCATTCTCACCGGGGAACGGGTGGCGCTCAATTATCTCGGGCGGCTCAGCGGCATTGCTTCTCTGACGCGGCGCTATGTGGATGCGATTAGCGGCACAGGGGCCGCGATCGCTGATACGCGCAAGACGACCCCAGGTTTACGCGCGTTCGAGAAGTTTGCGGTGCGCTGCGGTGGGGGCCAGAACCACCGCACGGGTCTTTTCGATGCGATCCTCATCAAGGACAATCACATCGTGGCGGCGGGCGGAATCGACGACGCGATTGCGCGCGCACGCGCCTACGCGGGTCACATGGTGAAGATCGAGGTCGAGGTCGACACGCTGGATCAACTCGCAGCGGTATTGAAACATAAGGTCGATGCCGTACTGCTCGACAATATGACACCTCAGATGTTGCGCGACGCCGTGAGGATGGTGGCCGGACGGGCCATGACGGAGGCGTCGGGCGGGGTCAATCTGACGACGGTGCGCGCGATCGCCGAAACGGGCGTCGATCTCATTTCGGCCGGCGCACTGACGCACTCCGCGCCGGTGCTCGATCTCGGGCTCGATTTTGCTGGCTAAGGCAGCAGCACACCCCAGACGACCATAAGGATGTGCGCCCGCCGCTGCTTGCTTTTGCCGCAATCATCGCCCAAGTGCTTGGCTGCCCGGATGCGGAGCCGTTCCAGTGACCTTCGGGCCTATGAGGAGACCATGACCTACATCGTCATTTGGGGCGCAGTGGCGCTCATCTCGGCGCTCACCGGCGGCATTCTCGCTGCTATGAAAAACCGGGACTACTCCTCTTGGGCGGCATGGTGCTTTGTTTTCCCGCCCTTCGTGCTGGCAATCCTCCTTACGCCGAAGAATTCCGGTCCTGCGCCCGTGCGCCGGCGCCTCGGCGACGACGGCGATCCCGACCGCAGCTTTCTTTAGACATAGGTCAGCGCTTTCAACTCTCGCCGCGACGGCGCGCAACGATCGCAGCGCGCGCAGCGGCCAGTCGCGCAATCGGAACCCGGAACGGCGAGCAGGACACGTAGTCCAGTCCCAGATCGTGGAAGAACGCCACGGAGTGCGCATCGCCGCCGTGCTCGCCGCAAACACCTATCTTGAGACCGGCGCGCCCGGCGCGACCGCCGGCGATACCGATCCGGATCAGTTCGCCGACGCCGTCCTCGTCGATCGAAACGAACGGGTCGCGGTCGAAAATGCCTTTGCCGGCATAGTTCGACAGAATGGGCGCGGCGTCGTCGCGAGAAAGCCCGAGGCAGGTCTGCGTGAGGTCGTTGGTGCCGAACGAGAAGAACTCCGCGCCGCCCCGTCCCTCGCTCAACTCCTGCGCGCGCAAGGCGGCGCGGGGCAGTTCGATCATGGTGCCGATCTGATAGGAAAGGCGGCAGCCGGCCTCCTGTTCGACTTTCTCGGCCGTGGCGCGGATGACGCCGGCCAGAATGTCGAACTCCCGGCGGTAAGCGACGAGCGGGATCATGATTTCCGGTAAGACAGGCCGGTTCATTTGTTTTTGTGCTTCGATCGAAGCTTCAAAGATGGCGCGAGCCTGCATCTCGGTAATTTCCGGATAGCGGATTGCGAGCCGGCAGCCGCGGAAGCCCAGCATGGGGTTGAATTCGGACAACTCGGCAACACGCGTTTTCAATCGATCGAGCGTGATGCCGAGCGCTTCGGCAATGGGGGCCAACTCCGCGTCGTGGCGGGGCAGGAACTCGTGCAACGGCGGATCAAGGAGCCGAATGGTGACCGGATCGCCGTCCATGATGCGAAACAGTTCGACGAAATCGGAACGCTGCATCGGCAAAATTCTTGCCAGCGCAGCGCGACGGCCTTTTTCGTCGTTGGCGCAGATCATCTCCCGCATGGCGAGGATGCGCGAGGCGTCGAAAAACATGTGCTCCGTGCGACAAAGGCCGATGCCTTCAGCGCCGAGCTTGCGGGCCTGAAGCGTATCGCGCGGGGTGTCGGCATTGGCGCGGACCTTGAGGCCGCGGAAGGTATCAGCCCAGGCAATCAGGGTCGCGAAATCGGCTGACAGTTCCGGCTGCCGCATGGGGACGGCGCCGGCAAGGACTTCGCCGGTGGTGCCATCGATCGTGATGACGTCGCCGCGGTTGAACGTGCGCTGAGCCGTGCGCACGACGCCTTGGGCCATATCGATGCGAATGGCGCCCGCGCCGGAAATGCACGGAAGGCCCATGCTGCGGGCAACCACCGCAGCATGGCTCGTCAACCCGCCACGTTGGGTGAGAACACCGACGGCGGCACTCATTCCATTGATGTCTTCGGCGCTGGTCTCGACCCGCACAAGGATCACATGGCGTCCCTGCGCGCGCATGACTTCCGCTTCGTCGGAGGTGAGAACGATTTCGCCGGTGGCTGCGCCCGGCGACGCGGGAAGACCACGGGCAATCAGATCCTTCTTGGCGCCCTCCTCGATGCGGGGATGAAGGAGATGCGACAAGGCCTGCGGTTCGACCATCATCACGGCTTCGTCGCGCGAGATGATTTGCTCCTCGACCAGATCGACGGCAATTTTCAATGCGGCTTCGGCCGAGCGCTTGCCCGATCGGGTCTGGAGCATCCAGACCTTGCCCTCCTGGATTGTGAATTCCACATCCTGCATGTCGCGGTAATGCGCTTCCAGGCGTGCAAAGATGGCCTTCAGTTCCGCGAAGGCCTGCGGCATGACCGTTTCAAGCGAAGCTTCTTTCGCATTCAGGTCGGTGCGCGACTTCTCCGTCAAGCGGAGCGGCGTGCGCGTGCCGGCGACGATGTCTTCGCCTTGCGCATTGGGAAGGTATTCGCCGTAGATTTCCTTGGCGCCCGTTGCGGGATTGCGCGTGAAGGCTACACCTGTCGCAGACGTTTCTCCCCGGTTGCCGAAAACCATCGCCTGTACTGTCACGGCGGTTCCCATGTCTTCGGGAATGGCGTGCAGCCGGCGATAGCTGTCGGCGCGCTCGTTGCGCCAGGACTTGAGGACAGCGTGGATGGCGCGCAGAAGCTGCTCGTTGGTATCCTGCGGAAAGTCGCCGGCGGTTTCGTCGCGAACGGCTGCCTTGTAGCGGCCGATGACATCGCGCCATTGCTCGGCGGTCAGTTCCGTATCGGACGCAAGTGCATTCAGGTTCTTGAAGTTGTCCAGAAGGTCGGCAAAGAGCCCGTGGTCGACGCCGAGAACGACATCGCCGTACATCTCGATGAAGCGCCGGTAGCTGTCGTAGGCGAAGCGCGCGTCGCCGGAATGGCGGGCGAGACCGTCGACGGTTTCGTCGTTGAGGCCGAGGTTGAGGATCGTATCCATCATACCAGGCATTGAAATCGCGGCGCCCGAGCGAACCGCGAGAAGAAGAGGATTTCGCGGATCGCCGAATGTGGCGCCCGTGGCGCGGCCCATCGACGCCACGGCGTCGCGAATATCGCTTTCGAGTCCGCCGGGGAGAGTTTCACCGTTGGCAAAGAAATAACGGCAGACACGGGTCGAGATCGTAAATCCCGGGGGTACCGGCAGACCGAGGCGGGCCATCTCGGCCAAATTCGCGCCCTTGCCGCCGAGTTCGTCGGTCAGACCCGCGTGGCCATCCGTTTGATCGGGGCCGAACCGATAGACCCAAGCTGGCATGTTGCTCAATTTCCGGTCGCGTGGTTTCCGGTCGCGCGCGTTTCGCGCCGCTCGTCCAGGGCACAAGTTGCATCGCGACTACGAGGCGTCGCGACATCGCCTCAGCTTGCTGGCATAGCAGGTCAGGCGCAGGTGCAAAAGGCGGGGTTCCGCCACCTTGTCGCCGTGTCCCCAATTGGATACGCCGTAGCCGATGCTGCTTCATCGTGAGACGTCCATGAATAAACACCTGCCCGCCGTACTCGACCGACTCGACCAGAACCGGGATGCGGGTTTGGAGCGGCTGTTCCAGTTGCTCCGGATCGACAGCGTTTCGACGGATCCGGCTTACGCGCCATCATGCAGGAAGGCCGCCGAATGGTGCGCGGAGGCGCTGCGCGACATTGGCTTTGATGCGAACGTGCGCGACACCACCGGGCATCCCATGGTCGTCGGGCATGATCGGAACGTGCGCACGCCGGGTCAGCCGCACGTGCTCTTTTACGGACACTACGACGTGCAGCCGGCCGATCCATTGGAATTATGGACGAGTGCGCCTTTCGAACCCAGAATTTCAGACGAGCCTGGGAACGGACAGGTCATCGTCGCCCGCGGCGCGCAAGACAACAAAGGTCAGTTGATGACCTTTTTCGAAGCGGCGCGGGCGTGGAAGGAGATCGCGGGCGAACTGCCGGTCGCGGTTTCCGTGATGCTGGAGGGCGAGGAGGAGTGCGGTTCGCCGTCGCTGCCGGCCTTCCTGACGGCATCGGGAGATGAGCTGAAGGCTGATCTCGTCCTCGTCTGCGACACGGGGCAGTGGGACAAGGATACGCCGGCGATCACGACCATGCTGCGCGGGCTTGCGGGAACGGAAGCCATCGTGACGGGTCCGTCGCGCGATCTGCATTCGGGCATGTACGGCGGCCCGGCTGTCAATCCGATCCGCGCGTTGGCCAAAGCGATCGCTTCGATCCATGACGATGACGGCGGGATCGCAATTGCAGGATTTCTAGACGGGATCGAACCGCTTCCCGATGAGCAGCGGCAGCAATGGGCCGCGCTTTCGGCGCGCGCCGAGGGGCCGTTTCTTTCATCCGTGGGGCTGAAGACTGCCGCAGGAGAAAAGGGGTGCTCGGTGATCGAGCAGCTCTGGGCCCGGCCGACGGTGGAGTTCAACGGTATTACCGGTGGGTACCAGGGTGCTGGATCGAAGACGGTGATCCCGTCGAAGGCTTCGGTCAAGATCACCTGCCGGCTGGTGCCGGGGCAGGACCCCGAGCGATGCCTGAAGCTCCTGCAAGACCATATCCGCGCGCACCTTCCGCCGGACTGCACGGTGGATTTCATCGGCGGCCGGGGGAGCGCGGCGGTCGGCTTTGACACGTCTTCGCCGGCGGTGCGTTCGGCGGCAACGGCGCTCGAGGCGGAATGGGGGCAGCCCGCAATCCTGATGGGTTGCGGCGGATCGATACCCATTGTGTCGTCGTTCAAGGACGTACTGGGCATGGACAGCCTGCTCGTCGGATACGGTCTCGACGACGATCGCATTCACAGCCCGAACGAAAAATACAATCTGACGAGCTTCACGAAGGGCGCGCGAAGCTGGGCACGAATTCTGGCGGCTTTTGCCGAGGCGCGGTGAGGACACCCGCTACCTGCGTGCAGGGATTGCACTTCGACAATGGTCCGCTAGGGTGCCGCGCCTCACTTGGAGTTTCGAAGCCGTGCGCATGACCGCTTACACTTTCACATTCTTCATGGTCTTGGCCGCCGGGTTGGCACCGTCGCCGGCGGCACAGGCTCAATTGCGTTGGGACGAAAGCGACCGCGACAGGCGGCCGGACCACATCGCCGGGAAGTTCGACTATTACGCGCTCGTCCTGTCGTGGAGCCCGACGCACTGCTCTACTCCCGACGGTGAGGACGACGATCTGCAGTGCAACCGGCGCGATGGGAAGCGCTACGCCTTCGTGCTGCACGGGCTATGGCCGCAATATACGCGCGGCTGGCCGCAGGAGTGCCGCACGCCCAGGCGTCCGTTTGTGCCCGAAGCCGTGATCGGCAGCATGCTCGACATCATGCCGAGCCGCGGACTCGTTATTCACGAATACCGCAAACACGGGACGTGCTCCGGTCTTGATGTGCAGGGCTACTTCACGCTGTCGCGGCAGCTTTTCAAGTCGATCCGGATTCCAGAGGACTACATCAATCCATTCGAGACCCAATTCGTCGCGCCGCGCGACTTGAAGCGGGCGTTTGCTGCGGCCAATCCCGGATTGCCCGAAGCGTCGATTGCGGTTTCTTGCGCGCGCGGGGACCGGGGGCGACTGCGTGAAGTGCGGATCTGCTTTTCGAAAGATCCAAAGCCAGTTCCCTGCGGCCCGAACGAGGATGAGCGCCGGCTGTGTTCCTCGGCCCAGATCGCCGTGCCGCCGGTCCGATCGACGAAGCGCGAGGATGATGTTCTCTACGAGCGGCGTCCGTCGCCCTTGCCGGGACCACGCTGACACGGGCACCCTGCAAAGAGACCGGACTTGCCGGCGTTGTGGAAAGGTCCGTCCGGCGATCCGCGACCATCGCCGCGCGCTTGCCGGATAGCGGTCTACGCCTCCACACTTAAGCTATGATTCGTAGCTCGCACGCGGTCCGGCACAGTGACACCGGCCAAACGGTTCGTTCACCGGCGGCCGTGCTGTGGGCTGGTGGGGGCTTCGTGGCCGGCATTGCGTTCTGGCACGCCATCGGTTTCTGGTCGCTGGTCAACACGGCGGTTTTCGGCAGCGATACCGTGGCGGCGTCCCGCACCGCTTCGCCGGCATTTCAGGAGCCTGCTGCGCCTTCAAGACTGGAGACCGGCACGCTGCGGGAGCAGCGAACGGCGTGCGTCGCGCTCGCTTTGAACCGTATGCACGGTGAAACCCGGGCGATGCCGTGTTTCGCGATGGCGCATCAGCACGCGGACGGCGGGACCGGGCGGAAATCGGATCGGGAAGCGGCGGCAGCGCGTTCGTCCGGCCTTGCCGACTAGTCCGTTGGGGACGTGGCGGCTACGGCTGTTTCCCTAGCCGGTACAGGGCTTAACCTCGCTTTAGTGATAAGCGTTCACTTTAGTCCTCAGGACAGTGGCGGCGACGCCGGTCTCAGTGGGGAATGCAAGCATGCTCGGTTTATTGACGCGCCTGTTGCGCGTGTTGTGGCGGCAAGATGCGGAAGGGGCGGGCCAGGGCGCCGTCGTGCTGCCTTTCGATAGCCAGGCCCGGGGGAAAGCGGCGGGATCGGTTCCATCGCCTCAACCTGTAGAATTCATTCGTCAGGCCGGCGAGGTTGTGGAGCTGGTTCCCGTGACAGCGCGTGCGGCGGTGCCGGCCCATCGCCCGTTGGCGGCCCAGTTGCAGAGCGTCGCGCGCATGAATGCGCCGACGAGCCGCGCCCGGTCAAAGCCGCGGTTGCCGGTGGCCGGCAAGCCGAAGCCGGTTGTCGCTATTTGCGTTTTGAAGCGGCAGGTGGAGGCCAAGCGCGGCGTCGTGCTTGGGCGTCTCTATTCGGGCGACCGGAACACGCGCGCCGAAGTGGTCGATTTGTCGAGCGTGCGCAGGTCGAAACAGATCGAAGCGGCCGATCGGGAGATCGCGGCGCTGTTTAACTAATTTTCGCCGGCGATCAGGCGGACTTGCGGATGCGTTCGACGCGCCAATGATGCGGGGCGTCGGCAATCAAGCCCATGCCGTCGCTATGTGTATCGGGCACATTGGGGCCAAGCCGCGTGGGATCGAGGCTCCACTTGCGCGCCAATTGCATGACGTGGCTTTCGGTCGGGTGCAGGATGAGCGGACCGCCGGCGTCGCCGCGCCGGTCGCGGACGCCGCGCAACTCGAATAGCTTCAAGCCGAGAGAGCGCTCTTCCCGCGTCGTCTTGCCCTTGTTCCAGATGATGCCGCTGTCGCCGATGGCGAAGGCGCGAACCAGCCGGCCGTCGATGAGCCGTGCCCAGGCGAACAAATCGACGGGCGGGAAGGCGACGAAAAATTGCACCTCTGAGAAGCGGCTACCGAGGCCGGCGAGTAGCGGGGTCGCTTTGTCGACAAAGGCGCGGCCGATCGGTTGGGGCAGCGGCAGCCCGACAACAAATGTCCAGCCATTGACAGGCGGCGAAACAAAGATGGTGTTTTGCCCAAGACGGGGATCGTAGACGGTGCCGATGCCTGCGTTCCAGTTGCACGGCTGAACGGACCCGAGCCCCAATGCCTCCACCACGGCCGCAGTGTCGCGCGTGCGGATCGCCAGCCAGGCCATCTGATAGCCGAACGGGACCGGCGCATCTGGCGTTTGCGGATAGACGACGCGGTGCTGACCCAGACGAGGCGCCAGCCCATAAGCCGCGATCGCGACCGTCGCCATGACCATGATAAGGATTGTCAGAATCACTGCGGCCCCCGTGTCCGGCGAGTTAACGGACGGGGAGGCGGCGGATCAAGCGGCGCGGCGTGATGACGGGGGATATGCGGAGGGTAGAGCGCTTCGAGAAGCAAACGAGACCAGCGGACGCTTCGACCGGGCTGCGGGGGCATGTCCGGGCGGGCGGCGGCTGGCCTCTAACTGCTCCCGTTCCCGGCTGCGAGAGGGCGTGCCGCTCGGGAACGTCCGGCTATCGACCGGCACCCAATATGTAGGAAACCTGCGCAACACCGGTTTGACGGGGGAATGACGCCCCCGTGACAGGGAAAAAGGTGCTTCCTATACCCGCCAGCGGCGGCGCAGCCCCCGATAAATGGAGGCTAGTCCCGTGTTCCCAAACGAAAACGGGACCCGCGAGGGTCCCGTTTCCGTTGAAGCATGTGCTTCCAGACTAGGGCAGCGTGACCTTGGCCGAGAATACAAAGCGCTCGTCGGCAAGGCCGTCGTTGATGTCCGTATCCCAATAACGGAAGTCCATCGAAAACTTTTCGACCCCGACCGAAAGACCGACGTTCCAGTAGCTATACTCGTCCTCGCCGAGGAAGAAGCCCGGTCCATCCGACTCGGAGTAACCGTACAGCCCGCTGATCGACGGCGCGAAAATTCCCATCTGCGGCAAAGCGTAGGCCAGCGTTCCTTCGATGGCGTAGGTATCGGGATAGTTATCCTGGTCGGGAGCCCACCAGAACGTCGCTCCACCCGTTAGGTTCTTGACGAGTTCCATGGATGCGCCAGCTTTGAACTCGACATAATCGCCGGAGTTCTGAGCGGCGGGATAGAGATAACCGACAACGCCGAAGTCAAACGTGACCGGGCCGAGCACCGGCTTGATGCCCATGTAGAGGTCGAGTTCCCAGGGCTCAAATCCAGCGCCGTCGACGTTGGAGGCCCACGCGCCAGCATAGAAAATGCCGTAGCTCATGTCGAGCGAGCCCTGGGCCGCAGGATCTTCGGATGAAAGCGAGATACCGCGGAACACGTAGTCCGAAGTGCCGCCGACCGTCATCGACCAACTGAATTCGCGCTCTTCAGCGGCAGCCGGAGCGACAGTCGCGGCGAGGGCGAGGGCTGCTACGCTCGCGGCTCCGATAAGTGTTTTCTTGATCGTCATGCTAAAACCCCCGTCCATTGTCTCTGCACCGGCCCCGTGTCGTCCACCCGCACCGGAATGAACTGCCGACTGAATCGGCGCCTGCTGGAGATCAGGAAAGCAGGAAAAGGCGGGCTTCCACAAGCAAAGACCGGTTATTCTCATTGGGTTCGAGTCTCGGTGTCACACAACGGCAACTGCTTTGAGTAATTGGTCAATCGCGAGTCAGGAAAAGCTTTATTTTTGACCATCGCAGCTGAGCCGTCCGGTCGCACATGGCTGATTTGGCGGCAGTCTGGCATGGTGCAATGCAATCTGCCGAGGCATCCTATCCGCCCCGGAATGGCGTATAACGACCGTCCGGGCTGATCTCAGCCCGTTTCCACCCTCAAAAATGGCTCCTCAAAGGTCCTTCAACATGCCGCCGGCTGTGACTCGTCCCGTCGCACTGATCACCGGAGCGGCCCGCCGAATCGGCAGGACCATTGCGCTCGATCTGGCCGGGCGCGGTTTCGATGTGGCGATCCACTACCGTCAGTCGAAGGCAGATGCCGACTCCGCCGTCGGCGAAATCGAGGGGATGGGAGCTCGGGCGGTAGCAATCGCCGCCGACCTTGCAAAGCCCAGCGACGTTGCGCGGATCGTGCCGGAATGTTACGCCGCACTCGGGGCGCCCGTTGTGCTCATCAACAACGCGAGCGAATTTCACCCGGACTCGGTTGGAACGACCACACTCGAGACCTGGACAGCCCACCTCGACATCAATCTCAGGGCGCCGGTGTTCCTGGCGCAGGATCTCGTGCGTCATCTGCCGGCGGCAAGCGACGGGAATATCATCAACATCATCGATCAGAGAGTCTGGAAGCTCACGCCTGAGTTTTTCTCCTACACGCTTTCCAAAACGGGGCTATGGACCGCGACGCGAACGCTGGCGCAGGCGCTGGCTCCGCGCGTGCGCGTCAATGCCATCGGGCCTGGGCCGGTCCTGAAAAGCATCCACCAGACGGATGCGGATTTTGCAGCGGAGGTACGTTCAACTCTGCTGCAACGGGGGCCGAGCACCGCAGAGATCGCCGCCGCCGTGCGGTTCATCCTCGATGCACCGGCCATGACCGGACAGATGATCGCGCTCGATGGCGGACAGCACCTGACCTGGAGCGAAGGTGAGCATAATCCGGCGAGTTCGAAGCCGCATGCCGACACCCATCGCAGCGATTGTTGACCGCCACATTTCCTCCCCTCCCCGCCCCAACTCACGCCGCAAATGTCAGCGACGAAGGATGTCTGCCGTGCGGGTCCCCATCGTTTACCGGTCTTTAAGGTTAAGCCTTTAGGAACGGTTGGTCGTGTTGGGTGCCCACACTAGGGCGCCGCGTAAAGAACGGAAAAAAACATGAGAGCCCTCGCTGGAGCGACTTTCGCCGCAGTTGCCTGTCTTCTGGCTCCTGCCCTCTCGCAATCCGCCGCCGCAACCGAGCTGCCCGGCATCAAATCCACCGCCTCGAACGCCGTTCCAGAGTGCGCCACGCCGGGCCGCCTGATGGCGTTCCTCAAAAACCGCAATCAAGGCCTCGCGGAGCGCTACGACGGACTGGCGACCGAATACATGCGCCACGGCGAAGATCTCAGCATTCGCTGGGACTATGCTTTTTTCCAAATGATGCTTGAGACCGGCAACCTCACTTACAAGGGTGACGTGAAGCCGGAACAGAATAACTTCGCGGGCCTCGGTGCGACGGGCCGCGGCGCGCGCGGTGAGTCATTCGCCGACATCTCGACGGGCGTCCGCGCGCATCTCCAGCACGTGCTGATGTATGGCGGGGAGAAGATCGAAAGCCCGGTCGCCGAGCGCACGCGCAACATCCAGGAGTGGGGCGTACTGGTCGATTGGCAAAAGACGATCAAGACGCCGATCACCTACACGCACCTGGCCAAGAAATGGGCGCCGACCAGCCGGGCCTACACGCGCGATATCGGCGGCATTGCGGACGCCTTCTACGATGGCGTGTGCAAGGATGCCGATCCGCGTCCCGAGCTTGTAGCCGAGGCCCGCAAAGGCCGGAATGCCGGCACGGCTGAGACCAAGACTGCGAAAGTCGAGGCTCCCGAAAAGGCCGAGGCGGCTCCTACCGGGAAGGGCGCAGAGATCGCCAAGAAGGCCATAGCCGAAGCGCGCGCCTCGGGCGATGTCCCGACCCGAACGGCTTTGGGTGCCGGCGAGCTTGCCAAGGCCGTCGCGATCACCGCTCCGTCGCAGTCGGCCGGACCATCGCCGAGCGTGAAAATTCTCAACGCGGCTCCGGAAGCCGCGGCCGAGACAGTGGGTAGCGGTTTGCCGCCGGCAAGCGACACCGCCAAGGTTGCGACCGCTTCGTTTACAGGTCAGGCCGCCGCTGTGACGGCCGGCAAGGCTGCCGCGCCAGAGGCGAAGGCAGCCGGCTGCCGCGTGTGGACGGCAAGTTACGGCGGCGCGAAAGCGATCATCATCAAAGCCTCGGCGTCCGGCGCGACGAACTACACGGTTCTCGACGTGAACGAGGGCGCCGAGAAAAAGGAAACCGAAGCCTACATCAGCGCCTATGCCAAGGGCGGCGAGATGGTCGGCGAGTTCGGGTCTTCGGCCCAGGCGCTCGACAAGGCGTTCGAACTCTGCCCCGAAGGCTGAAGGCTACGGCTTCCTCGCCCTCGTGATCGCCGGTTCGCGAGAAGTCAGCGGAAAGGATCCACGGAATGACGCGCCGTCACCGTCATTTTCGTCAGGTCGCGCTCGCCGGTGTCATGGCAGCAAGCCTCCTGCCAGGCGGCGCGGACGCGGCCAAGCCGACTGCGCTGCCGGAAATCCGGCTTTCCGCCGAGAACCGTGTTCCGCGCTGCGTGACACCGGACCGTCTGATGGCGTTCCTGCGGAACCGCAATCCGCGTCCCGATCCGCGCTTTCGCGATATCGCACGGCATTACAAGACGTGGGGGGAAGCTTGGAAGGTCCGCTGGGATTACGCCTTTTTCCAGATGGCGATTGAGACAAACTTTCTTTCGTACCGCCAGCCGAACGGGAAATTGGGCGACGTCGATCCCCGGCAGAACAATTTCGCCGGCATCGGCACGACCGGTGGCGGCGTACCGGGCGATAGTTTTCCGGATGTCAAAACGGGCGTGCTCGCTCAGATCCAACATCTCGTCGCCTATTCGGGTGAGCGGCTGGCCAATCCGGTCGCGCCGCGGACGCAACTGAAGCAGGACGACATCATCGCGGCATCGCTGCGCCTCAACCGGCGGGTGCGTTTTTCGGACCTTTCGCGGCGGTGGGCGGTCGATCCCAAGTATGGATCGTCCATCGCGTGGGTTGCAGAGCAGTTCCGGCAGCAACAGTGCCCGAACCCAGACCTCGGACCGCCCGAGGAGGTCGCTGCGAAACCGGTGAAGAAGCCAGCGCCGATCAAAATTCGACCGGTCGAGGCCGCAGCGGCGGGGTCGGAAATGCAAACACCTATGCGGCCGTTGGGGATCTTATCGGGAGCATGCGTCATCCAGACGGCATCCTACGGCGGCCGTGCGACAATCCTGCTCCGCCACGACACGCATCAGCGGACGGAATATACGGCCCTGACGGTGCTCGACGGGTTCGAGGCGAGCATGACGGATCGATACATCGCGGCGCGCTCACCGGGTGCGAAGCCGATCGGAACATTTCACGATCAAACCGCCGCGTTGACGCGGGCGCGGGAACTTTGTCCACCGGCGGACGCCGTTGCGTCCCCGGAGCAGGAGGCGTCGGCGCGGTAAGTGGCGTGGCGACCGGCTTGATCCTCCCTCGCCCGGCCGGCGTAGTGTAGGCTGAACCTTTCGAAAGGATCGACCTATGTTGCGCGCACTGGCTCTAAAGGCCTTTTCCATGACCCTGCTGGCGACGACCGCTGCCGCGGTTTCAGCAACAGCGGCAACGCAAGACGGAAGCGCTTACGATTTTTCGTTCACGTCGATCGACGGCCAGCCCATGCCGCTGTCGCAGTACAAGGGCAAGGCGGTGCTGGTGGTCAACACAGCGTCGTTCTGCGGGTTTACGAAGCAGTATCAGGGATTGCAGGCGCTCTATCAGTCCTATGAGGCAAAGGGCCTCGTCGTCATCGGCGTGCCGTCAAATGACTTCGGTGGTCAGGAGCCAGGGTCGGCGACACAGATCAAGGAATTTTGCCAGGGCGCGTTCGGCATCACGTTTCCGCTGACGGAGAAAGTGCCGGTAACGGGCGAGGCCGCGCATCCATTCTACAAATGGGCGGCGGCGACGCTCGGTCCGAAAGCCGCGCCGGGCTGGAACTTTCACAAGTATCTGGTGGCGCGTGACGGGCGGATCGTAAAGTCGTTTTATTCAGGGACGGCTCCCGACTCGAAGGAAATCGTGGCGGCAATCGAGGACGCGCTGGCAAGCGACGGGGCCGAAACGAAGACGCAGTGACGTTTCAATTCGTGCGGGCCGACGGAAACAACTTGTAACCCAGCACGGCCCAGACGAGCCCCGACACAAAACCAACCAGGAGTTGGCCCGCCTCGCCGCCCAGCGCATGGACGCTGAAGATGCCGACGGTCGCCGCGAGCCAATAAAGCAGGAACCCCGCGAAGGCGCCGGCAAACGCGGCAACGGGAATCTTTTGCCACTGGTCGGCGGCGCGGCCCATGAAAAACGCTACCAGGATAGTCGCGGGATTGAATATGCCCAGCAAAACGACGGTCTGAGGATCGAAGGGATTGATGTCGATCACGGGCCCTTGTCTCCGTTCGCCTCGGTGCGTTTGCGCAAGTTTTCTTCTTCGTACTGGATGAACCAGCCGATCATCTGCCGCCACAGAGCTTCGCAGAGGTCCGGCGAGACGCCTTTCTCCGTTGCCTGTGCGCGCACCTTGTCGATCACCTGCTGGATGCGCCAGGGCACAACGGCGCCTTCAGCGGATTTGATCTTCAGCTGCCATGCCCGGTCGACATAGCCGAAGCGCTCGGCGATGAGATTGACGAGTTCGCCGTCGATGCGATCGATTTCCGCGCGCACCTGGACCATGTCGGCGCATTCCCACGGCCGTTTTGGATCCATCGTCAGCGCCCTTTCGATCCTGATTGCCACCATTTGTCCGGAGGTGTGAGGCGGCCGGCTGCGTCCTCGATCACCTTGCCGGCGCGAAATAGCGTGCCTTCGTCGAAGGGCTTGCCGATGAACTGAAGGCCGAGCGGCGTGCCCTCCGACGAAAGGCCGGCGGGGACGGACATGCCGGGCAGTCCGGCCATGTTGACCGTAACGGTGAAAATGTCTTCCAGGTACATGGCGAGCGGGTCGCCGGACTTTTCTCCGAAAGCAAAGGCCGGCGAAGGCGTGGTGGGGGTAAGAACCACGTCGACCTGGTTCCAGGCTTCATCGAAGTCGCGCTTGATGAGGGTGCGGACCTTCTGGGCTTTCAGGTAATAGGCGTCGTAGTAGCCGGCCGAGAGAACGTAGGTGCCGATCAGGACGCGGCGGCGGACTTCCTTGCCGAAACCCGCGGCGCGCGTCTCGGAGTACATGTCGATCACGTCCCTGCCGGGGACACGCAGACCGTAGCGGACGCCATCGTAGCGGGCGAGGTTGGAGGATGCTTCCGCCGGTGCCACGATGTAGTAGGCGGGCAGCGCGTATTTCGTGTGCGGCAGTGAGATGTCGTGAATCGTGGCGCCAGCGGCCTTCAGCCAGGCGATGCCCTTCTGCCAAAGGTCGTCGATTTCCTTCGACATGCCCGCGACGCGATATTCCTTCGGAACGCCGACGCGAAGGCCCTTCACGCCCTGCCGCATTTGCGCGGCGTAGTCGGGGACGGGCGCATCGACGCAAGTGGAATCCTTCGGGTCGTAGCCGGCCATGGCACCGAGCAGGATGGCTGCATCTTCCACCGTCTTGGCGATGGGTCCCGCCTGGTCGAGCGACGAGGCGAACGCGACAATGCCCCAGCGCGAACAACGGCCGTAGGTGGGCTTGATCCCGACCGTCCCCGTCAGCGCGGCGGGCTGGCGAATGGAGCCGCCGGTGTCGGTGGCGGTGGCGCCGAGGCAGAGGCCGGCTGCGACGGCGGCGGACGACCCGCCAGACGAACCGCCGGGGACAAGTTTGGCGTCCGTCCGCTTGCCGTCCTTGCCGTGGCGTCGCCAAGGCGAGACAACGGGTCCGAATGCGCTGGTCTCGTTGGACGAGCCCATGGCGAATTCGTCGTTGTTGAGTTTGCCGAGCATGACGGCGCCGGCGCTCCAAAGATTGGCGCCGACGGTTGATTCATAGGTCGGCACGAAGTTGCCGAGGATCTTCGAACAGGCCGTCGTGCGGATGCCGTTGGTGCAGAACAGGTCCTTGTGGCCGAGGGGAATGCCTTCGAGCGGGCGGGCGTTGCCCTTGGCTAGCCGCGCGTCGGCGGCTATCGCCTGCGCAAGGGCGTGCTCCGGCGTGGGGAGCACGTAGGCGTTCAAAGCGCCGTTGCCAGCTTCAATTGCGTCGATGAATGCTTGCGTCAGTTCAGCCGCCGAGAACGATTTTTTCTTCAGCCCGTCGCGGGCTTCGGCCAACGTCAGCGTGGTCAGGTCCGTCAAAGTGCTATTTTCCTTTTTCGCTGACGCATTTCACGAACTCGTGCTTCTCGCCTTCGACCCAGACGGTGATGGCGTTGCCCGACGGATCGAGGATGAACTTGTCCGTCTCAGTCCATTCTTGCGCACCTTCGCTGCACCGCATGCTTGCTTCGTAGACTTTGCCTTTTTCCGCTTCCGTGACGGAGACGAAATCGCAACCACCTTCCCAGGTGCGGAAACCTTCGGCGGTGAGGGTTTCGGTGACGGTCGAAACATTCTTGGGGCCACCCGCCTCGATCGCCGCAACCTTTTCGCACAGGCCCGGTTTGGCAAAGGTGCCGACAATGAAATCCGCCCGGTCGCCTTCCGAGTTTGCCGGGCTTGCGGCGCAAGTTACGGCAAGCAAGATTGCCGAGATCATACGAAATTCAGTCATGCCTCGCCTCCCTGGCGCCGCGAGAGCAGCTCGCGATTCAAGACGTACGTGCGGCGTGAATAATACAGACTGACCAGACCGAACACGATGGACAGCGGCGCATTGATTTTCTCGGCAATCTCGCGCGCTTGATCGGCGAGTGTCAGGTCTGGCGCGGACTGGGGACCGAGCGATCTTTCAGAGGCGGACGGTGCGGGGGGCTTGGGGACCGCCAAGACAATGACGCCCGTGGCGATCAGCACTAGTGCAAGCAGCGCAAAGATTTTGGTCATGGCGGACCTCGATGGGGATGAGACGCTATTCGACAACCTTCGGCACGACGAAGAAATGGTCTTCGGTCTGCGGCGCGTTCTTGGTGACTTGATCGGCAATGTCGCCGTCGGTGATTTCGTCCTTGCGCTTGGGCAAGGCGATGGGAACGACACGCGTCATCGGCTCGACGGCGGAGGTGTCGACTTCGGCCAGTTGCTCGACCCAATTCAGAATGCCTGAGAGTTCCTTTTCGAGGGCCTTGGCCTCGTCCTGCGTGACCTTGATGCGCGCAAGGCGGGCAATGCGCTGAACCGTCGCTTCATCGACCTGCATGGATGTCCCCTGGAACCGGTCAAGGTCGCCGCAAAGCGGGCGGGATCCGGCCGGGCCTGTCTTAACGCCCTTTGCGCCGGCAGTGCAACAGCATGGGCCGGCTGAAACGTGCAAAGTTGCAGATAATCCGGGCGAGACTCATTCAACGGCTGTCTATAAACAGCGGATTGCAGCTTTCAATTCCGGGCCAGTCAGTGACTTCAGACGATGCCGATCAGCCGCCGACGGGCGCGACGTTCCAGGATGCCGTGACGTTCTTTGGCGAATTGCCCGCCGGGCGACGATTGATCGGGATCGATGCCGGCACGAAGACGCTGGGACTTGCACTTTCGGACGTCAACCGGGGCATTGCCTCGCCTCTGGAAACCATCAAAAGAACCAAGTTTACGGTGGACGCCGCGCGTCTTCTCGGGATCTGCGCAGAGCACAAGGTGGCGGGGCTCGTTTTGGGGCTGCCGATCAACCTTGACGGGTCGGAGGGGGCGCGGGCGCAGTCCACGCGAGCGCTTGCGCGCAATCTGAACAAACTGTCGCCGTTGCCAATTTTGTTGTGGGACGAGCGGCTCACCACGGCGGAGGCGGAGCGGATGCTGATCGCGGCGGATCAGTCACGCAAGAAGCGCGCGGACGTGATCGACAAACTTGCGGCGACGATCATTCTGCAAAACGTGCTCGACCGGATGCGCGGCTCATAGAGTTCAGCCCGCGACGAGCGGGAATACGACGCCGATCGCCCAGGCGATTGCGATGCCATTCGCCAGACCCGCCACCCATGGATGATGCGTGCGCGCATAAACCCACCTGCTGACCAGTCCAAAGAAGAGAAAGAACAGGACGATCAACGGCACGATGATGATGAGAAAAAACAACCGCTCGAAGTCGAGCGCGACGGCGATGGCGAGCGACGCGATGAACGCCACTTTGGACGCGAAGTAAGCGCCGCGAGCGCCGCCCTCACCGCGCGTCATCCACTCGTCGGCGAGGAAGTAGAGCGATGTACCGGCGGCCATCGCGAGGATCAGCGGCGCTCGCGCGCTGGTCGGCAGGAAGTTCGTAAATTCGGCGTGGATCGGCCAGACAACGATCACGGCGTAAATTGAAAGCAACGCCAAGACCGAGAAAGCGAGCTTGCCAACCGCGGCAACGGTGTCGCTCCGGTCCGGCCGGCGTTTCCCGATCCACCAAAGACACGCTGCGGTCAGAACGCCGTAAAGCGCAAAGTGGCAGGCTAGGTAGTCGCCGACCAGAACAGGCAAGAACTCCGTCGGGAGAGGCCGCAGGATCAGCGGCGTTGCTATCGCCGGGATGACGAGCGGCAGCCAGAGATCCGGCCAGGCTAAGCCGGCACCGGCGCGCGCCGGCGACACCACCGGCAAAAGCGACGTGAGCGGCTTCACTAGCAGGGCGAGGCCGACGAACAGCAGCGCGATCCAACGGCCGCGCTCGGCGATCTGGATTTCGGCCGCGCGGTTGACGCTAAACGTTTTGTCCAGCCAAGCCTGCGCTTCCTTTAGGCTCTCGGGCCGGTAAAGCACGCCGAGGTGCTCGGCGTAGGAACTGAAGGTTGCGCGCCGCGCGGTGCCGCCGGCGAAATCTCCGTAGGTCACGTTGGGCTGTGCGATCACCGGCGCAGAAACGAGGCCGGTCACGCGCAAGGCTTCCGTTTTCAGCATTCCTTCCCAGTCACCGACGATGACGAGCAGGTTTTTCGGTACATCGCGCGTGACTGCGGTGGAGAACATCGAGACGGCGATGGTGGCGGCCACGTCCGGGTTCTGCGCGGCGGCGCGGACAATGATGTCGGACGCCATGGAGTGGCCGAGGATGGCCAACCGGCCATCGCTTAACCCGCGAGCGAACTTCAGAACATTGCCTGTTTCGGCGACCAGCGTCCGGGTCGCGCCGTCTTCGCGGGTGATGTTGCCGGTGAGCGGTTCTGGATTGCGTCCGTGGCCAGCGAAGTCGAACGTCACGGCGATGTAGCCGTTGCGCGCAAACGTGTAGGCAAAGGAATTCATCAACCGCTCGGAGCCCGCGAAGCCGTGCGCAATGACGATGACGGGTGCTTGTTCGACCCCGGGCCCGCGATAAACGGTGGCCGGGATGTGGCCAATGGTGACCGCTTCCTGCGTGGTATCCGACCGCGCCGCGCGCAGGTTCCAGATTGCCACGGCGACGGCGAGAAGTGCCAGCACGGCAAGTGCAGATGTCGGCAAGCGATCGGACATGCGGGCCTAACTCTCGCGTCCGGGCCGCGGCAGTTCATCGGCGGTGGGTTTCAGACCGTAGGGTTCGACCAGAGCCCAGACATGGGCTGGCACCATGTGCCGGACCCGGCGCGGCATGGCGCGGCGCAGGTGAACGACGGTTTCGCAGGCCTTCATTTCAAGGCGCGAGCGGGCGAACTCGAGGCCGCGCGGGCCGATCTTCGGCATCAGCCAGCCGACGATCGGGCGCAGCCAATCGGGCATGGATCTGAGCGGCAAGCCACCGGCGGCGCGTTCGGTGTTGGCCAGAAAGCCGGCGACCGCGCTCCGGCGTTTGCCGGCACTGCCCGGATTTGACAGGCGCACTTCGTCCCCGAGCAATTCCAACAATTCCTCGCCGCGCTCGTTACGGACAAGTAGCCACTGCTGGCCTTCGCCCCCCATGTAGCCGACGGTGATGTCAGCGAGCACATTCGTGTAGTCGACGCAGGTGCGGCAGGTGAGCGGAAAGAAGTCTGAAGGGAGCTTGGAGATTGGCAACTTCAGAAAGGGGATTTCCTTTTTTGTCCCGTCAGTGAAGCGCAGCTCCACGTAATGGTCGGCACGAAATTCGAGGTATGTGATCGTGCGCGGATCGTCGGCCAAAAGTTCGAGAAACGTGTGGAATTTTTCGGTCGTCGTGTTGTCGGAACACGGCGTCCCGATGACATAGAGCCGTTCCAGGCCGAAGTCTTGTTCGATCGAGCGGAGGGCATAGACCTGACAGGGGATGCCGATGACGGCAATGCGCTTGAAGCCATGCTCGCGCACGGGTTCAAGGAGGGCCAGCAGCGGCGCGTAGCCCATGCGCATTCCACGGGCGCGCGACATACCTTCCGCAGCCGTGATGATGACAGGCATCGGCTTCCAACTGTCGGACGGATCGGGGGCCATGGTGAGAACGGCTTCGACCGCCCCGGTCTCAAGAAGACGCTCGGCGATCCGGGTGGTTATGCCGGTCCACTGGGCGCCGGGCTTGGGGTCGCGCAAGGCGGCACGCACCATCCGGCGAAATGGGCCAAAATAGACTTCGTCGGCACGCGACGGGTCACGGGCGCGGCCGTGAACACGCGCTTCCATTGCCGGATAGGCCGGCCTAATGAACTGACAGGCGCGGCCGCAACGTTTCGCATCGGCGGTACGCGACAGACCGCAATCGGTGCACAAATCACGCGGAGCCGGTGGGGCCAACGGCGGAGCCCATAGGGCGGGGATCGCGCCGGCAATCGTGTCGTCGTGGTCCATTCGGCCGGCGCCCTTGATCGGTCCCTAGCGGAGCGATCCTAAAGCGTGTCAAGGCTGATTGACAGAGTAGAATGGAAAGCGCCCACGAGCCGTTGCCCGGCGGGCGCTTAACCAGAGACCGAGCGGCGGGCTCAGTACTGTTGGAACCACAGCAAGCGCGGCGGGGGAGCGGCCGGCTTGCCGAGGCCCGACTTGAACCACGGCGAGGGTGCACCGAATTGCGCAAACGCGGGTTTGGGCTTCGGCTTGGGCTTTACAATCGCCGCTAACCCGTTCCTCAGGTCGTCATTCTGTTTCTTCAACGCAAGCGCCGGATCGCGAGAGGCAATCAGCTTCACGGATTTGCCCGCCAGCGCGTCGCTGTAGCGCTTGTCGTGTCCGTAGATGTCTTTGAACTGCACGACCGTCCCGTCCGGATTGACCCAGGTCGTCAGGTACGTGTTGTGAACGGGGATGTGCGTCTTGAGATCGATGCGCTTCGACGCTTTGACTTTGAGCTGGCGTGCAACGTCATCTGCCGTCCAGCCCTCGACCTCCGACAGCAGCGTCTCGGCGAAGCTGTCGGGATTGCGAACGCGAATGCAGCCGTGGGAGAACGTGCGTTCGGAACTGTTGAAGAGGTGCTTGTCGTTGGTGTCGTGCATGTAAACGTCGTGGTGGTTCGGGAACATGAACTTCAGGCGGCCGAGGGGATTGCCGGGACCGGCACGCTGGATAATCGGAATGTCGCGAATGTTGACTTTCGACCACTTGATGCGGGCCGGATTGATGACCCGTTTGCCGTCGCGAATTTGCATGCCGCGGCGTGCGAGTACGCCGTAGTCGCCGCCGCGCATGTGGGGAAGGATCTGGCGCAACTTGATCGATTCCGGCACGCCCCATTCCGGTTGGAATATCACGTGATCCATCTTGTCGGAGAAGACGGGCGTCTGGGTGTTCGGCTTGCCGATGATGATGCGTTCCTGGAACAGCACCTCGCCTGCCTTGATCACACGGGTCTGATACTCCGGAAGATTGTTCCAGATGTAAAACGCTCCCATGTCGCCGGGCATGGTGCGCCAGCGCTCCATGTTGACTAAAAATTTGGTCAGGGCATCGCGGTTGGCCGCACGGGGGCGGGGGTTCGCCTTGTTCAGCGCGGCGCGCACATCATCATCGACGTAGCGCTTGGACTCATACCCAGCTTCGTCGAGATACGAGCGAATGCGGCGCATCAGACTGCGATCGAGCAGGTCGGAATTTTCGGAGGCGTCGAGACCGAGGCGTTGGCGGATCAGCGCCACATCCGGGTGGCGCATGCCGGTGTCTATGCGCGATCCCGGCGAAAGACTGGGAAGCGGTTTGGGCGCCACGTCACCGCGCGCTTCAAGATACGCCTGACGCAACCGCTCGAATTGTGGATGCGTCGGATGGAAACTGCGCAGGCCCGCGACGGGATCGCCGCCGTTGGCGGCGATGGCGCGAAAGACATCACCGGCATAGAGCGATTTCGGCGACGCATCGAGCCAGCGCGACAACTGGGTGGCGTCGATGCGGCCGCCGTGGGCATGCCAGGCATAGCGGACCGCTGAAACAGACAAGTCGACTTCTGCTACCGCTTGCGATGTGATCGGCAGCACCGGGAGAGTAAATTGCGCGGGGTCGAGACCATAAAGATCGGCCTTGGCGAGTTCGTCATAGAGCGCGTTGCCCGCATCCGTCAGGCCGCCAGTGTGTGTCCAGTGGGGAGCCGCGTCGAACTCGCGGTAGTGGCCCGACAACTGGGACAGAAACGCCTTGTCCTGCGGATCGCGCGTGGTCTCGATGCGACGCTCAATTTCAGAGATGATGGCAGCGAGCACTTCTTTTTGATCTGCTCCTTGATGAGCGCGCGTGGCGGTGGCTGCTTCAGGTGCCGCCGATACGGGTGCCATCGAAGCCGCGACGGCCGTCAGCACAACTGCGACGCCTACAAAGGTACGCATCAATGTAACTCCCTGCATAACACTTCCGCCGGCGCACTCATGGGGCACAAACGAGACCCCGCCAATCAAGGATCGGGCTTAGACCCTTGCTTGAACTGCTTTTGTTTAAAGATGATAAACGATGCATACGAATTGTTGCAGCCGCCTCACCTAACTTATTGTTTTTCCAAAACGCATTAAACCCCGGCAGGATCCCTACTGCGGGTTGCGAATGTTCAAATTCTGGGCATCAGACTTGTGACGCGCCAGCCGGTTCCCGTGAAGGACATGGTGGCGGTGAGATCAGGTTCAGGCGCCTCGGGATTGCGGGCGATACCAAGGTAGACCGACATAGGGCCGTCGAAGCCGGCGGACTTGACGTTTCCGAGACCCAAACGGCGACTTTCGGGGACAATCGGCGCGGGCGCCGCCGTATCAACAACAGTTTCGTTGCCGGGCGGCGCGGGGGTCGTAGACCTGCCCAGAAGGTCGCGGACGAAGCCCCCGATCTGCCCGGCCAGATCGGGTTTGCCGGTTTTGATTGTCCGGATAAGATCGCGCAAGCTCTTGCCCTCCGCATGCAGGCGAATGAGCGCTTGTGGAGTCAACAAAGTGTCCAGGGACGATTCCACGAGCCGGGGAAGCGTGTCCTTACTGATTTTTTCGACCAGCGCATCGGTGCCCGGCGCGCCCTTGGCGGCTTCCCTCAGATTTTCTTCGATGCTGGCGGTGACGGCCGGCCGGAGCGACTGCCGCACGGCCGGAAAGTCGATGCCGCGCTCCACGCCGGCGACATCCCCACTCTCGAGAGCGATTTTGAGCTGGTAGGCCGACCACGCGGGCCATGCGACGTAGAATAGTCCCACCAGAACAACGGCGAGAGCGGTCCAGAGCCGCATGATGGCGCCTCCCTTTTTGCTTTTCGAAGCGAGCGAATTCGATTGCTCTTCTTAAATGACAATCTTGGCAGCGTCACTGCACACGCGGGACAAGTGCTTTGCCGCCTCGTCGAACGGCCCAGAAAGCACGGGACTGGGTTTCGGCACGGTCGGTAGCAGGCGGGAATCGCTTTAAGGGGTTAGGTCCAATCCGCCCCTCGACCGAACAGCAGCCATGCCCACCGCCGCCAAGCGGAAAAATTCTCAAGTCAATCCGTCGCTCCAGGATGCCCTCGCCGTCCTCGAGCGTGTTTTCGGCTATCATAGCTTCCGGCTCCATCAATCCGCGATTATCGAGACGATGCTCGCGGGACGCGATGCCCTGGTGCTGATGCCGACGGGCGGTGGAAAGTCGCTTTGCTATCAAATCCCAGCCATCGTGCGCGCCGGTACGGGCATCGTCGTCTCGCCGCTGATTGCACTGATGCAGGATCAGGTCGACGCGCTGAAAGAAGCGGGCGTCGCAGCGGCGTTTCTCAATTCGAGCTTATCTTTTGCCGAGCAGCAGGCGGTGGAACGGCAGTTGGCCGCAGGCGCGCTCGACCTTCTCTACGTCGCGCCGGAACGGCTGTTGCAGGAGCGGATGATCAGCCTGCTCGAGCAGACGGCCATATCCATTTTCGCCATCGACGAGGCGCACTGCGTGTCACAGTGGGGGCACGATTTCAGGCCCGAATACCGGCAGCTCAGGCTGCTGGCCGACCGCTTTCCCGGTGTGCCGCGCATCGCCCTCACCGCAACGGCGGACGAGCGGACGCGTGAGGAGATCGTCGCCGAATTGCGGCTCGCATCAGCAGAGCGGTTCGTCGCCAGCTTCGACCGGCCGAACATCCGCTACACGTTTGCAGAGATGGGATCGGTCGGCGCACGCGAGCGTATGTGGCAGTTCATCGAAGCCGAACATCCCGAAGATGCCGGGATTGTTTATTGTCTGTCGCGAAAGCAGGTCGACGAGACGGCGGCTTGGCTGACGGCCAAGGGCCGGCGCGCGCTCGCCTACCACGCCGGCCTCGATGTGCAAATCCGGCGCAAAGCGCAGGAGCGCTTTCTCAACGAAGACGGTGTCATCATCGTTGCCACGATTGCGTTCGGAATGGGCATCGACAAGCCTGACGTGCGGTTCGTGGCGCATTTGAGCCTGCCAAAGTCGATCGAGGCCTACTATCAGGAAACAGGGCGTGCGGGCCGGGATGGCGAACCTGCGAACGCCTGGCTTGCCTATTCGCTGCAGGATGTCATCCAGCAGCGGCAGTGGATCGCGCAATCGGACGGCTCGGACGCCTTCAAGCAGGTGCAACGGCAAAAGCTCGAAGCGCTCATCGGGCTTGGTGAATTGGTATCGTGCCGGCGGCAGGCGCTGCTGACGTATTTCGGTGAACTCGGCAGCCCACCGTGCGGAAACTGCGACAACTGCCTGGCACCGCCCGCGACGACGGACGGGACTATTCTGGCGCAGAAGGCACTTTCGACCGTGTATCGGACCGGGCAGCGGTTCGGCACCGGCTATCTGATCGATATTTTGCACGGCAAGGTGGACGAGCGGTCGCTGCGCGCCTCGCACGACAAGCTCTCTGTGTTCGGGATCGGCAAAGACACGGACGCGTCGATCTGGAAGGGCCTTTACCGCCAACTGGTGGCGCAGGGATATTTGGCCGGCGACGACGATGGTCACGGAACCCTGCAATTGACGGAGCGGGCACGGTTGCTTTTGCGCGGCGAAGAAGCGTTTCGGATGCGCGTCGCACAGGTAGGCGAGCGCGGGGGTAAAGCAAAGCGCGAGAAAAAGAGCTCGGCTGCCGCCGCGCTCCCGGTGCAACATCAGGTCGCGTTCGCTGCCCTGAAGGCTTTGCGGGCACGATTGGCGGGAGAGGCGAAGCTGCCGCCGTACGTGATCTGTCACGATCGGACGCTCGTCGAACTGGCCGAAAAGCGGCCGCAGTCGCTGGATGCACTCGGCGACATCACAGGTCTCGGGTCGAGCAAAATCAAACGCTACGGACAGGCCATGCTGGACACGCTGGCGGCCTTTTCAAGCCATCCTTCGCTGCAGAACCGGCTGTCTGCGACCGTCAACGAAACGCTCGCGTTGCACCTGCAGGGGGTCGAAGCCGAGGCGATTGCTGCACGCCGTGGCCTAGGGCTCGGCACCGTCTACGGGCATTTTGCGGAGGCGATCGAAGCGGGCGTCGTGGAGGCCCGCGATGTTCTCAAAGATCTGGACGAAAGCGAACTGGACGAGATTCACGCCGCCTTCGAGCGCTTCGGCACTCTGGAAAGCGGAAAACTTGGTCCGGTACACGGCGCGCTGGAGGGGCGGTTCGATTATGGGCTTTTGAAATGCGTTTTGGCGGAACTGATCTGACGGGACGCGGTTATTCCAGCTAGGGACCGGCCTCAACTGTGGCGCAAGTGCCTCTTCCCTAAGAAGAATTAACCGGTGTGTGGTAGACCTTGGACCGCGAGCGCATTACTTTAGCCAATCAATGATTTCCGGAGACAGCCCGTGGCCCGTATTCTGCTCAAGTCGATGATGGCAGCCCTCCTCGTGACGGGTTTGGCGGCGGTTGTTCCCGAGCCTGCCGAAGCGCAGAGAACAGCGAACGCCAAGAAAGCAAAGCCGTTGTCGGGCAAGAGCTACTATGGCCGCCGCGGGGGCTACACGGTGCGTAAGTCGGACATCGTCGGCGACTCGCGCCGTCAGGACCCGACCATCAATTCGCGCTCGTCGAGCGGGCCGTTGCAGAGCGATTTCTTCTGGGAACAGCCCACGTCGCCGATCGGCGGCAACACCGTCTACATGCACTGACCCCAATTTCCGGACAGCCATCAGTCTCTCTGGAAAGGTCCTTCCCCTAAGAGGCGGCGTTTGATGCGCGCGCCTCTTCTTCTGGTGGGAGAGGCGTTCCCTTGCGCCACGCATCAGGCGTCGCGCCGGACCATTGGCGGAAAGCACGTACAAACACCCCGGGCTCCGAGTAGCCCATTACTTGCGCGACGGCGACGACAGGCAATTGCGTATGCCGCAAAAGCTGCCGGGCAATTTCGAAACGCGCCTCGTTGACGAGCGCGCGTAGCGAAGTGCCTTGCTCGGCAAGCCGCCGGTTGACTGTACGCGGCTGGAGGCCGGTTGTTTCGCTCACCAGCCGCATGTGGGCGCGCTCCGCCAGCAGGACAGGCAAAAGCAGACGACGGATCTGATCGACAAAATCTGGTTCGAGACCGTTCCAGTACTCCCGAACCCGTTGGGTCGCCTCCTGATACCTGGCTGGATCAGCGCCGGCAATCGGAAGGCCGGTGGCAGCCTTCTGCACGGTGATGCCAAAATGGTGGGCGTCAAAGCGAACGCGTGCCGGCCTGACAAGATTGCGCACGTCATCGGCCGGCAGCAGTTCGCTGCTGCATCCGAGCAGCACTTCCTTTGGGCGTTGTCCACTGAGTTCGCTGACGAGCGCCACTCCGGCGCCAACCGATACCAGAAGAAATTGCAGCGACGGCAAGCCGCTTATCAGGCAGCGATAGCCAATCAGCACCTGTTCCTTTTGACGAACGAGGTATGGGTCTTGTTCGACCACATAAGGCGCGCCACCGCGGACGAAGCGGTGGTGGTGCTCAATGAAGTTGCGGATGGCGCGGCCGAGGGTTGGTGCATTTCGCACCATCTCTCCAATGACGCCGAAGTGCTCCGCGCGTGCCCGGAGCCCTAGGACGAGGCCGAACGCGCCATGTTCCGATTGGCGTGCGGCATCATCAACCAACCGCACGACGTTGGCGAATGGCAGCGCACGATCTTGATCCGCGAAATCATCGAGCTTGAAACCATGTTTCGCGAGAAGAGCGATTGTGTCGACCCCGTGAGCGTCCATCAGTGTGGGCAACTCGGTGAAGATGCCGCATCTTTGGACGCCATGCTGGTCTGCGGAGAAATCGACCATGTTTTCCGGCCAGTTTGCGAAGGCTGCGAAAGAATAACACGCTGTCGCAAAATGCCAATGTAGCGGCGATCCGGGGCCCCCATATCGGCCTCACGTAACGAAAAATCGCGGCAACGTGCAGCTTCCCTGATCTGACACGTTTCACACAACCAGCGACGCAACGCAGCCGCGGCGTCGATGCGCCCAGAGAAGAATTGGCAGATGATCAATGAAGACTATCGAACAGCGTTTCCCGGCCGAGGCCGACACACAGCATGCGGAGATCCAAACCGATTCCGTTTTGGCTTTCGCTTCGCGTAGCGCGACGCATTTGTTGCATCGGGCCGGGCAGCACGCGGAAGACATGTTCGCCCGGTCCACGGGCGGCATGGGAATTACCGCGCGGCAGTTCGTGGTGCTGGCGGCGATCGACGGCATGGACCGACCCAGCCAGACCGCGCTCTGCGACGTTTCCGGGATCGACCGCTCGACGCTCGCCGACATCGTACGGCGGCTTGAGCAGCGCGGTCTTATCCACCGCGAACGCACAAAGGCCGACGCGCGGATGTATGCCGTCAGCGTCACCGATGCTGGCCGGGATATTCTCAGCCAAGCGGCGCCGATTGCCCGCGTCGTCGAGGATGACCTGCTGGCTTCGTTTAGCGACGCGGAGCGCGAGGCGTTCAAAGCGTTTCTGCGGCGGATTGTCGGGCAACACCTGCAAGACGCGGCTTAAGCCGATTTAGACGCTGAGCAGCAGATGCTCCCGTTCCCACGGGCTTATGACTCGCATGAATTCCTCGAACTCGGACCGCTTCATCTCGAGATAAACGTGGCTGAAGCGGTCCCCGAGGACCTTGTGCAGGTCCTTGCTGTCCTCGAACTCAAGAAGGGCTTCGAGAAGACCGCGGGGCAACTGGTGGTCATTGCGATAGGCGTTGCCGACGATGGCGGCGCGCGGCTCAAGCTTGTTCTTGATGCCCAGGTAACCGCAAGCGAGGCTGGCGGCGATGGCGAGGTAGGGGTTGCTGTCGGATCCCGGCAAGCGATTCTCGACGCGGCGGGCTACGGGGCCAGACACGGGAATCCGTAAACCCGCAGAGCGATTGTCGAGACCCCATTCCACATTGATCGGGGCAGCGCCGCCCGGCACGAGGCGGCGATACGAATTCACATACGGCGCGAACAGGCACATCGCGGACGGCAGATATGTCTGCTGGCCTGCGAGGAAGTGGTGGAACAGCTTGCTCGGCTCGCCGTTTTCGCCGGTGAAGATGTTGCGACCGGTCTTGGTATCGACGAGGCTCTGGTGGATGTGCATGGCGCTGCCCGGCTCGTTTTCCAAGGGCTTGGCCATGAACGTCGCATAGCAACCGTGCTTGAAGGCGGCTTCGCGGATCGTGCGCTTGAACAGAAAGACCTGATCGGCCAGGTGGACGGGATCGCCGTGCACCAGATTGATTTCGAGCTGGGCCGCGCCGCCTTCCTGAATGATCGTGTCGATCTGGAGATATTGAAGTTCGGCAAACTCGTAGATGTCGTCGACGATCTTATCGTACTCGTCGACCGCGCCGAGGCTGTAGGCCTGGCGGCCGGAGCCCTTGCGGCCAGAGCGGCCGGTCGGCGGCTCGAGAGGGTAGTCGGGATCGGGATTGGTTTTCGTCAGGTAGAATTCAAGTTCCGGCGCAACGACGGGTAGCCAGCCTTCATTCGCATACAGTTCGACGACGCGGCGCAGCACGCTCCGGGGGGCAATCTCAACGGGCTCACCGTTTTGCCAGGTGGCATCGTGGATGACTTGGGCGGTCGGGCTGGAGGCCCATGGCGCCGGGCGGATCGTCGATAGATCGGGCACCATCATCAGGTCGCTCTCGGCGTACAGCGCCTGCCCGTCTTCTTCGAAACCTACGTAATCGCCCGTGATCGTCTGATGGAAAATCGAGATGGGCAGGTGGACCGGCTCGAGCTTGACGAACTTCTCGACGGGCATCGTCTTGCCGCGCGCCACGCCTGCAATATCGGGTACGGCGCAGTCGACTTCTTCAATGCGATGGGCGCGGACCCAGGCCCGCACGCTTTCGGCCGTCGTTCCCACGCCCAGGATCTCGCTCTCGCTCGATCCGGACCGCTCCTCGGGACTCATGATTGCACCTGATGAGATTGCTTCGTGTTAACCGGCCGGCGGGTGGGGGCAGGTGGAAAATCAAAAAACCGCGCTGAACCGGCACAAATGTGATCACAAATCGCGTTCGAACTCAAGCCGAGGCCCGGGGGGCCGGGCGCCGAAAACAGCTAAGTCCTCAGCCGGCGCGGGATAAAATGGCTTCGCCGATGAAGCCCATACCCTGACCGATGTCGGCATCAATGGCCGATCGAAGACCCGCGGCATCGCCGTTCATCATCGCGGCGAGCGCGAATTCGTGATGGTCTTCGATGGTGGAGGTACCGATGCGTCCGTACGCCATCCGCATGAAAGGGCCGAACTGGAGCCAGATGCTTTCCACAAGGGCCAGGATCGTCCAGGCCTCGGATTTCCTATAGATGGCGAAATGAAACTGGTGGTTGGCGCGCATGTAGCCCTCCGTATCGCCGGCGCGCATGGCAAGGTCGATCGATTGATCGACGGCGTGAATGGCTGCGATATCAGCCTTTGTAAGCTTGGAGAGCGCGCGGGCCGCAAGTTCGGGTTCCAGGGCGCGGCGGGCAAACAAAATCTGATCGAACGTGTCGCGGGTCATCGGCGGGACCAGGACGCGGCGGTTATCCTGGAGAAGGAGGGCGCGCTCGGCGATGAGCCGGCGGACGGCCTCGCGGACGGGCATGGGGCTCACCCCCAATTCATCGGCAAGGCCACGAAGCGTGATGGCGGACCCGGGTTTAATGCCCCCGTACAGGATCTGTTCGCGCAGCCGCCGATAGACTTCCTCATGCGTGGTCAGGCCGACAACAGCTTGGATTTCCCCAGATTCCTCGCTGTTCGAGGCAGGCTTCCCGCCCGCTATCTCACCCGCCAGACGCTTCATGCGACCGACCACTCCATACTTGACGCAACCCGGTTTCCGCCCGGTAGTCCGGCAAATTGCTGCAACGATAGACTTGTAGCGCCGGATTTTTGTGATCACAATGGGCAGACGTTGCGGATGGGGCGCGGACTGACTGCGCGGGGCCAGCATCGTGACGTCGCTAAAGCTCTCCAAGGAGGAGTTCGTAATGTTGCAATCCGGAAGTAAGCGCTTCGCGTTCATCGCGGGGGCGGCCGTAAGTGTCATGGCCGTTGCCTCGATGGCCTTCGCGGAAGACCGCGAAGTCAAGGTCTACAACTGGTCCGACTACATCGACGAGTCGATCCTTGCAGACTTCACCAAGGAAACCGGCATTAAGGTCACGTACGACGTGTTCGACAGCAACGAGGTTCTCGAAACCAAACTGCTGGCCGGCAAAACGGGCTATGACATCGTGGTGCCGACGGGGGCGTTCCTGTCACGGCAGATCAAGGCCGGTGTGTTTCAAAAGCTCGACAAAGCGAAGTTGACGAATATCGGCAATCTGTGGCCGGAAGTGTCCAAGCGCGTCGAAGTGTACGATCCAGGTGGCGAGCACGCGATCACGTACATGTGGGGCACCACGGGCATCGGTTACAACGAAGGCAAGATCAAAGAGCGGATGGGCGACGCGCCGATCAACTCCTGGGATCTGGTGTTCAAGCCCGAGTTGGCCGCCAAGTTCAAGGACTGCGGCATCTTCATGCTCGACAGCCCCGACGATATCCTTTCCTCGGCGCTGCGCTATCTCGGCATCGATCCCAATACGAAAGATGAAGCCGAGTTGAAGAAGGGCGCGGACCTTCTAAAGGCGGTGCGGCCCAACGTGCGCAAGTTCCATTCGTCGGAATACATCAACGCGCTGGCGGACGGAGACATCTGCATTGCAATCGGCTGGTCGGGCGATATCCTGCAGGCTCGCGACCGCGCGGACGAAGCCAAGAACGGCCACGTCATCAAGTACTCCATCCCGAAAGAGGGTGCGATGATGTGGTTTGATATGATGGCTATTCCAAAGGATGCCGAGAACACCGCCGAAGCGCATGAATTCCTGAACTATCTCCTGAAGCCGGAAGTCATCGCGAAGGCATCGAACTACATCAATTACGCGAACGGCAACCTTCCTTCGAAAGAATTTATCTCCGAGGAAGTGAAGGGCGATCCGGCGATTTATCCGGACGAGGCGACGATGAACAACCTGTTCGTCAAGCTGGCCTACGACGCCAAGACACAACGAACGGTGACGCGCCTGTGGACAGGCGTTGTGACCGGTAAATAGCCAGAAACGGGAACCGCGCTGGAGCATCGCTCCGGCGCGGTTTTCACTTGTGACGTATCCGGGGGCGGACGATCTGATACTCCGCGCATTTCAGAGGCATCCCATGACCGTATCACCGGCGATCAACGGTACCGCTGCAGGCTCCGCGCCCAACGAGCGGCGCCTTCTCAGAACAGCGGCCCCCCAGTCCGGATTTGCGCCGTGGAAGGACCCGGCGAAAAAGCCGATCATCCGCTTCGAGAACGTGACCAAGAAGTTCGGCGACTTCGTTGCCGTCGACAACATCACACTGGATATCTACGAGCGCGAGTTTTTCGCGCTGCTCGGTCCGTCAGGCTGCGGCAAGACCACGTTGTTGCGCATGCTGGCCGGCTTCGAAAAGCCAACGGAGGGCCGTGTGATCGTGGAAGGTCAGGACATCACTGATCTTGCTCCCTACGAGCGGCCGAACATCAACATGATGTTTCAGTCCTATGCCCTGTTTCCGCACATGACGGTGGAGCGCAACGTCGGCTTCGGCCTGCGCCAGGAAGGCATGCCCGCCGATCAGATCAAGCAGCGCGTCGACGAGGCGATGACGCTGGTCGAACTTGGCAAATTCGCGCATCGCAAACCGCATCAGTTGTCGGGCGGCCAGCAGCAGCGCGTGGCCCTGGCGCGCGCGATCGCGAAGAAGCCGCGTATCATGCTGCTCGACGAGCCGCTCGGCGCCCTCGACAAGAAGCTGCGCAATCAGGCGCAATTCGAGTTGATGCGCATTCAGGAGCAGACAGGCACCACTTTCGTGATCGTGACACACGATCAAGAAGAGGCGATGACGGTCGCCTCGCGCATTGCCGTCATGAACCACGGCAAGCTCGAGCAGGTCTCGACGCCGGGCGAAATCTACGAAGCGCCGCAATCGCGCTATGTGGCGCAGTTCATCGGCGACGTGAACATCATGGAAGGCCGGGTCGTCAGCTTGCCGGGCGACGGCACGGTCGAGATCACACCGGCCTCGGGCGACGGGCGCATCTTCAAGGCGGGCGCCTGCGAAGGCTTGTCGGTCGGTCAGCAGGTGTGGCTGTCGGTGCGGCCGGAGAAATTCCGTATCGGTCTCGATCAGCCGCAGAGCGCCATCAATGTCGTGAAGGGCCGTGTGGACGATGTCGGCTACCTGGGCTCGATCTCGCACTATCACGTGCACACGGAGGCAGGGAACCGTGTGACCGCCTTGCGCGCCAATTCCTCGCACAGCGTCGAGCGGACGATCTCGTGGGACGACACGGTCTGGCTCGAATGGCCGGCCGATGCCGGCGTCGTGCTCAAAGCGTGAGGCGCACCATGCCGGCAACTTTGGCTCTGGTACAGCAACGGATGGTGTAGCGCATGCGCAAGTGGCTGGTCATCGCAGTGCCGTACGTGTGGCTGCTGCTGTTCTTCCTGATCCCGTTCTTCATCGTCTTCAAGATCTCGTTGTCGGAATCGGAAATTTCGATCCCGCCCTATGCGCCGGTATTCGACCTGACGGAGGGTTGGGAAGCGTTCAAGACCAAACTCGGAGAATTGGATTTCGAGAAATACAGCTTCATATTTTCGGACGAGCTTTACACATCGGCCTACTGGTCGAGCCTTAAGATCGCCGCGGTCGCCACATTCCTGACGTTGCTCATCGCCTATCCGCTGGCTTATGGCATGGCGCGGGCGCCGAGAGAATGGCAGCCGACACTGATGATGTTCGTCATCCTGCCGTTCTGGACGTCGTTCCTTATCCGCGTTTACGCTTGGATCGGCATTCTCAAGAACGAAGGCTTGCTCAATACCTTCCTGATGCACATCGGTCTCATCAGCGAGCCGTTGACGATCATGAATACAACGACTGCCGTCTACATCGGCATCGTCTATTCTTATCTGCCGTTCATGGTTTTGCCGCTCTACGCGAGCCTCGAGAAAGTCGACCAGCGGCTGCTGGAAGCGGCTGAAGATCTGGGGTCACCGCCATGGAAAGCGTTCTGGCAGGTGACGTTCCCCCTCTCCATTCCAGGAATCGTCGCCGGCTGCTTCCTGGTTTTCATTCCGGCCGTGGGCGAGTTCGTCATTCCCGACCTGCTCGGCGGATCGGAAACGTTGATGATCGGCAAGACGCTGTGGAGCGAATTCTTCAATAACCGCGACTGGCCGGTGGCTTCGGCCGTGGCGGTGCTTCTCCTGCTTGTGTTGATCGTGCCAATCGTCGCCTTCCAGTGGGCTCAACAGCGTACGCGGGAGGCCGGGCGATGAACAACCGCTTTTCATGGTTCAACGTCACGGCGATCGTGGTTGGGTTTGCGTTCCTCTACATCCCGATCCTGCTGCTCGTGATCTACTCCTTCAACGAGAGCAAGCTCGTGACGGTGTGGGGCGGGTTTTCGACCAAGTGGTACGCAGGGCTGCTTGAGAACGAGCAGTTGATGGACGCAGCCTGGACGACGCTGCGCGTGGCTCTGCTTTCCGCCACCATCGCGACGGTCCTTGGCACGCTGGCGGCGCTTGTTCTCGTGCGGATGGGGCGATTCCGGGGGAGGACGTTGTTTTCGGGGATGATCTTCGCGCCTCTGGTCATGCCGGAAGTCATCACCGGTCTTTCGCTACTCCTATTGTTCGTGGCTATCAACTTCGACCGCGGATTCTGGACGATCGTGCTGGCGCACGCGACCTTCACAATGTGCTTTGCTGCGGTCGTGGTGCAGGCGCGCCTGTCGGATTTCGACGAGCGGGTTGAAGAGGCCGCCATGGACCTCGGCGCGTCGCCGGTCGCGACGTTCTTTCAAGTCACGCTGCCGATCATCGCGCCGTCGGTCATCTCCGCGTGGCTGCTGGCCTTCACACTGTCACTCGATGATCTCGTGATCGCGAGCTTCACGACGGGCCCGGCCGCAACGACCCTGCCTATGAAGATCTACTCGCAGGTTCGTTTGGGCGTAACGCCCGAAATCAACGCCATTTCGACCATCATGATCGCGTTCGTGACGGTGGGCGTGCTCATCGCGTCGTATATGACGAAGCTGCAGTCATCACGCGCCGAGAAAGAGCGGCGCGCGGTGGATGCCGGCGCGAAGTAGGGGGCCGTATCTGAAAACTATTCGATGGCGCGCCGCTCAAGCGGCGGCGCGCTCTTGTTCCGCCCAGAGGCACAGGATGTCGTGGGCGACGGTGGCAGCAGCGAGCGCGGTGATTTCCGCGTGGTCGTAGGGCGGGGATACTTCCACGACGTCGGCGCCGACAATATCGAGACCGGACAAGCCGCGCAAAATTTCAAGCGCCTGCCAGGATGCGAGGCCACCGGCGACAGGTGTGCCGGTGCCGGGTGCAAAGGCCGGGTCGAGAACGTCGATGTCGAACGTCAGATACGCCTTGGCGTCGCCAACCCGGGCGCGGATGGCATCAATGGTGGCATCGACGCCCCGGCGATGCACCGCGGGTGCCGTCAAAACCTCGATGCTATGCGTATCGGGGTTATGTGACCGGATGCCGACGTGGATGGATCGAGCCGGATCGATGATGCCGGATTTGGCGGCACGCAGGAACATTGTGCCGTGATCGCTGCGATGGCCATCGTCGGGCCACGTGTCAGAGTGCGCGTCGAACTGGACGAGCGCCAATGGACCATGCCGTTTGGCGTGCGCCGCGAGCAGCGGCAGGCTGATGTAGTGATCGCCGCCCAGCGCGAGCAGTTTGGCGCCGCCGGCAATGATCTCGCCGGCGGCGCACTCGATGTCATGCGCGACGAGGTGGGACAGTTGGGGTTCGATGCTGAGGTCACCCCAATCGATGGTGGGCAAGACTTCGAAGGGATTGCCGCCGTAGGGAAAGCTGTCGCCGGAACCGAGTTCGACCGACGCGGCGCGGATCGCGCGGGGACCGAGCCGGGCGCCTGGGCGATTGCTCGTCGCGCCATCGTAGGGCACGCCGCACACAACGGCTTTCGCTTTGGTGAGGTCGCGCGCGTAGGGCCGCCGCAAGAAACTCAGCGCGCCGCCATAGGTCATTTCCGGCCAACGCGCGCGTGGATCGTGATTGAGAAACGCCTGATCGCCGCTGGCCATGGGTGCCGTGCGCGCAAAATTAGATAGAGTCCGCGTGGGGTGCTGGTCAGTCATGTCCGCCTCCGGTTTTCAATCGGTGACGGGCCTCTCAGCGCGACCTTCCTTGGCGCCGGGCTGTCCTGCCAATTTGTGATCACACATCAGACCACGTAGGATGCGATCGGTCAAGTCAGCCCATAAATCATTGAAAGTGCTGAGTTGACAGCCTTCTACTTTGTGATCACAAATTGGGGGTCGATCTTCGGATTTGAGTTTCATGGCCGAGCCGCACACGTCCTCCTATTACGCAGCGACTGTGAATGACACGACCCGATATCCGGCCCTCGAGGGGACGGTAAAGGCGGACGTGTGCGTTGTTGGTGGGGGATTCTCCGGGATCGCGACGGCGTTGTCGTTGGCGGAGAAGGGCCGGCGTGTCGCCGTGCTGGAGGCCAACCGCGTCGGGTGGGGGGCTTCGGGACGGAACGGCGGACAGTGCATCGCCGGGATTTCGGGCGAGGCGGAAATCGAGCGGCAACTCGGTGCGGCGGGTGCAAAACTCGTGCGCGATATCCGGTACCGCGGACATGAGATCATTAAGGAGCGGATCGGCAAGTACCGCATCGACTGCGACTGGAAGGACGGCTGGATGGAGGCCGCCGCCCGCCCGAAGCATATGGATGCGATCCGGGCGTATTACGAGGCGCGGGTCAAGGACGGTGAAGGCGAGCACCACGAACTCATCGAGCCGGGCGATTTTCGCAGCGTGCTCGATAGCGAGATCTATCACGGTGGCATCGTCGACAGAAAAAGCGGGCATTTGCATCCGCTGAACCTGTGCATGGGCGAGGCGCGCGCGGCGGCGTCGCTGGGGGTCCAGATTTTCGAAGACTCCAAGGTCCTGGAGATGAAAGGCGGCGCAAAGCCGTTTGCACGCACGGCGCGGGGGCGGGTCGAAGCCGATTCTATCGTGCTCGGCGGGGACACGTCACATCAGTTCGAGCGTGGGCGGCTATGGGGCCTGCAATTTCCAACCGGCAGCTACATCATCGCGACGGAACCGCTCAGCGACAACCTCGCCCGGTCGATCAATCCGCGCGACCTTGCGGTCTGCGACAGCAACCTCGTGCTTGATTATTTCCGCATGTCCGGCGACCGGCGCATGCTCTTCGGCGGACGGTGCAATTATTCCAACCGCGATCCGCGCGACATCACCGCCACGATGAAGTCCCGGCTGGACGAAATCCTGCCCCAGCTCACCGGCAAGAAAGTCGATTTCACGTGGGCGGGCCGCATCGGCATCGTGCTCAATCGCGTTCCGGCGATCGGGCGCCTGGAGCCGAACCTCTACTACATGCAGGGCTATTGTGGGCACGGCGTCAACACCACGCACATCGCGGGCGAGATCGTGGCCGACGCGATCTGCGGAACGACCGAGCGGTTCGATCTCTTCGACAAGATCCGGCACTGGCAGTTGCCCGTCGGCCGCTGGGCCGGCAACCAGATTCTGGCGCTTGGGATGCTTTACTATCGCCTGAAGGACCGGCTTTAGAATTCGCTACAGGTCTGGGGTCAGACCCCTAAGCAGGGGGCTGACCCACTGCGTTCATATGCCGAGCGCTTGCATGATCTCGTTTTCGGCCTGACGCGCAGCGGGCGACCAATTCGCCGCTTTGGAAGCTATGAGATTGGCTTGCGATTTCACAATCACGCCATCGTCGAGGACGCGCAGGCCGTTGGCAGACAGCGTCGCGCCCGTCGATGTGATGTCGACGATGAGGTCGGCGGTGCCCGCAGCCGGCGCGCCTTCGGTGGCCCCGAGGCTCTCGATGATGCGGTAATCGATGACGCCCTTTTCTGCGAAGAAGCGGCGCGTGGTGTTGATGTACTTCGTCGCAACGCGGAACCAGCGGCCATGCTCGCGGCGGAACATGGCCGCGATCTCATCGAGGTCGGCCATGGTGCGCACGTCGATCCAGTAATTGGGGACAGCGACGACGACATCGGCATGGCCGAAGCCCAGCGCTTTCAAAAACGACACGCGCTCAGCGGCGTCGGAAATCTGCTCGCGGACGAGGTCTTCGCCGGTCACGCCCATGTGAGCGCGGCCGGTTTTCAGATACCAGGCGATTTCGGACGCGGAGATGAAGGATACTTCGACCGCATCGATGCCGGCAATTTCGCCGCGATAGCCGCGTTCGTTGCCGGTCTTGCGCAACGTCATTCCGGCCTTGCCGAACAGATCGATCGTCTGGTCCATGAGGCGGCCTTTGGAGGGGACGGCGAGGACAAGTTTCTCGGTCATGCCGCGCCTCCCTGGACGACGCTCAGGAGACGTTCGGTGTGGATGGCAGCACCAACGGCGGGGACATCCCGGTTGGCACCGGCGGCGCGCATGAGATCGTCGTAGCGGCCGCCGCCGGCGAGCGGACTGGCCGTGCCAAGTTCGGGAGAGACGACCTCGAAGACGAAGCCGGTATAGTACTCAAGCTGGCGGCCGAACTCAGCCGAGAACTCGGCGTGGACAACATCGACGCCCATGTCGGCCATGAGTTGCAGCCGGCGATGATAGGCTTCGATGACGGGGTTCATCGCCGTGCCGCGTTCACGCAGGAGGTCCTTGAGGCACGCACCGGCAGCCTTTGCCGGACCGGAGATGGCGAGATAGCGCTCGATGAGGGTGACGGTCTCGGGCGGCAGGGGATCGGATTTCGCGTCGGCCAGGCGCCACATGAGATTTGACGCGACCTCGGTGACGGTGCGCGTACCGATCGGTTCGATACCGTTGGCCGACAGGTAGTCGACGACGGCACGCTCGGAACGCGCGATGTCACCGGGAACAATCGACGCCCGCAGTTCGGCGGGTATCGCCCTCAGGCTTTCTTCGGGCGGACGCGCAAGGCGGTGCAATTCGGTGCGGAAGGCATCGGGCCGCCAGAAGAGGTGGGTCAGGAACTGCCGCCAGCGATCGGGCATGTCGATCGCCTTAATGAGCGCGCGGAAGAGTCCCAGATCGCCGATGCGCAGCTTGAAGTTCTTGAGGCCGACGGCACGCATGGCATCGATGGTGAGCGCAACTGTGCGGGCGTCGGCTTTCTCGCGGTCCACTTCGCCGATGCTCTCGACGCCGGCCTGGCGAAACTCGCGCGGGTGCGCGCTGCTGGCGTCCACCGGTTGAAAACGAAAGGCGGGACCGTTGTAGCAATAACGGCCTTTGGTGGTCGGATCGGCGTTGCGCTCGATATGCAGTCGGCATGCCGGCACGGTCAGGTCGGGGCGCAGACACAGTTCCGCGCCGTCGGGGTCGGTGAAGACGTAGGTGCGGGCGCGCAGGCTTTCGCCGATCACGTCAAGAAAGACGCCGGCAGGCTGGATAATGGCGGGCGAAACGGCTTCGTGCCCGGCCTTGATGAAGACCTGCATGATCTTCTGGGCCTGAGCTTCCAGCGCTTCGAATTTGCGTGCCGTCTCGGCGGCCATTGTTGTTTCCTTGGCCTTGCCCCGCCGGATACGGAGAGGGTTGGCGTGAATGGCTTTACCGCGTTCGCGTAAGCGGCTGCCCCTCACACTAACCCTCTCCCCGCGCGCGGGGAGAGGGGATTGCACTATGATTCGTGGCGCGCGAGGAGTTCGCGCACTTTTGCAACGAGGTCGGTTTCGGGGATGGACACCTGCGCGGGGCGCGCTTCCTTCCATTCCTTATTGTCTTTGATCGCGGCGGCGGCTTTCGCGCCTTCGATGAGGTCCTTGAGTGTGACTTCGCCCTTCGCGCGTTCGTCGGAGCCTTGGATGACGACGAGGGGGCTGCCGCGCTTGTCGGCGTATTTCATCTGCGCCTTCATGCCGGCGGCACCCAAATACATTTCCGCGCGGATGCCGGCGGAGCGCAGCATCTGGGTCATTTTCTGGTAGGCGGCGACTTCGGCCTTGTCCATGACGAGAACGACGACCGGCCCGAGTGTGTCGCTCGACTTCTTGCCTAGCGAGGCCAGGGCTGCCTGGAGGCGCGAGACCCCGATTGAGAATCCAGTGGCGGGGACTTTCTGACCCGTGAAGCGGGCGACGAGATCATCGTAACGGCCGCCGCCGCCCACGGAGCCGAAGCGGACGGT
>CAYWIF010000013.1:0-16093 GCA_964458265.1 uncultured Hyphomicrobium sp. | reverse complement strand
CCATCCAACACCTTGCGGTTGTTGACCTTGATGACGTAGTCGCCGCGGGCGATGCCCAGCGCTTCCAACGTGTCGGCGGCGAGCATGCACATTTCGGCATCGGCCGCGATGCTTTCGGTGCCGACCGTATCGGCATCAAACTGGGTGAACTGGCGGAAGCGGCCAGGGCCGGGTTTCTCGTTGCGAAATACGGAGCCGGTGGCGTAACGGCGGAAGGGCTTCGGCAGCTTGTCCAAATTTTCAGCGACGTAGCGGGCAAGCGGGGCCGTCAAATCATAGCGCAGCGAGAGCCACTGTTCGTCTTCGTCTTGAAAGGAAAAGACGCCCTCGTTCGGGCGGTCCTGGTCGGGCAGGAACTTGCCGAGCGCGTCGGTGTATTCGATGGCCGGGGTTTCCAGCGGCTCGAACCCATAACGCTCGTAGACCGCGCGGATTTTCGCCAGCATCGCTTGCTGCTCGCGGATCTCGGACGCACCGATATCGCGAAGTCCCTTGGGCAGCCGCGGCGCCGGACGGGCCGGTGCTGTCTTCTCGTCCTCGGATTTGGCCATGGAAATAATTGAGTTGTAGCGGCGCGACGCGCGCCTGTTGGAGCGCCTTATAGCGGATCGGTTGCGGGGCGCAAAGCGAGGCGCTGCGCCGGATCACTCGCCGGCATAACCTTTGAGGCGGCGCACGGCACGGCGCAGAGGCGCGATATTGCGCATACTGCGGCGGGTGCGGTTCAAGGCAACTCGAGGTAAGGCCCTGGCGGTCAGGGCCGCTTCCAGCGTGACCAGTGGTTCGGGCGCGATGCCAAAACCCTGTTTGAAGGCGTAGTTGCCGATTCCCATATCGAACGTGGCAATGCCGCGGGCTAAGAAGTGGCGCATCGTTTCGATAACCACGAGGCGGCCGGGCGAGATGCGCTTCCAGTCTCCGCCAGCGGTGGAGATGCGCAGGAGCTTGAAGGTTCCGCCGTGTGTGATGCCAAGCAGACACGCGCCGATTTCGCCGCCGGCAGCCAACGTGAAGAGGTGAGCCGTGCCGTCGCCGCACCCGTTTGCCAGAAGGGTTCTGTAGAAGCGGGAATATTCCGAACGTTTGAGAAGGTAATCGCCACCGGTTTCCCGGCGCCGCGCGGCCTGTTGCTGTTCGAGGGTCGCGTAGACTCGCGCGATCTCAGCGTCGGTTTCGGCGCGCATGAAGGTTGGCTCACCGCGTTCGGCAAGCAGGCGGGCGCAGCGCTCGGCCTCCTTGCGGTATTTTTTGCCGAGCGAGCGGAGGAAGTCCTCGACGGTCCCGATCACCGTCACCGCGTTGCGATGGTGATCGGAGGCAAATGTTCCAGGTCCGGCGATCAGCGGGTTTATCCTGCCTGCCATCGCACTCCGCATATTTTCCACGACCAGGAGATCGTGCCCCGCGAGTGCTCGCCGGACTGCCGGCCAGACACCGGGACACTCGCTCGCCGGGCCGAGGATCGGGCCGCCATAATCAGAGACGCCGAACGAAGGGACCCGTAAGACGTTAAGCCCACGTTCGAACGTCGCCATCAGCGGCAGCATCAGGACGAGGACGCCGCGACCGTCACGGATCTCCACCAGCACAGGATGAGCGGCGGCCGCAGGGAGAAGCTCGGTGAAGAGTGCCGTCAGCCACGGAAGCGACTGGAATGCCGTAGAAACGGCGTCGGGTCCAGCCGCCCGCAGCGCCGTCAGAACATCGTCGCGGCCCGTATGAACAGATACGTTGAGCGCCGGGCGAATTCTCGCACCCGGCAGATTTGCTGCTGCACCGGGCAGGGCCGGCCATGACTGCATTATTCAGCCGCCCCCGGGAGTTCCACGACGGAACCCAGGTGTTGCTTATCGAGCTGGAACTGGATCGGACGCCGCGCTTTGCGTTCCTTTTCAAGCACACCTGTCCGGCGAACGACCGACTGCATCGCGGCCTTGGACCAGAATCCCAGTCCGCTCGTCGCGCGGCTCTTCGGCGTGATGCCGGCCATGTTGCGCAAGATGCCGTTCGCGGTGTTGACGATCTGACGGCGGCGAATGTCTTCGGTCCAGTACTCGGTCGTCATCGAGATGTTGAGGCAGTCGAGGTTTTCAACCCGATGGGGCGAGTTGAGCGGCCAGTGCATCATGGTGCCGGGTTCGAGCAGAAAGCACTGCGCGCCGTCCTCGAACGACGGATCGTACTTGATGCCGACTTCGTCGTGATAAAGCGCAACGTGCTCCAAGCTTTCTTCCGTGAGGAAAGGCGGCTTTGGCGGGTAGAGATAAACGCGCTTCTGGCCCTTGATCTGCCACAGCGACTGACCGGCGGGATCGAAGTGGTAGTAAACCTGCGCACCGGGCGATGAAATGATGATGCCGTTCAGCCGCGTGAAGGTGTCGTATCCGGGGACGTGCCCGCGAACTTCTTCGAAGATTTTGTCGAGAAGTTCGCCGTACCGCTTGTCGACCTGGCCGACGCGATAGAGGTGGATCCACATGCGGCCGCGTTCGATGGCTTCGATGACTTCCCTGCCGCTGAGATTGCCGATGGTCCCTTCTCGCCAGCTTTTCTTCGGTGATCCCTGGGCACCCATATGCACCAGTGCATAGTGCTCCTTGGGATACGTTTCGATCAGCTCCTCGAGTGCTTCGATCTGGAACAAGGGGTGGTCGGGCAACCGGTGGGGGATGCTGAGGGGAGCCTTGCCCCAATTGGCTGCGTGCTCGGCCGTGAAGTTGGTAAAGATCGGTTTGGTCATCGGTTACGTGTTCCTACGCGATACAGGTTGCGCCTACCGGGACGCGGTATTGCTCGTACGTAGCAAATGGTGGACCATTTCAGGGCGAGGCTGCCGACGGCGGCGGTTCTTGGAACGGCTAACGGAACTTCAGGCCGGCGTGCCTTGTTGAACACGCCGCCGGGCAAATGTGCAGGCACTTAGTTGCACAGACGGCCAAAGTGGCGAATCTCTCTATGCATGGCGCATCAATCGGTTGGGCGGGGGCACATCGGCATGGCACGGGTTGGAATCCTTGGAGCGCTCATGGTTGCGGCGGGAGCGCTTGCGGGGCCTGCAATGGCAGAAGGTGGAGCGGCCAAACCGGCAGCCCTCAGCCATTCGCTCGCCAGCTTGCCCGGACTTTGGACCGGCGAGGGTCGGCTCGGCTTCAAGGACGGCAAGGCGGAGACGGTGACGTGCCGGGCGACCTACTTCGCGGCGACCGACGCGCCGGGGCTGAAGCAGACCATCAGATGCGCCTCGCCCAGCGGAAAGATCGAACTGAAGAGCCGTCTGGAAGACCGCGACGGTGTTCTGTCCGGAGAGTGGTCGGAGGAAATGTATAACCTCAAGGGCGTCTTGCAGGGCAAGATCACGGAGCGCGGGCTCGCGGTATCGGTCAAGGGCGACGACCTCAACGCCAATATGGACGTGATCGTCAAGAACGACCGGCAGATCGTCGAGATCCAGTTTCACAACACGTCGCTGATCGGGATCACACTGGTGCTGAAGCGGGCGTCGGCCGGCGGTGAGAGCTGATCGGCCGGCGGCGCGCTATGGCCCGTCCGGGTTCAGCGTGCTAGGCATCGCCGGAGTGCTGAGCCATCTGCGCCGGACGCCATGACGGGACCTGACAAAAAGATGCGATCCTCCGAGACGGCCGCTGCGGCAAGGTCCAAGCGGTTGGCAGACGAGTTGCGATCCAATTTGCGGAAGCGAAAGGAAAAGGCGCGCGCCGCGGGGGCGGCGAAAGTTGCGGACGGCGGCGAACGGGCGTCCGGCGACCGTACCGACTGACCGCGCGCCATGCTGCACGCGTGGGCTTGTTCACTTGCCGTAAGGCTAGCGCAGGGTCTATGCAGCGCAGTCACCCCTCCGAACTGGCCGGCGCGCTAACATGCTAACATCATGACGTGCAGGCGGCTTCAAGTTCTCCCTACCGATACAGGACGGCCCTTCACGATGGATCGCATTAGAATTACCGGCGGCGGTGAACTCTCAGGGACCATTCCGATTTCCGGCGCCAAGAACGCAGCCTTGCCGCTGATGATCGCCAGCCTGCTGACCGCGGACCGCGTGACGCTGAAGAACGTACCAAATCTCGCGGACGTCAATCTGCTCGGCCGCATCCTGCGCAATCACGGCGTCGATCTCGCGGTGGATGGCAAACGCCCATCGCCGAGCCTGCAGGGCGAAACCGTTCATCTGACGGCACGGGACATCGTGGACACCACCGCGCCGTACGAGATGGTGTCGCGGATGCGCGCGAGCTTCTGGGTGCTCGGGCCGATCCTCGCGCGGATGCGGCAGGCGAAGGTCTCGCTGCCTGGCGGGTGCGCAATCGGGACGCGTCCGGTCGATTTGCATCTGACGGGCCTCAAGGCACTCGGTGCCGAGATCGAGATTGACGGTGGCTACGTCATTGCGACGGCCCCGAAGGGGTTGCACGGCGCGCGGATCATGTTTCCGAAGGTGTCCGTCGGCGCGACGCACAATGTCCTGCTCGCGGCAGCACTGGCGAAGGGTGAGACCGTCATCGAGAACGCGGCGCGTGAGCCGGAAGTCGGCGACGTTGCCGCGCTGCTGGTCAAGATGGGCGTGCTGATCGACGGCATCGGGACATCGACGCTGCGCATTCAAGGCCGCGACCGGCTCGACGGCGCGATCCACACCGTCCTGCCGGACAGGATCGAAACCGGCACGTTTGCGATGGTCGTGGCGGCGACGGGCGGTGACGTGGTGCTGCAGGATACCAAGGTGGAACTGCTGCAAAATGCGCTGGATGTCCTGGCGGCAACAGGCACCCGCGTGACACCGACGTCCACCGGCGTTCGTATTCAACGCAACGGTGGAGAAATCGAGCCGATCACGGTCGAAACGCAGCCCTATCCCGGCTTTCCGACCGATCTCCAGGCGCAGCTCATGGCGCTCATGACCCGCGCTCACGGGACGAGTGTGATCCGCGAGACCATCTTCGAGAACCGCTTCATGCACGTGCAGGAATTGGCGCGTCTCGGCGCCGACATTCAGCTGCACGGCGATACGGCGACCATCAAGGGGGTCCGGCACCTGCGCGGCGCGCCGGTGATGGCGACGGACCTTCGCGCATCTGTGTCGCTGGTTATCGCGGGGCTGATGGCGGAAGGGGAGACGACCGTCGGGCGCGTTTATCATCTCGATCGCGGGTTCGAGAGGCTGGAAGAGAAGCTTTCGCGCTGTGGTGCCCAGATCGAGCGTCTTTCGTCCGGCTGACACGGCCCACCGGCCCGTCGAATTCGCTTGCCACGCCGGTCCGAGGTGTCGTTGATTGCCGCGCAGGGGCGTCATGGCGATGCCGTTGTTCAGTTGCGTTGGGGAAATCCATGAAGACGATGATCGCTCTTGCCTTCGGATGCTTGGCTATGGCGGGCAGCAGCCCGGCCCTTGCGGCTCAGGCGCAGGCTGGGACGCTGACTTGCAAGGGCGGAGAAGGTATCGGGCTGATCCTCGGCTCCAACAAACACTACGATTGCGTCTTCAAACCGGTGAAGGGGCCGTCGGAAGCCTATGAAGGTTCGGTGACGCAGGTTGGCCTCGACCTAGGTTTCACATCGAAAGTAACGATCGTTTGGGCGGTTTTTACCAGTTCCAATGACTTGGGCCCCAAGGCGCTCGCCGGTGACTACGTTGGCGCCAACGCCGATGCTTCCATCGGGGTCGGGGTCGGCACGAAAATTCTGGTCGGCGGATCAAAGACCACAGTCAGCCTGCAGCCGCTCAGCGTCCAGGGGCAGACCGGGCTCAATATCGCTGTGGGTGTCGCCGACCTCAGCTTGCGCTAGGCCCTATGCACCACGGACTTGCTTTTTGCGGCGCAGCATGAGATAAGCCCGCATCCGGATCGCTCTGATCCGGTCCATCGGCGCGCGACTGCGTGACGGGACAATTGTAGCGAAGTCCGCCTGTTGGCGGTCCGTTCGTCCTCCGGTCCGCGCCTCTGACCTCCCAAAAATCGGCTGCCCCGGCACGCAGGGCGCCTGATGAGCCTTCATCCCATACCGGCAGTGCCGCATGGGCCAGGCCATCAAGCCCGCGCAACCAACAAGCGCATCAGCCTGCCGCCGGCGTTGCCGGTTGCGGCCACAATGCGCACGCGGGTCAACCGAAAGAACATCCGTGACTCACTTTCATGAACTCGGCCTCGATCCGCTCCTGCTGAAGGCGCTGGATTCCGAAGGCTATACGACGCCGACGCCGATCCAGGCACAGGCCATCCCCTCGATCCTCGCGGGCAAAGATCTCCTTGGTATCGCGCAGACGGGCACCGGCAAGACCGCGGCTTTCGCGCTGCCGATCCTGCATCGGCTCAACGCGAGCCGCCAGCCTGCTTTGCGCAAGGGCGTGCGGACCCTGGTCCTATCGCCGACGCGCGAACTTGCAACCCAGATCGGAGAGAGCTTCCGCACCTACGGGCGGCACATGGGCTTCTCCGTCGCGGTCGTCTACGGCGGGGTCGCGCATAAACCTCAGCGCGATGCGCTGGCGCGCGGCGTGGACGTACTCGTCGCGACGCCAGGCCGGCTGATCGACCACATGACGGAACGCAATGTCACGCTGGAGGGCACCGAAATCCTGGTTCTCGACGAAGCCGACCAGATGATGGACCTGGGCTTCATTCGACCGCTGCGCCAGATCGTGGCCAAGCTTTCCCATCGCCGCCAGAGCCTGTTCTTTTCCGCGACCATGCCGCACGAGATTGGTGCGCTTGCCGCGGAACTCCTGAAGGACCCCGTCAAAGTCTCGGTGTCGCCGGTCTCCAAAACGGCCGACCGGGTGGCGCAGGAAGTGATTTTCGTCGAACAGAACAAGAAACGTGCTCTGCTGGTAGAACTTTTTGCCGATCCCGAGATGACGCGCACGATCGTTTTCACGCGGACCAAGCGTGGCGCTGATCGCGTGGCGCGGCATCTGGAATTGGCCGGCGTTCCCGTCTCCGCCATTCATGGCAACAAGAGCCAGGCGCAGCGCGATCAAGCGATGAGGGGCTTCAAGGCCGGCCGCATCAGGGCGCTCATCGCGACCGATATCGCCGCGCGCGGGATCGACGTCGATGCCGTCTCGCACGTGATCAACTACGAAATCCCGAATGTGCCCGAGAGCTACGTGCACCGCATTGGCCGCACCGCGCGCGCGGGAGCGGAGGGCACCGCAATTTCCTTGGTCGACAACGAGGAGCGGGGCTACCTGCGCGACATCGAGCGGCTGACGCGACTGCAGATCCCGTCGAGGGACCGCCGTAACGACGCGACATTGGTGGCGCCGGTCGAAAGCCGCGCGGAACGTGACGCAGAACGCGCCGACCTTTCACCCGGCGGATCGCGCGGTCAGCGTGGTGGGCCGCGTAGCGATCGTCCGCGCAACTTCGCATCGCGCGGCGGAGATGACCGCAATCGCTCGGGCGATCACCGCGACCGCAGCAACGATCGTCGCGACCGCGAAGGCGGGCGTCCGCAACGGCCGCGCTTCGACGACCGTGGCCCGCGTCGTGCGGAAACCAATGAGCGCGATGGAGCACCCAAATCGTCGCGCGGGGCACCGCGCGGCGACTTCAAAGCCGGCGGGAGCGGCGATCGCCGTCCTTACGATCCATTGGCGGCCGGCGAGCGTGTCACCGCCCCGACCGAACGCCCAAGAGCCCACGAAGGCCGCCGGGACGGCAAGCGCGACGGGGCCCGCCCGCGCCGCGATGAACGTCCGAACGAACGTGGCGGCGAAGGCCGGTCCGTGACCCACTATGGTGATCGCACGGCCGATGCGCGTCCGCATGGCGAGCGCGCTCACCGTGGCGAGGGGCGCGGTCACTCTCGTCCGGACGACCATAGAGGCCCGCGCGGAGGCGAGCGTCCACACCGCGATCATGGGTCTCGCGATGGCGAACGCCGTCCCCACGGAACCGAGGGCCGTCCGCGTCACGGCGGTGGCCACCGCGATGGCGAACACCGCGCGGGGGCCGGTGATCGGCCCGCACATTCTCATTCAAACGGTCGGACGGGTCACCGCGGCAATCGTGGTGAGGCACCGACCAAAGGCTTGGATGATGTGACGTTTTTGAGCAACCGTGGCGACCGTCCGCGCGGGCGGCCATCGGGACCACGTGGTGACGACCGCCGCAAGGCGCCCCGCAACGCCTGAGGTGATCGTCCTTAACGCGACAAGGCGCCCGGGGAGCGTGGTTGCACTCGCTCCCCGCCGCCAGTATCACACCGCCAGACTTGGAACGTGAAGGGTAGAGGTACCCAAGCCCTTCGCAATGGACCGCTTACCGCGACTCCGCAAACTGATGTGCAGCCGACGATGACCGCCAACGACAGTCCGGGCCTGAAGCTCATTGCCCTCGACAGCGAAGATCTGGAGGTCTTTTCCGCGCACCTGCAGGACGCGGTGATCAACGTCACCGAGATGACCTTCCTCAAGGCCGAGCGGCGGTTTGCGGCAATCGCCAATCGGTTCGACTGGAGCGATGCGTTGTCGGCGTCGCGGTCGCGACGCCGGGGCTATACCCGGCGGCGAACGGGCCTTCGTTTCGAGAACGTTCTCGGCGCTCAACTCGCCAATATCGATTTGACCGACAAGCGGCAGATGCTCAACGTGCTCGCCATCCGCTTCGAACCGACGGCGGCGCCGGAGGGTCACGTCCTCATATCTTGTGCTGGTGGTGCCGCCATCCGGCTGCATGTGGAGTGCCTGGAGGCTGAATTGATGGACCTCGGCGCGGCCTGGGCGACGAAATCAAAGCCAGACCATCCTGACGACGAGACATCCTGAAATCGAAACCGGCGCATGACGGCACGGCGCAGCGCCCGCACTCTATTGATTTCCACCCACCGCACCTGGACCGCACATGCCGAAGACTTTGCTCACATCCGATCCCGGCTTCGAGGCGGCCTTCACGGCACTGCTGTCGGAGAAGCGCGAGGTTTCGGCGGAAGTGGATGCGGCCGTGCGTGGCATCATCTCCGACGTCAGAACGCGGGGTGACGCCGCCCTGATCGATCTTTCCCAGAAATTCGACGGGATCGATTTGGCAACGACCGGTATCGCCGTCACGGCGAAAGAGGTCGATGAAGCGGTCGCGCGGTGCTCGAAGGAGACGCTCGACGCGCTTTCGTTCGCGGCGGACCGCATACGCGCCCATCACATGCGGCAGTTGCCAAAGAGTGAGCGCTATATTGATGAGGCCGGCGTCGAACTCGGCGACCGGTGGACGGCGGTCGAATCAGCGGGACTTTACGTGCCGGGGGGACTGGCGTCGTATCCGTCGTCCGTGCTGATGAACGCGCTGCCGGCGATCGTCGCCGGTGTGCCGCGCATCGTGATGGTCGTGCCCAGTCCGCGCGGAGAGTTGAACCCGCTCGTGCTGGCCGCAGCGCGGCTCTGCGGCATTTCGGAAATCTATCGCATCGGCGGGGCGCAAGCGGTGGCGGCGCTCGCATTCGGCACGGAGACTGTGAAACCCGTCGTCAAGATCGTGGGTCCGGGCAATGCCTACGTGGCCGCTGCAAAGCGGCAGGTTTTCGGGACGGTCGGGATCGACAGCATTGCCGGGCCGTCCGAAGTGCTCGTCATTGCCGACAAAAACAACGATCCGGAGTGGATTGCTGCCGATCTTCTGGCCCAGGCGGAGCACGACAGAGCGGCGCAATCGATCCTGATGACGGACGACGCCGGATTCGCGAAGGCGGTGGAGGCGGCCGTCGCGCGGCAAGTGGCGACGCTACCTCGCGGCAACATTGCCGGGGAAAGCTGGAATGTGTTTGGCGCTTCGATCGTCTTGCAGTCGTTCGAAGAAGCCCCGGCACTGGCCGACAGGCTCGCTGCGGAGCACCTCGAAATCGCGACATTCGACAGCGAGGACCTTGCCGCGAAGATCCGCAACGCGGGTGCGATTTTCATCGGCGCTTATACGCCGGAAGTGATCGGCGATTATGTGGCAGGCTCAAATCACGTCCTGCCGACGGCGCGTTCGGCCCGCTTTTCGTCAGGTCTCGGCGTGCTCGACTTCATGAAGCGCACGTCGATCTTGAAGCTCGACGCGGAATCGCTGGCCCGGGTGGCTGATGCCGCCATGACGCTCGCGCGTTCGGAAGGGCTGGAAGCGCACCGCCGGTCGGTTGAAATCCGGCTTTCAACCCGCGGATGAGGCGCGATTGAGCAGATGACCGATACGCCGGCAGGAAATCACACCGAAGATCGCAACCGCATTGCTTCGATCCACATCGACGAAGGGTCTATTGCGCGCGGCAACTCCAATATCGAGCACGAGCGCGAAGTCGCCATATTCGATATTCTCGACGGCAACTCGTTCAAGTTGGAAGGAATCGATCGGGGTCCTTACCGGCTCGAAATCGCAATTGCGGACGATCGCCTTGTGCTGAGCGCCTACGCCACGGAGGGCGAGGCCGCCGCAGCCGTGCACACACTGACCATGACGCCGCTGAAGCGCCTGCTCAAAGACTACTTCATGGTGCTCGACAGCTATTATCAGGCAATCCGCTCGGGCCAGCCATCGCGCATCGAGGCGATCGACGTGGGACGGCGGGGGCTGCATGACGAGGGCAGCCGCCTGCTGCAAGAGCGGCTTTCGGGCAAGATCACGCTCGATTTCGATACGGCGCGGCGGCTCTTCACACTCATCTCCGCTCTGCACTGGAAGGGCTGACGGCGGTGGCCGAACCTGCCGAGTTGCCACCCCGAATACTGTTCGCATGCACGTTCAATGCCGTCCGTTCGCCAATGGCGGCGGCGATCCTCGACCAGCTTGCGGGCCGGCGGTTCTTTGTTGCCTCAGCCGGCGTGCGCCGGGGACATGGCGATCCATATGTGATGGCCGCAATGGAGGAGATCGGCATCGACGTCACCCTGCACCATCCCAGAGTTTTCGCCGATCTGGAGCGGCAGACCTTCTCGACCATCGTCACGCTATCGCCGGAAGCGCAGCATCACGCGGTGGAGCTGACGCGGGTGATGAAGGCAGACGTGGAGTACTGGCCGACGTTTGATCCGTCTTTATTGCCGCCCGAAACCGGGCGCGTTACGACGCTCAATGCGTACCGGAAACTACGCGACGAACTCATTGTGAGAATAAAGCAGCGCTTCGCGATCGCCGGTGGGCCTTCGGTGTGAGCGCTTAGCCGGTGGCCCCGTTATTGGCCGATCGCGAAACAAGGAAGTGGACTTCGCGTGGGCCGAGACCCTTGATCTCGACCTCGCCACGGCTTTCGAACAAAAAATGTTCCTCAAGCAGCTTTCGGCAGCGCGGGCAAACGAGAATGCGTCCCGGCTGGGAGAGATTTTCCAGCCTGGCGGCAAGGTTGACCGCGTCTCCCCACACGTCGTAGGTGAATTTCTGCTTGCCGATCACACCGGCCATGACCGGACCGGACGCGATGCCGATGCGTATCGAAAGATTGAGCTTACGGGCCGCGGCAATCGCATTCAGCGACTCAAGCATGGAAAGACCCATTTCGGCGAGGCTGTGCAAGTGGTCCTCGCGCGGCGTCGGAATGCCTGAAGCGACCATGTAAGCGTCACCGATCGTCTTGATCTTTTCGACCCCGTGGCCTTTTGCCAAGCCGTCAAATTCGGTCACGATCTCATTCAGCAGCGCGACGGTTTCAGCCGAACCCAGCGTCCTGGCCAGCGCGACGAAACCGGATATGTCGGCGAACAATACGGAAGCGTCCGCGAACTGGTCGGCGATGACCGCGTTGGGCGTTGCTTTCAGGCGCTCGACGACGGCGTCGGGAAGGATGTTGCGCAGGAGATTGTCCGTCTCCGCCTTGGCCTGCTCGGCGAGGCGAAAAGCATAAAAAACTGACGCGGCAATCAAGCCGACCGTCGTGATCGCCGCTTGAACGTAGAGGCTGTCGATAACGTCCTTGTCGGCCGGAATCAACGCCGCGCTGTCCGGAAACCAAAACCAAGAGGCCAAGTGAAGCGCAAGGCCGGAGAGTATGACGGCGGCGACCAACCATAAGCGCTGCAAGCCGAATACCACGAAGGGTGCCGCAGCTCCGACGAAATACTGGAGATGGACGCCAGATGCATGGCCGAGATACATCGTGAACGCGATCAGAGCCACCCATTCCGCCGTGACGATGATGACCGCGCCTGCGATTTCGTTGATGCGATGTGCGAAAGGCACGGCCGCAGCAGCAAATACCAGGGCGACATTGATCCAGATGATCGGCTTATAGACATCGTAATCGAGCACCGAGTGCTGGACGACGTAGACAAGCGTCGAGGCGACTATGAGATATGAAATGAGGTTGAGGATCATCAACCGCCGCTTCACTTCGGGCGGGTAACCGGCGGTTCCCGCTTCCGCGAGACGGCTTATGGTGCGACCCAATACCTGTACCTGCGGCAGTTGGCCGATGGTTGCCATGCCGTCCCGGATCGGCGCAAGGGTGCGTTTCAACGCCTCGATCACGGCCTGTCACCTTGACGTATCAAGGGCATCATCCTCACGCCGAGCCTGCAATATTCTCCAGTTCGTCGATATCGCAGATCATGGACTTTTCGCTACGCTCGATGGCGCCACTGTCCTGCAGAAGTGCCAAAGCGGCGTTGACTTTGGGCCGGCTTGCGCCAATCAGGAGGGCCAGCTCGCTCTGCGAAATGGGCAAATCCAGCGTGACGCGCGCGCCAGGCTTGGCCATCCCCTTCTGGCGCGCGGCGGCGAGGAAGAAGCGGGCGAGACGAACTTCGATCGGGTAGAGCGCGATCCCTTCGAGCTGCTGATCGGCTTCGCGCACCCGGTTGCAGAGGAAGCGTATGACGGCCTCACGGACGGTGGTGCGCGTTTCGATCAGTCTTGTCAGTGCGGACTTGGATAGCGAATGCGCGACGACCTTCGACACGGCGGTCGCGTCGGCGGTGCGCATGCCGCCGTCGAGGACGGCGATCTCGCCGAAGACCTGGCCGGCTTCCGCATGGGCGAATGACAATTCGCGGCCCTCAGGCGTCAGCACCGACAGTCGGACGCGGCCCTCAACTACGAAATAGATGTCGCGTCCGGGGTCGCCGCGGCCGAAAACGATCTGGCCGGGTGCGAACTGAACCTCGCGCATTTCGAGTGCAATCGAGCGGCGTTCGGCGGCGTCCAGCACACCGAAAAGTGGAGTTGCACCCAATTGGTCGACAAGCCGGTCCTTGGACATGCTTCCTCCGAAATCAGTGCAGCGTGCGGAGCTTATCCGAAAGTTGACGGCGGAGCGCAACGCGCATCAAATTTCACGATGAGCAGAAAGCTCAATCACGTGGAGACATTTGAGTGTTGTATCAGCCTGCTGACCCGCTGCGCGTGTGGTGAATGCGGCAGCGGTCACATGCTATAGAGACCGCATCAAGCAGCCAACGCTGCCAGTTCTGCCCAGGCCAACGGAGCGCGCCCCGGATGTCGACCGCCAAATCGGCCCTGCTTTCAGCCTTCTCACGTACCGACAATCCGCGCCGCGAAACGTTGCGCACCGAACTGGCCAAAACCGCCGCGCGGGAAACAGCTCTCCAACCCCGGCCGAAGCTCGTGCTGGCAAGCGCCAGCCCACGGCGGCTGATGCTCCTGGAGCAAGCTGGCATCAAGCCGGATGCGCTGAGGCCAGCGTCACTCGACGAAACGCCGAAGAAGAGCGAAATGCCACGGGCGCTCGTGGCACGCTTGGCGCGTTCCAAAGCGGAAGCGGCGCGGGACCAGATTGCCAACGATCGCGATATAGCGGACGCCTACGTGCTCGCCGCGGACACGATCGTATCGAACAACCTCAAGATTTTCGGCAAGCCGCAGCAAGTTGAAGAGGCCGTGGAATATCTCAACCGGTTGTCGGGGAGGTCGCACCGTGTGCTCACAGCCGTGTGCCTTATCACGCCGCACGACAAGGTTCGCACCAAGATCGTCGATACCAAGGTGCGCTTCAAATATCTGACCAAGGGCGAGATCGAAGCCTACATCGCAACCCGCGAATGGCGGGACAAAGCGGGCGGATATGCGATCCAGGGGCTTGCCGGTTCGTTCGTCCAGAAGATCAAGGGGTCGTACACGAATGTGGTGGGGCTGCCTCTGACGGAAGTGGTCGCGATGCTCGTTTCGGAAGGCTTCCCGATCCATTTCAATTGGATCCGGGCGGCGGAAGCCGACCGCGATTGAAGTGGCGCCCGCCTGATGGATCAGCTCCGTCCATGACCGACGAGATGCCCATACCAGCGCCAAAAGGCCGTTGCCCCACTTGCCGGAAACCGACGGTCAAGGAACATCGGCCGTTCTGCTCCAAACGGTGCGCCGATATCGATCTGGCGCGGTGGCTTGGCGGCACGTTCGTTATCGCAGGAACATCACGCGATGAGGCGGACGACAGTGCCGGAGCGGAAGGCGGTTTGGCGCAGGAAGAGGGGCACGAGGCCGAGCCCGAAAAGGGATAATTGTCGTTCTTTCCTGTAGCCATAACCAACCTGCAATGGCCGCTGGACAGGGGCCGATGCGGCACCTATAAGACGCCGACTTTCGCAAGCGGTCGCAAACCGGCCGGGCGAAAATGCCCAGGTAGCTCAGTTGGTAGAGCATGCGACTGAAAATCGCAGTGTCGCTGGTTCAATTCCGGCCCTGGGCACCATTTCCTGCTCCGCCCCGGCTGCGGAGTTCGGTTGGCCGACACCGTCCCGTAGGCGGCACAGAAGCCACACCCTTTTTGGCAACCGCCCGCTGAGCCTCCGCTAGGTGCTGCCACGACTTGCCGGGGGCGCCAACTCACGGCACTTTTTCAGCCATTCGAGCAGCACTGCCGGAGCGGGACCTTCTGGGGGTCGCCATGCGTGTTTGTTCGCTGGGATTGTTCGCTGCCTCGAGGAAGCCGACCATGTCTTACACACCGACGTTTCGCACCGTGATGTTGTGCTTTCTGGCGGGGTTCGCTGCCTTGAGCTACCGGCCCGCGCCCGCCTCGGCCCAAGACTTTCTGTCGTTTCTGTGGGGCGGTGGATACCGCGAGGACGTCAGCTTTCCGGCCAGCGTCGCGCCACGGCAGATCATCGTGTCATTTGGCGACCGCAAACTTTACTGGGTTTATCAACGCGGCGCGGCGCTCTCATATCCCATCGCAGTGCCCCGCCAGCAGAGCCGCTGGTCGGGCATGACCTCTGTCACACGCAAAGCCGTCAACCCGGGCTGGACGCCGACGGCCGAGATGCGTCGCGAAAATCCGAAGTTGCCGATTTACGTTCCCGGCGGACACCCGCAAAATCCGCTCGGTGTGCGGGCCCTTTACCTCGGGTCGTCGATGTATCGCATCCACGGCACGGACGCGCCGTGGACAATCGGGACTGCCGTCTCGAAGGGCTGCATCCGGATGTATAACGAGGACGTCCTCGATCTTTATCCGCGCGTGCCGGTCGGAACGCGCGTGATGGTGACGTGGAAGCGGTACAGAGGTTGACGTCACCGTTACGTTCTAGGATCAAAGCCGAAGGTCACTCAGGCCAGGATGATCCAATGGCCGGACGGCGGACCGATCCCAGAGAAATAGCCGTGCAGCTTCCGCTATGGGAACGTCGTTGATACTGGCATGGCGCTCGGCCATGTAACCGGCGTCATCAAAGAGCCAGTTCTCATTGCCGTGGGCGCGCCACCACTGGCCGCCATCGTCGTGATATTCGTAGACGAAACGCACCGCAATGCGATGGCTTCCGAACACCCATAATTCCTTGATCAACCGATATTCATGCTCGCGCCGCCACTTTTCAGCGAGAAACTGTTCGATCTGAGCGCGGCCGGTCAAGAAGACCGAACGGTTTCGCCAGCGGCTGTCAGGGGTATAAGCCAGCGCGACCCGCGCAGGATCTCTGCCATTCCAGGCGTCCTCAGCCATGCGGACCTTCGCGATAGCAGAGTCGTGGGTAAACGGCGGCACCGGCGGGCGAAGGTTCATGCGCGTTCCTGCGTTGGCAGTTTTCCAACCAGGGAAGGATATACTCCGGGCGGTCGGCAAATGCAGCGCCCAATTGCTGATCGTGAACTTGCACGATAGCCCGCACAATTCGTATTTCCGCCGGCCTGCAACCGATCCGTCACTCCCACTCGAT
>CAYWIF010000012.1:81544-86048 GCA_964458265.1 uncultured Hyphomicrobium sp. | reverse complement strand
ACATGCTGCGCAACAAGACGCTCGAAAACCCCTGGAAGAAGCACGACAACATTCCGTTGTGAGAAGCGGATTTCAAATAGATCGTCCCGCCGAATTTTTTCAGAATTTTGTGGTGCGCGCATACGAAGAATATCTCAAACACCCGTCGGACGTTTTTTATGTAAAGGCGGTCGTTCACCAGATGAACGTCATGGCGGAGCGTATGTGGAGCGCTCTAGACGATATCGAACGTGAAGAATATGGACGGCTAACAACCGCCTCAGAGTTCCGCAGGTACCTCGTCGAGCGCCACTGCCGTGATTTCCAGTTAGTCTGGGATGTTGACGATGCACACAAACACGTTGAGTTGAGTCGAAAGTCCGCGGTTATCTCAAGTGCCGATCAGTCTGGCACCGTGACCTGGGGTGGTGCGATCGGTTCGGCACCACTTGGTGCTGCACCGATCGCTGGAACTGTTGAGGAGTTCATTTTCAAAACCAATGATGGGTCAGAGGTAAAAGCAAGAATAGTGCTGCACAATGTTATGGAAATGTGGAAGTCCATGCTTGGGTAAAGGCGTGGATGGCATCAACCGTCGCCCCTTTCCGGCCATCGGAATCAGCAAAAGCATCGCACCGATACTTGCCGGACATGCAGCATGACCCTCGACGAATTCCGCGCCTACCTCGCCAAGCCCGGCACGCCGCTGTCGGAAGGCGAAATCGCAGCCTTTGAAAAAGAAATCGGCAATGGCCTTCCCCATGATTACCGCGCATTTCTGCAAACCGTGAACGGCGGCTGGGTCGGCGGCGCGCTGTTGATCAGCGGTTCAACGGCCAACGGCGAACCGATCGACACCGACCTGCATCACATCGGCGGACTGCGCGCGGAACCCCATATGGATCTGCGCAACCAGCGCGCCACCTATCAGGACTGGCTCGCCCGCATTCCGCGCGACCTCATCTGGATCATGGACGACAGCGGCGGCAATGCGATCTGCTTAGGCGTAGCCGGCGACGCGCGCGGCAAGGTCTATTTCTGGGACCACGAGTTGGAACCCGACCTCGACGAGACCGACGGCACCATCGAAGGCATGGGCAATATCACCCTCATTGCGCACAGCTTCGAAACGTTCTTTGCAGGCCTTCAACTCGCCGCCCGCGTCTGATCGGGTCGAAGCCCCAACTCACACAGCAACGTTGTCGATGAGGCGCGTCGCGCCGAGCCATGCCGCGCCGAGCACCCGCCCCGGCCGCCCCGACTTGCCATCGAACGCCTCGAGCGTGGCGGCGTCCCGCACCGTCAGATAGTCCACCTTCGCAAAACCCGCGTGCAGAAGATCGTGCGTCGCCACGTCGATCGCCTTGTTGATGAGCCCGCCGTTGGCAGCGATGGCGGCGAGACCCTTCAGCGCCCGGTGCAGTGCCGGAGCAATGCTGCGCTCGTCCGGTGTCAGGTACGCATTACGCGACGACCGCGCGAGACCGTCCCGTTCGCGCGAAGTCGGGGCCGCCACGATTTTCACCGGCAGGTTCAAGTCGGCGACAAGCTGCCTGATGACGCACAACTGTTGGAAGTCTTTCTCACCGAAGATCGCCACATCCGGCGTCGCTTGCGAAAACAGTTTGGTGCACACCGTCGCCACCCCGGCGAAATGGTGCGGTCGGAATTCACCCTCGAGCGGCAGCGCCGCCCCTTTCGGCACGACCGCCGTCGCATACCCGTGCGGATACATTTCCTCAGCGTCCGGCGCCCAGATCAAATCGGCCCCGGCCATGCCGAGCAGCTTGGCGTCGCCGGCCTCATCCCGGGGATAGCGCGCCAGATCTTCCGCCGGCCCGAACTGAGTCGGATTGACGAAGATCGAGACCACCGTGCGATCGGCTTTGCGCAGCGCCAGCGTAACGAGCGTCAGGTGCCCCTCGTGCAGCGCGCCCATCGTCGGCACCAGTGCCACACTTTCCCCAGCCGACCGCCACGTCCGAACAGCCAGTCGCAAGGCCTTGACGGTGCGAACGATCCGGGGTGACGGCATGGGCGTCCTCGATCAGCCGGTGTGGCGGAATAGCCCGGCACAGAACCGTTCCCCAGGAAAGCCGTCAAGAGGGTGGTCAGCCAGCCCTTGCGTCCTGAACCGCCAGCCCCGATCTGCTAGTCTGTGGTCCTGATCGAATCGCCCGCGCGCGGGCAGCGTGAAACGGACATGGGCGATGGTCGCGGTACGCAAGACACCGGAGATGGGCGGAACGGGCGCGGGAGCCGCCGGCAAGCCGGCGTTCGGCCGCTTGCCGGGGATCGATGAGATCGCCGCGCATCATCTGATCGATGAAAACCGGCTCGTCGGCGGGCTCATCGAGCGCGCCGTCTATACCGAAGACGAACGCCGCCGCACCGCCGAGATCGCCCGCCGCATCGTCCAGGAAGCCCGCGCCGACAAGGCCCAGCATGGCGGTGTCGATGCGTTCATGCGCGAATACGGCCTGTCGAGCGAGGAGGGCATCATCCTGATGTGTCTCGCCGAGGCGCTCCTGCGTATCCCCGACAGCGAAACCGCCGATGCGTTCATCGCCGAAAAAATCTCGCATGGGAACTGGGACCGCCACCGCGGCCATTCCGACAGCCTGTTCGTCAATGCCTCCACGTGGGGCCTGATGCTGACCGGCCGCCTTGTGAAGCTGAAGGACAGCCGGTCCGCCAATGCCGTGGATGCCCTGAAGCGCCTTGTTGCCCGCTCCGGCGAACCCTTCATCCGGCAGGCGATCAGGCAGGCGGTGAAGCTGCTTGGCGAGCAGTTCGTTCTTGGCCGGACGATCGAGGATGCCATCGCCCGCGCGCGTGGCTACGAACAAAAGGGCTACCGGATTTCCTACGACATGCTGGGCGAGGCCGCCCGGTCGGATGCCGACGCAGAGCGCTATTTTCAGCGTTACGTCGCCGCCATCGATGCGGTCGGCCTGTCGGTTGGGCCGCTTCATGCGCTCAATGCCGACGCCATCATTTCGCGCCCATCCATTTCCGTAAAGCTGTCGGCCCTGCATCCGCGTTTCGAGGCCGGCCATGAAGAGCGGCTCTTGAAGGAACTGTTGCCGCGCCTGAACGCGCTGGCCCATCACGCCATGGCGCGCGGTCTCAGCATCACGGTCGATGCCGAGGAGCAGGACCGCCTCGAACCCACGTTGCGCATGTTCGGTGAAGCGTTCGTCAACCCGGCGATCGGATCCTGGAATGGTCTGGGCATCGCCGTCCAGGCCTACGGCCGCCGCGCCGTGCCGGTCCTGCGCTGGCTCCGGCGCATTGCCGAGGAACGCGGCAAGCGCATCCCCGTCCGCCTCGTCAAGGGCGCGTACTGGGACAGCGAGATCAAATGGGCGCAGGAACGCGGCCTCGCCGACTATCCGGTCTTCACACGCAAGCGGAACACCGATGTGTCGTTTCTCGCCTGCATGCGCCTGATGTTGACCTACCCGCAGCAGTTCGTGTGCCAGTTCGCCTCCCACAATGCGCATTCCATGGCTTCGGCCATGGTCGCCGCCGGCAACACGCCGTTCGAATTCCAGCGCCTGCACGGCATGGGCGAGGCGATCTACGAAAGCGTCGTCAAAGGTGGCGGATCGGGAAGCCAGGCCCCCCGTGCCTGCCGCATCTACGCGCCTGTCGGCGACCACGAAGACCTGCTCGGCTATCTCGTCCGCCGCCTGCTCGAAAACGGCGCCAATACCTCATTTGTCAACCGCCTCGCCGACGATGAGATGCCAATCACCCGGATCATTCGCGATCCCGTCGAGGAGGCCGAGCGCGAGCGTGCCGGCGGCGCCGAACCCGAAAAATCGCTCGTCAAGCCGCGCGACGTTTTCTGGCCGGAACGGCGCAATTCCTCCGGCTTGGCGCTCGACAATTCCGCCGTGCGGTCGGCGTTGTACGCCGAAATGACCACCTCGCTGGGCCAATCCTTCGAGGCAGCAGCCATCGTCTCCGGCGCGGTTCAGTCCGCAGGCGGCATGGCCAACCTCGTCCTGTGCCCGCACGATCGCAGCCAGCGCATCGGCACCGTCCGCAACGCCACCGAAGCCCAGATAGACGCGGCGCTCACGGCGGCTACGCACGCCGCGTTCGACTGGGATCGCCTGGGCGGCCCCGCACGCGCCAAAATCCTCGATACCGCCGCCGATCTGATCGAGCGCGACCGCTCCAAGCTGATGGCCGTTCTTGTTCGTGAAGCCGGCCGCACCGTCCCGAACGCGCTCGCCGAAGTGCGCGAGACCGCCGACTTCCTGCGCTACTACGCCTTGCAAGCGCGCAAATATTTCGCAGAACCGCTAAGCCTCGCCAGCACGACCGGCGAGACGAGCACCATGGACTGGCGCGCGCGTGGCCCCTTCGCCTGCATCGCGCCGTGGAATTTTCCGCTGGCAATATTTGTCGGCCAGACCGCGGCCGCCCTCGCTGCCGGCAACCCGGTCCTCGCCAAACCGGCCGGGCAGACGCCTGTCATCGGCTTCCTTGCGATAAAGCTGCTGCACGAAGC